>NZ_JBQFTW010000007.1:0-185382 GCF_056538865.1 Ruegeria sp. BE3 | reverse complement strand
CTGCGGTCAGCGTCGTCTTGCCGTGGTCAACGTGGCCAATCGTGCCGATGTTGACGTGCGGTTTTGTACGCTCAAACTTTTCCTTTGCCATGATGGCCTCCTTTTTCGGTAATGAAGGGAGCCCCGGACCGGAGCTCCCTCAAATCTTCGCTTATGCGTATTTCGCCTGGATCTCGTCCGAGATGTTCTGCGGAACCGGATCGTAGTGGTCGAACTGCATGGTGAACTGGGCACGGCCCGACGACATCGAACGCAGGGTGTTGATGTAGCCGAACATGTTCGCTAGCGGCACAAACGCGTCGATCGCGATTGCGTTGCCGCGCGGTTCCTGGCCAGAAACCTGGCCACGACGCGAGGTCAGATCGCCGATGATACCGCCGGTATATTCTTCCGGGGTGATCACTTCGACCTTCATGATCGGTTCCAGCAGTTTCGCGCCAGCTTTGCGCATGCCTTCACGCATACACATACGGGCCGCGATTTCGAACGCCAGAACGCTCGAGTCAACGTCGTGGAACTTACCGTCCAGCAGGGCAACCTTGAAGTCGATCACAGGGAAGCCAGCCAGCGGGCCGCTGTCCATGACCGAGTTGATGCCTTTTTCGACACCCGGGATGTATTCCTTCGGAACAGCACCACCAACGATGCGGCTTTCGAACGAGTAACCTTCGCCCGGCTCTGTCGGCTGGATTTCCAGCTTAACTTCGCCGAACTGACCCGAACCACCCGACTGTTTCTTGTGGGTGTAGGTATGCTCAACCGGCATCGAGATGGTTTCGCGATAGGCCACCTGCGGTGCACCAATGTTCGCTTCAACCTTGAACTCGCGCTTCAGACGGTCAACCAGGATGTCCAGGTGAAGTTCGCCCATGCCTTTCATGATGGTCTGACCGGATTCCAGGTCAGTTTCCACACGGAAGGACGGGTCTTCGGCGGCCAGACGGGCCAGACCCTGGGACATCTTCTCTTGGTCGCCCTTGGTTTTGGGCTCAACCGCGATCTCGATAACCGGATCGGGGAAGGTCATGGTTTCCAGAACCACCGGATCCTTTGCGTCACACAGAGTGTCACCGGTGGTGGTGTCTTTCAGACCCGCCAGCGCGATGATGTCGCCTGCAAACGCTTCTTCGATCTCTTCCCGGTTGTTCGAGTGCATCATCATCATACGACCGATGCGCTCTTTTTTGCCTTTGGTCGAGTTCAGGATCGAGTCGCCCTTCTGCATGGTGCCCGAGTAGATCCGGGTGAAGGTCAGCGAGCCAACGAAGGGGTCGTTCATGATTTTGAACGCCAGACCCGAGAAGGCCATGTCGTCGTCTGCACGACGGGCGATGTCACGAACTTCTTCCTCGTCGCCGGGTTTGAAGCCCATGTAATCAACAACGTCCAGCGGGCTGGGCAGATAGTCGATCACAGCGTTGAGCAACGGCTGAACGCCTTTGTTCTTGAACGCAGAACCACCCAGAACCGGAACAAACGCGATGTCCAGAGTACCTTTGCGCAGCAGGGCGCGCAGGGTCTCAACGTCGGGCTCATTGCCTTCCAAGTATTCCATCATCGCGTCGTCGTCCATTTCGACGGCCGCTTCGATCATCTTGCCGCGCCATTCGTCAGCCATGTCTTTCAGGCTGTCGCGGATCGGAGCTTTGATCCAGCTTGCGCCCAGATCTTCGCCCTGCCACAGCCATTCTTCCATGGTGACCAGGTCGATCAGGCCTTCCAGCTCGGACTCGGCGCCGATCGGAATACCAACCGGAACAGCGCGTGCGCCGGTGCGGTCTTCGATCATGCGAACGCAGTTGAAGAAGTCTGCGCCGATCTTGTCCATTTTGTTGACGAAAACCATACGCGGAACCTTGTAGCGGTCAGCCTGACGCCACACGGTTTCGGTCTGGGGCTCAACACCGGCGTTTGCGTCCAGAACGCAGACGGCACCGTCGAGAACCGCCAGCGAGCGTTCAACTTCGATGGTGAAGTCAACGTGGCCGGGGGTGTCGATGATGTTCAGGCGGTGCTTGGGGGTATCAGCGGTCTGACCGTCCTCGGTGCGCTCCCAGAAGGTGGTGGTCGCAGCCGAAGTGATGGTGATGCCGCGTTCCTGCTCCTGCTCCATCCAGTCCATGGTGGCTGCACCATCGTGCACCTCACCGATGTTGTGGGATTTACCAGTGTAATACAGGATACGCTCCGAGCAGGTGGTCTTACCTGCGTCGATGTGCGCCATGATACCGAAGTTACGGTACAGTTCGAGCGGATATTCGCGTGCCATTGGTCTAAGCCTCTCGGATTACCAACGATAATGGCTGAAGGCTTTGTTCGCCTCGGCCATCTTGTGGGTGTCTTCGCGTTTCTTGACGGCAGTGCCGCGGGACTGAACGGCGTCCAGCAGCTCGCCTGCAAGGCGCTCTTCCATGGTGTTTTCATTGCGGCCGCGCGCAGCGGTGATCAGCCAGCGGATGGCCAGCGCTTCGCGGCGCTCGGGGCGGACTTCAACCGGAACCTGATAGGTTGCACCACCAACCCGGCGCGAGCGAACCTCGACCGACGGTTTGATGTTGTCGAGCGCTTCGTGGAACACTTCGACCGGTGCGCGCTTGATCTTGGTCTCAACGCGGTCAAACGCGTTGTAGACGATACGCTCTGCGACCGACTTCTTGCCGTCGATCATCAGGTTGTTCATGAATTTGGTCAGAACCTTATCGCCAAATTTGGCGTCAGGCAGGACTTCGCGTTTTTCGGCGGCGTGACGACGTGACATATCAGCCTCTCCTTCTTACTTGGGACGCTTCGCGCCGTATTTCGAACGACGCTGCTTACGGTCTTTGACGCCCTGAGTATCCAGAACACCGCGCAGGATGTGGTAACGCACACCGGGAAGGTCTTTTACACGGCCGCCACGGATCAGAACAACCGAGTGTTCCTGCAGGTTGTGGCTTTCACCGGGGATGTACGAGATGACCTCGAACCCGTTGGTCAGGCGCACCTTGGCAACCTTACGCATAGCCGAGTTCGGCTTCTTCGGTGTGGTGGTGTACACGCGGGTGCAGACGCCGCGTTTCTGCGGGCACTGCTCCAGGTGCATGGACTTCGAGCGTTTTACTTTCGGCTGCCGCGGCTTGCGGATCAGCTGTTGAATAGTTGGCATTCCGGTTTCTTCCCCGTTTTGCAACACACATGACATGCACGCGGCTGCGTGCGGTTAAATTCGCTGCACTCATGCGTCCACAAGCGCAAAACCCGCGAGCGTTCCCATTCCGAGGTGAACGTCGCGGTTTGTTATCAGAGGGCGCGAACGATAAAAGTGTCCGGGCCTTGACCAGTTCATTACTGAAATCGGTTATGGGGCGGCCCCCGGTACCGAGATGACGCGCGTAATAGGGGGAGTCGAGCCAAGTGTCAACAGCGCGCGGGTCTGGACGCCCCTGACGCCGGATTGCGCTGATTTATCAGCGTATCTTGCGCCATTCCAGCCCTTTGGCCCGGTTGCAGGCCGGAAAGCGCAAAGGCATAGTTTGACCAAGCCATTCCTGACGGGTGAATCATGCAAATCATCGGCTTGTGCCGCTTTTCCTACCCCGCCCTCGGCGGGTTTCAGATCGAACATGAAACCGTCGAAGAACGCCGCCGCTATCTTTATAACCCTGCCCGTCTGGAAGAGCGTTTTCGCCTATTCGAGGCCACCACCCTGCCCTGTTTTCGCGAACAGACCGATGAGGATTTCGAATTCCTGATCGTAATCGGGGATTGCCTGCCTAAACCGGCCTTTGACCGGCTGCACGACCTGACTGCCGGGATGCGTCAGGTGCGGATCATTCAGAAATCTGCCGACACGCAGATCGGCCCCCGGCAGATCATGAAAGAGATCCTGAACGCGGCCCGCGCCAACCCCGAGCAACCCTGCATCCAGTTCCGACATGACGACGATGACGCGGTGTCCGTTGATTTCGTTGAACGTCTACGCATCGCGGCGCAGGAAGGGGCCGGGCTGATGGCGAGCAACCAAATGGTCGGAATTGACTATAGCCTCGGGTTCCTCGCCCGATTTGGCCCGGGTGGTGTGCGGGCCTCGGAGGTCTATAAACCTCTGCTGGGGGTCGGGCTGGGCATGTATATCGCGGGTGGCTGTAGCCATTCGATCATGAATTTCACTCACCACCGCGTCGGACGCTTCATGCCGGTACTCAGCTATTCGGATTCACCGATGTGGGTGCGCACGCTCAATGGCTTCAACGATTCCAAACGCGCGCGCAACAACAAGGATGAGTTATCGGAACTGACACCAGAGCTTGAAGGTGAGTTCATCGCGCGGTTTGCGATCGACCAGAACCTGGTCCGACAGGTTCACTCGGCAGCTTGAGTGGACCTTTCACGGAACAGCGTGAACAGCCCTGCGCCAACCACAAGTGTGGCACCCAGCATCGTCACTGGATCGGGCCAGTCGCCGAAAACCAGCCAGCCCAGCACCAAAGCCCAGATCAGGCTGGAATAGCGGAACGGCGCGACAAAGCCGACCTCGCCCACGCGCATGACCATCACGCTGAACAGGTAACCCCCGAGCACGAACACCGCCGCAGAAACGGTCAGGGTGCCTGCTGCCAGAGGTATCGGCACCCAGCCTTCAAAGACCGAAACCACCGCTGCGGTCACCGTGATCGTCAGCGAGGTGGCCAGCGTAACCACCATCGAGGGGACCTCGGCCGACATGCGCCGGGTGATCAGGTCCCGCGCGGTCACCGATACCACTGCAACCAGAGCATAGAATGCATAGAGGCTGAACCCATCGGGGCCGGGTCGGACGATCAGCAGCATACCGGAAAACCCAAGTGCGATTGCCACGATGCGCCGCCAGCCGATCCGCTCACCAAAGATCAGCGCCGCCCCAAGCGTCACCGTCAAAGGCAAGGCCTGAAGCACTGCCGTCACGTTCGCCAGCGGCATATGCTTCAGCGCTGTCAGAAAGAAAAACGTGGCGCTTAACTCGCTGACGCACCGCAGCGCGACCAGCCATTTATCGTGGCGCGGAAAATCCAGATTTAACGCCCCCAGATGGCGCGCGAGCAGATAGACCAGAGCAGTCGCCACCGCGCCCCGGATCGCAATCATCTGAAACAACGGCAAATCCTGCAATGCGACTTTGACCAGCGTGTCATTTACGGTGAAGGCGGCCATGCTGCCCATCATCAACAACGCGCCTTTGACATTTGGGGTCATTCTGGTTTGGTCCGGTCCTAAATTATTGCGACCATTGGCCGGACAGCCTGCTGCAATGTCAACTCATCATTGACCGCGCTCACAGAACCCGCTGACTTTGACCCGCGCCCTGTTATGCTAAAACCCAACGATAGCAAAAAGGTGCACCGTGATCGAAGGTCTGAGCCACATAACATTCATCACAGCCGACCTCGACAAGATGGAAGAAATCCTGACGACAGTTCTGGATGCGCGTAAGGTCTATGACAGCGGCGACAAGACTTTCTCACTCTCGAAAGAGCGTTTCTTCGACATCGGCGGTGTCTGGGTCGCGGCAATGGAAGGCGACCCGTTAACCCAGAAAACCTATAACCACGTCGCCTTCAAAATGGGTGCGGATGAGTACGAGGACAGGCTGCAGCGCATCCGATCGCTTGGCCTCGAACTGCGGGAAGGCCGGGCGCGGGTTCCAGGGGAAAGTCAGTCGATCTATTTCTATGACCACGACAACCATATGTTTGAACTGCACAGTGGCACGCTGCAAGAGCGCTTGATACGGTACGCCGAAGGTTGAAATCAGTGGTGGTCTGGCCGCGTATGAGGCGGATCGACCAAAGAAAAAGGCCCCGCGATGCTGCAGGGCCTTTTTTTAGCTTTTCGGTGCGCTTACTCGCGGCTTTCCGGCGTTTCCACCAGTACATCCAGCTCGTCACCGACCATATCGTCGTCGATCATCGGCGCAGCCAGAGCAGCGGCGGCTTCGGCCTCTTCCCGGCGGGCTTCGATGACCACGTTGTCACGCGACTGCGCGATGTGGCGGACAGCCTGAGTTGCACCACCTGTACCGGCAGGGATCAGGCGACCAACGATGACGTTCTCTTTCAGGCCAACCAGCTTGTCCTTTTTGCCCTGAACCGAAGCCTCGGTCAGAACGCGCGTGGTTTCCTGGAACGAGGCCGCCGAGATGAACGAACGCGTCTGCAGCGAGGCTTTGGTGATCCCCAGAAGGATCGGTTCGCCCTGAGCCGGACGACCGCCGCGCGAGATGGTCTTCTCGTTGGCTGCGTCGAACTCCTGCTTGTCGACATGTTCGCCTTTCAGCAGGGTGGTGTCGCCTGAATCCAGGATCTCCCACTTCTGCAGCATCTGGCGCACGATAACCTCGATGTGCTTGTCGTTGATCTTCACGCCCTGCAGACGATAGACGTCCTGCACCTCGTCGATCATGTAATCCGCCAGCGCTTCGACACCCATGATGGACAGGATGTCATGCGGAGCCGGGTTACCGTCCATCAGGTATTCACCCTTCTGGATGAAGTCCCCTTCGGCGACCGGGATGTGCTTGCCCTTGGGCACCATGTACTCGATGGTCTCCATGGACTCGTCAGCCGGTTCGATGCTGATGCGGCGCTTGTTCTTGTAGTCGCGGCCAAAGCGCACGTAACCATCGGCTTCTGCGATGATCGCGTGATCTTTCGGACGGCGGGCTTCGAACAGTTCGGCCACACGCGGCAGACCACCGGTGATGTCCTTGGTCTTGGCACCTTCACGCGGGATACGCGCAACGACGTCACCGGCTTCGATGGTCTGGCCATCTTCAACCGACAGGATCGCATCCACCGACATCGGATAGTGAACCGGGTTGCCCGCATCGTTGCGGACCGGCTCGCCATCTTCGCCGACCAGAATGATCTCGGGCTTGAGGTCGCTGCCTTTGGGGGCGGCGCGCCAGTCGATCACGATCTTCTGGGTCATGCCGGTTGCATCGTCGGTCTCGTCACGGACAGCGAGGCCCGAAACAAGGTCGACATATTTCGCGGTACCGGCTTTCTCGGCGATGATCGGCAGGGTGTAGGGATCCCATTCGAACAGCTTGTCGCCACGGGCCACCTTGGTGCCGTCCTTGACGAACAGCTTGGAGCCGTAGCCCAGCTTGTGGCTGGCACGCTCTTCGCCGTGTTCGTCGCTGATCACCAGCTTCATGTTCCGGCCCATAACGAGGCTTTCGCCTGCGGCATTGACCAGAATCTGCGGGTTCTCGAAGGAAACGACACCTTCCTGGCTGGCTTCCTGGAACGACTGTTGACCACCTTGCGCAACACCACCGATGTGGAAAGTCCGCATCGTCAGCTGCGTACCGGGTTCACCGATGGACTGAGCGGCGATGATGCCGACAGCCTCACCTGTGTTCACCATGGTACCCCGTGCAAGGTCACGACCGTAGCAGGTGGCGCAGACGCCTTCCTCGGACTCACAGGTCAGAGGCGAGCGGATGCGCATCGAGGCAACACCGGCTTCGTCGATGGTGTCCGCCATACGTTCGTCGATCAGCTGACCTGCAGCCACGATCACCTCATCCGTACCCGGACGCAGAACATCGTCTGCGGCCACACGGCCCAGCACACGTTCCGCCAGCGAGGCGACAACCTCACCGTCGTTCACGGCTGCTTCGGCAGTGATCGCACGCTCGGTGCCACAGTCGATCTCACGAACGATACAGTCCTGTGCGACGTCGACCAGACGACGGGTCAGGTAACCCGAGTTCGCCGTCTTCAGAGCGGTATCCGACAGACCCTTACGGGCACCGTGGGTCGAGTTGAAGTACTCGAGAACGGTCAGACCTTCTTTAAAGTTCGAGATGATCGGCGTTTCGATGATGTCACCGTTCGGCTTAGCCATCAGGCCGCGCATACCGCCCAGCTGTTTCATCTGAGTGACCGAGCCACGCGCACCGGAGTGGGCCATCATGTAGACCGAGTTCGGTTCCTGCTCGGAGCCGTCCTCTGCCCGATCCGACGAAGAGATCGTCGACATCATGGCCTCGGTGACGCGGTCGTTACACTTCGACCAGGCATCGACAACCTTGTTGTACTTTTCGCCCTGAGTGATCAGGCCGTCCATGTACTGCTGTTCAAAGTCCTTCACCTGACCGCGGGTGTCATCAACGATGCCCCACTTGTCGTCCGGAATGACCATGTCGTCCTTACCGAACGAGATGCCTGCCTTGAACGCTTCTTTGAAGCCCATCGACATGATCTGGTCACAGAAGATGACCGACTCTTTCTGACCGCAGTAACGGTAGACGGTGTCGATCACCTGCTGCACTTCTTTCTTCCGCAGCAGGCGGTTGACCAGCTCGAACGGCGCCTTGTTGTTCATCGGCAGCAGAGCACCCAGACGCAGACGGCCCGGGGTGGTTTCATAGCGCTTCTGAACTTCGTTGCCTTCGTCGTCGATCTGGGTGATCCGCGCGGTGATCTTGGTGTGCAGATGCACTTCACCGGCGTCCAGCGCGTGCTGAACTTCGTCGATAGACCCAAAGACCTTGCCTTCGCCGGGCATGCCTTCGCGTTCCAGGGTCACATAGTACAGACCCAGGATCATATCCTGCGACGGAACAATAATGGGCGCGCCGTTTGCAGGCGACAGAACGTTGTTCGTCGACATCATCAGAACACGCGCTTCCAGCTGCGCCTCAAGGCTCAGCGGGACGTGAACGGCCATCTGGTCACCGTCGAAGTCGGCGTTAAAGGCCGAACAAACCAGCGGGTGCAGCTGGATGGCTTTACCTTCGATCAGAACCGGTTCGAACGCCTGAATGCCAAGACGGTGCAGCGTCGGCGCGCGGTTCAGCATGACAGGGTGTTCGCGGATCACCTCGTCGAGGATATCCCAAACTTCGGGACGCTCTTTTTCGACTAGTTTCTTCGCCTGCTTCACGGTCGAAGACAGACCCTTGGCTTCAAGGCGCGAGTAGATGAACGGCTTGAACAGCTCCAGCGCCATCTTCTTGGGTAGACCACACTGATGCAGCTTGAGTTCCGGACCGGTCACGATGACCGAGCGGCCCGAGAAGTCGACCCGCTTACCCAAAAGGTTCTGACGGAAGCGACCCTGCTTACCTTTCAGCATGTCCGACAGCGATTTCAGCGGACGCTTGTTGGCGCCAGTGATCACGCGGCCACGACGGCCGTTGTCGAACAGAGCGTCAACGGATTCCTGCAGCATCCGCTTTTCGTTACGGACGATGATGTCAGGCGCGCGCAGCTCAATCAGACGCTTCAGACGGTTGTTCCGGTTGATGACGCGGCGATACAGATCGTTCAGATCCGAAGTCGCAAAACGGCCACCATCCAGCGGAACCAACGGACGCAGTTCCGGCGGAATAACCGGGATTACGGTCATCACCATCCACTCGGGCCGGTTGCCCGACTCGAGGAAGGATTCAACAACCTTCAGACGCTTGATGATCTTCTTGGGCTTCAGTTCACCGGTCGCTTCGGCCAGATCAGCGCGCAGCTGCTCGGCTTCGGCTTCCAGATCGATCTGGGCCAGCATCTCACGGATGGCTTCGGCACCAATATTCGCGGTGAACGCGTCCATGCCGTAGGCATCCTGAGCGTCCATGTACTCTTCTTCAGTCAGCATCTGGCCGTAGGTCAGGTCAGTCAGACCGGGCTCGATGACGACGTAGTTTTCAAAGTACAGAACACGTTCCAGATCGCGCAGCGTCATGTCCAGCATCAGGCCGATGCGGGACGGCAGCGACTTCAGGAACCAGATGTGTGCAACAGGCGCGGCCAGTTCGATGTGGCCCATACGCTCGCGGCGGACTTTCTGCAGGGTGACTTCCACACCGCATTTCTCGCAGACAACGCCGCGATATTTCATCCGCTTATATTTGCCGCACAGACACTCGTAATCCTTGATCGGGCCAAAGATACGCGCACAGAACAGACCGTCACGTTCAGGCTTGAACGTCCGGTAGTTGATGGTTTCGGGTTTCTTGATCTCGCCATAGGACCAAGACAGGATCCGCTCGGGCGACGCCAGCGAAACCTTGATCTCGTCAAAGACCTTCGGGGGCGTCAGCGGGTTGAACGGGTTGTTGGTGATTTCCTGGTTCATTTGTTACCTCAAATCTTGCGGAAGGGGGGACGGGAGAAAGGGCTGCGCCCTCACTCCTCAACCTCCGCATCCAGGAGTTCCATATTCAGGCCGAGGCCACGGACTTCTTTAACCAGAACGTTGAACGATTCCGGTACGCCCGCTTCAAAGTTATCCTCGCCCTTGACGATCGACTCATAGACCTTGGTCCGGCCGGCGACGTCATCCGATTTCACGGTGAGCATCTCCTGCAGGGTGTAGGCGGCGCCGTAAGCTTCCAGAGCCCAGACTTCCATCTCACCAAAGCGCTGACCACCGAACTGCGCCTTACCACCCAGCGGCTGCTGGGTCACCAGGCTGTATGGCCCGGTCGAACGCGCGTGGATCTTGTCATCCACTAGGTGGTGCAGTTTCAGCAGGTACTTGATGCCCACGGTCACCGGACGTGCAAATTGCTCACCGGTGCGACCGTCGAACAGAACCGACTGACCGCTTTCCGAGAAGCCCGCACGCACTAGCGCGTCGTTGACATCCGCCTCTTTGGCACCGTCGAAGACCGGGGTTGCGATCGGAACACCACGGGTCACGTTGCCCGCAGCCTCGATCAGGCCATCCTCGTCTAGACCGGTGATGCCTTCTTCGTAGACATTCTCGCCATAGGCCAGCTTCATCGCTTCGCGCACCGGGGTCAGATCGCCGGACCGGCGGTATTCACCCAGAGCGTCGTCGATGTTTAGACCCAGACCGCGTGCGGCCCAACCCATGTGTGTTTCAAGGATCTGACCAACGTTCATACGCGAAGGCACACCCAGCGGGTTCAGACAGAAGTCAACCGGCGTACCATCGGCCAGGAACGGCATGTCTTCCATCGGAACAACCTTGGAGATCACACCTTTGTTCCCGTGACGACCGGCCATCTTATCACCCGGCTGCAGCTTACGCTTCACGGCGATGAAGACTTTGACCATCTTCATCACACCCGGCGGCAGGTCGTCGCCACGGCGGACTTTCTCGACCTTGTCCTCGAAACGGGCATCCAGAGCGCGCTTTTGCACTTCGTACTGTTCGTTCAGAGCTTCGACGATCTGTGCGTCCTGCTCACCTTCCAGTGCCAGCTGCCACCACTGACCACGGGTCAGGGTTTCCAGCAGCTCCTCGGTGATAACCGAGCCCGGCTTGACGCCTTTCGGGCCTTTGACAGCGGTTTTACCCAGGATCAGACCTTGCAGACGCGCATAGATGTTGCGGTCGAGGATCGCCAACTCGTCGTCCCGGTCACGGGCCAGACGTTCGACTTCCTCACGCTCGATCTGCAGCGCACGCTCATCTTTCTCGACGCCGTGACGGTTGAAAACACGAACCTCAACGACCGTACCATAATCACCCGGCTTCACGCGCAGCGAGGTGTCGCGCACGTCAGATGCTTTTTCGCCAAAGATGGCGCGCAGCAGCTTTTCTTCCGGGGTCATCGGGCTTTCGCCCTTCGGTGTGATCTTGCCGACCAGAATATCGCCCGGCTCAACATCCGCACCGATGTAAACGATGCCCGCCTCGTCGAGGTTGCGCAGCGCTTCTTCACCGACGTTCGGGATGTCGCGGGTGATCTCTTCCGGACCCAGCTTGGTGTCACGGGCGGCGACTTCGAATTCCTCGATATGGACCGAGGTAAAGACGTCATCACGCGCGATACGTTCCGAGATCAGGATCGAGTCTTCGTAGTTGTAACCGTTCCACGGCATGAACGCGACGACCACGTTCTTACCCAGGGCCAGTTCACCCATATCGGTCGACGGACCATCGGCAATGACTTCGCCCTTCTGGACGGTGTCACCCACCTTGATCAGCGGACGCTGGTTGATGCAGGTGTTCTGGTTCGAACGCTGGAACTTGCGCAGACGATAGATGTCAACGCCAGCGTCGCCCAGTTCAAGATCTTCGGTTGCGCGGATAACGATACGCTGGGCATCGACCTGGTCGATGATACCGGCGCGTTTCGCCTGAATCGCAGCGCCTGAGTCGATCGCAACCTTTTCCTCGATACCGGTACCGACCAGCGGCGCTTCGGCGCGCAGCAGCGGAACCGCCTGACGTTGCATGTTCGAGCCCATCAGAGCACGGTTGGCGTCGTCATTTTCAAGGAACGGGATCAGCGATGCAGCAACCGAGACCAGCTGTTTCGGCGACACGTCGATCAGGTCCACATTCTCGCGCGGGGCGAGCGTGTAGTCACCGGCCTGACGGGTCGACACCAGATCGTTGATGAACTTGCCATCGGCGTCCAGCGTCGCGTTCGCCTGCGCCACGGTGTGACGCATTTCCTCGGTCGCGGACATGTAGTGAACCTCATCGGTCACCTCGGCGTCTTTGACGACGCGGTAGGGTGTTTCGATGAAGCCATACTTGTTCACGCGGGCAAAGGTGGCCAGCGAGTTGATCAGACCGATGTTCGGACCTTCCGGCGTTTCAATCGGGCACATCCGGCCATAGTGGGTCGGGTGTACGTCGCGCACCTCAAAGCCCGCACGCTCACGCGTCAAACCACCGGGGCCAAGCGCCGAGAGACGGCGTTTGTGGGTGACTTCGGACAGCGGGTTGGTCTGGTCCATGAACTGCGACAGCTGCGAGCTGCCGAAGAATTCGCGGACAGCAGCGGCTGCCGGTTTCGCGTTGATCAGATCTTGCGGCATGACGGTGTCGATCTCGACCGACGACATACGCTCTTTGATCGCGCGTTCCATGCGCAGCAGGCCGACGCGGTACTGGTTTTCCATCAACTCGCCAACCGAACGCACACGACGGTTGCCAAGGTGGTCGATATCGTCCACGTCGCCTTTACCGTCACGCAGTTCCACCAGCGCCTTGATGCAGGCCACGATGTCTTCGCGGCGCAGGGTGCGCAGGGTGTCCGGCGCGTCCAGAGCCAGACGCATGTTCATCTTCACGCGGCCAACGGCGGACAGGTCATAGCGCTCGCTGTCGAAGAACAGAGTGTCGAACAGAGCCGACGCAGCCTCGACGGTGGGCGGCTCGCCTGGGCGCATGACGCGGTAGATGTCCATCAGCGCGCTTTCACGGTTCAGGTTTTTGTCCTGAGCCATGGTGTTGCGCATGTAGGGGCCGACATTGACGTTGTCGATGTCCAGAACCGGAATATCGGTGATGCCCGCATCCATCAGGTCCTTGACGGTGCCACCAATCAGGTCGCCGTCTTTGTCATATTCCAAGGTCAGCTCATCACCGGCTTCGACATAGATCGCGCCGTTTTCCTCGTTGATGATGTCCTTGGCAACGTACTTGCCGACGATGTTGTCGAACGGAACCAGCAGGTCGGTGACGTTGCCTTCGTCGATCAGCTTCTTGACCGCGCGCGGGGTAACTTTCTTGCCCGCTTCGGCAATCACTTCACCGGATTTCGCGTCGATCAGATCGTAAGTCGGACGGGTGCCGCGCACACGCTCGGGGAAGAAGGGCGTGACCCAGCCTTTCTTCTTGTCCAGCTTGTAGGACACGGTGTTGTAATACGCGTCCATGATCGCTTCCTGATCCAAACCCAGCGCATAGAGCAGGGTCGTCACAGGCAGCTTGCGGCGACGGTCGATACGGGCGAACACGATGTCCTTGGCGTCGAACTCAAAGTCCAGCCAGCTGCCGCGATACGGGATGATGCGGCAGGCAAACAGCAGCTTGCCCGAGGAATGGGTTTTGCCCTTGTCGTGGTCAAAGAACACACCGGGCGAGCGGTGCATCTGGCTGACGATCACACGCTCGGTGCCGTTCACGATGAACGTACCGTTCGGCGTCATCAGGGGCATGTCGCCCATGAACACGTCCTGTTCTTTGATGTCTTTGACCGATTTCGCGCCGGTGTCCTCATCGACATCAAACACGATCAGACGCAGAGTGACCTTGAGCGGCGCGCTGTAGGTCATATCGCGCTGCATACACTCTTCGACGTCGTATTTGGGTTTTTCCAGATCGTATTTCACGAACTCCAAAACGGAGGTTTCGTTGAAATCCTTGATCGGGAAAACCGACTGGAACACACCTTTGATGCCTTCGCCGTCTGTGGGCTGCTCTGCATCGCCGGAGCGCAGGAAAAGATCATAAGAAGATTTCTGCACCTCAATGAGGTTCGGCATCTCCAGCACTTCGCGGATTTTGCCGTAATATTTACGAAGACGTTTCTGGCCAAGGAACGTTTGAGCCATGTCAGATGTCACCTTTCGATGTTCTCAGCGGGCAAAGACACCGTCGGGCCCCGGCATCTTGCACAATCGAGACAACACGTCCGGATCAATTCATGGCCACCGTCCCGAAGGCAGCCTCCCGATCCGAAAACCGTGTCTTAGAAAACGCCCCAGATATTGAGACCCTTTCTAAGACAGGTTCGGCTGGACCCGGATTTCTCCGGACCCAGCCAAATTTTTCGGCGCATCAGCGATGCACCAGAGACTAAGCTTAGGCCAGCTCGACTTCGGCGCCAGCTGCTTCCAGCTTGCCTTTGATGTCTTCTGCTTCTGCTTTGTCCACGCCTTCTTTGATCTTGCCGCCGGCTTCGACCAGTTCCTTGGCTTCTTTCAGGCCCAGGCCGGTGATGCCGCGAACTTCTTTGATGACGTTGATTTTCGATGCGCCGGCGTTCTTCAGAACGACGTCGAATTCGGTTTTTTCTTCCTCAGCTGCGCCACCGGCGTCGCCACCAGCTGCAACCATTACGGCGCCGCCAGCTGCGGGCTCGATGCCGTATTCGTCTTTGAGGATGGTTTTCAGTTCTTGTGCTTCCAGCAGGGTCAGACCCACGATGCTTTCTGCGAGTGCTTTCAGATCAGCCATTTTATCAGCTCTTTCCGTTTACAGTGTGTGTTCCAACGTCAGGGGATTTCCCCTACGCAGATCATTCAGTGCCAACCGCTTACGCAGCTTCCGCCTTCTCTTCGATGGTGGAAAGGATGCTTGCGATGTTGCTTGCAGGTGCGCCAATCGCGCCGGCGATGTTCGAAGCAGGTGCGCCAATGCAGCCCACGATCGAAGCAATAAGCTCTTCACGAGACGGCATTTTCGAAACTGTTTCGACGCCTTTGCGGTCCAGAGCGTTCTCGCCCATTGCACCGCCGAGGATCTCAAAATTCTTGTTATCCTTGGCGAAGTCCTCGGCCACCTTGGCTGCTGCCACGGGGTCCTCGGAATAGGTCAGAACGGTCATCCCTGTCAGCAGGTCGGCCATGCTTTCACACGGCTTACCCTCAAGGGCGATTTTGGCGAGCCTGTTCTTGGCAACACGCACGGCACCACCCGCGTCACGAGCACGTGCGCGAAGGTCCTGCATCTCGGCAACTGTCAGACCGGCGTAGTGCGATACCACTACGACGCCAGAGCTTTCGAAGATTTGGCCGAGTTCCTCGACCACTTTCTCTTTCTGGGCTCTATCCACAGTTCTCTCCAAGTTTGGGGCGATCACTCACCCCGGCTCATATTTGCCGAAGGCAAGCCTCCGGCGTTCAGGTCCGTTGTTACGGGATTGGCCAAAATGCGCCCGAGGATCGTGACCCTCAGAATTCTTTGGTCTTACCCGTCTCAGGCAGGAAATTAAGGGGCCGGATGGCACCACCCACCGTCTTGGACGAAACAAAATAAAGCGCACGACGAATCGCACGCTTTATTCCGTGGCTTTACTTAGGACAGATGTGCGGGATTTCCAAGGGGTAAAATGGTGCGATCAGCCACTCATGCTCTACTTTTGAACAGCTTGCAATTTACCACACCCGCCTAGCTGATAACGGGTTATCCGAATACACATACATGCGGCACCTCACAGCGACATTCGCGGTTTGAACCGGATGCTACGCCAAGATACAGTGACCACTCCGGATTTCGCTAAATTAGGCGAAAAACTGATGGTGCAGGTCGATAAGCCGTAGGTTAATTGCCCAGTGAGAACCGATTGATTGCATGAAGTTTGACGGTCAATTGCTCATTAGGTTCTAATGTGAATGTGGCAGCAATGATGTGTGCTCTCGGCAGAGGAACAATACTCGATGCTAACTGGTTTCACCCAAACAAATGTTTCGGTCGACCGTCCTTATTTTGCGAACTCTCTGGGCTCCTCGAAAAGAAAAGAGCCCCACCCAAAAGACTGTTATCGCGATGCTGCCGGGCGCGCTGAGTTTTGGATAAGCAAGCTATCAATGTGTTCCATTCGCCGGGCAAAGCTCTTTTCGAATGTGTGTTCAGCAGCGTAACTTCTTCCCGTGTCCGACCAAGACTTGATGCGGTCTCGGTTTCTATGAGCAAGCGCCACTTCTTGCGCAAGCGCTGTGGCATCCCCAATGGGGACGATGCAACCAGCGTCCACTCTCGCCAGCAGCCCATTCAGTGCCTCGTTGTCAAAACCCAATATCGGGGTGCCGTTGCCTAACGCTTCCATGTAGGCGCCTGCCGGGTCTCCCTGCACGTGCGGGCAGACCCAGATATCGACTTCGCGCTGCATGAATGGAGTAAGCTCTTTATAGTAATCCACAAATCCGTGGAACGTAAGAATGTCGTCAAGACCCATGGCAGCAGTTTCCGCCCTTAGGTCGTCGAGCAGGACACCGTCGCCAAATACATCAAATGTAAACGGGACACCCGTTTTTCGAATTTCTTGTGCAATTTTGGGAATATGGTGGGCACCTTTCATTCTATTGATCCGCCCTGACCAGGCAAGCCTAAGTGGCTCTTCTGATGTCAGACGAGCATGACGTGCGTCTTGCTTGTCTTCGCCAACCAGCATTTCATCGCCCAAACGACCATCAAAAAACAGCATGGCATGGTCATTAATCCGCCTATAGGCGTCAAAAGTTGGAGTTCCATTGCATTGTACTCCGGCCGCGATGCGTATGGCGGCTTGCTGTCGTCTCTCAAGGTTTCGTTCCCAGATCGTGCGCCGCAATCTTTTAATTGGGTTGCTGGTTTCCGCATGAACAATCTGCAATCTGGTGCGTAGGGAATACTCGCTGCCATAAACAACGGGCACGCCCAATTCTTGCCCCCAGCGTGAAAGATGAGTGGCGCGGTAACCGATACCCGCAACTGCAGCGGTCATGCTTGAAAGCGCTTGTCGCGCTTCGTCGCTTTCAAAATCCGCAACAACCAGATCAAAGGGCAAATCGGCTTGATCGACTTCAACGTTATCACCGCCCAGCAATCGATCGACATCTTCGTGCAAACGGGCTTCCGGAGCGGGCTCACAGACGCAGGTCAGCGGGCCGCTCCAGTGCCTCCCATGTGCCTCCATGCCGCTGATCTGACGACCCGCGAGAACAAATTTTCCGTTGGCGCGCTTGATCGCTAACACATTAGAAAACACACCAAATCGTCTTGAAGACATAAAATTACCCGAAGAAATAGCGTTGCACGCGGGCGAGGCTAGCGATCGACGAATTAAGAATCAAGCAGAGGTATAATCCACACGCCTCAGTCTTCCGTCATTGGGCCCAAGATCGAATCCAACATAGTCTCGATACTTCTCAAGCACGTGGATCAACCGACCGCATAGTGGCGTTGCCTGGTCGCTGGCCAGAAACTGGCAAAGCTCGGCGGCAAGATCAGGGGACACTCCGGCGCGACCGCCCGCGATGTCACCCGCCTCTTTGGCCTCTTCGGGAACCCGATCTTCATTTTCCAGAACTTCACGGGTCATTGCCGTTGCAACTGCGCCCGGCGCAAGGGCAAATAAGCGAATTTTCGACCCCTCCGCCTCCAGCTCCATTTGGGCGGTCTCGACCAAACGGAGTACCCCGGTCTTACTGACACCGTATGCCGCAAAACCCGCACGGGGCGCGGTAGAGCCGCCGCCTGAAAACTGTATCAGGACTCCGTTGTCGACTGGCCGCATGACCCGCAGCGATTCGCGAATGACATTGACGGCACCGATCAGATTGATTCTGATCGTCGCTGCAACCGCTTCCGGGTCTGTTTCCCAAATGGGGCCAATTGCGCCACGACCGCCCTGAATTGCCGCCGTGTTGATTACAATGTCCGGTTGTCCCGCGGTGGCCAGTACTGCCCGAACAGCCGCCGTATCAGTAATATCGCACACCTGCCCTTTGGCTCCGATTGCTCTGGCGGTGGTTGCGACCTCTTCTGGATTTCGGGCAGAAATTACAACATTATCCCCAATTTCTGCGAAGCTTTTGGCTACCGTCGCACCGATGCCACGTGCACCTCCAAAAACCACTACACTCCGTGACATTTGCCCCTCCGGTTAGTCAAAGACCTGCTAAAATTCTCTATAAAGAGCTATCTTTACAAGAAGTGATAAGCTAGTTCTTTAACCTGTCTAGAGCCTCTCGGGTGACGACTTTTTGTTATTCAGTTGTAATAAGAGTTGGTTTCCCGGTCAGTGAATTGATGTGTAACGGTTAACCATTTGGGATTTTACTATGGAATTGACGATTAAACTCTATGCCGATGGTGCAGATATCAATGATATGCTTGAAGCCAAGGCAAGCGGGAAGGTTTCGGGATTTACGACCAACCCGACACTTATGAAGAAGGCTGGGATTACGGACTACGCCTCTTTCGCCAAAGACGTATTAAACAAGATCACAGACGCGCCCATTTCGTTCGAAGTGTTTTCAGATGATCTGCCCGAGATGGAGCGTCAAGCGCGCCTGATCGACAGTTGGGGCGACAATGTCTATGTCAAGATTCCGGTGACAAACACAAAGGGTGAATTCACCGGCCCAATTCTCAAAAGCCTCAGCGCTGATGGGGTGAAGCTGAACGTCACCGCAATTTTTACCCTTGAGCAAGTCAATGACGTGCTGCAATCGTTGAGCCCCGAGACCCCCAGCGTGATCTCGATCTTTGCCGGGCGTATTGCCAACGCGGGCATTGACCCGATGCCGGTAATGAAAGCTGCTGTTGCTATGGCTGCTCGCTATCCAGCCGCCGAGGTTCTTTGGGCAAGCCCACGGGAAGCGCTGAACATTATCCAGGCGCAGGAGACTGGGTGTCATATCATCACCATCACTCCGGATTTGATTAAGGCGACCGGAACTTTCGGCAAGGATCTGGCTGAATACTCGCTTGAGACTGTGCAGATGTTCTATGACGACGCGACTGCGGCCGGATACACATTGTGAACAAACCACGTATTGTTATTACAGGCGTTGCCGGCTTTGTCGGCAGCAATCTGGCGGATTACCTGCTGGGCAGAGGATATCATGTCGTCGGAATCGACAATCTTGCCTATGGCCTGAAGAGCCAGATACCGGACGATTGTACGTTTCACGAGATCGATATACGTGATCCGCAGTTGATTGACGTGATACAGACAGGCGATGTGATTTTCCACCTTGCTGCCAAAAATTGTATCGCGGATTGCCAGGACGACCCGGTGGAGACGGCATCAATCAACGTGGCCGGCTCGGTCAATGTTTTTGAAGCGGCGCGGCGGAAGAAAGCGGCGAAGGTAATCTACGCTGAAAGCTCAGCCTTGTATGAAGGATCGCAGGTACTGCCGACGCCCGAGGAAGAACTGCATCCCAAAAGTTTCTATGCCATTTCAAAGGCGGCCTCGATGGCATTCGCTGACGCCTATTCGGAATATCATGGCGTTGCGACGACCGCGCTCCGCTATTTTTGCGTTTATGGCCCGAAGCAGGACTATAGACGGTCGATCCCACCGGTTATGAGTGCCTTTATTATGCGGTTGGCCGAGGGGAAGGCACCAACAATATTTGGAACAGGTGGAAAGCGCCGGGATTTCATTCACGTGGACGACGTAAATCGCTTTCACGAGCTGTGCATTACAGATCAGCGAACCAATGGCCAAGTCTACAATCTGGGCGCCGGCGAAAACTATTCCGTGCGCGATATATACGATCACGTTGCCGCTTTGATGGGCAAGGATTATCCGCCCGAACACAAGCCTGATCTGCCGGGTGAGGCTGAAGAGACGCTTGCCGATATCTCCCGCGCACGCGGGCTTGGTTGGAGGCCGCAGATAGGGCTTGATGCTGGCCTCAAGACCATGATCGACTATCTGGCCAAAGAAGGGTTGATCCGTCTGTGACCCTGATGCCCAAAGCCCTTGTCCTGGCCGCCGGGAAGAGCACGCGGATCGAACCGATCTCGGGTGGGCGTCCAAAACCGTTGTTGCAAATTGGCGGCGACGCGATTTTGGCACGTAACTTGCGCTGGCTCGCACGTGAAGGCGTGAAAGAGGTATTCATCAATCTTCACCATCGCCCCGAAGACATAACTGCCTTTGTCGGTGACGGACAGCAATTCAGCCTCTCGGTCTCATATTCGCATGAGCCTGAAATACGGGGTACAGCGGGCGCCGCAAAGCAGATTGGCGATAAATTCGGCGGTCGCTTTCTGGTGGTCTACGGCGACAACCTGCTTAATACCGACCTGAAGGCGCTGCTGGAAAAACACGAAGCAACTGGTGCGATCGCTACAGTTGCGGTCTTTGACCGCAACGTCCACCCTCATACCGGCATTGCCGGAGGTAGAGTCGCGGTGGATGATGCAGGCCGAATAGTGGAATTCGTCGAAGGCGCCGGCGATGAAATTTCTTCGCTCGTCAACGCAGGTATCTACGTGTTGGAACCGTGCGTGCTCGAAACAATTCCGTCTGCAAGCTTTTTTGATTTCGGGAAAGATGTATTTCCAGCGCTGTTGGCAGAAAATCAATCTGTCTATGCAGCGCCAGTTTCCGGCTATTGCCTGGGCATTGATACGCCCGAGTCTTTTTCCACTGCCGAAGATCTTGTTCAATCTGGAAAGGTCATTTTGTCATGATAATCACGCGTACACCGTTTCGAGTCACTTTGGGCGGCGGCGGTACAGATCTGCCATCATATTATGAGAAGGATGGCGGCTTCATCTTTGCCATGTGCCTGAATAAGTACATGTATGTCTGTGTGAACCGGCAAGTCGTAGATACCAAGGTCAGAATAAACTACACGCAGGCCGAAGAGGTCGATAACGCACGAGATTTGAAACATGAACTGGCGCGCGAAGCCCTCTTGCGCCATGGCTTCGATGAGCGGATTGAGATTTCGTCGCTCGCCGACATCCCGGCAGGCACCGGTGTGGGATCGTCCAGCTGCTATCTTGTCGGGCTCCTGACAGCGCTGCGCGCTCAAAAACGCGACTTTGTATCGATCCAGGAGGTTGCGGAAGAGGCCTGCGATATCGAACTCAATGTTCTCAACAAGGGTATTGGGAAGCAGGACCAGTATATGGCTGCCTTTGGTGGTCTAACACAACTCGACATCGCAAAAGACGGCACCGTCAAGGTTACAGAAGTTGATCTCGGTGAATCCGCGCTCGCCGACCTGACGGGCAATACGCATATCTACTATACCGGCACACGACGCGGTGCCGAAGCGGTGCTGAAAGATCAAGACGAAGCAATGAAAAAAGTTGCCCCCAAGGCGAGCGGGGGTGGTGGATCAAATCAGGTTCAGAACAGTCTCGATGCGATCAAGGATCTTGGCTATCGAATTCTGGATCAGATCAAATCGCAGGAATTCGACGAATTCGGCTTGTCGCTGCACGAGCATTGGATGAACAAACGGCGGATGTCTTCAAAGATTTCCTCTGATGGCTGGGACCAGCTCTACGACGAAGTGCGCGCCGACTACAATGTCTTGGGGGGCAAGATCATCGGGGCAGGAGGTGGTGGCTTTTTGATGCTTTATTGCGCCAAAAATCCCGCAAAGCTCGAGGCGTATATGGCCGCGCGTGGAATGCCACGCATCCAATACGGCATCGATTTCGACGGCTCGACGACAGTCGCAAATATACGCGGTCGTTAAGGTGCGGACATGGCGGAACTGGATGGAACCTTAGGCGTAGCAGTCATCGGATGTGGTCTGATCGGCAAACGTCGGGCGGACGTGGCCGCGCGACATCCTAAAACGCGACTTGTGGCCGTTGCGGATGTTTTCGAAACGACCGCTCAGGAACTGGCCGCCGAACACCACGCCGAGGCTTTCACGAATTGGCGCGACGCGATCGCAGCGCAAGGCGTAGATATTGTTTGCGTGGCAACACCCAATGCGGGGCTGTCCGAGATTTCCGTGGTAGCGCTGGAAGCTGGGTGTCATGTGCTGGTGGAAAAGCCGATGGGCAGAAACCTGTCCGAGGCGCTTGCAATGCAGAAAGCGGCTGAGGCCACTGGACGGCGACTGAAGATCGGGTTCAACCATCGCTATCACCCTGCCCTGACCGAGGCACATCGCAGGATGACTGACGGAGTGATCGGCGACATTATCCATATTCGCGCCCGCTATGGCCATGGTGGGCGTCCAGGCTACGAAAAGGAATGGCGCGGAAATCGTGAAATGGCCGGTGGCGGAGAGTTGACGGATCAAGGCGTCCATATCATCGACTTGATTCACTGGTTCATGAAGGCAGAGCCAAACTCGGCCTACGGATGCCTTCAGACCGCAGTTTGGCCTTTGGGCGACCTCGAAGACAATGGTTTTGCCCTTTTGCGATGGCAGGACGGGCGGATTGCCAGTTTTCACACCGCCTGGACGCAATGGAAGAACCTGTTCTCTTTCGAGGTTTTTGGCACCTTGGGCTCCCTTGTGATCGAAGGGTTGGGGCGCAGCTATGGGACTGAGACGCTGACTCAAGCGATCCGCAGGCCTGAAGGCGGTGTACCGGATATGGAAACCCTCTCGTATGAAGGTGCTGACGAAAGTTGGGATTTGGAATGGCAGGATTTCCTGTCGGGAATCCAAACGGGAAATCCAATCTGGGGGGATTTCGCTGAAGGTGTCGGCGTCATGCGAACTTTGAAAGCGATATATGAGTCGTCCGAGACAGACATTCCGGTACAGCTGGAGAAGGTTTCGTGAAACGACCGGCGCTGTTCTTCGATCGCGATGGCGTTCTGAACGAAGTCGTCTCGCGTGATGGTGGTTGGTATTCGCCGCGCACCCTAGACGACTTTCGGCTTTCCGATGGGTTGTCTGAGGTCGCAGACCGGTTGCATTCACGTGAATTCCCAGTGCTCGTTGTCAGCAATCAACCCGATGTTGCCCGCGGAAAACTGACTGAAGATACCTTGGGCGAGATGAACGCAAGGATCGAGGCCGTGCTTGGCCCCGATCAGATATATTGCTGTACCCATGATGACGCGGACAATTGCAATTGCCGAAAGCCGAAAGCCGGTGCTTTTCTTGCCCTAGCAGACAAATGGCAGATCGACCTGGGTCGCAGTGTTTTGATCGGTGATACCGCCAAGGATATGCTGGCAGGAACCGCCGCCGGAATGACCACTATTCTGATTCATACCTCTTACAACAACGGGGTCGAGGCTGACCACCACGCGGACACATTGTTGGGGGCCGTAGATATCGCCCTCGACACGATCACATAGCAGAAAGGACTGTTTCATGGACGCAATTGACGAATTTTTTAAGAATGCTTCTGACATCATCGCAACGCTTGATCGAAAGACCTGCGCTGACATGGTCGATCTGATTGTGCAGGTGCGTGCGCGAGGCGGGCGGTTGTTTTTTGTCGGATCGGGTGGTGGCGCAGGTCATGCCAGTCACGCGGTCAACGATTTCCGAAAGATTGCTGGAATCGAATGCTATACGCCAACCGATAATGTTTCCGAGCTAACGGCACGGATTAACGATGACGGCTGGGACAGTTCTTACGCCAACTGGCTCAAAGTCAGCCGAATTCGCAAAGAGGACGCTGTTTTTGTGTTCTCCGTAGGCGGCGGTAGCAAGGAAAAGAATATCTCTATGAACCTTGTTGAAGCCATGCAACTTGCCAAGGACGTTGGCGCTTCGGTCATGGGCGTTGTCGGTCGAGACGGCGGGTATGCAGCCGAGGTGGGTGATGCCGTTCTGGTAATCCCGAGTTTAGGGGATGTCACCGCTCAGGTAGAGAGCTTTCAGGCCGTGGTCTGGCATATGCTGGTCTCACATCCAAAGGTGCTGATGAACGAGATGAAGTGGGAATCCGTTGAATAGCCAATCTGGGATTAGCGATCGGATTACTGACGACATGGGTTCAGTTAGCTTGTTTGTCTAATGGCAATTAACGAGACCCAGTGTTGTTTCGACGAGTTGGTCCGAGCGATGATGACTTTCGATCGAAGATAAGAAAAAGTCCCGGGCAGTTCACACCACTCGGGACCAATTCTTTGTAGTTCTGCGCTCGGGCTTATTCGCCGGATGCTTCCGCAACATCGACGGTCACGCCAGGGCCCATGGTCGAGCTCAGCGCGATCTTCTTCATATAGGTGCCTTTGGCGCCCGAGGGCTTGGCCTTGGCCACAGCCGAGACGAAAGCGCGGACGTTTTCGGCCAGCTTGGCTTCGTCAAACGACGCTTTGCCAACACCTGCGTGCACGACGCCGCCTTTTTCCGCCTTGAACTGAACTTCACCGCCCTTGGCTGCTTCCACGGCCGCTTTCACGTCCATGGTCACGGTGCCAACTTTGGGGTTCGGCATCAGGTTGCGGGGGCCCAGAACTTTACCCAGACGGCCAACGATCGGCATCATGTCCGGGGTGGCAATGCAGCGATCGAATTCGATGGTGCCGCCCTGAATGGTCTCCATCAGATCCTCTGCGCCAACGATATCTGCGCCTGCTTCTTTCGCTTCATCAGCTTTGGGGCCACGAGCAAATACAGCAACGCGCATCGCTTTGCCGGTGCCGTTCGGCAGGCCGACAACGCCGCGAACCATCTGGTCTGCGTGACGGGTGTCAACGCCCAGGTTCAGAGCGATCTCGATGGTCTCGTCGAATTTCGAGGTTGCATTGGCTTTGACCAGGGCAACTGCTTCGTCTACCGACAGGTTTTCCTTGCCAGCGACAGCTTCGCGCGCAGCGCGGGTACGTTTACCGAGTTTTGCCATCTTACTTCACCTCGATGCCCATGGAGCGGGCCGAGCCCAGGATGATCTGCATTGCGCCTTCGACGTCGTTGGCGTTCAGATCTTTCATTTTGGCTTCGGCGATTTCACGAACCTGCTTCGAAGTCACGGTTGCCACGGTCTCACGACCAGGGTTTTCCGCGCCACGGGGACGGTTACGCTTGCCAACCGGCTTCAGGCCTGCCGCTTTTTTCAGGTAGTAAGACGCGGGCGGCGTCTTGATGTCCATGGTGAAGGACTTGTCCTGATAATAGGTGATCACGGTCGGGCAAGGTGCGCCTTGCTCCATGTCTGCGGTCTTGGCGTTGAACGCTTTGCAGAATTCCATGATGTTGATGCCGCGCTGACCCAGCGCCGGACCAACTGGCGGCGAGGGGTTCGCCTGACCTGCAGGAACCTGCAGCTTCATTGTACCAGCAAGCTTCTTGGCCATTTGGTTTTCCTTTCAACTTAGGCAGGACGCGTCCCACCCAGATTATGTTGCGTGGTCCGATCCGGGATCGCGATCCCAGCAACCTCCCACGAGAGAATCTCGCCCGAAGACGATAGAGGCGGCATTTAAAGGGGAATGCGAGGGTTGGCAAGGGGCTGGCCCGCTCGAATGCCGCGCAATCGAATCGAGCCCTCGCGGATTTCATTCAACTCACCAACTGCAGAGCGCAATAGACAAGGAAATACAAGCTACGGACAAACCAACAAGGCCCAGAAATACCTGGATAAGTCGGTGAGTTGGGCAACTCTTGGCCTTTGTCTCACATTAACACTTGTGGCTGTGCTATAGTCTTTGGAAATGGATTGGTTAGTGGAGGTTAACTATGATCATTCGTATATTGATAACACTGGGCATCGTGATTTCTTTTGCAACATCCACACCTCAGACCGCACGTGCAGACGCAGGCGAAATCCTGGGCGGCGCAGTTGTTGGTGGCGTCATCGGTTATGCCATTGGTAAAGAGCAAGGCAAGAAACAGCAGGCTCGGACGACAACCACACGAACCTACCGGTCAGGCATCCCGTCCACCACCCAAGGAGCCCAGACACAGACGGCGCTCAATTACTTTGGATACAATGCCGGTCGTGTCGACGGGCAGGTCGGTCGCGGAACCCGCTCGGCAATCGAGCGGTATCAGGCATCCATGGGCTATCCTGTGAATGGCTATGATTTCCAGCCTTATCAGTATGACTTCCTGCAGCAGGCATATTACTGGGCAACAAGCGGTGGACAGGCAGCCACCCAGCTTTCGGGCCAGCCGCTTTTGATGGAATACCGCCGACAGGTACAATCAGGGTCTTCACTGGCCGCGGTGCCTCAGGCTCCGGCACAAGCGATACCGGTTATCAAGCCCCAGACGGCTGAGCCGGAAGCGAGCACTGCCGAAACAACGTCTGCAAGTCTGCCAAGCCTGTTTTCTGGTGGTGCCGGGGGTCCGTCGCTGGCCAATCGCTGTAGCGGGGTCATGCTGCAAACCTCGACCAATGGCGGCTATACGACGTTGTCGAACATGTCCGATCCTGACTTTGCGCTCAGCGAACAGTTTTGCCTTGCCCGCAGCTATGCGATGGCGCGCGGCGAAGATCTGATGCAGGACATCCAGGGGCTGACGCCGGATCAGGTGAGCGCCCAGTGCGCCTCTTACGGTGAGATGTTGGCACCACAAGTTGATGCCCTGTCCATCAGTTCAAAATCTGAGGCTGAAACTCAGGTTCGCAAACTGGCATTGGATTCAGGGCTGAGCCCCACTGATCTTGCCGCGACAAGCAAGGTCTGCCTGGCGATGGGATACCGACAGGACAACATGGACACCGCCGTTGGCTCTGCGCTGATGCTTGTTGCTATGGGGGAACCGGCCTACGGAGAACTGATTGGGCACCACCTGCGCGAAGGTTTTGGTGTGCAGGAACGCCGCGACCTTGCGATGCAGTGGTATGATGCGAGCCTGTCCGCACTGGACGCCGGATCGCAAGCTGTCTTCCTGCCATCCCAGACCGACCGTCCGCAGCTCTTGCGCGCGGCGATGACGCAGTCGCAATAAGGCGGTAAGCGAAACAGTATCGCCGTCTTCATATCGGAATCAGAAACGCCGCGGCGCATGTTGCATCGCGGCGTTGTAGTTTTTTGCAGCAAAGCTTGATCAGCTCTGTTTGGTCACCTGCGTGAAGTCCAACTCGACCGGTGTTTCCCTACCGAAGATCGAGACCGAGACCTTCAGCTTCTGGTTCTCGTCGTCCACGCCTTCGACCATACCGTCGAAATCTTCGAACGGGCCGTCGTTGACCTTGACCTTCTCGCCGACCTCAAAGGTGATCATCAGCTTCGGCGCTTCTTCACCTTCCTGAACGCGGTTGAGGATCTGGTTCACTTCGGCGTCACGCATCGGCATCGGGCGGCCCTGCGGGCCCAGGAAGCCGGTTACGCGGTTGATCGAGTTGATCAGGTGATAGCCCTGATCCGACATTTCCATATGCACCAGCACGTAGCCCGGCATGAAGCGGCGCTCGGTGGTGACTTTCTTGCCCCGGCGCACTTCGATCACCTCTTCGGTGGGCACCAGAACCTCGTCGATATCGTCCTCAAGGCCCTGTTCAGCCACCGACGTGCGGATCTGTTCTGCGATCTTCTTTTCGAAATTCGAAAGAACGCTGACCGAGTACCACCGTTTCGCCATGAACCTGTCGTCCTTGTTTGCCTTCGGGCCGCGGCTAAGCGCACCCCTCGTTAAAATCCAATTGCGTCACCCGGAATAAAAAGCGGCGCGCAGCCCGATTCGCCGCACGCCCATTCCGAATAGTCATGTCACCTACTCTGACACGCCGTGCTGTGCAAGGGGGCAGTGGCGTTTCCGCCTACCTAACCGGCTTAGCCGAAGGCGCCCAGGATCAGTTGCAACCCGCCGCGAATGCCCAGATCGACCAATGCAAAGAACACAGCCGTCAGCGCCGCCATGATGAACACCATGACCGTGGTCAACAGAACCTCGCGGCGCGTAGGCCAGACGACCTTTGCGACTTCGGCACGGACCTGCTGAATGAACTGGATCGGGTTTGTGGTGGCCATGAGGCGTATCTCTCTGCTAGCGGATGGGCCGGACATAACCGGGCATTGCGGCAATTTCAAGGGCGGTCAGGGCTTGGGCTTGTCGTCCCATTCGTCGCTTAGGATGCGGCGCGAGTCGCCCTCGGGGTCGTCATACTGGTTGGACCGGACCGTATAGATGAACGCAACCAGCCCAACACCGCCCAAAAGCAGTGAAATCGGAATGAGATAGGCCAGAACTTCCATCGTATTACCTTAGCCGCAATGCATTCAGGGACACAGTGATCGACGAGGTCGACATCGCCAGCGCCGCGATCAGCGGTGTTGCGAGGCCCACAACGGCCAGAGGCACCGCGATCACATTGTAGACGGTAGCGATGCGGAAGTTCTCGCGAATCCGTTTGGTCGCCTTGATGGCCGTATCGCAGGCATCCGAGATCGGTGACAGGTCATTGCCCAGCAGCACGATATCCGACGCCACCCGCGCCGCGTCCAGTGCTGAGGCGGGAGAGATCGAGACATGTGCCGCCGCCAGCGCTGCCGTATCGTTCAACCCATCGCCCACCATCAGGACGCGATGGCCCTGATCGCTCAACGCTTGCACCTTGGCGGCTTTGTCCTCGGGCAAGGCTTGGGCGATCCAGGTTTCGATGCTCAGTTTATCTGCGAGTGCCTCAACAGCCCCTTTGGTGTCGCCCGAGATCAGAATGACCTCTTTGCCCGCTTTGCGGAAGGCGGCGACGGCCTCGGCCGCACCGGCGCGTAGGCTGTCCGTGAACGTAAAACGCTGGGGCGTGTGCGATCCGATGGCCAGCCATGCAGAGGTCTGCGCCCCGTCCTCGCCACCGACCCAGGCGGCGCGGCCCAACCGGACGCGCTGATCCCGATAGAGGCCCTCGGTGCCATAGCCCGGCACTTCGACCACATCGCGCAGGGTAGCGGGTTTGATCCCGGCCTCACGTGCTGCTTTAGTGAGCGCAAGCGACAAGGGATGCGAGGAGGCCTCGGCCAGTGCCAGAGCCACTTCCAGATCGGCGCGGGAATGGTCGCCCAGATTGGTCAGCTCGGGTGTACCCGAGGTCAGCGTGCCGGTTTTGTCAAACACAACCGTATCAACCTCGGCCAAACGCTCCAGCGCCGTGGCATGTTTGATCAGCATCCCGCTGCGGAACAGCCGACCGGAGGCGGCAGTTGTCACCGCCGGAACCGCAAGGCCAAGCGCACAGGGGCAGGTGATGATCAGAACCGCTGCGGCGATGTTCAGCGCCGTACGGACATCGCCGGAATAGATGTACCAGCCCAGAAAGCTGAGCGCCGACAGGATGTGCACACCCGGCGCGTATAGCTTGGCCGCCTTGTCGGCCAGCGATGTGTACCGCGACCGACCCGATTCAGCGATGGCCACCAGATCGGCCATCCGATGCAGCGAAGTATCCTCACCCACCGCCGTCGCACGGATGGTCAGAGGTCCGGTCAGGTTGACCTCACCAGCGCTGACCGCCAGCCCTTCCTGCGCGAATACAGGGAGGGTTTCCCCGGTCAGCAGGGAGCGGTCGAGTTCGGACTGACCCGAGACAATCTCTCCATCCACTGGCATCCGACCGCCGGGCCGGACAAGGATCAGGTCGCCGACATTCAGAGAGGAAACTGCGATCTCTTCCTCAGCGCCATCCACCAGACGGGTGGCGCGTGGCACCTCCAACGCGGTCAGTTCTTCAGCCGCGGAGCGGGCAACGGCGCGGGTGCGGTAATCCAGATACCGCCCGGCGAGCAGAAAGAAGGTCAGCGTCAGGGCGGCGTCAAAATAGGCGTGCTTGCCGCTAAGCGCGGTTTCCCAGAGCGAAGTGACCAGCGCCAGCAGGATGGCCAGCACGATCGGCACGTCCATGTTCAGGCGACGCACACGCAGGGCGCTCCAGGCGTTGGCAAAGAATGGCTGGGCCGAGAATGCAATCGCAGGCAACGCAATGGCCGCCGAAATCCAGTGGAACATGTCCCGAGTCGCATCACTTGCGCCGGACCAAACCGACACCGACAGCAGCATCACGTTCATCGACGCAAACCCGGCCACGGCCAGCCGCATCAGCAGATCACGACCTGCCTTGTCAGATTGCGTGGCCGACAACGCTCCGGGGTCAAGCTCATGCGCTTCATAGCCCGCGCGTTCCAGCACCGGGATCAGGTCGACGGCACGCATGTCCGGAGCGGCTTTGATCATGGCGCGTTTGAGCGTCAGGTTGACCCGCGCGTCCAAGACGCCGGGATGGGCGTTCAATTCCCGCTCAACCGTCGCAATACAGGCCGAGCAGTGAATCCCCGGTAGCGACAGCGCGATCTGCGCGTCCTTGGGCGCCGCACGCGCTGGCTCGGCCGGGGCTGCGAGGCAGCCCGGACAAGCCGCTGTACCGGTTGGGGCCTGTGCGGTCATCCCATCACCCTTTCACATACAGCGGCACGCGCTGCGCGAATTCGGCACCGTCCTTGGCCTTGGCGACCAGACGGATATTCCAGTTCCCCTTGCCCAGTGCGGCGGGAGCCGCGTAGGCCAGACCATCAAAGGTGAAATCCGGCGAGAAGTCGTCTTTCACGTGGGTCGCACGACCAACAACCGCCTGCAGCTCAGCCACCTCGACGGGGGCACCCGTCTGATCGGTGATGCGCAGCACAAGCAATCCGCCGGTCACCTCGGCCTTGATCTCCCAGCCCAGCGCCTGCTGTTCTTTGAGACGTTCGTTGAACTCCTGGCTGGCGACATAGGAGTTCTTGACCTCAAGTCCCGGAAACGTCTTCACCGCACTGTAGGCCAGCACAAGATTCACCGCGATGATCACACCAAAGGCTGCAACAAACACGGCAAGCGCATGCTTTCCGGTAAATTGACGCTTTGCCATTCTCAGTTTCCTCGTCCGTTGAACGTGGTGTCTTTATAGGCCCGCTCGCCACTTCCAAGATCTTCCACCCAGATGCGGACCGAAGTGCTGTCCACAGCGGCCGGACCGGTGCCCTGAGCCGCAGTAATGTAGACCCGCGTCAATTGTGCCGTATCTGCTGCGACATTGACAGCATTCCCTTCGATGCCCTCAATTTCGACCTGCAGCGACGGATCGCCCGCCAGCGTCAGTTGGAAGGACCTCTCTTCCCCATGCTTGTTGCGCAGGCGCACGTCATAGGTGTTGCGGATCGTGCCATCCGACAAGGTGACGAAGGTCGGGTTCCGCACCGGCGCAACGGTCAGGTCGATATCCGAACGGATAAACAGCGCAAAGAGCAGGGCAAAGCCGACCAGCGACCACAAGGTCGTATAAAGGATCGTGCGGGGCCGCAGGATGTGTTTCCAGATGTTCTTGGGCGGCTGACCTTCTCGCTCGTGCACCTCATCGCTGAGTGCCATATAGTCGATCAGGCCGCGTGGTTTGCCTATCTTGGCCATCATGTCATCACAGGCATCGATACACAAAGCGCAGGTGATACACTCCAGCTGCTGCCCGTCCCGTATATCGATCCCCACAGGGCAGACATTGACGCAGGCCATGCAGTCAATGCAATCACCCAGATCAGAATCGGCAGTGCGTTTGCCCTTTCCACGCGGCTCACCCCGCCATTCGCGATATCCGACGACCAGAGTATCCTCATCCATCATCGCCGCCTGAATCCGCGGCCAGGGGCAGGCATAGATACAGATCTGCTCACGCGCGAAGCCACCGAAGAAGAAGGTAGTGGCGGTAAGGATCAGCATGGTCGTGTAAGCCACAGGATGTGCGTTGCCGGTCACCAGATCGCGGGCCAACGTCGGCGCATCCGCGAAATAGAACACCCAAGCCCCGCCCGTGGCGAGGCCGATCAGGAACCAGACCGCCCATTTCGTCAGACGCAATCGTGCCTTGCGAAAATCCAGCTTCTTCTGTCGATGCAGACGCAGACGCGCGTTGCGATCCCCCTCGATCCAGCGCTCGACCAAGATATAGAGATCGGTCCATACAGTCTGCGGGCAGGCATAGCCGCACCAGACCCGTCCCAGAGCCGAGGTGAACAGGAACAGTCCCAGCCCGGCCATGATCAGAAGGCCTGCGACGAAGTAGAACTCATGCGGCCAGATTTCGATCCAGAAGAAGTAAAAGCGCCGGTTGGCCAGATCCAGCAGCACCGCCTGATCCGGCAGGCTTGGACCCCGGTCCCATCTGATCCACGGCGTCACATAGTAGATGCCCAGCGTCACCGCCATGATGATCCACTTGAGATTGCGGAACGGGCCGGACACCCGCCTTGGGAAAATCGGCTCTCTGGCGGCATAGAGACTGGGGGTGGGGTTGGAATCGCTCACAGGCTGGCTCCACAACTGGCTTTTCTGAGTGTGTCTTGTTCCAGATCACGGGACGAGAGACTTTGACATGGGTCAAAACGCGCATCGTACAGACATCTTTTCGCGCCAATGTTACCGCGCGTTGCGTGCCTCGCGTTTCAGCCAGCTGATAAACGTCTTCACCGAAGGTCTAAGTGCTGATTTTTGCGTCAAAATATGATATCCGCGCGCATCGGGTTCGGCATAAAGCTCGACGATACGGCCCGCCTCGATATCAGTCTCGACGAATTGTCGCACGGTGACCGTGACCCCTTGTCCGGACCTCAGGCCATCCAGCAGCAGATTACCTGGGAGTTGCGTGCGCCCCGCACCGCGTTCGGGGCCAACGCCGCGTTCGGTCAGCCATGTTGTAGCTTCTGTCGTGCCGATTTCTTCCAGCCACGGCAGTTGCGCAAGCTCGGCTGGCGACCAGTCCGTTTTGCCCCCCAACAGAGTGGGTGAGGCCACGATAACCATCGGTGTTTGCAGCAACATCTCACAATCCACCCCCGGCCAACCTCCGGCACCATAGCGGATGGCGACATCGACTCCGCCTGGGCGCAATTCGACCACCTCGAAGGTTGGATCGAGGATCAGATTGACCTCCGGGTGGGTGGCGCGAAAACTTGGCAGACGCGGCATCAGCCACGATGCGGCAAAGGACGAAGTCAGCGAGACATGAACCGGCCGGTCCTGACCCGAACGGGCCAAATCGCCAACGGCCACCTCAATCGCGCCAAAGCCCAGATGCAAGGCACGCGCCAGATGCTCTCCGTCCCCGGTCAGGGTCAGTGACTTGCCGGAACGGTCGAGCAGCGCAACGCCCAAGTGCTTTTCCAGCGCACGCAACTGCTGGCTGATGGCAGCGTGGCTGACATTAAGCGCCAGACCGGCATCGACTACATTACGCTTCTCAGCAAAGGCTGCAAAGGCCCTGAGCGCAGCAAGCGGCGGAAGGTTCAGCCAGTCCATATGTAAACCACACTTACACAGAGTAATGGTTATTGAGTCGCATTTGGCGCCCCAAAGGTCAATCTTTTAGGCAGGAACTTTATCGCTTAGGAGAAACGCCATGCTGAACGTTTTTGCCCGATCTTTCATGACTGCGACACGGGTCGACACGCCCCATATTCAGGACACACCAAAACCAAGCCGCCGCAAGGCGCGTTGGTTGCCCGAACATCATTGGTGGAAGGAACATCCGCGCGCAACAGATCTGGACGATCGCTGAACCAGCCTGAATCCCGGTTCTGGACCGAGACACAACAAGGGCTTATTCTTGGAAAATTCGGCACCGGCTGTTCTGGAAACGCGCGAACAGATGGAACAGCCGGTGCCTCAGCCTTCGGGCGGGAAACCGCCCGGAGGTGTTCTTTTAGCTCTTACTGACCGCCACCCAGCTGGTGGACATAAGCCGATACAGCACGGATCTGCGCGTCAGTCAGGCGGTTTTCCCAGGATGGCATGACGCCGAACCGGCTGTTGGTGACCGTCTCGGTCAGCGCTTCTTCGCTACCACCGTAAAGCCAGATCGCATCCGTCAGGTTCGGCGCGCCCTGGAAGACATCGCCTTTGCCATCTTCGCCATGGCAAGCCGCGCAGTTATCTTCAAAGACAACCTTGCCCGCCTGCGCTGCTGCATCGTCGGTCTGAGCGTTGGTCAGCGACATGACATACTGAACCACCTGCGTGATCTCGTCATGCTCGAGGATCTCGCCAAAGGCCGGCATTTCGGAATAGCGCGCATCGTCACTTTCCTCATTCCGGATACCATAGGCGATGGTGTACTCGATATCCTCAAGCGTACCGCCCCAAAGCCAGGCATCGTCCAGCAGGTTCGGGAAACCCGGCGCACCTTGCGCACCCGAGCCGTGGCATTGCGCACACCATGTGCGGAATACGGCACCGCCCGAATTCACGGCGTATTGCTGCAGCTCTGCATCGGCCGAGATCTCCTCGAGCGGAGTTTCAACCAGCTTCGCATTCCACGGCGCATTCGCTTCTTCGAAGGCAACCATTTCCTGCTGCACCAGCTCGCGCGAAGACCAGCCCAACACACCGGCGGTTGCCGATTGAACCAGAGGCCATGCGGGATACATGATCGTATAGATCACACCCCAGAAGATGGTGGCGTAGAAGGTCCACAGCCACCAGCGCGGCATCGGGTTGTCGAACTCTTCGATACCGTCCCAGCTGTGACCGGTTGTATTCGGATCACCCGGCTGTTTTTCAGGTGTCTTGCTCATTGCCGCGCCTCCTTGGATGTGGCGGGTTTATCTTCATGCCGGAACGGAATATTGGCCGTGTCCTTGTATTCCTTGCTGGCACCGGGGCGGAAAACCCAGATCACGATGCCCAGGAAAAAGGCGAACAACAGCAGCAACATCCAGCTATCCGCAAACTGTCTGAGGATTGTGTATTCTTCCATCACACCCTCCTTAGCGGTTTGCGTCAGGCGTGAAGGTCGAGAAGTCGACCAACGTGCCCAGCATTTGCAGATAGGCAACCAGCGCGTCCGCTTCGGTCAGCTCGGGCTGGCCGTCGAAGTTGCGCACGTTGACCTTGTCGCCATAGCGTTCCAGCAGACCGTCATAGTCGCTGTCCGGATCGGCCTGAGCGCGGAAGTCGGCTTGCGCGTTCTCCAGCATCTCTTCGGTATATGGGGTGCCGACCAGAGCGTTGGCCGCCATGATGTCACCGATATACTTGCCGTCGATCTTGCGGTGTTCGAGGAAGCCATATTTGGGCATCACCGATTCAGGCACCACAGACTGCGGGTCCCGCAGGTGATCGACCTGCCACTGATCCGAGTAGCGGCCACCAACACGCGCCAGATCAGGCCCCGTGCGCTTGGAGCCCCACTGGAAGGGGTGGTCATACATCGATTCAGCCGCCAGCGAGTAGTGGCCGTAGCGTTCGACCTCGTCCCGCATCGGGCGGATCATCTGGCTGTGGCAGACATAGCAGCCTTCGCGGATGTAGATCTCACGCCCCGCCATTTCGAGAGGGGTGTAAGGGCGCATGCCCTCCACCTTCTCGATTGTGTTCTCAAGATAGAACAGCGGGGTGATCTGAACGATGCCACCGATGGTCACGACCAGGAAGCTGAAGATCAGCAGGAGGGTCGCGTTGGTCTCGAGGATCTTATGTTTGTCGAGAATTGCCATTGCTCCGGCCCTCCTTATTCAGCCGGGACCGCGACGGTCAGGCTGGCCTCTTTGGCCGGCGCTTTCCGCACAGTCATCCACAGGTTGTAGCACATGATCACTGCGCCAGCGAGGAACAGAACCCCACCCAGACCACGCACCACGTACATCGGGAACTTGGCGGCCACGGTGTCAGCGAACGAGTTCACCAGGAAGCCGTTGGCATCCACTTCGCGCCACATCAGGCCTTCCATGATACCGGTGACCCACATCGACGCGGCGTAGAGCACGATGCCAATGGTGGCGAGCCAGAAGTGCCAGCTGACCATCTGCAGCGAGTACAGACGCTCGCGCTTCCACAGGACAGGCACCAGGAAGTACAGCGCACCAAAGGTGATCATGCCATTCCAGCCCAGCGCGCCCGAGTGCACGTGACCAATGGTCCAGTCAGTATAGTGGCTGAGCGAGTTCACAGCGCGGATCGACATCATCGGTCCTTCGAAAGTGGACATGCCGTAGAAGCCGACCGAGATGACCATCATACGGATGATCGGGTCGGTGCGCAGCTTGTCCCAAGCGCCGGAAAGCGTCATCAGACCGTTGATCATACCGCCCCACGAAGGCATCCACAGGATGATCGAGAACACCATGCCCAGCGTCGACGCCCAGTCAGGCAGCGCGGTATAGTGCAGGTGGTGCGGACCCGCCCAGATATACAGGAAGATCAGCGCCCAGAAGTGGATGATCGACAGCTTGTACGAAAATACCGGACGCTCGGCCTGCTTCGGGATGAAGTAGTACATCATGCCCAGGAAGCCCGCGGTCAGGAAGAAGCCCACGGCGTTGTGGCCGTACCACCACTGGATCATGGCGTCCTGAACGCCCGACCAGACGATAACCGATTTCGAGCCCCAGATGCTGACGGGGATGGTCATGTTGTTGACCAGGTGCAGCATGGCGACGGTGACGATAAACGCGAGGTAGAACCAGTTGGCCACGTAGATGTGGGGCTCTTTCCGCTTGATGATCGTGCCTAGGTAGACGGCCAGATAAGCGACCCAGACAACGGTCAGCCACAGGTCTACGTACCATTCAGGCTCAGCATATTCTTTCGACTGGGTTCCGCCCAGCAGATAGCCGGTTGCGGCCAGCACGATGAACAGCTGATAGCCCCAGAACACGAACCAGGCCAGATTACCGCCCCAGAGACGCGCGGCGCTGGTGCGCTGTACGACATAGAACGAAGTTGCAATCAGCGCGTTGCCGCCAAAGGCGAAGATCACCGCCGAAGTATGCAATGGACGCAACCGGCCGAAGTTGGCGTAACCCTGCGCCCATTCGAAGTTCAGCGCCGGAAAGGCCAGCTGGAATGCAATGAAGGTTCCCGCCAGAAACCCGACCACACCCCAAAAGGCGGTCGCGATCACGCCATAGCGGATCACGTCATCCATGTATTCGCCCGAGCGGTCTACGAGAATATCTGGCTCGTCCGTTTTTCTAAGCGTCCAGATGAACAAACCACCGGCGATCAACATCACCAGAATCGCATGCACCTGATACGCCAAATCGCGTGCATAGTTGGACCCGATCGCGGCGAACACCACAACCAGCCCAAGCACGATCAGCTTGATGTAATTTGACATATTGCGTCCCTTTGCCATGCCCCGCGCGATTCTTCATGCCGCGCGAAACCTTTTTGACTGCATGCTGTAATGCAGCGAGGCCATGTTTTCCGCTTTGATCTGTGTCAAGACAAGCCCCTGTTTAATGTGACAGGTTTTCCTCAAGAAACCGATGCGCGGACCGCACAATGGTCGCGCCGAAATCACGAGGGCGACATGGCATATAAATCCCTATTGACGGTCATGACGGAAACCAAGCTGTCACAATCTGCTCTGGCGCAGATGGTAGCACTGGCTGAGGCACAGGACGCCCATGCCGAGGCGCTGTGTCTTGGGGTCGACCGCAGTCAGACGGGTTATTATTACGCAGGTGCCAACGCGCTGATTTTGCAGGAAACCCTGAGCCGCGCCAATGCCGAGGCCGATGAAATACTCGCCTATGCTCAGGACTATCTGGGCAAGTCCGGCATCCGCTGGTCTGCCGAGAATGGCGTTGCGCAGATCGCCGATATCGGACGCCATGTTGCGCGACGTGCGCGTTTCTCGGATCTGGTGATTTTGCCACGACCCTACGGCAAAGACCGGGACGCCGAGGCCGAACCGATTGTGGAGGCTGCCATGTTCGAAGGCCACGCCCCGGTTCTGCTGGTGCCGGACGATTCAAAACCACTTGCTTCGCCGGGAACCGTGATGATCGGCTGGAATGAGAGCATCGAGGCCATGCGGGCAATCCGCTGCGCCCTGCCCTTCCTGAAACAGGCCGAGTTGACGCGTATTGTCGTCATTGATCCGCCCCGGCATGGGCCCGACCGGTCCGACCCCGGCGGACTACTGTCGCAGATGCTGGCACGGCACGGGGTGAGATGTGAGATCGATGTGCTGAGCAAGACCATGACCCGCGTCTCGGACATCCTCAACCGCCACGCAGCGGATACCGAGGCGGACATGATCGTGATGGGGGCCTATGGGCATTCCCGCTTCCGCGAGGCAATTCTGGGCGGAGCAACCCGCAATATGCTCGAGCAATCAAACGTGCCGGTCTTCCTGGCCCATTGATCCGCTTGCGAAACAAGATGCAAAGCCGCCCCTGATCCGGGCGGCTTTGAGCGTTTTACGCTTTTCGGATCAACCCTATGAGGAACAGCAGGATCACCGCCCCCACAGTCGCAAAGAAGATCGAAGAGAACAGGCCGCCACCGACCCCAAAGCCCAGCGCGGGAAAGATCGTTCCTGCCAGAAACGCACCGACAACCCCGACGATAATATTCCCGATCAGACCAAAGCCGCGACCTTCCATGATCTTGCCGGATAGCCAACCGGCAATCGCACCGATGAACAACATCGCCAACAGGCTACTGAATACCATAGCTCACTCCTGATATTGTGAGGGTCGCGCCGACAGGGTCTGGCGTCAGACCAGAAAACCGCCATCCGTATCGTCGCCGGCCTCTTCCATAAGGCGCCCCATATCGGGGATGGTGACGTGGCGCTTGCCTTCCAGCAAGATCACCTGATCCTTTTTCAGCGCAGACATCTGGCGGCTCACCGTTTCCAGCGTCAGACCCAGATAATCCGCCATCGCCTCACGAGTCAGCGGCAGATCGAACACGATCGGCCCCGTCATGCCGGACTTGTGGATCGACGCATCCCGGCGGGCAATGATCGAAAGTAGGCTGGCGATCTTCTCTCGCGCGGTCTTGCGCCCCAGTACCAGCATCCATTCGCGCGCCGCATCCAGTTCGTCCAGCGTCATCTCAAGCAAGCGCTGCGCGATATGCGGCGTGGTCGTCATCATTTCTTCGAATGGCTTCTTGCGGAAGCAACACATGACCAGATCGGTGGTTGCAATCACGTCATATGGCGCAGATTCGCGCCCCGGACGGCCAACAAAATCGCTGGGCAGCAACAGCCCGACCATCTGCGTGCGACCGTCTTCCATCGTTTGCGTCAACGAAGCGATTCCGGAAACGACCGACCCCACGAAATTCATCGGGTCGCCGGACCAGATTACATTCTGGCCAGCCTCAAAGCTGCGATAATATTTAATGCTTTCAAGCTCTTCGAGCTCATCAGCTTCGCAATGGGCGCATACTGCGCGATGCCTGATCGGGCAATCCTCGCAGCTTCCGTGTTCAAACATGGCTTTTACGTTCATTCGCGCGTCCACTTGATCTCGGTCAAAGTATGCAAGCCCTCCCCGTTATACCCGTAGCGTCATGACAATCAAAGCTCAATTGGCACGGCTTGGACTTTTTGACGCGAAGGTACCGCGTTATACAAGCTATCCAACCGCCCCCCATTTCAATAATGACGTGGGGTCCGACCTATACGGTGAATGGATTTCCGGGATCGCTCCGGGTAGCTCCATTTCGCTATATATCCACGTCCCCTTCTGCCGCAGGCTGTGCTGGTTTTGCGCCTGCCGCACGCAAGGCACCCAAACCGATAATCCGGTCATTGCCTATGTGGATGTGTTGAAGGCCGAGCTTGATCTGCTGGCCGCACGCCTTCCCGAAGGCGTGACACTGTCGCGCCTGCATTGGGGGGGCGGTACGCCGACCCTGCTGAACCCCGACCTGATGCGTGACCTAGCGGCACGTATTCTCGACGTGGTTCCTTTGGGCCCGGACGCCGAGTTCTCGGTCGAGATCGATCCAAACGAGATTGATGAGGCGCGTCTGGACGCACTGGCCGAGGCGGGCATGAACCGCGCTTCGATTGGGGTGCAGGATTTCGACGACGAAATCCAGAAAACCATCGGGCGCATTCAGGGCTATGACGTGACCCGCAATGCCGTCGACATGATCCGCGCGCGCGGCATCACCAGCCTGAACGCCGATATCCTCTATGGCCTGCCGCACCAGACCAAAGCACGGATGACAGAAAGCGTGCAGAAGCTGTTGTCGTTGTCACCTGACCGTGTTGCGCTCTACGGGTATGCGCATGTTCCGTGGATGGCCAAGCGGCAACAGATGATCCCTTCTGACGCGCTGCCAACACCCGAACAACGGCTGGAATTGTTCGAAACCGCCCGTCGCCTGTTCCTGTGGGACAATTATGCAGAGATCGGCATCGACCATTTCGCCACGCAGGATGATGGCCTGACAAAGGCGCTGAACGCCGGTCGGCTGAAGCGCAACTTCCAAGGCTATACCGATGATCAGGCCGAGGTTCTGGTTGGCGTCGGTGCAAGCTCAATCTCGCGCTTCCCGCAAGGTTACGCCCAGAATGCCTCAGCCACGTCGGCCCATACCAAAGCCATTTGTGATGGTCAGTTTTCGACTGCGCGCGGACATCTTTTCAAGGGGCAGGATGTGCTGCGCTCTCGTCTGATCGAAGCCTTGATGTGCGATTTCCAGATCGACACCGCCGAGATCCTGCGCAACCACGATATCTCGGCCAGTGAGCTGCATCAGATGTACCAATCGGCCAACGCGGCCTTTGAAAACCTGTTGCAGATCACCGACAAGGGCCTGTTCATCCCAGAGGAGGCACGCGCGTTGACTCGCATGATCGCGCGGAATTTTGACGCCTATGACCTGAGCAAGGCGGGTCATAGCTCGGCGATTTGACCCTTTTGGACCGGTCAGCCGACTGATCGGTTCCTTTCGAAGCTGCATGAGGGGCTTGACGCCCGCCTCTGGTTTTCTCCACACTTAAGGGGTGGAGAGCCACTCCTCTCCGCCGCCTGAGGCAGGCCGAGTATCAGACAGACCCGTACCGACGCATACGCGTCGGGCAACTCTTTTCGTGCAGCCAAGTTGCAACTGAAAGAGGGACAGCACCCATGCGCGTTTTCACCGTCCTCGGCCCCAGCCAATCGGGCAAAACCACCTTGGTCGAAGCGATCAGCCGCCTCGACGGGCGGCCCACAACATTCGATATCGCCGGAACCGTGCATCTGCACGGTTTTTCTTATTTGGACGAACCCTGGTGCGCGGTGGACGTGGACGGAGGCGGCGATGCGCTGGCCTATGTCGGCCCCGCAATGGCCATCTCGGACGCGGCCGTGGTCGTCGTGCCGCCTGATCCGGATGCCGCCGTCCTGTGTGCCCCGTATCTCAGGCTGGTGGAAGAAGCGGGTATCCCCTGTTTCCTGTTCATCAACCGCATGGACAGCCCCAATGGCCGCATCCGCGACATCGTTGCGGCACTACAGACCTATTGCACTCATCACATCGCTCTGCGACAGGTTCCGATCCGCGACGGGGACACCATCATCGGTGCCGTCGACCTGATCTCGGAACGCGCGTGGAAGTATCAGGAAGGCCAGCCCTCGGCCCTGATCGAGCTGCCGCAATCGGTAGAAGACCGCGAACAGGAAGCACGCACCGAACTGCTGGAGACCCTATCGGATTTTGACGACAACCTTCTGGAGCAGCTGATCGAGGACAAACAGCCGCCCAGCGAAGAGGTCTATGAACTGGCCGCGCAGGTCTTGCAGAACCACCAGCTGATCCCGGCATGCCTGGGTGCCGCGAGTCATGGCAATGGCCTGACCCGGCTGATGAAAGCGCTGCGGCATGAGGCGCCGGAATTCAGCATCGCGGCAGATAGGGATGAGGCTGAAGAGAACGCACGTGCCATCGCTGGCTTTGCAGATGTGAAAAAGCATATCGGCAAGATCACCGTGTTGCGCGGTCTGGGTGACGGGGTGAAAGCACACGAATCTCTGGGTGGCGAAACCGTCGGGAACCTGACCACCTTAGATGCCAAGACCCAGATCAGCGCCCTTGAGGCCGGACAGATCGGGTTGGCGGTGAAGTCCGACCATCTCAACCCCGGTTTCATCTATGATAGTGCGGCGGCAACGCCGCTGCCGGAATGGGCATCTTCACACCCTGCTGCGCACCGTCAGGTCGTTTCGCCCGCGCATGAGCGTGACGATGTACGCCTGTCGAACGCGCTGACCCGGTTGGTCGAGATCGATCCCGGCCTGCATCTGGAACAGGACGAGTTGAGCGGTCATTCCATTCTGGGCTCGCAAGGTCCGCAGCATATGCGGCGCGTGAGCGCCAAGCTGGCTGAAGATTTCGGTATCGAGATCGAGGCCGAGGCCGCCGGAACTGCCTATCGCGAAACCATCCGCACGAAGGTCGATCATCGCCATCGCCATCGCAAGCAATCCGGTGGTGCGGGGCAATTTGCCGATGTCGTTATATCCATCGCACCGCTGCCACGCGGATCTGGGTTCCAGTTCGAAGAAGTGGTTAAAGGCGGAGCGGTACCGCGGAATTACATTCCCTCGGTGGAGCATGGGGCCAAGGATGCTCTGGTCGAAGGCCCCGAGGGGTTCCCTGTCGTGGACGTCAAGGTGACGCTGAGTGACGGCAAACACCATAACGTAGACAGCTCGGACTACGCCTTCCGCACGGCAGGTAAGAACGCCGTACGTGAAGCGCTGCCCGAGGCCAAACCGGTTGTCCTGCAACCGATCCTGAACGCCGAGATTCATCTGCCATCGGCCTTCGTCGGCGATCTGGTCCCGACGATCAGTTCGCTGCAAGGTCAGGTGCTGGGCTTCGAGGGCAATCCGAACGCGTCGGGCTGGGAAATCTTCAACGCGCAGCTTCCGGCTGTTGCCGAGGATGAGCTGCACCGCACCCTCGCCAGCGCCACCCGTGGCACCGGCTGGGTGAAACTGCAATTCGATCACTATGAAGAGCTGCGCGGCCCCGTTCCCGCGTCAGCCAAGAACAAGGAAATCGCCTGAGGCCAAACGCGCGGGCTGCCCGTCAGCCCGCCGCCGCAATCAGTTCGCGGGTGTAATCGGTTTGGGCGTGTTCGAACAAATCCTCGGCAGCGCCCATTTCAACCACATCGCCGTTGCGCATGACGATGACGTTGTGAGACATCGCGCGCACGACCTTCAGGTCATGGCTGATGAACAGATAGGCCAGCCCGTATTTCCTTTGCAGGTCCCGCAACAGATCAACAATCTGCACCTGCACGGTCATGTCTAGCGCGCTGGTTGGTTCGTCCAGCACCAGCAGCTTGGGCCTCAATACCATGGCGCGGGCAATGGCGATCCGCTGGCGTTGCCCACCCGAAAACTCATGCGGGTAACGGTCCATCGCGGCTGGGTCCAGCCCAACCTCGGTCATCACTTCGGCCACCAATTCGCGCGGGGCACGATGGGGATCGACCTTATGTATGGCCAACCCTTCGGCGATGATCTGCATACAGGTCATACGGGGGCTGAGGCTGCCGAACGGATCCTGAAATACGATCTGCATGTCTTTGCGCAACCGCCTGAGTTCACGCGTTGACCAGCGGCGCACATTCTGGTCGCGGAAAGTGATCCCGCCCTCGGACGCGATCAAACGCATGATGGCCAGCGCCAGCGTTGTCTTGCCCGATCCACTTTCGCCTACGATCCCCAATGTTTCTCCTGCGCGCACGCTAAGCGTCGCATCATTGACAGCTTTCACATAGCCCACGGTCCGTTTGAGAAACCCGCGCTGAATCGGGAACCAGACTTTCAGGTGATCAGTGCGGGCCACCTCTTCGGCATCCGGGGCCACCGGGTCGGGGTGCCCGGACGGCTCGGCCGCCAGAAGCTTACGAGTATAGGGGTGTTGCGGGTTGTCGAAAATCTCCGTTGTCACGCCGGTTTCGACAATCTCGCCATCCTTCATCACACAGACCCGGTTGGCGATGCGGCGCACAATGCCAAGGTCATGGGTGATGAACAACATCCCCATGTTCTCTGACTTTTGCAGTTCGGCCAGCAATTCGAGAATCTGCGCCTGAATCGTCACGTCCAGCGCGGTCGTCGGTTCATCCGCGATCAGAATGTCCGGCTTGTTGGCCAAGGCCATCGCGATCATCACGCGCTGACGCTGTCCACCGGACAATTGATGCGGATAACTGTCCAACCGCTCTTCGGGGTCGCGGATGCCAACTTTGTTCAAAAGTTCCACAATCCGCGTGCGCGCCGCATCGCCCGTAACGCCCTGATGCAGCGCCAGAGATTCCGCCATCTGCTTCTGGATCGTATGCAGCGGGTTGAGCGAGGTCATCGGTTCTTGAAATATAAAACTAATGTCATTGCCGCGCACGTCCATCAATCTGTCTTCGGACGCACCGATCATCTCTTGCCCGTCATAGGTGACTGAGCCTTCGACTATTGCGCTATCGCCCAACAACGACACAGTGCTGAGCGCGGTCACGGATTTGCCCGAACCGGATTCGCCCACCAGCGCCACGGTTTCTCCTCGGTCGACCGTAAAGGACACGCCCTTGACCGCCGCCGAAACCTGCCCGTCCTGCCGGAACGAGACCTTGAGGTTGTTCACATCCAAAAGGCTCATGAGAAGGTCTTTCTGGGATCAAACGCATCGCGCACGCCTTCAAAAATGAAGACCAGCAGCGACAGCATGATGGCAAAGGTGAAGAAGGCGGTGAAGGCCAGCCACGGAGCCTGCAGGTTCTGTTTCGCCTGCAAGGTCAGTTCCCCAAGCGACGGGGCCGAGGACGGCAAACCGAAGCCGAGGAAGTCCAGCGAGGCCAGCCCACCAATGGTTCCGGTCACGATGAACGGCATGAAGGTCAGCGTGGCGACCATCGCGTTGGGCAGCATGTGGCGGAACATGATCGTCATGTTGCCAACCCCCAGCGCGCGCGCGGCGCGGACATATTCAAGGTTGCGTGCCCGCAGGAATTCAGCGCGCACGACGCCCACCAATCCGGTCCAACTGAACAGGATCATCAAGATCACCAACAGCCAGAAACTTCGACCCAGAATGGCGAACATGATGATGATAACGTAGAGCGAAGGGGTGGAGGACCAGATCTCGATGATGCGTTGGAAGATCAGATCCAGCCAGCCGCCGAAAAAGCCCTGGATGGCCCCTGCAAAGATGCCGATCAGACTGGCGGCCCCGGTGACGATCAGCGTGAACAGGATCGACAGGCGGAAGCCATAGATAACACGCGCCAGCACGTCGCGCTTGGTGTCATCGGTGCCCAGCAGGTTCTGACTGTTGGGCGGCAAGGGTGCCGCTCCGGGGCGATCCACACTGGTGTTGAAGGAATAAGGGATCAACGGCCATATGGCCCAGCCGCGTTCGAACCCATCGGCTTCAAACGTACCCGCCTTGATCTCGTCGATAATGCCTTCGGGATCGTCGAAACACTGCTCCAGCCCGCCACTATCGATCAGGCACATGACCTCGGGGTCGCGATAGATCGCCTCGGTCTGGAAATCGCCTCCGAATTCCGTTTCGGCGTAGAAGTTGAAAACGGGCGTGTAGAATTCACCGCGATACTTCACAAGGATCGGTTTGTCGTTGGCGATGAACTCGGCAAATAGCGACAGGCCGAACAGGACCGAGAAGATGATCAGCGACCAGAACGCCCGTCCATTGCGTCGGAAATTGCGCCAGCGGCGCTGGTTAAGGGGGGAAAGCGCCATTTACCCCTCCCGCTTTTCGAAATCGATGCGAGGGTCGACCAGCACATACATCAGATCGCTGATGATGCCGACAACCAGCCCCATCAGGCCAAAGATGAAAAGCGTGCCGAAGATCACCGGATAATCGCGCGCCACTGCGGCCTCAAACCCCAGTCGGCCCAGACCATCCAGCGAGAAGATCGTCTCGATGATGATCGAACCGCCAAAAAACACACCGATGAAGACGGCCGGGAAACCGGCAATCACAATCAGCATCGCGTTGCGGAAAACATGGCCGTAGAGGACCTTGCGCTCGCTCAGGCCCTTGGCGCGGGCGGTCATGACGTATTGCTTCTTGATCTCATCCAGAAATGAGTTCTTGGTCAGCAACGTTAGCGTCGCAAAAGCCGAGATGGTCAGCGCGATAATCGGCAGCGCGATATGCCAGAAATAGTCAGTGATCTTGCCGAACAGGCTGAGGCTGTCCCAATTGTCCGAAGTCAGCCCCCGCAGCGGGAAGATCTGCCAATACGAGCCCCCCGCGAAGAGCACCAGCAGAAGGATGGCAAACAGGAACCCGGGGATGGCATAGGCCACAATGATGGCTCCGCTGGTCCAGGTGTCGAAACTCGACCCGTCCTTGATTGCCTTGCGAATACCCAGCGGGATCGAGACCAGATAGGCGATCAACGTTGACCAAAGTCCCAGCGAGATCGACACGGGCATCTTTTCCAGCACCAGATCGATCACACTGATCGAGCGGAAATAGCTCTCGCCAAAATCCAGCGTCAGGTAATTGCCCATCATGCCCAGAAAACGTTCGAGTGGCGGTTTGTCGAAGCCGAACTCTTTCTCAAGCTCTGCAATGAATTCGGGCGGCAGACCGCGGGCACCGACGTATTTGTCGTCAAAGACACCGCCTGCGGGCTCGGCCCCTGCCCCGGCGTCGCCGCCGCCTGCAAAGCCGGCAAAGACATCACCCTGACCTTCGATCTGTGCGATGATCTGTTCGATCGGTCCGCCGGGGACGAACTGCACCAGCGTGAAGTTGACGATCATGATGCCCAGAAGGGTCGGTATGACCAGCAACAGACGTCTTAGAATATAGGCGCCCATGTTACCGCAGCGCGCCTTTCGCCTTCAGTGCCGCCTCTTTCTCGGGGTTGACCCACCACAGGTCGAGATAGCCCAGCGTGAACGGAGGCAGGTTTTCCGGGTATTCATACATGTCGTAGTAAGCTGTCCAATAATCCGCCACATACCCATCAGGGATGATGAAGAACTCATAGCGCAGCACACGGTCCAGCGCCATAAGCGCCGCGTCCTGTTCGGCTTGATTTGTGGTGTCGAATGACGCTTCGATCACGGCATCCACAAGCGGGCTGGCAAGACCCGCCGGGTTAAACAGGCTGAACGCCGCCTCTTCCGAGCCATACATCTGGCTCAGCCCGCCGCCCGTGGACAGGAAAGATCCGTAACGGGTCGAATACACCATGTCATAGTCGCGCTCGCGCCGACGCAGGGTGAACTGCGATGGGTCTACCTTTTCCGCCGTCGCATCTATGCCAATGGATTGCAGGTTCTGGACAAAGGTCTCAATCATCGTTGCGGTCGATGTGGGAATGCTGGAGGCGTAGGGGATATTAACCTTCAGCGTCTGCCCCTCTGCGTTGCGGCGCAGATTGCCATCACCCACGGGCCAACCGGCCTCATCCAGCAGCTTTGACGCCTGGCGCAGGTTACGGCGATCATTCAGGCGGGCTGCATTGGATTCGTGTACCACCAGCGCAGGCTCGTTCATAACGGCGGCGGGCACCACATCGCCCAGAGTTTCGAGGAACGCACGCTCTGCGCCTGTAGGCACATCTTTTGCTTCAAGATGGGTGTCCTGCACAAAGGAACTGCGCGGGGAGTTCAGGCCAAACATCAGCGATTCATTGGCCCACTCGAAGTTGAATGCCAGCGCGATAGCCTTGCGCACATTCTTGTTAGCGAATTGCGGCTTGCCCAGATTGAACACAAAGCCCGACGGCGTCGGAGGGCTGCCGTCAGCGATTTCATCCTGCACGACAGAGCCTTCGCTCAACTTCGGAAAATCATAGCTGGAGGCCCAAAGCTTCGGATCGCTCTCGATGCGCATGGTGTATTCGCCCGCTTTGAAGCCTTCGAACGCAGCGGTCTGGTCCGCAAAATATTCAATCCGGATGGTATCGTAGTTGTTCCGACCCACGTTGATCGGCAGGTCCTTACCCCAGTAGTCATCACGCCGTTTGTACACGATCCGGCGATTGATATCGTAGTTGTCCAGCTTGTAGGGGCCCGATCCCACGGCCACTTCCAGCCGGGGCTCATCCAGACGGCGGCTCTCATCCGCTTCGAACCACGCTTTTGAGAAGATCGGCGTTGAGCCCACCGTTTCGATTAGACCGCGCCGTGTCACTTCGGGGTTGAAAGTGAATTTCACCGTGTGATCATCCAGCGCCTCGGCATTCTCGACCATGCGCCCCACGGCTTGGGCATAAGATGGCAGGCCCTGCTCGATGAACAAACGGTGGCTATAGACGACATCCTCGGCCGTAACCGGAGTTCCATCCCAGAAGGTCGCCTCGGGCCGCATGTGGAAGATCACATAGTTGCGGCCTTCATCATACTCGATGCTGTTGGCCAGAAGACCATAGTATTGCCCGACACTGTCAGAAGTGCTGTCGATCAGCGAGTCATATTGGATCGTCGTCAGCGCGCCCGCGCGCCCCTTGCGTGAGAAGGGGTTCAGCGAATCGAACGTCCCCGAACCGGCAAGCGACAGCTCACCACCTTTGGGCGCATCCGGATTTACATAGTTCAGGTGCGGATAATCGACCGGATAATCCAGATTACCAAAGTAAGAATAGCCATGACTGCGCGTTATTGCTTCTTCGTTGGCAGCGGCAATATTTCCGCCAGACAAAAAGACCGTAGCCGAAATCCCAAGCACCGCAGCCCAAGATTGAAACTTTGGCGGTCGCGGTACGGTCAGAAGGGATTTCATGATGCTCGTCCTCTGGGTCATTTGTGATCTTCAATGTCGTGCAGGCCAGCTAAAAGACCAACACTTACTGTTGCAAGTTTAGAATGCGTGAACGCTTTGTGAAGTTCTTGTCAGACAAAAAATTAAAGCCGCTGCACCAGGCAGCGGCTTTGAAATCTTCAATTCTGACCGGTCGATCAATTTCCGATGGTTTGCAGATACGCAATCAGATCGGCGCGCTCTTGCGGTTTTTTCAGACCAGCAAAGCTCATCGAAGTGCCCGAGATATAGGCGCTGGGACGCTCGAGGAACGCGTCCAGAGCTTCCGGCGTCCAGTTGCCGCCATGGGCCTGCATCGAAGCTGAATAGCCGGTGAAGCCTTCGGCCGTTGCGACCGGGCGGTCTACGATACCATAGAGGTATGGACCTGTGCCGTTGGCACCGTCCTCAAGCTTGTGGCAGGCGGTGCATTTGCGGAACACACGTGCGCCCTTCTCAGGATCGGCTGCGGCGAGCATGTCTTCGAATACGACCTCTTCACCGTCAGCGCTCTCACCCGCGCTTTCTGTTTCGATAATGTAAGCTGCTTCGGCAGAATGGCTATCAGAGCTATAGAGGACGTCCGCCCCCCATTTTGCCAGAAGAAGCACCAAGAAGGTGCCAAACAGGCCTGCTGCGGCCTTGGTAACTGTCATCGTGTCGAACATTTTGATCGCGTGTCCATTTCAGCTGTCTTGGGGGTGTCTAAGGCTTCCCCTGAGAAGAGGCAAGGTATAGACACCGCGACTAAACGCCCAATTCGCGAACTTGTTGCACGGAAACGACCAAATGACCAAACGCATTGCATTTCAGGGAGAACCCGGCGCCTATAGCCACGAGGCGTGCCGTAACGCGCGCCCTGATATGGACGCCCTGCCCTGCCGAACTTTCGAAGATGTGATCGAATCAGTGCGCTCGGGCGAGGCCGATCTGGCGATGCTGCCGGTCGAAAACACCACTTATGGCCGGGTCGCGGACATCCACCGGCTGCTACCCCATAGCGGGTTGCATATCATCGACGAGGCCTTTGTGCGGGTGCATATCAACCTGCTGGGGGTTCCGGGCGCAAAGCTCGACGACATAACCGAGGCCCATTCCCATCTGGTTCTGCTGCCTCAATGCGCCGGGTTCCTCAAACAGCACAACATCCGAGGCCGTGTCAGCCCTGACAACGCCCGCGCTGCCCGCGAGGTGGCAGAGGCAGGTGAGCTTCACTCAGCCGCGCTGGCCAGCGAACTGGCAGGCGAGATCTATGGCCTGAATGTGCTGGCACGCCACATCGAGGATCATGGCGACAACACAACCCGGTTCCTGGTGATGTCACGCGAGGTCGATCTTGCGCGCCGGGGTGATCACGGGATGATCACGAGCTTTGTGTTCCAAGTCCGCAACATCCCGGCAGCACTCTACAAAGCGATGGGTGGGTTCGCGACGAATGGCGTCAACATGACCAAGCTCGAAAGCTACATGGTCGATGGTTCTTTCACAGCAACGCAGTTTTACGCCGATATCGTAGGTCATCCGGATGACCATAACGTCAAACTCGCGATGGACGAATTGGAACATTTCACGACCAATGTCGAACTGCTGGGCGTATACCCGGCGGCGCAACCGCGTGGGTAACTCGAGATTAGGTCGACGCTCGGAACTCGGACCGGCGCACCCCTGACTTCAAAGCGTTCAGAATTCTAACGGCGTTCGCACCGGTATCATCCGTTGAGTCGATTTCAAGGTCATACACGCGCCCGAGATGTATGGTTTGCTGATCCTGAACTGCGCTGCCTATCCTACGGTCGCCACGAGCCCTCTCTCGTTGTTCCAAAACATCGACCGGACAGTGTACCGCCACGAACAAGACGTCATGACGACCAAAATCGGGTTTGAGTGTTTCGATCCAGCCCGGACTGTCAAAAATATGCTCGACAATCAGATTGTTGCCCGCATCCGCATAAGCCACCAGCGACCAGTGGAAGCCGTCGAATATCTCTCGCCTGCTGTCTGCCCAGTCAAATTCACCGGTTCGAAATCGATGCATGGGCAAAATGCCTGCGTCTCTCAGATGGTCGATAGAGATATGCCAGAATGGCACATCGGCTCTGTTCTGTAGCGCCTGTGCGATCGTCGTTTTGCCACTGCTTGACGCGCCATGCAGGAGAATGATCTGTGATCTTTGGGCTATCCGCATTCGCTAGCACCTGTTCATTGGTAGTTGACCGGTCAGGTTCTTGCTCAATCAAACCCCGTGCAGGTGACGTTCTTCCATCTCGCGCGCGAAGTCGCTGAGACGTGTCTGGAACTGGCGGCGAAACCGGGACTGGCCCAGTTTCAGGGATTGCAGCAGTAGCCGGGAAGGCAGTGTCTTTGCTTTCAGCGACGTCATCACGCTCAGCCGTGTCCGGCGCTGCGACAGAGCCAGCAGTTCAATAAGAGTATCTCCGTTCATACCCTTGCTACTGGCCTGAAATCGCATCAACGACGGCGTTTCACATTCGCTCAGCACGATTGAAATCTGGCGTGGCTTACCGCGGATATTCAGCACCGTCTCCCATGACGTACCTGCATGCGGCGATGCAAACCCGGAAGTACGCCGAACGTCGATCCCGCGGCGTATGGCCATGCGCTCAAAACGCTCAAAATCCGCCACCATGGCAAACACCGTGTCGATCGGGACTTCGATATCTTCCTGTGCTGAAAACTGCATCTCGGTTCTTCTCTGTCTCGCGTCGCCGCCAGTCTCTCGTTAGTCCAGCGTGTCTGCAAGCCAGTGTTGCAGCAAAAAATGCGCAATCGCGCCCTTGCGGGCCGGTAACAGGGTCGGGTGATCCCCCGCGAAAGCCTGCATCATTTCAGTCCGGCTGACCCAGATCGCGTCTTCGATCTCAACCGGGTCAATCTGGATATCTGGCGACAAAGCTTCACCCGCGCAGCCAAACATCAGGGACGCGGGAAACGGCCAGGGTTGACTGGCCAGATAACGCACTGCACCGACGGGAACTCCGGCCTCTTCCATCACCTCGCGCCGCACTGCCGCCTCAAGCGTTTCACCGGGCTCAACAAATCCGGCCAGCAGAGAATACATCCCTTCCGGCCAACCCGGAGAACGCCCCATCAGAACCGAATTGCCATGCGTAATCAGCATGATCACCACGGGGTCGGTGCGCGGGAAATGCTGGCTACCGCAAGCAGGGCAACTGCGTTGCCATCCGCCCTGAGAGATCTCGCTGGCGGCGCCGCATCGAGCGCAGAACCGATGCGTCTCATGCCATCCGATCACCGCCTTGGCCGTCGCCGCCAGCTCTGCATCGCGTGGGCTGAGGCGCGTCATGATGCGACGCAGTTCGGCAAAGACATGACCCTCAGGCAGATCGGGGTGCTGCTGTTCACTGCGATCCACGAATTCTCCGACACCGGCCAAATCCAATCCTTTGGCCGTCCAGCCGGAAATATCCATAGCGAACAAAGGTATGGCATCGTCTGAAAGGCCCAACAGAATAGGCTTTTCGATCACTCCATCCGGACCATTTTGCAAAATCTCGTGGTCCATCGCGATCAGCGCCAGCTTGTCCAGGGCTTCACCCTGCACCAGCACCTTGCCACGCCACAGCAGCAAACAACACGCCTTGGGATCATCATAGGCCTGCGCCAGCTTCTCTGGGTCGCTCCGCAACAATCCCGCCCGGTTCAAGCCCGAGCCGCCAAAAGTAACCTGTTCTGCGCGTTTCATGCCTATTGTCCTCGCCTGCCGCGCCAAGGGCTGCCATGTCTGTGCTGTCGGTGCAACGGAATTTGAGCAAACAAAATATTTTTGATCTGCCGCCGAAAGACCGCAGCATTGCCCCGGAATTTGCACTAAGTCCACCTCATGGTGAAAAATCTGTTACGATGACAGTCAGAAGTTGAAATTTTGAAACACGATAATTCGGCGCGTCAAATGCAGACGCGTAATTCCTGCGCAAAGGTTCGGATATTGGCCACGTCCGACCTGCATATGCATTTGACGTCATTTGACTATTATTCCGACATTCCCGAGACGAGCCGGGGTCTGACCCGCACCGCCAGCCTGATCCGAACGGCCCGAGATCAGGCCCGGTGCGACGGCGCGCTGGTATTACTGTTCGACAATGGTGACTCGCTGCAGGGCACTCCGCTTGGAGAATGGGCCTCGGACGTCGCAACCCAGATACATCCGCTCTCACAGGCATTCGACGCTCTGGGATATGACGCGATCGGGTTGGGCAATCACGATTTCGGATTCGGGCTGGATCTGGTAAATCGTATTGCTGCTCAGATCACCTGTCCGATGATTTGCAGCAATATGCGCACAACACACACGCCTCAGGGCTGGGTCCCTCACGCGATCCTGCAGCGGATGGTTTCCGTAAATGACGAAGACGTTCCGCTCCGTATTGGTGTTTTGTCCGTTCTGCCGCCGCAGACCATTCGGTGGGAGGCGCATGTGTTGCAGGTGCAGGCAGAGGTCACCGATATTTTGACTACGGCAGAGCAGACGGCATCTTACCTCCGCGGTCAGGGCTGTGATCTTGTACTGGCGTTGGCCCATTCGGGGTTGGATCAGGCGGAAGCCGAAGCCGGGATGGAAAATGCAGTAATCCCTCTGGCCGCAATAGAGGGGATTGATGCGATCATTACCGGGCACACTCATCTGACGCTGCCCGGCAAGGCGCATGAAGGTTTGCCTCATGTGGATCACGAACAAGGGCTGGTTCATGGAAAACCGGTTGTGATGCCGGGATGGGGGGGCTCGCATCTGGGTGTGATCGATCTTGAGTTGAAACAGGATGCTGAGCACCGCTGGCGCATTGTTGAAAGCCAGGTCTGTGCAACGCCGATCAAAACGGCAACCGGATCGACTCCGGAAGATCCTGAATTGAAACAGCTTTTTGCCATAGGCCATGCGGAAACGCGCAAACGCGTCTCTGAACCCGTAGGGTCAGTGCCCAAGGCGTTGCACAGCTATTTCACCTATTGTGCCTTAGACCGGGGGCTTGCTTTGCTGGCGGCAGCTCAGGCTGCTGCCGTACGGTTCCATCTGGCCAGTACCGAGTGGGAGAGCCTTCCGATCCTCTCGGCCGCGGCACCCGCCAAATCCGGAGGCCGTGGAGGCCCAGAGTATTTTACCGACGTTCCCGCAGGCGAGATCTCGGTCCGCCATGTGGCCGATCTGCATGTCTTTCCCAATGAGCTGCGTGCGGTGCAGGTGACAGGAGAGCAACTGCGCGACTGGCTCGAAATGTCTGCTGGGGTGTTCAATCAGCTTTCGATCGATCAGCCCTCGCACCTGATCAACCCGAAGCGCGCAGGGTTCAATTTCGACGTTCTGCGCGGCGCAACTTATGAGATCGACCTCTCGCAACCGGCACGATTCGACGCTGCTGGCCGTCTGACGAATCCGGCCCATTCCCGAATCCGTTCGCTGAAGGTGGGCGGCAATCCGATCATTCCAGATCAGAAATTCATTGTCGCAACGAACAATTACCGCGCCAATGGCGGCGGGCATTTCCCTTCGATTCCACATGCCCATCCGATCACGCTGCCTGCGCGGCTCATTCATGATGTGCTGCGTGATTATCTGGCGGGCAAACTGTCATATGACCCGCTGGAGCAAGCGCCGCGCCCGTTCATTCTGAGGCCGACAAACGGAGCCAGAGCAATTCTGACCACCGGCCCGTCCGCCCGTGCCTATCTGCATGAATTGGCCGAGTATGACCCCTGCGTTCTGCCTTTGGACGAAGACGGGTTCCTGCCTATCCAACTGACCCTCTGACGGGTTGCCAATGTGGCGCAGCGGGCCTATATGAGGGGTCGAGAGGTTGGCGCGGGCGAGCGCCTCGCCAACCTGGTCAGGTCCGGAAGGAAGCAGCCACAACGAGTCCCGCTTGGGTCGATGTCCAGCCTCTCACTTTATCAACCCCTGAGCCACAGGAGGGCTTTATGATTGTAGCAATGACCCTTCGGGCAGCCGGGTTCTGATCCGACACGATCTTCTGACTGCCTGAACACATGACCAGCGGATGCGCGATCGCCATCCGTCGGACACGCTGTTTCTGACAACAGGCAGACCAATGTCTCTTTCTTTATCGGACCTCGGATGGTCCTCACATTTTGCCGCGCAACACGTGGCTGACCCAACCTGCAATCCCTTTCGCATCACAGCCGTTCATCGGGATCGGTTGATCGGACTTGGCCCAAACGGCGAGATCCCGTTGCTGACCCTCGACCACCCCACCGGCGACTATGCGGTTGGGGACTGGGTGTTGGCAGACAATGATAGACGCGTGCACCACCTGCTGGACCGGCGCAGCCTGCTGCAGCGTCGTGCTGCGGGCACAGGCGCTTCGGCGCAATTGATCGCCGCGAATGTCGATGTGTTGTTCATCGTCAGTGCATGCAATGCCGATTTCAGCCTGCCTCGGCTGGAACGATATCTGGCGCTTGCGCATCAGGCCGGGTGTTATCCGGTGATCGTGCTGACCAAGGCCGACAATTCCGATGCACCCGAGACCTTTGTGAAAAAGGCGCAAGCCATCGATCCGTTTCTGACTGTGTCGGCGATCAATGCACTGGATCCAGCAGAGATCGAACAGGTTCTTTCGTGGTGCCCAAAGGGTCAGACCGGTGCGCTGGTGGGCTCGTCCGGAGTGGGTAAAACCACACTAGCCAATGGCATGACCGGGCAGGAAAAAGCCACGGCGGGCATTCGCGAGGATGACGCACGGGGCCGGCACACCACGACCGCGCGCGCGTTACATCAGATGCGCAATGGCGGCTGGCTGATCGACACGCCCGGCATGCGGGCGCTGCGTTTGCTGGATGCACAGGACGGAGTTGATGAGGTCTTCTCGGACCTCACGGAGCTGAGCCTGAATTGCCGTTTCTCGGATTGCCAGCACGAAACCGAGCCCGGCTGTGCGGTTCAGGCCGCGGTCCAAAGCGGCGCGCTTGATCCGTCCCGGTTGGAGCGTTGGCGTAAGTTGCGGCGCGAGGATCAGCGCAACTCGGAAACCATCGCTCAATCCCGGGCGCGGGACAAAGCGTTCGGCAAGATGGTGCGCAGCGTCACGCAGCAGAAAAAGTCACGCAAGAAGCTGTGAGGCAACGCCCCGTCTGGTCAGTCGATCAGGCGGGGCCAGACCGCTGCGTTGCGTCGGGCGAACGCTCCGATATGTCCAACTTTTGGCAAACCAAATTCCTGCGGCGACAACAGGTGACGACGGGCATTTGAGCCGTAAAGATCAGCCAGCCGCCACACGGCGGCGGGTGGTACCATCTCATCATCTTCAAAGGCGAACAGATCAACACGCCCGCCTGCAGTGGACCAGCGAGCCTGAGGCAGCGTCTCTCCGATCTCGGGCAGATAGCTGTCGGGAGCCGTGCACCACTTGCGCCACTGCCAATAGACAGGCGCGGGCAGGTCTTCACCAAAACCGACCACCTTGCCTGGCAAATATCCCAGAGCACGGACCAATAACGGCACATGGCCATACCAGAACAACGCAGCCAGCGCGCGGTAAGGCCACGGGTGATCTTTGAGCGTCACCAGTCCTGAACAGACGCAGATCATCCGATCTATCTGTTCGATATCCGACTGCACCGGCCCAAGCATCGCACCAAGCGAGTGGCCAATACTCCACAGCTTGGCACCCGGAAACCGAAGCCGCATCTCGGCCCGTGCGGCAGGGATATCGACCAGCGCCCAGTCTGCCATTGTCACGGTCGAGGCCTTCTGCGACCCGGTCAGCGAGTGACCAAAATCCCGGTAGTCGTAGGTCAGGCAGGCTATTCCGCGCTCAGCTGCCAGCCAACGCGCAAAATGCTGATAGTAATCTCGTGGTACACCTGTGGCATTGTTAATGACCACAACCGTTTCCGGATCGGTCGCAGGCCGATACAAGCGGGCGGACAGCATCGCGGGCCCGGCGGGGAACCGGAACTCCTCGGTCATCACGGTTTGCTGAGCGTCCAACATCTGATCCTCATGCGTTATCTGAACCGATCAGTTCACTCGATCGCGTTCGAGTCAAGGTTGACGTGGCTGGACCAAAGGTAAGCTTGTGGCATTCAATCCGCTTGACTCGGGAAGTGCGCAACCGCTAGCGATGTGGTGATGGTTCCCGCTCCCTCGTTCGAGGCCGGGATGAAAAGGGAACACGGTGCGGCCCTGCCCGGTAATATCCGGAACGGACCAAATCCGCGACTGCCCCCGCAACTGTAAGCGGAGAGCAATGCCGTAGCGCCACTGGCCTTGAAGGCTGGGAAGGTCGGCAAAGCGATGACCCGCAAGTCAGGAGACCTGCCATCGGAACCGAAACTGAAACTCGGGCGGGGTGTCCGGGCAGGTCCAGACTGCACTGTGCTGTCCCACCTGTTTCACACCCTCAGCCCACGCGCGGAGGGCGCATCATGATATGGAAAACCGGAACCCACCAGTTCTCGGCAACAATTTGCCAAAGGACGGGGAAAACCTGTCCGGCTTTGGCGCGAATCGCACGGGCGCTGGCCACCTCGATGGCGGAATCAGCCCCTGCGGCAACTACAGAATTCGAGATTCAGGGCAGTAGCGAACTGGCGCATTGTACGGATGGGTGCACCGCCCGTTTTCGCGCGCGCGCCGACGAAGTCAGAGTGTTCTGCGGTGCTGGATCAGACGACGCGATTGAGCATCTGGACAGCTACGCAGACCTTTTGTTCGGCACCGAGACCGCAGCACTGTCGACAAGTATCTTGTCGAACCCGCCATGCGCGATGCTCGAAGTGTTGACGCTTGCCCAGACTACGTCGGTGCAACCCGAATACCGACCGTCTGCCTGACAAGTCAGCCCACAGCCAGAATACCGGCGGGCGCGATCGCCCATTCCATCTGCTCGTCGGTTTCAACAGCGCAGGGGCGCAACGCGCGCAGCCTTTGCAACGCTGCATCCGGATGCTCGCCGCATTCTATCATCAAACGCAGTACAGCCATGCCAGATCGACCACATCCGCCCTTGCAGTGAACCAAAATGCGCCCGCCACCGGACAGCGCATGACGCACTGCGGCACTGGCTTCTACCCAACGCTCGTCCACCTCGGGTGATGGCGTGCCATAGTCCTCGACCGGCAGATGAACCCATCGGCAGGCGCGGTTCCGAACGTCGATACCGAAATCTCTGGCGCCATCGAGTATCATCTCGACCTCGGTTGCCATTGAAAGGATCAGGCCGGGCTTCCAATCGGCGACGGCATCCAGATCGCCTTGATAATCGCCACCCCGACCCGGCATCGATGTCAGCGCGAGCGTTCCTCCGCCAACCTGAAGTGCATGGATAACCATCTGAGACATTATACGTTCCCCCCGAAACGTTAATCAGAAGATCTTTCTACGGGTCTTCAAGTGTCTGATCTTAACCGCCCCGTCCCGCATTCCAAAACGAAAATCATCCGGTCGGGCGGTGGACGCGGACGGCGGCGGCCTCTACGCTGCGGCAGAACTCGAATCCGCGAAAGCAGACATGACCGACACGCCCAGCCCCGCCTATCAGGTGCTTGCCCGCAAATATCGCCCAGAAACCTTTGCCGATCTGGTTGGCCAGGACGCCATGGTCCGCACGCTGAAGAACGCGTTCGAGGCCGACCGCATCGCGCAGGCCTTCATCATGACCGGCATCCGCGGCACCGGTAAAACCACCACCGCCCGGATTATCGCCAAGGGCATGAATTGCATCGGCCCGGATGGCGAAGGCAAACCCACCACCGAACCTTGCGGCCAGTGTGAACACTGCGTGGCCATCATGGAAGGCCGCCATGTCGACGTGATGGAGATGGATGCCGCCAGCCGTACTGGCGTGAATGATATTCGCGAGATCATTGACAGCGTCCGCTATCGCGCCGCCTCGGCCCGCTACAAGATCTACATCATCGACGAGGTCCACATGCTATCGACCAGCGCCTTCAACGCGCTGCTCAAGACGCTTGAGGAACCGCCCGAACATGTAAAGTTCATCTTTGCCACCACCGAGATCCGCAAGGTTCCGGTCACGGTGCTTTCTCGCTGTCAGCGCTTCGATCTGCGCCGGATCGAGCCCGAAGACATGATCGGCCTGCTGCGCAAGATCGCAGATGCCGAAAGCGCGCAGATTGCCGAGGATGCGCTGGCGCTGATCACACGCGCCGCCGAGGGCTCTGCCCGCGACGCGACCTCGTTGCTGGATCAGGCGATCAGCCATGGCGCGGGCGAAACCAGCGCCGATCAGGTGCGCGCGATGCTGGGCCTGGCGGATCGCGGCAGGGTGCTCGACCTGATAGATATGATCCTGCGCGGCGACGCTGCCGGTGCCCTGACCGAGCTCAGCGCCCAATATGCCGAAGGGGCAGACCCGCTGGCCGTTCTGCGTGATCTTGCCGAGATTACCCATTGGGTCTCGGTGGTGAAGATCACGCCAGACGCCGCCGAAGACCCTACCGTCTCGCCCGATGAGCGCGCCCGGGGCCAGCAGATGGCAGATGCCCTGCCGATGCGCGTGTTGACCCGCATGTGGCAGATGCTGCTGAAGGCACTCGAAGAGGTTGCCGCCGCGCCCAACGCGATGATGGCCGCCGAAATGGCCGTGATCCGCCTCACTCATGTGGCCGACCTGCCCAGCCCTGAGGAGTTGATAAAACGCCTTCAGGATGCGCCCATGCCTCCTCCAAACGGAGGGCCGGGAGGCGGCTTGCCGGCAGCCACGCAGAGCAACGTCTCAACCCCCGTTGCGACGCAAACGACCTATGCGGCAACGCGCAACCCAGCTGGCGCGCCCTCGGCAGCGTTGGCCCAGGACGTGGCGAACGCTCTGGCCCGCTACCCTACTTTCGACCATGTGGTCGAACTGATCCGGATCAATCGGGACGTCAAGCTTCTGGTCGAAGTTGAAAACGGTGTACGTCTGGTCTCCTATCAGCCGGGTCGGATCGAGTTTACTCCCGCCCCCCATGCGCCCGCGGACCTTGCCCCTCGGCTCGGATCAGCTTTGCAGCGCTGGACTGGTAATCGATGGGCCGTGACGATTGTATCCGATGGCGATGCAGCAACGATTGCTGAAATTCGCGATGAGGCAGAATTGGCGCTGAAGCAGGTGGCCACCGAACACCCCTTGGTTCAGGCGGTGCTGGCGCAATTCCCGAAGGCCAAAATCACCAAGATCGAAACCCCTGAGCAACGCGCGGCGCAGGTCGAAACCGAAGCCCTGCCTGAGGTCGAAGACGAATGGGACCCGTTCGAGGAGGATTGAGGTCGAGGCGATACCTGTGAGGCTCAACCGGCGGAAGGGCCTTCCCAAAGACTTTGGCGACGGACGGGACGCGCCTCGCCCCTTGTGCCGGGTCCGCGCCACCCGTATTTAGACGGCAACGCGATTTACAGGAGAATATCGATGCTCAAAGGACTCGGCGGTCTGGGCGACATGGCCAAGATGATGAAATCCGCACAGGACCTGCAGACCAAGATGACCGAGATGCAGGAAGAGCTGAACAATCTGATGGTTGTTGGCGAATCCGGTGCCGGTCTTGTCAAAGCCACAGCCACGGCCAAGGGTGAGCTCAAAGGGCTCGATATTGACCCATCGATCTTCAACGGCGACGACAAGGAAGTGGTCGAGGATCTGATCCTGGCTGCGATCAAGGATGCGCAAACCAAAGCCGCCGAGCGTTCGCAGGAAGAGATGGCCAAGCTTACCGAAAGCATGGGCCTGCCCGCCGACATCAAGCTGCCGTTCTGATAGGCACTCCTGACGGAGTCGAGGCCGGGCACCCAAGTCCGGCCCATTTGCAGGAGAACGCGCAGTGAGTTCGAACAGTGACATCGACAATCTGATCGACCTGATGGCCAAGCTGCCGGGCCTCGGCCCCCGCTCGGCCCGCCGCGCGGTGCTGCACCTGATCCGCAAACGCGCCTTGTTGCTGACGCCGCTATCGGACGCGATGCAACAAGTAGCCATCACCGCCCGCGAGTGCCTGAATTGCGGCAATGTGGGCACCACCGACATCTGTGACATCTGCGACGCCGAGGCTCGCGCGACCGGAGAGCTGTGCGTGGTCGAGGACGTCGCCGACCTTTGGGCAATGGAGCGCGCCGGGGTCTTCAAGGGTCGCTATCACGTTCTGGGCGGGACTTTGTCTGCTCTGGACGGGGTCGGCCCGGATGAATTGCGTATCCCGCGGTTGAAGGATCGAGTTGTGGCCGAGGGTATCACCGAGATCATCCTTGCCCTAAACGCCACCGTCGACGGTCAGACCACCGCTCATTACATCGCCGATCAGTTAGAGGGGCAGGTACGCCTGACCTCGCTGGCGCAGGGTGTGCCGATTGGGGGCGAGTTGGACTATCTGGATGATGGGACGATTACTGCGGCGCTTAGGGCGCGGAAGGAATTGTAGACCAACAAGTATTCGCAATGTAAACAAAGTGAAGATGTTGGAATCTTACCACAAATGCTCAGAGTTTTCTTAAGCATATTCGCAACTGTACTATTGCTTCTCGTTTCGACGACTTCACTAAAGGCCGACGGTCACGAAAAACTCCGAGTTGCTATCTTCTCCAAGATGGATGACCCTACCCTTGACGCTTTTTATCATGCGCTTGCTCTCGCAAATCCTGACATTAACCCTGATGTACGACCATCAGGATTGGATGACACCGACGCCCTAGTCTTCTTCTTAGATCGTTGGCAAGATGTCGACTACGCTCCAGGCGCAAAGGAGTTATCGGAAATTTTCGACAAAGTTAGAGCGAACCGCCCTGATGCAGTTAGCCAAATGTTCGTGGCCAGTAGACAAAATGGCAGGGAAATAAGGTTCTTGTTCTACTCTCTCAGCAGTACGGGCTATCTGTCGCTCGCATGTTATGCTCGGGAGGTCGCTGCAGTACTAAACGATGAACCGGGGGTACTCACTTCAGGTAGCTGCAGATAGTACTTATTTGGCTACCTGATTTCGTTTAGATAATCTTTAGCAATCAATAACCAAAACGTGCTTATACGCTTCTGAGGAACAAAACAAATGCCCCGCTTTCTCGCCATAACCTTTGCCGCATTCACCGCCACTGCTGCCCTGTCGCAGGCACTCATCGACAAAGGCTTCGTCGAAGGCTGGAACATCATGATGGACCCCAACCTCGGCAATGGGTGCCTAATCCAGACGGTGTATCAGGACCTCTCGGTGGTGCGGCTGGGCTATGATGCGCTGGACGATCGCGGATACTTCACCGTCTACAACAAGGCTTGGGGCGACATTAAACCGGGGGAAAAATACCCGATCCGGTTTGATCTGGACGGCAAGAGCTTTAATGCCACCGCCATCGGGTTCAATCAGGATCGCGTGCCCGGCGCGACGGTGTTCTTTACGGACCGGAGTTTCGTCACATCGATTGCGCAGAACAAGACCATGACTGTCTATAATCCGGAAGGTCAGACTGTCATGGCGATTGATCTCAAAGGCACTGCAAAAGCGCTGGACTATGCCCGCGACTGCCAGAACAAAAAGCTCTAACGAATCGGATCAAACACCGCGTCTTTGGCGGTGCAATCACGGATCACGTCGCGGCCACAGGGCACCGGGTCAAGATCGCGGGACACGCACAGGCGGACCTCTTCGATATAGCCTTGCTTGCAGGTGATGGTGATCATGTCGGGCTCAAGCGTCGGATTGTCCTTGAGAAAGGCCTCTTCCACTACTGAGGCGGGCAGTTTGACCGTGGCGTCCAGCTTGCGGAACACTTCGGGGCGCGCAACACCTGCATAAGCCTGCCGCGATAGGGCGAAATAGTCGGATGCACTGAGGCCCGAACAGGTGCCGTGCTTTTTCCATTGGTGCCAGGCCAACCCGGATGAGCCCTGAATATCCTCCATTTCCCGCGTCATGAGGCGCGTGGGTGGCGCCTCAGGTGTGCGGCAGTATGAAGGCCAACCCTGATGAAACTGCGGCCAGAGGCCGTGCAATATCCACCCGTGGTCATGGCGCGCATCACACTGATCCGAGCCACGCGCATCCCCTTCACGGGCGCACCAGTTGGGCGACCAGCTGAGCGACAGGACGTAATAGTCAAACTCGCCCGCCTTTTCACCTTCGGCCAACGCAGTCACGGCACTCAGCATCCACAAAATCACCCAGCGCATTCGCCTCTTCCCTTCTTAACGTGACGCGACTATATAGGCCCCAAGTTCCCCGACAACGGAAACCTGCCCCAAGACCACGGGGCCGCCGAATTCCGGCGACGGGACAGGTGTATTTATAGGAGACGGGCTGATGGCAAAACCGCTTATGGCCAAAGCAACAGCCGTATGGCTGGTGGACAACACCACGATCAGCTTCAAGCAGATCGCGGATTTCGTGGGCATGCACGAACTGGAAGTGCAGGGCATCGCAGACGGCGACGTGGCCGCAGGTGTCAAAGGGTTCGATCCCATCGCCAACAACCAGCTGACTCAGGAAGAGATTGACGCGGCGCAGAACAACCCTCTGCACAAGCTGAAGCTCAAGTTCAACCCGGCTGCCTCGGGCGAGGAAAAGCGCCGTGGCCCGCGTTACACCCCGCTGTCCAAGCGTCAGGACCGTCCAAACTCGATCCTGTGGCTGGTCAAGTTCCACCCCGAACTCAGCGATGGTCAGATCGCCAAGCTGGTTGGCACCACCAAGCCAACCATCCAGTCGATCCGCGAGCGCACGCACTGGAACATCGCCAACATGCAACCGATCGATCCGGTTGCACTGGGCCTGTGTAAGCAGTCCGAACTGGATGCGATCGTGCAGAAAGCTGCCGCGAAGAAAGCTGCCGAAGGCGGCGTGATGAGCGATGATGAGCGTCGCAAACTGGTCTCGACCGAGCAGTCGCTCGAAATGGATTCGGCACCGAAGATTCCGACCGCGATTGAAGGTCTGGAAACCTTCTCGTTGTCTGATGAGCCTGAGGACAAGGAAGACGATGATGTCATCGTCGACGCCGACAGCTTCTTCAACCTGCCCAAAGGTGACGGCAGCGACGAAGACGAGGACGACCTGCGCCCCTGATGCGCAGATGGCCCCGACCCGACCGGTTGGGGCCGTTTTCTTTTGGGGAATGAAATGCTGAGCTTTCTATCCGCAATTTTCGGCCCGCACCGCGCCGTCTCAATCTATGCGTTCATCAAAACCAAAGGCCTTGCCATCCTGGGTGGGGTTGGGGTGATCGCGGTTGCTGCCGCATTGCTGTTGCTGAACGACAGTGGCGAGCACGAGCACCACTCGTTCATGACGGTTCCCGTGCTGTCGGCGACACCGATCAACGGAGACCTTAAAAACGGTGTTATCGCGTCGGTGCGTCTGCCAGATGGATCGGCGACGTCGATCACGTCGACCGAGGCCCCGGTCTCGCAAAGCGTTGGTACCAGCGCCTGCGTGGAAAAACGCATCTTTGTTGAGAGTGGAGAACCGAGATACCGGTTCAAACTGCCTCGCTATTGCGAGGCAAGCTAACGAGCAAAACCGCCCGGTGACATCACCGGGCGGTTTTTCCTTCAGATCATCTGGAACAGAACGCCCGAGATGACGGCTCCGCTGACCCCCAGCACCAGATAGGTGGCGAAGACACGCGGCTTGACCAGAGACCAGACCGCGGCCATTGCCGGGATCGAGCTGACAGCGCCCGCGATCATGAACGCCATGGCAGCGCCTGCCGTCATCCCCTGCTCCATCAGCCCCGCCAGCAGCGGCGGTGCGACATATGAGTTCAGATAGGCAGGCATACCGACCAGAGCAGCGGTAATAATGGGCACCACACCTTCGCCCCCGACGACACGCGCGATCAGGTCCGCTGGCACATAGCTGACCAACAGCGCCTCAAGGACGTATGCCAGCGCCAGCCATTTCAACAGGAACAGGCCGTTATGAACGAACTCGGACCGGAAGCGGACCCGACGCTCGGGCACCTGCCAGAATTTCCAGACCGGTTTGTCATCTTTCTTTGGGCCACACCCACAGCAGCCCGCAGGTTTGTACTCACGCAGGGGCTGGGTGAAGGCACCGCCACGCATCAAAGCCCGGACCGCGAAACCTCCGAACAGGCCGAGCGCGACGGCGGCAACTGCCTTGCCGATGGCAAAGGGCCAACCCAGCGCACCTGCGGTGATCAAAAGGGTTGGCGGATCGATCAGAGGAGAGCTCAGCCAGAAGGCCATGACCGCCGACAAGGGTGCACCCAACGCCAGAAGCCCGGCGATAAACGGGATCACCTCACAGGAACAGAATGGTGCAAGACCGCCAAACACCGCGGCCAGAAAGATCATCCTTGTTTCGCGCCCTTCAAAGGCGCGGGCAACCATCACCTCGGCCCCCGTCGCCTTGAGATAGGACAGCAGCAGCACCGCAAACAGGATATATTGCCCGGTATGGGCCAGCGCTTTGGCCGCAAATGTCACGACCGCGGTCCAGTTGCCGGGATCGAGCAACGCGACGGCGATCAACAAGGCTATGATCAAGGCCCATGGCGTCTTGATGAGATCAACTAAGTTGCGCGCCAGCGGCTTGGGGTTTTGTGTCAGCTCAGCCATCGTTTGCGGCCTTTCCTACTTCGTCCGCGCAACATTCGCTGAGGATGAATTGCGCGAGGTTTCTAAGTTCATCAAAGCACGCCCGGTTGATCGTGCTGCGCCCGATCTTCTCCTGCTCAACAACGCCACCGGCGGCCAGAAACCGCAGGTGATGTGCCAGAGTCGACGGCGCGATGCCTGTGCGATTCTGAATCTCTCCGACAGTCAAACCGGTCTGCCCTGCCCGTACCAAGGTCTTGAGAACTTTCAGCCGGGCTTCGGACCCCATGGCCGAGAACCCGGCAGCAGCTGATTCCCACATTTTCAACTCCATTAAACTAGATTTCTAGTTATTTAGTTTTTTCGCCACCACGTGTCAATCATCTTCTGACAGTAAGTCCAGATTGCCCCCGCCTTAAGTCCAGCATATAAGCGATCCATGAGTATCTCGGTCGACACCTTCTTTCTGGAACGAAACGCACAGGGCACGCTTCAGGCCCAGATCCAGCAGCTGATTGCCGAAGGCATCCTGTCCGGTCGCTTTCACATGGGAGAGAAATTGCCCTCGTCCCGAAAACTGGCTGCGCATCTGGGTGTCAGCCGGATCACGGTCACGCTGGCCTATACCGAGCTGCTGGCCAATGACTATCTCACGTCCAGAGGGCGCTCGGGCTATTACGTCTCGGAAAATGCCCCGGTGCCGCCGACCTATTCGCCGATGAGGCGCGAGACCGAAACGGTAGACTGGGATCGCGCCTTTGCGCGCCGGTTCTCGGGCGGGGACATACTGCCGAAACCCAGCAACTGGCGCGAATACCGCTATCCTTTCATCTACGGTCAGGCCGACAGGGGGCTGTTCGATCATGCCAACTGGCGTCTCTGTGCTGTGCGCGCATTGGGGCACAAGGATTTCGATACGCTGACGGGGGATTATGTGGATCGCGACGACCCGATGCTGATCGAGTTCATCGCCCGCCACACTCTGCCCCGGCGCGGTATTGCCGCGCGCCCAGAAGAGATACTGATCACTCTCGGTGCCCAAAACGCCTTGTGGCTGGCCTCGCGCGTGTTGCTCAACCGTGATCGCAAAGCGGCCATCGAAGACCCTTGCTACTACGCCCTGCGTGATTTGCTGGTGCATTCCGAATGCAAACTGGCACCATTGCGCGTCGACCGAGATGGCTTGCCGCCAGATGCGATACCTGATGATACCGATGTCATCTTCACCACACCAAGCCATCAATGCCCCACCACGGCCACGATGCCCATCGCGCGCCGACACGCCCTTTTGAAACGCGCCAAAGAGCTGAACGCGATGATCGTCGAGGATGATTACGAGTTCGAGATGTCCTTTCTGGGGGCGCCCTCACCTGCACTGCGCTCGCTGGATACGGAGGGCCGCGTGATCTACGTCGGCAGCTTCTCGAAATCGCTGTTTCCGGGGTTGCGGCTGGGCTACATGGTTGGGTCCGAAAGCTTCATCCGCGAGGCGCGTGCTTTGCGTTCGCTGGTGTTGCGCCATCCCCCCGGGCACGTGCAGCGCACGGCGGCCTACTTCCTGTCTCTCGGACATTACGATGCGCAGATCCGGCGGATGTCCAAAGCTCTGCAACAAAGACGCGTGGCCATCGATGACGCGATCCGTCAATCCGGCCTCACGGTCGCGGGCCGGGGAATGCTGGGCGGATCATCAATCTGGATGCAGGCACCGACACATATAGATACCACGCAGCTTGCACATCAGTTGCAGTACAAGAGCGTTCATATCGAACCGGGCGAGCCCTTCTTCTCGGGCCCCGACCGTCCAAAGAACTACTATCGCCTCGGCTATTCCTCGATCACGCCCGATCGGATCGGACCGGGGATCGCGCAAATCGCAGAGACCATTCGTCAGGCATAATACTACTGGACCTATCCCGCTGTTGGTTCTGGCCCTAACGCCACAGTCACCCTTGGGTCAAAACCGAGCGGAAAACAGGGGCGAGAGATCCCGTTACAGCCATCCATGATCGGAGAACACGCAGATGAAAATGACCACCGAAGAAGCCTTTGTAAAAACGCTGCAGATGCATGGGATTGAACATGCGTTCGGCATCATCGGTTCGGCCTTCATGCCGATTTCCGATATCTTCCCCAAAGCCGGTATCACCTTCTGGGACTGCGCCCACGAAGGCTCGGGCGGAATGATGGCAGATGGCTACACCCGTGCCACCGGCAAGATGTCGATGATGATCGCGCAGAACGGCCCCGGCATCTCGAACTTCGTGACGGCCGTAAAGACCGCCTACTGGAACCACACGCCGCTGCTGCTGGTGACCCCGCAGGCCGCGAACAAGACCGTTGGCCAGGGCGGTTTCCAGGAAATCGAGCAGATGAACATGTTTGCCGACTGCGTCTGCTATCAGGAAGAAGTTCGCGACCCCTCGCGCATGGCCGAGGTGCTGAGCCGCGTGATCCAGAACGCCAAGCGCTATAGCGCCCCGGCACAGATCAACGTGCCGCGCGATTACTTCACGCAGGTCGTCGATATCGAACTGCCCCGCATCGTCGATTTCGAATTGCCCTCGGGCGGTGAAGCGGCGCTGGATCAGGCTGCTGAACTGCTGTCGAACGCACGTTTCCCCGTGATCCTGAACGGCGCGGGCGTGGTACTGGCCGGTGCCATTCCGTCAACCGCTGCGCTAGCTGAACGTCTAGATGCGCCGGTCTGCTGCGGCTATCAGCATAACGACGCCTTCCCCGGCTCGCACCCGCTGCACGCTGGCCCCTTGGGCTACAATGGCTCGAAAGCCGGGATGCAGCTGATCTCGAAGGCGGATGTTGTTCTGGCACTGGGCACCCGACTGAACCCGTTCTCGACCTTGCCCGGCTACGGCATCGACTATTGGCCGACCGAGGCGAAGATCATTCAGGTTGACGTCAAACCCGAGCGTATCGGTCTGACCAAACCCGTCACCGTCGGTATCGTAGGCGACGCGAAGAAGGTTGCCGAAACCCTGCTGGAAAAACTGTCCGGGACCGCAGGCGACGAAGGACGCCAGGCGCGCAAGGACCTGATCGCCACGACCAAATCGGCCTGGGCGCAGGAGCTGTCGTCGATGGACCACGAAAACGACGACCCCGGCACCACCTGGAACGAACGCGCCCGTTCGGCCAAACCCGATTGGATGAGCCCCCGGATGGCATGGCGTGCGATTCAGTCCGCTCTGCCGAAAGAGGCTATCATCTCGTCCGATATCGGCAACAACTGCGCCATCGGCAACGCTTATCCGTCCTTCGAAGAAGGCCGCAAGTATCTGGCCCCCGGCCTGTTCGGTCCTTGCGGCTATGGCCTGCCATCGGTGATCGGCGCCAAGATCGGCTGCCCGGATACGCCCGTGGTTGGCTTCTCAGGCGACGGTGCGTTCGGCATCGCGGTAACCGAGTTGACAGCAATCGGTCGCGAGGAATGGCCCGCAATCACTCAGGTGGTATTCCGCAACTACCAATGGGGCGCGGAAAAGCGGAACTCGACCCTGTGGTATGACGACAACTTCGTCGGCACCGAACTGGACACCAAGGTGTCTTACGCCGGTATCGCGCAAGCCTGTGGTTTGAAAGGTGTCATAGCCCGCACCATGGATGAGCTGACCGCAGCGCTGGCGCAAGCCGTTGAAGATCAGAAAAACGGCATCACCACCCTGATCGAAGCCATGATCAATCAGGAACTGGGCGAGCCCTTCCGCCGTGACGCCATGAAGAAGCCGGTCGAAGTGGCGGGCATCGACGCAGGCGACATGCGTCCTCAATAATGTGATGTGTGGGCCGGGTCCGATGGGTCCGGCCCTCATATGTTTGTTTCTAAAAACCGGAAAACCTCCGGAAAAGTAACGAAAAGCTTGAGCCTGGCGCCAGAACTCTCAAGAATGGCAACAAGGCTCGGGCAATAAGGCGATCGGCCGCAGGGAGAGAATTTACGAAATGCAGCAGCCCAAGATCGACCTGTCGCCCAAGGTTTCAGACGAGGTTCGGCGCACAACATGCTACATGTGTGCCTGCCGCTGCGGCATCAACGTGCATATGAAAGATGGCAAGGTCGCCTATATCGAAGGCAACCGTGACCATCCTGTGAACAAGGGCGTTCTGTGCGCCAAAGGCAGCGCCGGGATCATGCAGGTCAACGCGCCGTCGCGCCTGCGCAAACCGCTGCGCAGGGTTGGGCCACGCGGATCTGGTGAGTTCCGCGAGATTGAATGGGACGAAGCAATCAGCACAGCCGTCGGCTGGCTGAACGAGCTACATGAGACCGCGCCGCAGAAGCTGGCCTTCTTCACGGGTCGCGATCAGAGCCAAAGCTTCACATCGTTCTGGGCCCAGAACTTCGGCACGCCCAACTACGCGGCCCATGGCGGATTCTGTTCGGTCAACATGGCTGCGGGCGGCATCTATACCATGGGCGGCGCGTTCTGGGAGTTCGGCCAGCCCGATTGGGACCATACCAAACTGTTCATGTTGTTTGGTGTGGCCGAGGATCATGACAGCAACCCGATCAAGATGGGCATCGGCAAGATCAAGAAGCGTGGCGCACGCGTGATCGGGGTAAACCCGATCCGCTCGGGCTATAACGCTGTGGCAGACGATTGGGTCGGGATTACGCCGGGCACCGACGGCTTGTTCATCCTGTCGTTGATCCATGTGCTGATGAAAGCGGGTAAGATCGACCTCGACTATCTCAGCCGTTACACCAATGCGCCGGTTCTGGTGAACGCTGCTGAAGGTCCTGAAAAAGGTCTGTTCCTGCGCGATGCGGATGGCAAACCTCTGGTGATCGACCGCATCACCGGTGAACCGACCGCCTTCGACAAACCCGGCGTCCGTCCGGACCTGTCGGCTACCTATGAAAAAGACGGCGTCACTCACCGCCCGGTCTTCCACCTCATGGCCGAGAAATACCTCTCAGACGACCATGCCCCCGAGGCCGTCGCCGAACGCTGTGGTATCCCTGCCAAACGTATCCGCGCCATCGCCGCCGAGATCGCCCGTGTCGCCTTTGACGAAGCCATCGAGCTGGATCACGAATGGACCGATTTCCGGGGCGAGACGCACTCGAAAATGGTCGGCCGTCCGGTCAGTTTTCATGCCATGCGCGGGATTTCGGCCCATGCCAACGGGTTCCAAACCTGCCGGTCACTCCATGTACTGCAAATCCTGTTGGGCACGGTCGAAGTACCCGGCGGCTTCCGCTTCAAGCCACCTTACCCCAAACCGGTCGAGGCGCACCCCACCCCGCATGGCGACCGTCGCCCCGGCCGCCCGCTGGAAGGCCCGCATTTGGGCTTCCCACGCGGCCCCGAAGATCTTCTGATCGACGATTGCGGCACGCCGCAACGAATTGACAAGGCGTTCACCTGGGAAAACCCGATGTCGGCCCACGGGCTCATGCATATGGTGATCTCGAACGCCGCCGCGGGCGATCCTTACAAGATCGACACGCTGTTCATGTATATGGCGAACATGTCATGGAACTCATCCATGAACACCAAAGGTGTGATGGAGATGCTGTCGGCAAAGAACGAAGACGGCAAATACGTCATCCCCAGGATCATCTATTCAGATGCCTATTCCTCGGAGATGGTCGCCTATGCCGACCTGATCCTGCCCGACACCACTTATCTGGAACGGCACGACTGCATCTCGCTGCTCGACCGCCCAATCTGCGAGGCTGATGCCGCCGCCGACGCGATCCGCTGGCCGGTGATCGAGCCTGACCGCGACGTACGCGGCTTTCAGTCGGTCCTGATCGAACTCGCCAACCGCATGAGCCTGCCGGGTTTCACCAACGAGGATGGTACACCCAAGTGGAAAGACTACGCTGACTACATCGTCAACCACCAGCGCAAGCCGGGCATCGGCCCGCTCGCCGGGTTCCGGGGCGAAAACGGCGACAAGGAAGGGCGTGGCGAGGTCAATCCCGAGCAGTTGAACCGCTATATCGAAAACGGCGGCTTCTACGTCGCGCATATTCCCGAAGGTGCAGACTACTACAAGCCTTGGAACACGGCTTATCAGGACTGGGCCGTGGGCATGGGTATCTATGACAGCCCTCAACCCTATCTGTTCCAGCTCTATTCCGAACCGATGCGCAAGTTCCAACTGGCAGCCGAAGGGCATGGCGACCGTCAGCCGCCTGAACACCTGCGTCAGCGCATCAAGGACACCATGGACCCGCTGCCAATCTGGTACGAAACCGATCAGCACGGCAACGAGGGCTTCACCGTCAACGCCCTGACCCAACGCCCGATGGCGATGTATCACAGCTGGGGCACACAGAACGCGTGGCTGCGGCAGTTGCACGGGCGCAATCCGCTCTACGTGCCCACCAAACTGATGCGTGAGCACGGCTTGCGGGACGGCGATTGGGCGAAAGTCAGCTCTCCACACGGGGAAATCACTGTGCCCGTGATGGAAATGGCCGCGCTGAACGAGAACACCGTCTGGACGTGGAACGCCATCGGCAAACGCAAAGGCGCCTGGGCCCTGCAGGAGGATGCACCCGAAGCTACCAAGGGTTTCCTGCTGAACCACCTGATCCATGAGCTTCTTCCACCGAAGGGCGATGGCCTGCGCTGGGCCAATTCCGATCCGGTCACCGGTCAGGCCGCGTGGTTCGATCTGAAGGTCAAAATCGAAAAAGCCGATCCTCCGACAGATGCCGAAAGCCAGCCCGAATTTGCCCCGATCAAGTCGCCCGTTGGCACCGGACCAAAGGACTTGGCATGGAAGGTTGGCAAATGATCCGGATCCGCACTTCATCTGGCCAAAAATATCCCGGGGGTGAATTGAGCCGCAGGCTCAAGAGGGGGCTGGCCCCCTGCCCCCACCTCACCAGCGGAGGTTCGCTGACATGACCCAGCTCCCCCAATCCACCGAGCGCAAGATGGGTCTGGTCATCGACCTCGACACCTGCGTCGGCTGCCACGCCTGCGTGATCTCCTGCAAAGGTTGGAACACCGAAAACTACGGCGCACCGCTGTCGGATCAGGACGCCTATGGCGGCAACCCGTCCGGCACCTTCCTGAATCGGGTGCATTCCTATGAGGTGCAACCGGATCAGGGGCCCGCTCAGCTGATTCATTTCCCAAAATCCTGCCTGCATTGCGAGGATGCACCTTGCGTCACCGTCTGCCCCACCGGGGCCAGCTATAAACGCGCCGAAGATGGCATCGTTTTGGTCAACGAAAGCGATTGCATCGGCTGTGGCCTCTGCGCCTGGTCTTGCCCCTATGGCGCACGCGAGTTGGACATAGCCGAAGGTGTGATGAAGAAATGCACCCTCTGCGTCGATCGCATATACAACGAGAACCTGCCCGAGGTGGACCGGGTCCCGTCCTGTGTTCGCACCTGCCCGGCCGGCGCGCGGCATTTCGGTGATCTGGGCGATCCGGACAGTGATGTCAGCAAGCTGGTTGCCGAACGCAAAGGTATGGACCTGATGCCCGAGATGGGCACCAAACCGGTCAACAAATACCTGCCACCGCGCCCCAAGGATCAGGTGGAAGACCAGATCGACATTCTCGCCCCACTACTGGCCCCCGTGGCCGAAGAACCCAAGGGCTTCCTTGGCTGGCTCGACAAGACGCTGGAGAAACTCTGATGCATCCAGCCCCTTCCGTTATCCTCTTCACCACATTGTCCGGTCTGGGTTTTGGCCTGCTGTTCTTTCTGGGGCTCGGTCAGCCCGGAGTAACAGGGTTTGTCGCGTTTGTTTTCTACCTCATTGCCTATGCGCTGGCGGTGGGCGGATTGCTGGCCTCAACCTTCCATCTGGGCCACCCCGAGCGCGCCTGGAAAGCCTTTAGCCAATGGCGATCCAGCTGGCTCAGCCGGGAAGGCGTTTGCGCCGTGGCGGCGCTTGTCGTCATGGGGCTTTACGCGCTTGGCGCCGTTTTTTGGCAAAGTCACTGGATCGTATTGGGTTGGCTCGGAGCGATACTCAGCCTGACGACCGTGTTCACCACCTCAATGATCTACACTCAGCTCAAAACGATCCCGCGTTGGAACATGAACCTGACGCCCTTAATGTTCCTGTCCTTCAGTCTGGCAGGTGGTGCACTATTGGCCGGAGCTGAGACGCTCGCACCCTGGCTGCTGGCCATCGCCGGAGCAGTGCAGCTTGCCTACTGGGCTAAAGGGGATGGCGCGCTGGAGCGTTCGGGAACAACTCTGGGCACCGCGACAGGATTGGGAAGCCGGGGCTCGGTACGCGCATTCGAGCCGCCGCACACCGGAACCAACTATCTGCTGCGCGAGTTCGTCCACGTTGTCGGTCGCAAGCACGCGCAAAAATTGCGCATGATTGCCTTCGGTCTCGCTTTTGTGCTGCCTTTGGCGCTGATCCTGATCCCTGTCTCAGGCGTAGCGATCAAACATCTCTTTGCGCTTCTCGCCGTATTGTCGCATCTGGCCGGTGTCGTTGTTTCTCGTTGGCTGTTCTTTGCGCAGGCCGAGCATGTCGTAGGATTGTACTACGGGAAACGGTAGAGGGGGCTCTGCCCCCGCCGCGGCGGGTCGCGACTCCCCCGGGATATTTTTGGCCAGATGAAGTCTGGATCTGGCAAAAGTAAAGGGCGGCGCTCGGGGTTCGAGGCCGCCCTTTGCTATATCGGGTTGGTTTAGATCAGGCCCGCATGGGCCATCGCTGCGTCGATGGCGGCTTTTGTGCTGTCTTCCAGTTCGGTCAGGGGGCAGCGGACCTCAGTGCTGCAGAGGCCGAGTTTGCTGAGGGCGTATTTGGCACCGACCAGACCGGGTTCGATAAAGATCGCCTCGTGCAGGGGCATCAGGCGGTCCTGATATTGCAGTGCTTTGGTATAGTCACCCGCAAGTGTTGCCTGCTGGAATTCGGCGCAAAGTTTCGGGGCCACGTTGGCCGTTACCGAAATGCAGCCGACGCCGCCATGGGCGTTAAAGCCCAGCGCGGTCGCGTCCTCACCCGACAGCTGGCAGAAATCGGCCCCGCAGGAGGCACGTTGCTGGCTGACACGCGCCAGATCACCCGTGGCATCCTTGACGCCGACGATACGCCGCAGCTTGGCCAGTTCACCCATTGTCTCAGGCGTCATGTCGATGACCGAACGGCCCGGGATGTTGTAGATGACGATCGGGATGTCGGCACATTCATGCAGCGCACGGAAATGTTCCAGCAGGCCCTTTTGCGTCGGCTTGTTATAGTAGGGCGTGACCACCAAAGCGGCATCCGCACCCACATTCTTGGCGAACTGGACGAATCGGATCGCTTCGACGGTGTTGTTCGAACCGGCCCCGGCGATTACCGGAACGCGACCAGCAGCGGCCTTGACCACCTCGGCCACAACCGTTTCATGCTCATCATGGCTGAGCGTCGGGCTTTCGCCGGTTGTTCCCACTGGCACCAGACCGGTCGAGCCTTCCTTGATTTGCCATTCCACCAAGCGTTTGAGCGTATCCAGGTCCAACGCTCCGTTTGAAAACGGGGTGACGAGGGCTGGCATCGAGCCTTTAAACATGACACGCTCCTTAAGGTGCAGTTAGCAATTTTTGCGCCCGCGCAGATCACAATCATCGCGATGTGAGTTGATCCCGGCGGCGCAAGGTTTATCCTGAATGGCTCTATCCTTGGTTGGTTGGGAAATGCAAGGCATGACACGCGTTCTGGCGCTTTTGGTGGCGGTGATTCTGGGATCTTGGGGGCAGGCGCGGGCCGAGGCCGTAGGTGATCTGCGTGCAGGGCTCATCGAGATGCGCAAGGGCGACTGGAACGCCGCGTTGCGTGTGTCCGGTCAACGGGGATCGGTATCGCGTGACATCATTGTCTGGCACTGGCTGCGTGAAGGCTTTGGCAGCTCTGGCGATGTGCTTGTGTTCCTGGAGCGGCGCCCGGATTGGCCGGGATTGGCTTGGTTACGCCGAAAGAGCGAACCTTCTTTCACCAACGCAAGCCCGGATCGGGTACTGAAATTCTATGACGGCATGTCGCCGCAAACTGCCGAAGGCGCATTGAACTATGCGGTCGCACTGATGAGCAAGGGCCGCCACGGTGAAGCGGAGGCCGACATCGTGACGGCGTGGCGGACCATGCCTATGGGGGCTGGTCTGCAGAAGACCTATATGGAGAATTTCAGCAAGCTGCTGAAACCGCATCACGAAGCACGTCTGGATCGGATGCTGTGGGACGGCAACCTGGTCAGTGCAGAGCAAATGTTGCCTCTGGTCAGTGCGGATTATCGCAAGCTGGCCGAAGCGCGGATCGCCTTGCAAAAGCGCCAGAATAGTGTGGATGGCAAGGTAGCTGCGGTTCCGAAATCCCTGACCGACGCGCCAGGTCTGGCCTTTGACCGGTTTGTCTGGCGCGATCGGAAAGAGCTGGATGACAGTGCCATCGATCTGATGCTGGCGCGGTCGACCGACCCGAAGACTCTGGGAGAGCCTGACAAATGGGCCGAAGGGCGACGCAGGTTGGCGCGCCTTGAGATGCGCACGGGCAGCGCCGAGCGCGCCTATGCAATTGCCGCCAATCACCACATGACGCCGGACATGGGCTATGGCTATGCCGATCTGGAGTGGTTGGCGGGGTTCCTGGCTTTGCGCAGGCTAAATGATCCGGCTACGGCAGTGCGGCATTTCCAGAACTTTTCGGGGGCCGTGCAATCTCCGATTTCGAAAGGGCGTGGCGGGTATTGGCTAGGTCGCGCATACGCGGCATTGGGCGATGCGGACAAAGCGCATGAGGCTTACTCAGCGGGGGCGGACTATCAAACCTCGTTCTACGGATTGCTGGCCGCCGAGAGGATCGGTCGTCCGTTTGACGGCGAACTGGCCAATCCGCGCCGAGCGCCGCATTGGAAACAGGCCGCGTTTGCTGATTCCAGTGTGCTGGAGGCCGGTCTGCTGCTGTTGCGCGCAGGTGAAGGCAATCTGTCGGAACGGTTCCTGACCCATCTGGTGGAAAGCCTTGATCAGACGCAGGCCGCTCAGCTGGGTGATCTGGTGATCGAGCTGAATGAGCCGCATCTGGCCGTCATGATCGCCAAACGCGCAGCGACCATGGGCACAGTGCTGCCTGCGGCCTATTATCCCGTGCATCCGGTTGCCGATATGGGCCTGCCCATGGCGAAAGAAATGACGCTGGCCATTGCCCGGCGCGAAAGCGAGTTCGATCCGGTTGTCATCAGCGGCGCAGGCGCGCGTGGATTGATGCAGGTGATGCCCGCGACGGCAAAACTGGTCGCGCAGGATCTGGGCATTCTCGCTGGGCACAAGACCGGACGGCTGACCTCGGACTGGCAATACAATGCCAAGCTGGGCGCGAACTACCTGTCCAGCCTCGCCGAGGATTTTAACGGCAATGTGGTCATGATGGCAGCCGGTTACAACGCCGGGCCGCGCAGGCCGATATCGTGGATGGAACGTTATGGCGACCCGCGCCGGGGCGAGGTGGATGTGATCGACTGGATCGAGACGATCCCTTTCAAGGAAACCCGCAACTATGTCATGCGGGTGGCCGAAAGCCTGCCTGTGTATCGCGCGCGTCTCGGACAATCACCGCTGCCGGTGCCGTTCTCGCAGGAGCTTGTCGGCTCAACCCTTGCGTCTTTCGCGCCATAATGTGAACAGACCCGCCGCGATGACCAGAGTTGCGCCCAGCACGACCGCAGAGCGCAGCGTCTCATCAAAGATGGTGATGCCCAGAATTGCGCTCCACATCAGATGGAAATAGGCGAAGGGCTGCACTGCGCTTGCCTCGGCCATCTCATAACATTTGATCAGCAGCCAATGCCCCAGCACGCCTGTGATGCACAGCAAACCCATCCACAGCCAGTCGCTGCCGATCATCGGTTCCCAGAACCATACGCCGACGCTGGTCATTGCCACCGCCCCGGCGACGCCGGTCCAGAAAAAGCTGGTTGCGGTGCTGTCGCGGCGTGCTGCATATCGGGTCAAAAGACCATAGACGGCGAACATAAGGGCCGAGATCAGAGGGACCACGGCCCAGGGGTTGAACACGCCCGCGCCGGGCTGAAGGATGATCAACACGCCGATACAGCCGACCCCGATGGCGGCCCAGCGCCGCCAGCCGACTTTCTCGCCCAGAACCGGACCGCTGAGCGCGGCGATCAGCAGCGGATAGCAAATGAACACCGCCTGGCTTTCGATCAGCCCGAGGATGGTAAAGCTGAAGACTGCCACACAAATTTCACCGGCCAGCAACAAACCCCGAAATATCTGCAGCCCTAGCTGGCTGGTTTGCGCCGCTGCTCTCAGCCCTCCGGGTGATCTCGCCGCCACGGCAATCACGAAGGCGGCAAAGAACCAGTACCGGATCATCACGACCATATAGGTGTTGTAGGTGCCCGCCAGATGGCGTGAGATGCCGTCCTGCAACGCAAATACGATCGTCGCACCGATCATCAGGGCAATGCCCGCGTTGACGTTGTTCTTCTGGCTCATGGCTTTGCCGCCCGGGTCATGTGCCGCTTGCGGCCAAAGCCAGGGCTGCGGGTTACGTCGAACCCCGCATCGGACAACCCCCGACGCACGAAGCCAGCAGCGGTGTATGTCGCCGCAGTGCCACCACGGGCCGTGTGGTCCGCCACCTGCTGCATCAGGTCAGCCCCCCACAATTCAGGGTTCTTCGCGGGCGAGAAACCATCCAGAAACCATGCGTCCGCTGCGCCAGACCATTGCGGCAAAGTCTGGCGTGCATCGCCATGGATAACCTCAAGATGCAAAGTGTCCAGCGTGCAGGCCTGACCGGTCCAGACAGCCAGAAATCGCTCAGCCCACAGCGACAATTCAGGAAACGCCGCTAACGCCCGTGCCATATCGTCGGCGGACATGGGAAAGGCTTCGAAACTGGTAAAGCGTAGCGGGGTCGTCTGCCCCGCGCCTTCCCACGCGGACCAGACCGTCAGCATGTTCAGGCCGGTGCCAAACCCCAGCTCCGCAATACGAAACCCGGGGGTGAACCGCGCAGGCAGGTCGTTGCCTGCAAGGAACACATGGCGCGTCTCTTCCAGCCCGTTTTGCAACGAGTAATAGGGATCGTCGAAACGGTTAGAAACCGGGATATGATCCTCGGTCCATGTCAGTTCGGCACGCTGGTCTGCCATCGGGTTATCCTGTAGCTAGGCTGCGCGACACTGAACAAGGAAAAGGGGATTGGCAATGGTCGATGTGACGGTGCGCGGCGCAGGCGTCTTTGGCCTATCCATCGCCTGGATCTGCGCCCGGCGCGGTGCCAGGGTGCAGGTGGTTGACCCCTTTGGTCCCGGCGCGGGATCAAGCGGCGGTCTGGTGGGTGCGCTTGCCCCGCATGTGCCCGAAAACTGGAACGCCAAGAAAGCCTTTCAGTTCGACAGTCTGATCATGGCCAAACCGTTCTGGCAGCAGGTTGAGGCGACGGGGGGCGTTTCCCCCGGCTATGCACGCCTAGGTCGGCTGCAACCCGTCGCGGATCAGCGCAATCTGGACCTTGCGCATGCACGCGCGACAACGGCCGAGACACTCTGGCAGGGGCGCGCCAGTTGGAACGTGGTTCCGGTGGCAAAGGTCGGATCCTGGTGTCCACCAAGCCCCACGGGCTTTGTCATCCATGATACGCTGAGTGCCCGTATGCACCCCAGACGCGCCTGTGCCGCGCTGGTTGCCGCCTTGGGTGTAATGGGGGTCGACGTGGTGGCAGAGGCCCCCGACAAAGGTCAAGTCATTCACGCCACGGGTCTGGCCGGTTTGGAAGAGCTCAGCCGCGCTTTTGGCAAGACCGTCGGCAATGGCGTGAAGGGGCAGGCCGCTTTGCTGCGCTTTGATGCAGGCGAGGTTCCGCAGCTGTTTGCGGATGCCATCCATATCGTCCCGCACGCGGATGGCACGCTGGCCATCGGCTCGACGTCAGAGCGGGACTATGATGACCCAAACAGCACCGATGCTACATTGGACGACGTTCTGGACCGTGCCGCGCGCGCCCTGCCCTTACTGCACGGGGCTGAGGTGATCGAGCGATGGGCCGGAGTGCGCCCTCGCAGCAAAAGCCGCGCACCGATGTTGGGCGCGCATCCTTTGCATGACGGACAATTCATCGCGAACGGAGGTTTCAAGATCGGCTTCGGCATGGCCCCAAAAGTGGCCGAGGTGATGGCTGATCTGATGTTGGAAGGGAAAGATCAAATCCCCGAGGATTTCCGGCCCGAGGCTTCCTTATGAGCAACCTTGGCGGAACACCTGAACGCCTGCCCCAAAAAGATCCGAGACTGCCCGGTGTCCTGAACCTGATCCGCACCAGCTTTGCCTATATGGAGGGGCGCATTGATCCGCCCTCATCGATGCATCGTCTGTCGCTGGACGCATTACGGGATCAGATGCAAGATGGTGAGGTCTGGGTCATCGGGGATCGCCCGGATGCCGTGGTCTTTCTGACGCCTAAGCCAGGGCGTTTGTATCTGAGCAAACTCGCTGTCGATCAGAACCAACGCGGGCGCGGCCTCGCCCACCGTCTGGTGACGCAGGCCGAGACGCGTGCGGAAGCACTGGGGCTGAAAGTGTTGGAGCTGCAGACACGGGTCGAGCTTGTCGAGAACCACGCCGCCTTTGCCCGTATGGGATTTGTAAAAACCGGAGAAGTGGCCCATCCCGGTTATGACCGCACCACCTCAATCACGATGCAAAAACACCTAGATTGAGGCTTCGGCCCGCATGCATTCCCGCCCGTCGGGTCCGCGCACCCAGAATTCCCGTCCGTTTCGGCAAAGGCTGACTGCCTCAAAGTGCATCAGCGGGGCCGTGGCACGGAACGAAAAACGGGTTAGTGGACCCATCAACTCGATCGCGTAGAGCATCAGAAGCTGTGCCAGCAGGGGGCCGTGTACAACCAACCCGGTATACCCTTCAACGTCCCGTGCATAATCCAGATCATAGTGGATGCGATGCCCGTTAAAGGTCAGTGCCGAATAGCGAAACAACAGCGTTGTATCGAACCGGACCTCCCGAAAGTCGGTCTCATCCTTTCGGGCCTCCGGGCGCTGAGGGGCCGCTGCGTCAGGCGACGGGTCCTCGCGATAGACCAGATCCTGCCATTCGGTCAGACAATGCGCACCTTGCTGCCAGATCTCGTGGCGTAGCGTGACAAAAGCCAACGGTCCGCTGCGCCCTGTCTTCTTCTTGGCGCTCTCCCGAACGGAACGACGTTCGGCTTGAGTGCCCGCGATCAAAGGCGCATGAAACTCCAGCCGACCACCAGCCCACATCCGACGAGGAAGACCCATATCCGGGATAAGACCAAGACCAACCTTCGGGTGCCCATCCCGCCCCATATCGGTCGACGGCAAGGGTGACCAGAAATAGAGCTGGTGGAAAAACGGTGGCAGGGGCGAGCCGGCGTCAATCGACGGCTGTTGTCCCAGCGACACCTGTAACGCATTGGCCCGCGTCGGGTCGATCAGGTCTGTGACGATCTCTGCTTCCATTCCATCCCCGCGGATCAGAACCCGGCCTCGGCCCGCAATTTTCTCATCAGTGTCTGAAGGGAGTGCTCGTATCGGTCGCTGATCAACCGCCCTTCGTCATCGAATTCGTTGGAACTGTCTGCCAGATGAAACTCAGGACCCTGAAGAATCCGAGGTTGGAATGGCACCATGAAGGACCGCAGGATCATCTGCGCACGCTCCCCTCCGGCACGGCCCGCAGCGGCAGACATCACAGCCACGGGTTTATCCATCCACGGCTTGCCACTTGTCCGGCTGACCCAGTCCAGCGCGTTCTTCAACACGCCCGACGGCCCCTTGTTGTACTCAGGGGTCGAGATGATCACGGCATCAGCCTGTGCAATCTGATTCGCCAGTATCTGCACCGCTTCGGGGATACCTTGTTCCGCCTCAACGTCACCATCATAGAGAGGCAAGTTCAGATCCGCTTCGATAAATGTGCCGGGCTCGAACAGGCGCGCGGCCTCGCGCAGCAGCTTGCGATTGGTCGCGCCCTGCCGCAGCGAACCAGAGAGGCCAACAAGGATCGGGTCGGGCATGGGGGAACTCCGTTACGTTGTATCCCCAATTGTTAGCCCGAGATCGCACCAGACCAAAGCCCCGGTGACGCGCAGTCACTGTGCAGGAAAAAGGGGCACCCATAGGTGCCCCTGAATATTACGTGTTTCCGCTGGGGATGATTTCGATATCGACCCGGCGGTTCCGGGCCTTGCCTTCCGGCGTCAGATTTGAGGCTGCGGGTCGGCTTTCGCCCAGACCAATCGTGGTAATGCGTGAACCATTCACGCCATTGGCTTGCAGGATATCCGCAACCGAACGCGCACGCCGTTCAGACAGGCCCTGATTGTACGATGCCTCTCCGTCGCTGTCGGTATGCCCGATGACCTGCACGTTTGAGTTGGGATAGCGCACGAGGTTCTGCCCGACCCGCACCAGATCCGCCCGCAGCGCCGGGTTCACGGTCGAGCTGTCGGTGGCAAAAGTGATGTCATTCGGCACGGTGACGATCAAACGATCCCCGGCATTTGTGATGGTTATCCCGTCATTGGCCAGCTGCTGACGCAGTTCTGCCGCCTGCCGGTCCAGCTGATTGCCGATGACACCGCCACCAGCAGCCCCGATGGCGCCGCCAGCCAATGCGCCGAGCAGCGGATCGGAATCGTTCGCAATCGCGCCTACCCCGGCCCCGATCAGACCACCTATAATCGCACCTTGCTTGGCGTTCTGGTTGGGATCGGCGGGCAGGTTCAGCGTGCCGGGGTCCGTGCAGGCTCCTAGTACCAAAACCGAACTCAGCCCGGCTGCAACAAAAAACTTGGAAATCGTCATGGATTCAACCTTCTGCTCTGGCTCCCGTTTTTCTGCCGGGGGCCACGTTCTTTGCCCTACTGTATCGCTCCGGTTGGCTCCGGGCTCAAGCAACAATCGGGTGAATTCGGCAGTTCCCCGCCGTTCAGTGGGTTTGCACAGGATCATCCCAATGGTTCTGTTCCTGCCAGATCGCGCGCAAAGGCTGGCCTTGTCCGCAAAAATGATCCTCAGTCAGATCGCAGGCCCAGATGCGATCCGTTCGAAAATGGCGGAACCCGTTTCGCAGCTCGCACCAGGCGGCCAGCATAGTGCATTCGATGTGATAGATCAGCGCAACGGGTCGCACCGTGCGTTCGGTCCGCTCGCCGTCGGAATTGACATAGGTGATGCGAATCTTGCGCTCGGCCCGGATTGCCTCGCGATAATTCACGACCGGAACGCAACCTTTCGCCGGGTCGTCAGCGGGTGCCCCCCAAGGTGCAACCTGCAACCAGTCGGCAGGCGCACGCAGGGCTTCGATCTTGCGGCATACCCTGTCAGCAGCCTGCTGCAAGGTGCTGTCCCCGGTACGGGCGAGCATCGACAGGCCGACCCACAGCGCCTCGACCTCTTCGGCGTCGAAGTTCAATGGCGGCAGATCATAGCCACGCCGCATCAGATAGCCGACGCCCGCCTCACCCTCAATCGGCGTGCGCTGAGCCTGAAGCGCGGCGATATCGCGATAGACCGTCCGTACTGAGACTTCGAGCTTTTCCGCCAGCGCCTCCGCCGTAACGGGGGCATTGGCAGCGCGTAGAATCTGGATAATTTCAAACAGTCGTGTGGAACGGCGCATCGGTGTCTCCGGTTCGATCTGCTGACATCCTAGCACAGCCCCCTGACAAGGTGGTGTCAGGAGTGATCGGCAACGGTGAGGTCAAAGGAAAGGAGACCCATCATGCCAAGCCGAGACCATCACGTCCTGATGACCCTGAAACTGGACCGCTGGACACAAGACCATACTCTGCGCGGGTTCGAAATCGAACGCGAGATCATGGCCACCCGCCAGCGCTGCGCGCCCAGGCAACGCGCACGGCGATTTTCCCTGGGTAATCTCAAGGTGTTCTGGACCCGTACGGCCTAGAAGTCCGCCTTGGCGCGGAACTTCATCGCCACCCCGCCTTCGGGGTTTTTCAGGCGCAGCTCCTCCGAATGCAGCATCAGGCGCGGGAAGTCCCGCGCCGGACCTTCGGCATAGAAAGGATCACCCAATATCGGATGACCCAGCGCCAACATATGTACGCGCAGCTGATGCGAGCGCCCGGTTTTCGGAAACAGTCGCACGCGTGTTGTCCCGCCTTCATACTTGATTACGCGCCAGTCGGTGACCGCGGGTTTTCCGGTCTCGTGACATACCATCTGACGTGGGCGATTGGGCCAATCAACGATCAGTGGCAGATCAACGGTGCCAGTCTTGGGCTCTACCCGCCCCCAGACCCGCGCGACGTAGGTTTTACGAGTCTGGCGGTTTTCGAATTGCAACCCCAGGTGCCGTTGCGCGTTCGGCGTCTGGGCAAAAACCATCACACCCGATGTATCCCGATCCAGCCGATGCACCAGCAAGGCCTGCGGAAACGCCGCCTGCACACGCGTCAGTAGACAATCGGCCAAATGCGCCCCACGGCCCGGCACTGACAGCAGGCCCGAGGGCTTGTTCACGACAATCAACTGCGCATCTTCATACAGCACGTCCAGAGGCGTCTGCGGGGGATCATAGGTCTCGCTCATGCGCGCCTGCCTATCCCAGCATGCGACCTCCCGCAACGTCGCCCTTGCGTGGTGCGGCATGGTTCAGTCACTCTTGCACCAACCGAGAGGAGGCCCCATGCACCCCACGATCGAACGCATGCAAGAGGTTGTCGCGAAAGGCGATGAGAACCTGATCCATGAATTGCTGGCCGAAGATGTGCGGTTTTCTCCGCCAACCTATTACAGCACCTGGACCGGTCGCGCACCGGTTGCCGCCGTATTAGGTCACGTGGGTCAGGTGTTCTCAAACTTCCGCTATCGCCGGATTATGGGCGATGGTAAGGACTGGGCGCTGGAGTTCCAATGCAAAGTGGGTGAACTTGACGCTGTTGGCGTCGATCTGATCACCCTGAATGATGACGGCTTGATTCAGGAGTTCGAAGTCGTCATGCGCCCATACAAAACCATCGGCGCCCTACGTGAGGCGATGATGGCACGCGTAATGAAGGACGTCCGATTCCTGGAATTCAAGAACGCCCTGAGCTGACCATGCCATTGGCTGCCGATCAGTTTCTGCGCGTACCTCTGCTGCCTGTTCTGGCTCTGCAGGGGCTTTCGGTTCGACGCAACGCGCAATTGCTGCCCGAACCCAGTGGACCACGCGAAGGGCGCGAAGGACGAGGCCCTCGCGTGCGTCTGCTCATTACCGGTGACAGCTCGGCCGCCGGTGTGGGCGCGGGCACACAACATCAGGCGCTCTCGGGTCAGTTGGCCAGCCGTCTGGCGCGGCACTACTCGGTCGAATGGCAGCTGGAGGCGACGACTGGGCATACCACACAAGACACCATTCATCGTCTCAGCAAACTCGACCAGCAGTTTGATGTGGTGGTCACCGCCCTTGGCGTGAACGATGTCACGCGCGCTGTCTCGCTTGGGCAATTCGAATCGCGGCAAACGGATCTAATGAGCCTTCTCACAAATGGGCTGGGCGCGCGAACAGTGATCATGACGGCAGTACCTCAGATGAACCGCTTTCCCGCTCTGCCCCAACCTCTGTCATGGGTTCTGGGGCAGCAGGCCAAACGCTTGGACCAGGGGTTGCAGCGGGTGGCCTCTCGGTTCCCCCAAGTGCGGCATCTGACGTTGGACCTGCCAGACGACCCGGCGCTCGCCGCCCCGGACGGTTATCATCCCAGCCCGAAGGCCTATACATTATGGGCCGCAGAGGCGACGCGTCTGATCACTCAGGCCTGAGATCGTATCTGTCGGATCATCGGAATCGAATACACAACCAGCCCGGCCCAGATCAGCGGGAAGGCGATCATCCGGGCGCTGTCGATCTGTTCTCCAAACAGGGTGACGGCAGTGATAAAGATCATCGTGGGCGCAATGTATTGCAAGACGCCCATCGTGGACAGACGCACCAGCTTGGCCCCGTTGGCGTAGACCAGCAAGGGTACTGCGGTCACAATGCCCGCCCCCGCCAGCATCATCGTGTCGGACACCGCTGTGCCGAAATGCCCCGTACCCGTTGCGCCCAGCCAGGTCACATAGGCCAAGGCCGGAATCAGCAGGATCAAGACCTCCAGCAGAAATCCCTGATTGGGCCCGATTGGGAGCGAACGCTTGAAAAAAGCATAAAATCCCCAGCTCACCATCAGCCCCAACGCGGCCCAAGGAAGAGTTCCGGCCTGAACCACCAGCACCAGTACGCCCAACGCGGCCAGACCAACGGCCAGCATCTGCGTCTTGTTCAGCGGCTCACGCAGCAGAACGGCCCCCAACGCGATGCTGAACAGCGGGTTGATGTAATACCCCAAGGCCGCATCCAAAGCGTTCCCCGAGGAAATCGCCCACACGTAAATTGCCCAGTTCACAGAAATCAACGCTGCGGTCAGTGCCGCCATGCCCAACATCTGTGGATTGCGCAGCGCGGCCTTCAGGTCAGCTGTCCGGCCCAAGACAACGAGCAACAAGCCTGCCACCGGCACCGACCAGATGATCCGATGCGCCACAATTTCCACGGGCCCGACATGCGCCATGGCCTTCATGTACAGAGGAAGAAATCCCCACAAGACATACGCGGTTACAGCAAGGATCAAACCCTTGGGTGTGTCCGCATTCCGACCAGAAACGTCACGCGAAGTCATTTGGTTCTCCGAGAGGCAACAACCTTGTCTAGAACAAGCCAGCGTTTCAGAAAACACTCTATTCTGTTGGGCGCGCCATCACGGTTTCTGATGGTTCGACAACTCCCGGGATTTCGAGTTTCAAGGATTTTTGCGAGGCTCTGCCTCGCGCTCCGAGATATTTGGGGCCAGATGAAGTTGGGATCGCCTGCTTCATCTGGCTAAAAATATCTCGTGGGAGTCGCGGCTTGCCGCGGCGGGGGCAGAGCCCCCTGCCCTGTATCAGACTTTCACCCGTTCTGACTTGGGGTCGTACATCGGCTTCAACGAAACCTCAGCTTGAACTTTTACACCGCAGACATCGATTTCGTATGTCGATGCAAGAACATCTGCCGCGCTTTCACCATCGCATGGGACATAGCCCATGCCAACTGCGCCACCCAGCGTATGACCGTAATTCCCCGAGCTCAGATAACCGACATATTCACCATCTCTGACGATGGGTTCATTGTGGAACAACAAAGGCGCCGGATCGGTCAGACGGAACTGCACCAATCGGTTCTTTGGCCCGCTTTCCTTGCGTGTGATTACGGCTTCGCGACCGATGAAATCGCTGCCCTTGTCCACCTTGACCGCGAAACCTAACCCTGCATCGACGACATGGTCCTCGCAGGTGATGTCGTGACCGAAATGGCGGAAACCTTTCTCGATCCGGCAGCTGTCCATCATGTGCATGCCACAAAGCTTCAGACCCATGTCCTGCCCCGCTTCATGCAAGGTTTCAAACACATGACCCGCCATGTCCGAAGAAACATAGATCTCCCACCCGAGCTCACCCACATAGGTCACCCGGTGCGCACGAGCGAGGCCCATGCCGATCTCAATCTCCTGGGCAGTGCCAAACGGGTTCGTCGCGTTTGAGAAATCGTTTGGCGAGACTTTCTGAAGCAAAGCGCGCGCATTCGGACCCATGACGGCCAGAACACCCTCGCCCGCGGTCACATCCGTGATCACCACGTTGAAACCACCGGCATGACGCTGCATCCAGATTTGATCAGCCAATCGGGTGGCGGCCGGTGTGACAACCAGATACGCTGTTTCGGTCAGGCGGGTGACTGTTACGTCGGCCTCGATCCCACCATTGCGGTTCAGGAACTGAGTGTAGACGATCTTGCCAGCTGGAACCGAATAATCCCCACCACCGATATAGTTCATGAACTTCTCGGCATCGGGGCCTTCGACGCGGATCTTGCCGAAGGAGGACATGTCATACATGCCCACATTCTCGCGCACGGCCTTGTGCTCGGCGGCGGAGTTCTCGAACCAGTTCTGGCGTTTCCAGCTGTATTGGTATTCGCGCTCCTGCCCTTCATTCGCGAACCAATTGGCACGTTCCCATCCCGCCAATTCACCAAAAACCGCACATTGTTCTTTGAGGTGATGATGGAACGGGGTACGTCGCACACCACGCGCGGTGGCCTTCTGGCGATAGGGGTAGTGGTCGGCATAAAGCAGACCCAGCGTTTCTTTCGAGCGCTCAAAGAGGTACTGCTTATTGCCCTGGAACGGCTGCATACGGCTGATGTCAACATCGCCCAGATCAAACGGTTTCTCGCCGCTATCCATCCATTCGGCCAGCGCCATACCTGCGCCGCCCGCGGACTGAATGCCGATTGAGTTGAACCCCGCCGCGACCCAGTAATTATCCATCTCGGGCGCAAGCCCCAGATGATAGGCGTCGTCCGGCGTGAAGGATTCAGGGCCGTTGAAGAAGGTATGAATCCCGGCCTCTGCTAACATTGGCATCCGGTTGACAGCTGCTTCGAGGATGGGTTCGAAATGATCAAAATCCTCGGGCAGCTGATCGAATTCGAAGCTGTCGGGGATGCCATTCATCGCCCAGGGTTTGGCATTTGGTTCAAATGCGCCCAGCAGAATTTTCCCCGCATCTTCCTTGTAATAGGCGCACTCGTCCGGCACACGCAGGACCGGCAATTGGGTCAGCCCGTCAATGCCCTCGGTGACGATGTAGAAATGTTCGCAGGCATGAAGCGGGACATTCACGCCCGCCATGCGGCCAACCTCGTGGCCCCACATACCCGCACAGTTCACCACCATGTCGCATTCGATATGCCCCGACGCGCTGCCGTCATCAGCGACCCAGTCCACACCCGTAACCGAGCGGCCTTGCTTGACGATATCAGTAACCTTCACGCGTTCCTTGACGATGCCGCCGCGCTGGCGCGCGCCCTTTGCCAATGCCAGCGCGATGTTGGCCGGGTCACCCTGCCCGTCCAACGGCAGGTAGACGGCGCCTTTGACGTCCTCGACATTCAGATGCGGATACATCTCTTTGACGCGTTCGTTCGAAATCTCCTCAACCTCGACCCCGAAGGCGCGGGCCATGGCGGCCTGGCGATAGATTTCTTCCTTGCGTTCTTCGGTCAGGGCGACGGTAATCGAGCCGCAGCGTTTGAACCCAGTGGCGACACCGGTTTCCTCTTCCAGCGATCCGTAGAGTTCCTGGCTGTACTTGGCCAATTTGGTCATGTTCGCTGTTGCTCGCAGCTGCGCGATCAGGCCAGCTGCGTGCCAGGTGGTACCGCTGGTCAGCTGTTTGCGTTCAAGCAGAACGACGTCTTTCCAACCTTTCTTGGTCAGGTGATGCGCGACCGAACATCCAATGACGCCGCCGCCGATAATGACCACGCGGGCCTTGTTGGGAAGATCAACCATTTGGGTGCCTTTTCCTGTCTTTCAAAGTTACGTGTCAGACGATCCGGTGACCGGCGTCGTTAAGCTGTTGCGCGAGGGCGGCGATGTGATCGGGGCCAACTTCACAGCAACCGCCTATGATCGTGGCGCCTTGACCGACCCAGCCCATTGCGTGTTTTGCATAGGCCGCAGGCCCCAGATCGGTGCGCTGCTCCAGCGCGTCTACTGTGGGGGCCTCTTCGAGAAAACCGTCCGTTATACCGGTGAACCCGTTGGCGTAAGCGCCAAACGGCAGTCCCATCGGGGCGAGTATGTCCAGCGCGGCGGGGATGGCTTCGGGGCGCGAGCAGTTGATCAACACCGCTTCGGGTCGGAACCGGGTAAGCAGGGGCGCGACGTCCTCAAGCGCCTCACCCGAACGCAAGCGCGTGCCATCGTCATCCTTGACTGAGAAGGCGATCCAGATGGGTTTTCCGTGACCTTCGACGCCTCGCAATGCGCCTTCGGCTTCCTGAACCGACGATACGGTCTCGATCAGAAACAGATCGACGCGGTCGGCCATCATCGCAGCCAGTTCTCCGAACTTCTCTGCCGCATCTTCGGGGTCCGGGTTCAGATCGGGGCGATAGGTGGCCAAGAGCGGGCCCAGAGAACCGGCGATACGCCCACCGTTTCTGGCGCGCGCCTGTTCGGCTTCGGATAGGGCGGCATCGATCAGGGCCTGCAGTTGATCCTCGATCCCTTCGCGCACAAGGCGCGAGCGATGAATGGCATATGTATTGGTGGTCGCGACCGTGGCACCGGCGCGAAAATACGCGTCGTGCACTTCAGCCAGAATCTCGGGCTTGTCGATCATCACCCGCGTCGACCAAAGCGGCGTGGGTCTGTCGCCACTGCGCTTGACCAGTTCCTGCCCGATTGAGCCATCCAGAAGTGTGATGTCAGCCATATTCCGTTGTCCTCATGGGATAAGCACCAGTTTTCCCGGCAGTGTTTTCGACTGAAAATCCTCTTGCGCCCGGGCGATGTCTTTCAGCGCGTATGTCTTTGAGATCAGCGGCTTGATCCGGCCCGCATTCATCAAATCAACCAGACGACCAAAGACCTCGAACGCCTGATGGGTGCAGCCGTGGATCGTTATGTCGCGCAGGTAGATGTCGCGGAGATCGGCCTCAACGATGGGTCCGGCGATGGCACCCGACACAGCATAGTGGCCACCGGGTTTCAGCGCCAGGATCAGACCGGGCCATGCAGGGCCGCCCACGACATCGATCACCACATCGAAGGTGTCTTTGGGCAGGGGTGCTTGCCGGTCGAACGTGCCCACGGCTCCTTGCTCTTTGACAACATCTGCTTTCATGAGACTGGTCAAGCCATAGACACTCGCGCCTCTGATCGCGGCCAGTTGCACAGCGGCAAGACCAACACCGCCTGACGCGCCTGTGATCAAAACCTTATGGCCCGCTGCCACACCCGCGCGGGTCAGCAGGTTTTCCGCCGTGCCAAAGGCACACGGGATGGCCGCAATTTCGACGTCAGTCAGCGGCGAGGGCGTGACGTCATAAAGATCGGCCGCCTCGACCAAACAATATTGCGCAAAGGCTCCGTCAACTTCGGAGCCGAGCGCGATGAACCCGGTTGGATTGCCGGGGCTGGGGCGTGGCAGATTGATGGGGCAGGTGACGCGTTGGCCGGATTGAAACCCGGTCTCTGGATCCGCCAGTTCGACAATGCCGCAAAGATCACCGCCCTGAATGCGGGGGAACTGCAAAGCTCCGCCCCAGCCCCCGGCCTCGACATTCTGATCGACCGCGTCGGTTGCGCCGGTCACGTCCGAGGAATACCAGCCAATGCGTGTGTTGATATCCGTGTTGTTTACCCCAGCAGCCGCAACCCGGACCAGCACCTGCCCGGGTCCGGGCGTTGGCACGGGGATATCCTCGCGCCATTCCAGCGCCTCTGGCCCGCCGTGGCGGGTCAGATAGACACCTTGCATGACGCTGGGGACACCCACAGGTCAGGCCCGCAGCCGTTCGTTGGCCGGATCCCAGAGGGGTTGATCCTCTTGCACAACAGCGGGGTATTTCTGGCCGTAGATTTCGACCTCCAACGCTGTACCCGGGTTCGCCAGGTCGGTCTTGATCATGCCCAGCGCGATAGACTTGCCAACGCGATAACCCCACGCGCCCGAGGTCGTTTCGCCCACGATCTCGCCATTGTGCCAGATGCAGGACATGTAGGGCGCGTCGCAGACACCCGCGTCAACGGTCAGGGTCACGAAGGATTTCTTCACGCCCTGCTGCTTTTCATTCTGGATCGCGGCCTTGCCAGGGAAGTCTTGCGGTTTGTCCAGCTTGACGAAGCGCTCCAATCCGCCTTCCAGCAACGAATAGTCGGTCGACAGATCGCCCTTCCAAGCCCGGTATCCCTTTTCGATACGCAGGGAGTTCAAGGCGTACATGCCGAACGGCTTGGCACCAGCATCAATGATCGCGTCATAGATCGCAGGCATATCTTCGTTCAGAGCATGGACTTCCCAACCCAGCTCTCCGGCGAAGGAGACGCGGATCAGATGGGCGGGTCGCCCGGCCACGGTTGCCGCCTGATGGGTCAACCACCCCAACGAGAGATCGGCATCGGTCAGACCCGACAGAATCTCACGCGCATTGGGGCCGGTGACGATCAGCGTGTCACGGGTCGTGGTGACGTCCTCGACGCTGACACCGGCGGGCATCGCTGCCATCAGAATATCACGGTCATGCCATTGGGCGGTGGCGGCGGTGATCATGACGAACGCGTCCTCGTCCAGTCGCAGGCAGGACATCTCGGTCAGGATGCGGCCCCGGTCGTCGGAGATATAGACCAGATTGATGCGCCCAACCTTGGGCAGGCCACCGGTGACAAGGCCACGCAGCGCCTCGGCCGCACCTTCACCTTTAACCATGAAACGCGAGAATCCCGGCAAGTCCAGCACGCCGCAATGGTCACGTACGGCCTCGCATTCCTCCTTGATCCGCTGTTCCCATGGTCCGGAGCGACCCCATGTATGCGTCGCGTCCAGCGACGTATCATCGCCCGGTTTCGCGAACCAGTTGGCCCGTTCCCAACCGTTATAGGCACCCATCACGCCGCCCAGTTCCTTGACCTTCTCATGAACGGGCGAGAGTTTCTTGTCGCGTGCCGCAGGCCATTCGTGATGCGGGAAGTGCATGGCATATTCGTTGCCATAAACCTCCATGCCTTTTTGGTTGCAGTAATCCTGATCGGTGTAGTCGGTATAGCGACGCGGATCGACGGCCCACATATCCCACTCGGTTGCGCCATCGACGATCCATTCAGCAAGCACCTTGCCCGCGCCACCGCCTTGCGCGATGCCAAAGGTGAAGGTGTGCGCCTCGAACGCATTCTTCACACCGGGCATCGGGCCGATCAGAGGCAGGCCGTCCGGCGCGTAGGGAATCGGGCCGTTGATCACGCGGCCAACGCCTGAAGTTGCCATCAGAGGTACCCGTTCCATCGCGTCGGTAACGATGTCCTCGATCCGGTCCAGATCGTCATTCCAAAGCTGGAAGCTGAAATCCTCGGGCATCGGGTCGTCCTCGGTCATCCAGTGGCCCTTGCAGTTGGGCTCATAGGGGCCGAGGTTGAAACCGTTCTTCTCCTGCCGCAGGTAGTAGGAGATATCCACATCACGCAGCAGAGGCAGCTTGCCACCATTTTCCTTGGACCACGCCTCGATCTCGGGGACCTCGTCGGTCAGCAGGTACTGGTGGCTCATCACCATCGCAGGCACAGTGCGCCCGCCATAGGGCTTGAACCATTCACCGACGCGCTGCGCATAATAACCTGCGGCATTGACCACATATTCACAGGCGATATCGCCCTTCTCGGTGTGAACGGTCCATGTGCCATCGTCGTGCTGGGTCACGTCTGTCGCCGGGCAGAAGCGGATGATCTTTTGCCCCATGTCGCGCGCACCCTTAGCCAGAGCCTGCGTCAACTGTGCCGGATCAATGTCGCCATCGGTCGGATCGTACAGAACGCCTTCAAGATCATGGGTTTCAAGGAAGGGGTACCGCTCCTTGGCTTCTTCGGGTGTCCACATCTCCATCGGGATACCCTGGTAGCGGCCCATGGACATGGCGCGCTCGAATTCCTGCATCCGCTCTTTGCTATGCGCCAGGCGGATCGAACCCGAGACGTGGTAGTTCATCGGATAATCGACCTCATCCGCCAGACGCGAATACAGCTCGGTCGAATAGCGCTGCATGTTCATGATCGCCCATGAGGTCGAGAAAGTCGGCACGTTACCCGCTGCGTGCCATGTGGACCCGGCCGTCAGTTCGTTCTTTTCCAGCAGAACGCAATCGGTCCAGCCCTTCTTGGCCAGATGATAAAGGGATGAACAGCCGACAACGCCGCCGCCGATGATGACCACACGGGCCTTGGTTGGAAAATCACTCATGCGCTTGGTTCCCTGTTAGTGTGCCCGCTGGGGCAAATCGTCCTGAATGTCGTAGTAATCGCCCTTGTCGGCGACGAAGATGTGCTGGGCGAGCTTCAAGCCGGTGGGTTCGTCCAACGAGCCCACGGAGATCGCGATCGTGTCCTCATCGTTGTGCTGCCAGAAGAGGAACGAGCCGCACGCGCTGCAAAAGCCGCGCTTGGCGATGTCAGAAGCGCGATACCAGCCCAATGTCTCGCTGCTGGTAAAGCTAAGATTATCCTGATGCGTCACGGTCGAGGCCCACAGATGCCCCGACTGCTTGCGGCATTGTCCGCAATGACACGCGTTGGGCGGGGTGAGGTCGCTGTCAATCGTGAACGCAACCTTGCCGCAGAGGCAGGATCCTTTGTGCATACCATTACCCCCTAGCTGCGGGCGTTGTGCTGGTCCCCAGCAACACGCCGTAGATGATGAAACAGGTCGCCATCACGCGGCGGACCCAGATATTGAACACAGCCCCCAGAGCCGCCCTCCCTATCAGAGCGCCCAGCAAGGTAAAACCGGTGTAGCTGAGCGTCGTGATAACCAGAGCGGTTGGCATGATGATCGACATTTGCTGCCAGATCGGCACCTCGGGCTGCACGAATTGCGAAAAGGCGGCGAGGTATCCGGCCACGCTTTTGGGATTGATCGTGGCCACGGCCAGAGCGTGCAGATAGACATGCCGGGCGGGTCGTTCCGAGGCCGGGGCCGGCTTGGAGGCATTCATCCACCCGCGTATCCCCATCCAGATCAGAAACCCGGCACCGATCAGTTTGGCGACGAAGAAGCCGGTCGGCGACGCGGCAATCAGGGCAGTGATGCCCAGTGCCGACAGGATCAGAAACACGCTCGCTTGGGTCAGAATCGCCAGAACGCCCAGTATGGCTTTCGGAAAGGGCAGGCTCATCCCGTTCGAGATGCAGTTCACCGCATTCGGTCCTGGTGTGGTCACGAACACCACCCAGAACAGCGCGAATATGGTCCATGCCTCGAAACTCATCAGTACACCGGCGGGGCGATAACCCAGACGGCTACGGCTGGCTCGTCATAGGGGTTGGACCAAAGATGGCGTTCATTGCGGATGCGGAAGCTGTCCCCGGGACCGACCGTGAACGAACGATCACCAATCGTCAGGTCCAGTTTTCCGGACAGGATATAGCCCACCTCTTGCGTCGGACGCAGGGTAGGTGTTTTCAGACGGGATCCGGGTTGGAACGTTGAATGGACGACTTCAAAGTCATCGGTCAGATCGGGTGAGAGCAGTTCCTCGATCAGACCTTCCTCACCGGATCCCATCTTCCGACGGGACCCCGCGCGAACGATGAGGCCCTGTTCGTCAGCAGGGGCAGCAGATTGGCCAAACAGCATCGACATGGGGACGTTGAGACAATCCGCAATCTGCCTCAGGTCCGAGATTGTCGGCTCGGACAAGTCCCGCTCGACCTGACTGAGCCATCCGACAGAACGGTCCAGACGCGTCGCTATGTCAGTCAGGGTCCAGCCGCGCGCCTTGCGGAGGGCACGCAGATCAGCGCCAAGTGTGGCGCTATGTGAGGCCTGACTGTTCAAAGGACGCTCTCGCTGTTGGTGAAATTTTCTCTCGTATTTTCACGATGCGCCGAATCGGTGAAATTTCCAAGCATTTTTTCACTTGGGGTCACAGGCGCGATTGGCTATGCACGGTTCATGTGGATAGCAATGCTGTATCTATGGGCGATCAACGCTCTGACTTTGCTGGCTTTTGGCTGGGATAAGCTGAATGCGCGACGGCGAAAAAAGCGCGTCCCGGAAAAGCGCCTGTTATGGCTTGCCACGCTCGGAGGCAGCCCCGGCGCTTTATTGGGGCGCTGGATATTCAGTCACAAAACCCGCAAACGGCGATTCTCGATCTGGCTTTACGCGATTGTCGGGGTTCAGGTGGCGTTGGGCTACCTGCTCCTCTCATACGACTTGATCGGGATGCTGCAATCGCATTAACGCGCAAAAACCGAATCCAGAATGGAAGACAGCGCCGCGGCGTCTTCATCTCGGAACGCATCCGGCTGGTCGCTGTCGATGTCAAACACCGCGATCACATGCCCCGTGACATCGCGCACCGGCAAAACCAACTCTGACCGGGTTGTTGAAGCACAGGCGATATGCCCGGGAAAAGCATCGACATCCGGCACCAGCTGTACCTCTCCGGTCCGCGCGGCTGCACCGCAAACTCCGCGTGCAAACGGAATCACAAGGCAGCCGTGGCCTCCCTGATAGGGTCCGATTTTCAGCAACTCCGGCTCAGTTACACGGTAGAATCCGGTCCAGTCAAAGCGGTCATCGGAATGATGCACCTCGCAAGCCACTGTCGCCATCAGCGCGACCTGATCGGTCTCACCTTCGGTCAGTGCGGCGATGGTTTTGGCGAGCGTGTCGTAGTCTGCGGTCATAGGTCTTGCTTTGCGGGTTTAAGTTTGAGGGGGCAATGCCCCCTCGTGAGGTATTTCCAAACGGACAAAGGGTCAAACACGTTCTATCGCGATAGCCGTACCCTCGCCGCCGCCAATGCAGATGGCCGCAACCCCGCGTTTCAGGTTCCGCTTTTCCAGCGCATTCAGCAGCGTGACCATGATCCGGGCACCTGAAGCACCGATGGGGTGACCCAGCGCACAAGCGCCCCCGTTCACATTCACCTTGTCTCGGGGCAGGCCCATTTCGTGCATGAAAGCCATGGGGACGACAGCAAAGGCTTCGTTAACCTCCCACAGATCCACATCGTCCTTGGCCCAGCCGATCCGTTCCAGCAACTTTTGCGTAGCAGGAACCGGAGCGGTGGTGAACAGACCCGGAGCCTGCGCGTGGCTGGCATGGCCGAGAATGCGCGCGCGGACCGTCAGGCCCTGCGCCTCTGCCACATCGGCAGACGCCAGCACCAGCGCGGCCGCCCCGTCAGAAATTGACGAGGAATTGGCGGCCGTCACCGTACCGTCCTTACGAAATGCAGGTTTGAGCGTGGGAATCTTCTCGGGCCGCGCCGATTTCGGCTGTTCATCCGCATCCAGCGTAACTGCGCCCTTGCGGGTCTGGATCGTGACCGAAGTGATCTCACCATCGAAGGCGTTGGTGTCCTGCGCTGTCAGGGCATTCGACAGCGATTGCAGCGCGTATTCATCCTGTGCCTCGCGGGTGAACTGATAGGATTCAGCACAATCTTCGGCGAAAGTGCCCATCAGGCGACCTTTGTCATAGGCGTCCTCAAGCCCGTCGAGGAACATGTGATCAACGACCTGCCCATGCCCGATGCGTGCGCCGCTGCGCATTTTCGGCAGCAGGTAGGGGGCGTTCGTCATGCTCTCCATCCCGCCCGCAACCATCGTATCGGCATGGCCCAGCGCGATCTGATCGAACGCCATCATTGCGGCCTTCATCCCTGAGCCGCACATCTTGTTCAAAGTCGTGGCAGGCACCTCTTCGCCCAAACCGGCTGCAAATCCTGCCTGGCGTGCGGGCGCTTGACCCTGACCCGCAGGCAGAACGCAACCCATCAGGACCTCGTCCACCGTATCGGCGCCTGCCCCTTGCAAAGCAGCCTTGATTGCGGCGCCGCCCAAATCCGCAGCCGGGACGCCATCGAACATGCCCTGAAACCCGCCCATCGGCGTACGCGCGGCCCCTGCGATCACTACTTCCCTCATTTGACGCCTCCTCATGCTTTCCCGCCCTTGGATACCGAATGGTAAGAATTCCCGTCTAGCGTATTTCTACGATCTAATTGCAATGCGAAGGGCGGTTGACCATGGGGCTGAGCAGCAGCACGACCGGCAATACACAGGTAATATCAGTTCATTGCGACCGGATTGACGCAGCAATGGCAATTCAGTTCAAGGAAGACATGCGTGCGCAGACCCAGACAGGCGCATCGCGGGTTGTGTTGGATCTGTCCTCGGTCGAATTCATCGATTCCAGTGGTCTGGGGGCAATCGTGGCCTCGATGAAACAGCTTGGCCATGGGCGGCGGCTGGATCTGGCGGGCCTGCATCCGATTGTCGAAAAAGTATTCCGACTGACCCGCATGGACACCGTCTTTCGCCTATTTGCATCATTGGAAGACGCAATCGCCACTGGCGCCGACTGACCGGTAGGAGGGGACAGCGTGGCCTCTGAGCGCGAACAGGACTGTCTGGACCTGAGTTTTCCGGCAACCGAGATACAGGCTAGCAGGGGTATCGCTATGCTCAGCAAACAGCTGGCCGCATATGGGCTTCCTGCCAACAAAGCGGATGACGTCAAAATCGCGTTGGCCGAGGCGATCAACAACGTAGTCGAGCATGCCTATGCCGGAATTGCCCCTGCCGATATTCAGGTTGATTGCCGTCTTTGTAAAAAGCAGCTGGTTATTCGAATTCGAGATACCGGCAAACCCTTGCCCGATCTGCAGCCGCCTGAGGCAACACCGGCCTCAGTCAAAACTTCGCTGCAAGACCTGCCCGAAGGGGGGTTTGGTTGGTTCCTGATTCACCAACTTGCCAGCGAAATTCACTATGAGCGGACAGATGGCAGCAACGTGCTGCTCTTGCGTTTCGATTTCGCCGATGCGCCATAATAAGCGCCAAATGGTCACAATAACGCCGTGATCGAACCATTGTTGCGCCGCAAACAAAGGACATACACAAAGGGTAGCTCAGATAGCTTCCCTCGGCGCCTAGCGTCACAGCCCCCACCCAGTGAACGGCGCCGAGGACCTCCTCCCTCCAACAGCAATGGACAGTTTTCGACCAAGTGTCGTGCAATGTTCCTATGATGGTGCCGGTATTTCGCAGCGCGTTCCGTCGAAATGTGGGTCAACGCATTTTTGATTCAGATCGGGCATGAAGTGCTCTAGTCTCTGCACGTTTGCAGAAGGAAAGAACCATGCACGATTTTCACAAGGCTGGCCGCTCGGAAGTTCTGGCGACCGAAGGAATGTGCGCAACATCCCATCCGCTGGCAGCCAAAACCGCCTTGGACGTTCTGCAGAGGGGCGGAAACGCCATGGATGCCGCCATGGCCGGAGCGGTACTGCTGGGGATTTGCGAACCCCAGATGACGGGTTTAGGGGGCGATTGCTTTGTCTTGTACAACAGAGCCGGTGAAAACACTGTTCGGGCAATGAACGGATCAGGCCGTGCGCCCGCCCAGGCGGACGCACAAGGCCTGCGTGATCAGGGCCTGGATACGGTCCCGCTGGATAGCCCGGATGCGGTGACACTGCCCTGCGCGGTCGATGCTTTTTGTCGGCTGGCCCAGACCGAGGGGCGCCTGGGACTTGATGCGATCCTGCAACCTGCAATTCACTACGCCGAAATCGGCGTACCGGTGGCCCCACGCGTGGCGTTTGACTGGAAGAACGCGGCTACAACTTTGCAGGGTGTGGCGCGTCAGCACTATCTGGCAGACGGTAAACCGTTGAAGATTGGGCAAATATTTCGTGCGTCGGGCCAGGCGGAAGTGCTGCGCCGCGTTGCCGCGCACGGGCGTGAGGCCTTCTATTCTGGCGAGGTCGCAGATGACATGTTGACCGCCCTGACCAACCTCGGTGGTGTTCACACCGCTCAGGATTTCGAAGCGGTTCAAAGCGAAGACGCGACACCGGTCAGCGGCACATATGGTGATCTCGAACTCTTTGAGCATCCGCCGAATGGACAGGGCGCGACAGCGATCTTGTTGCTGAACATTCTGAAGCATTTCGATCTATCGGCCCTCGATCCTGGTAGCGCCGCGCGTATTCATATCGAAGCCGAGGCGAGCAAACTGGCTTATGATGCGCGCAACCGATTTATCGCCGATCCCGATCATACGGCCCGGATGGAACATTTTCTGGCCCCGGAAACGGCAGCAAAACTTGCAGCGCTGATCAAGTTGGACAGCGCAATGCCCGCCGCTGCACCGCTGACGGAAAATGTGCACAAGGACACTGTCTATATCACCGTGGTCGACCGCGACCGCATGGCGGTTTCGCTAATCTACTCGATTTACCATGGCTTCGGCTCGGGCATCGCGTCTGAGAAGTTCGGTATTCTGCTGCAAAACCGCGGCGCGGGCTTTACGCTCACCCCCGGTCACCCCAATGAACTGGGCGGCGGAAAACGCCCCATGCACACGATTATCCCGGGCATGTTGCGGAAGAACGATCAGATCCTCATGCCTTTCGGTGTGATGGGCGGCGCCTATCAACCGACCGGTCACGCGAGATTGGTGTCGAACCTGCTGGATTATGATCTGGAACTTCAGGCCGCCATAGACATGCCACGCGCCTTTGCGGACGGCGGCGTCCTGAAACTTGAACGCGGTTATTCAGACGAAGTAAGGCAACAATTGGCCGATCTTGGCCACATTATCGAAACTCCGGAAACCCCGCTTGGTGGGGCGCAAGCCATTCGAGTCTCAGAGACCGGAGTTCTGGAGGGGGCCAGCGACCCGCGCAAAGACGGATGCGCGCTTGGCTACTAGGCCAGGCAGCTTTGTTGCGAAAATCAGTTCAACTGGAAATGCAGTGGATATGATCCGTCCTGAAACGGTCCGAACATATTGGGGATATCGGGGTGGTCCACGGGCTCCCCGGATTGGTCCTCAACCAAATTTTGTTCTGAAACATAAGCCACATAGAAGGATTGGTCGTTCTCAGCCAGCAGATGGTAGAACGGCTGATCCTTCAACGGACGGCTGTCTTCCGGGATGGCCTGATACCATTCCTCAGAGTTGGAAAACTCCGGATCGACATCAAAAATCACCCCTCGAAAAGGGTGTCTACGGTGTCGGACCACCTGTCCCAGGCGGTACTTGGCGTGTGTCTTTAGCATTGTTTCAGCCCCCAAAGAGGTTAGTACATCTTTTCCGGCGGAAATGCCAATCATTGAACTGAAATTCGGGGAAACAGTTTGTGAACCTTCTACTAACAGTGTTCGAAATCGTGGCCCCGGTGTTCTTATTGTCGGGCATTGGATTCACCTGGGTAAAGCTGGGTTTTGAGTATCGGCTGCAATTCGTCACGCGCCTCGCCGTGACACTGGCAGTACCCAGTCTGATCTTCGTGGCCCTCATGCAAACCGACATCCCAGGGGGCGAACTGACACTCTTTACGCTCGCGGCTATCGCCTCGCATGTGGCTTTGGCAGTTGTGTTTTGGATCTTCGTCCGGGTCACGGGAATGGAGCAGCGGACCTATCTGGCCCCACTCATCTTCGGCAATACCGGCAATCTTGGCTTACCCCTCTGCATCTTTGCCTTTGGTCAGGCCGGGCTGGGCTATGCGGTGATCTTTCTCGCCGTTACCGCGTTGTTTTCCTTCACCTATGGCATCTATCTGGTCGCCGGACGCGGCGCTTTTGGCAAGGTCCTGCGCGAGCCCATGGTCTGGGCCACGCTGCTTGGCGCTCTGTTCTTGTGGCGTGGGTGGGAAACGCCGCTATTCCTGACCAACACACTGGATCTGCTGGGACAAATGGCAATCCCGATGATGCTGATCACCGTGGGCGTCGCCATCGCGCGGCTGACGACACAGAAACTGGCGCAGGCGATCTGGCTCTCGCTGCTCAAACTGGCGGTCTGTTTCGGACTTGGTTGGATCATCGCCGTCGGTTTCGATCTGGGACCGGTGGCCTTCGGCGTGCTGGTTTTGCAAATGTGTACGCCCGTCGCAGTGACCTCATACCTGCTGGCCGAACGGTTTGAGGCAGACTCCGACGCGGTTGCAGGCATGGTCATGGTCTCTACCGTGTTGTCCGTCGCAGCACTGCCAATAATTCTTGCTATTATTCTGTAGCGAATGTGATTTCCTCAGGGCTCAATCTGCGCTAGAATAAAGAAAAAAGGCACGAGGCACATGAGCAGAATTCTTTTCGTACTCTTCGGGGTGCTGCTTTTGGCATCCTGTGGCGGCGGGTCGAAGCAACCGCCAAGCAGACTGAATGACGCGTGCAGCATTGCGCGCGAAAAGCCCGACTATATCAAGGCCTTCAAAAGCACCGAACGCAAATGGGGTGTTCCCGTTCACGTTCAGATGGCCACGATTTATCAGGAAAGCCGCTATCGTCACGATGCGCGCACGCCGCACAAATATGTACTGGGCGTGATCCCGATGGGCCGTCAAAGCAGCGCTTACGGCTATGGTCAGGCGCTAGATGGCACTTGGGAGCAATACCAACGCGAAACCGGCAAGCGCCGAGCCAAGCGGGATCGCATACGCGATGCGTCGGATTTCATCGGCTGGTATATGAACAAAAGCTATGAACGCAACGGCATCCATCCCAGCGATACGCGCAACCAGTATCTGGCCTATCACGAAGGTCATACCGGATTTGCGCGCGGCAGCTATAACAGCAAGTCGTGGCTGCTGAATGTGGCGAACGATGTTGATGCCCGCGCGCAACTGTATCAGGCGCAACTGGCCAATTGCCGCTATTGAACCTGTCGGGTCAGCGATCGCCTGACCCGATACGGGTTTTCTTGGAGAACACGCTCTGATCGAGGGTTCCACCCTCGGTCAATGGCCCCAGCAGGACAGTCGTTTGGCTGCCTGCATTGTCATGAATCACCCATTTCCGCAGCTCAACCGGGTCTGAGGTAAACATCAGCTCGATCCGACCGCTGTCCGGGTTCTTCGGATCCTGCGCAGTCACGACCGTAGCGGTGCCGTCAAAGTCGTGACCGACGACCATATTGGCCTGCGACAGGTTCACATTCCGCGCCAGCACCAAGGACAGGGGCGTGCGTTTCAGCGGGTATTGCTCGGGCGGTTGGTTCGATTTCGGGTCGAATATCTGCACCGTTCCGGCTCGCGCCAGCACCACCGCGCTGTTGGGCGGATCATATTCGAAGCGCATCTTGCCCGGGCGCTGCAGCCACAGCTTACCGGTGCTAAGTGAACCGTCATCATTCACCTGCGTGAACGTGGTCTGAACCGTTTTCATCTGGTTCAGATAGTTGGATATCTGTGACAGCGGCAGCTTTTCAGCCGCCCAAGCGGCGGGCGCAGCCAGTGTCAGAGCAAGGGCAAAAGCAATCTGTTTCATGAGACCCAGATAAGCGTTCTGCCCTTGTTATTAAATATCCTACTGCTCAGGAACGAGGATTTCGCGTTTGCCCACGTGATTTGCCCCAGAAACAACACCTTCGTCTTCCATTTGCTCAACAAGCCGCGCGGCTTTGTTGTAGCCAATGGCGAGTTTCCGCTGAATGTAAGAGGTGGAGCATTTGCGATCCTTGATCACAATCGCCACCGCCTGATCATACAGGGCGTCTTCTCCGTTGGTATTGCCGCCCGTATTCAGGCCCAGAACGGCGTCGATATTGTCAGCTTTTTCCTCGGCAGGGCCATCGACCACGCCGCTCATGTAATCCGGCGGGCCGAACTGTTTCAGATGGTTGACGATTTCCTCGACCTCTTCATCCGAGACAAAGGGCCCGTGGCAACGGGTGATCTTGGCACCACCCGCCATGTAAAGCATATCGCCCTGCCCCAGCAGTTGCTCGGCACCCATCTCACCCAGAATGGTGCGGCTGTCGACCTTCGAGGTCACCTGGAACGAGATCCGGGTGGGGAAGTTTGCCTTGATCGTTCCGGTGATCACATCGACCGAGGGGCGCTGTGTGGCCATGATCAGGTGAATACCCGAGGCCCGCGCCATCTGCGCCAGACGTTGGATGCAGGCTTCGATTTCTTTGCCGGCGACCATCATCAGGTCAGCCATCTCATCGACGATGACAACGATATAGGGCATCGACTCGGGTGCAAATTCTTCTGTCTCGAACATCGGCTCACCGGTTTCATCGTCGAACCCGGTCTGGACCGTGCGGCTGAACATCTCGCCCTTGGCCAGCGCGTCCTTCACGCGACCGTTGTAGCCTGCGATATTACGCACGCCCATTTTGGACATCTTGCGATAGCGATCCTCCATCTCGCCGACCACCCATTTCAAGGCGACAACCGCCTTTTTCGGGTCGGTCACAACAGGCGACAGCAAATGCGGAATGCCGTCATAAACAGACAGCTCCAGCATCTTGGGATCGATCATGATCAGGCGGCATTCATCTGGCGTCAACTTATACAGCAGCGACAGGATCATCGTGTTGATCGCAACAGATTTACCCGAACCAGTCGTACCGGCAATCAGCAGGTGAGGCATCTTGGCCAGGTTCGCCACAACGGACTCACCGCCGATATCCTTGCCCAGCGCCAGAGGCAGCGCATGATTGCCATCGCCGAAATCGCGGCTGGCGAGGATTTCGCGCAGCACCACCATCTCGCGGTTCTCATTCGGCAATTCGATACCGATGACCGAGCGGCCCGGCAGGGTCGAAACCCGCGCCGACAGCGCCGACATCGAGCGTGCGATATCATCGGCCAGACCGATCACACGGCTGGCTTTCAGACCCGGAGCAGGCTCCAGTTCATACATGGTAACAACGGGACCGGGACGAACGCTGACGATCTCGCCCTTGACGCCGTAGTCGTCCAACACGTTTTCCAGCATCCGGGCATTTTCCTCCAGCGCCTCATCACTCAGGTGATGGCGCTGAATGCTGGCCGGGTTGGACAGCAGACCCAGTGGGGGTAGCTCAAAATCGCTGTGCTTTTCCTCAAATGACAAGGTCGGCTGCGCCTCGGCCTGTGCCCGGCGCGATGGCGGGGGTGCGCGGCGCACTGGCTGTGCCACAACCGGCTTGCGCGGTTCAGCAACAGGGATTTTTACTGTCTGACGCGACTGCGGCGCGGGCTCTTCAAACACGGCCTCGTCGTCATAATCCGGCTCGTCCACATAAGCCTGCTGCGCTTGCCAATCGGTCTCATCCGCCGCGCTCAACGGCGGCTCGACCGGCAATGCTGCTGAGGTTATGGGTGGTTCCGGCGGAAGCTCATCCACGGGTCCGGCATTCAGGATCAGCGGATCGGGCCCACGCCCGCGCCCCTTGGTCAGCGGTAGGCTCGGATCAGGCTCAGGTGCCATCTGCCCTGCGGCCACTTTACGGTTGCGCACAGCGGCAGAGATCTTTGACCGGATGCGGTCCTCTTTAGGCATATCGTAGTAGCCCTCAACCGCGACGGGATCGATCAGTTCGGGCTCGGGCATCGGATCGGGACGACGGATCAGCGACGGCATCCGCGCTAGCAGACCCAACTTTGCTTCAGGCTCGGGTGTCTCCAGTTCGGGCTCTTCAAAAATCGGGTCGGCATAGGCCAGATCATCGTCAAACTCTGCCTGCACCGGCACGGCACGTTCCGCCCGACGCTCAGCCCATTGCGCGCGACGATCACGCGCCGCCTGCGCCGTGACCGAGGCCCCACGCCCCAAAGCGTTCATCAACAGGTCATAGGCCATGACAAGACCCAGCAAGAAAGCACGGAAGCCCTTGCGCACATCCGCTTTGGTAAAGCCCAGCACAAACACACCCAGCGCCAACATGCCCACCGCCATGGCAAGCGACATCAACTTGACCAGAAAATGCGACGAGATCGGCAGCAGCGTCAGCAAAGCACCCATCACCGTGTCACCAAACAGACCACCTAGCCCGTAGCTGTGCGTCGCACGCCATTCAGCACCCGGGACCAGCGTGGCGGCATAGACCGCCAGAACGGCGATCCAGATCGGAGCGAATATCAGGCGGGCAATCGCACGCTCTTCCCCGAAATGACCGGCAAAGCGCACGCCCCATGTAGCCAGTACCAGCGCCACGCCAAAGCTGCCCCAGCCCACAATCATGAACAAAGGTGCGGCGATCGAGGCGCCCACACGTCCCATCCAGTTCTGCACCGGCGCATCGGTCGACACCATCCAGTTTGGATCATCCGGCGTATAGGACCAGACCATCGCAGCAGCAGCCATGCCGAGCAGGATCAGAGCGATCCCGATCAGTTCCTTACTGCGCCGCTCGATGGCGGCTTGCGTGGTGCTGTCCAGTAACGGGTCGCGGTTGCGCGCGTTCAATGATGCCATTTTGCCCTCGTACCTCACGAATAGATGCAGTCGCGGAGCGTGATCAGCCCGCGCTTCATCTCTGTTTTTGGGGCCACCATGGCGACCCGGATAAATTGCTCGCCCGGGTTTTGCACCGGATCACCTTGAGAAAGATATGCACCCGGCAGAACCCTGACACCGGTTTCCTGCCAGAGCTTCAATGCAGTTTCTTCGCCGTTTTCGACGGGTAGCCACAGGAAGAACCCTGCCTCGGGCGGCATATAGCCTTGCACGCCTGCAAAGACTTCATCTGCAATGGCGTATTTTTCCTGATAGAGCGCGCGGTTTTCCTGCACATGTACCTCGTCCGCCCAAACCTTGGCGGCAGCGGCCTGCAACGGTGCGGGCAAGGGGGCACCCGCATAGCTGCGCAACAGTTTGACACGGCTGATCGTCTCAGGCCCGCCCGCGATAAGGCCGGACCGCAATCCGGCCAGATTTGATCGCTTGGACAGTGAGTTGAACAGCGTAACCCGCTCGGGATCAGCGTCCAGTTCCTGCGCAACGGTCAGCGCGCCCACCGGGGCGGTGTCGCGGTAAATCTCGGAGTAACATTCATCCGCAAAGATGCGGAAATCGTACTTCTCGGCCAATTGGATCAACTCAGCCCAATAATCGCGCGAGGCGACCGCCCCCTGAGGGTTCGCGGGTGAACAGATGTAGGCAACGGCGGTGCGGTTCAGCACCTCTTCGGGCAGGCCTGCATAGTCAGGCAAATGGCCGGTCGCAGCGGTTGCAGGTACAAAATAGGGCTGCGCGCCGACCGAAATCGAGGCGACCATGTAAACCTGATAAAACGGGTTCGGGCACAGGATGATTGGCTGCTGTCCGTTCTTCTGCTCGGGGCACAACGCCATTGCGGCATTGTACAGACCCTCGCGCGTGCCGTTCAGTGCCATCACATTGGCATCTGCATCCATCGACACGCCATAGCGGCGGTTGACCCAGCCCGCGATTGCAGCGCGCAGCGCGGGCGAGCCTTCGTTCGGGGGATAGCCCTGAAACCCCGCGGCATTTTCCATGATCACATCGGTCACCCAGGACGGGAAATCGTGCTTGGGCTCGCCAATGGTCATGTGAACGACGTCACCGCCCGGCTGATGGTGATCCAACAGAGCGCGCAGACGCGGGAATGCATATTCCGGTAGGTTCGAAAACCGCTCGGGGAAATTCATAATACTGCCTCAATTTCGGGGTCATTTTGCGCCCCGTTTCCTGGCAGATTACAGATCGGGGCACCCCTCGTCCAGACAAAGAGGTTCCGAATCAGGGGATTGTGGCATTCAGGTCAAAGCGCTTTCAGCCGCTGATCCGAGCCGCAGCAAGGCCTCTTCCGACCCCGGATAGCCCAGCATCATCAACCCGCAACCGGGTGTTCCCGTGGGCAGGGTCAGCGCCGCGAGCCCCATCAGATTGCCGATCCTTGTGTTGCGCAAGGCCAATAGATTCTCGGTGACATAGTAGTCATGATCATTCATCAGCCGATCCAGATTGGGCGGCAGGATCGGTGCCGTCGGGGCGAGTACGGCGTCAAATCCGGCAGTTGCCATGTCCCAAGCTTGTCGGCAGGCGGTTAGTTTCGACCAGGCGGCCACGTAATCGGGGCCGGTATAGGCTTTGCCCATGCGGAACCGTTCAAGGATTTCGGGATACATCGCATCGGGGTTCGCTTCGATCACATCGCACCACAGGCCATAGGCTTCGGTCGTATAGAGCACACCTGACAAGCTCATTGCGTTGTTCAGCTCTGGCACCTCAAGCGGGACAATCTCAGCCCCCGCTTCTTTCAGGCGTGCCAGAGCCTCATCGTAAGCCTTGGCCGGGGCCTCGCGCAGATCGTCCTTCGCCACGTTCTGTAGGTCGGCAAAGCGGCGGCCTTTCAGAGACGCACCGCGCAGGTCTGCCGGTACGGTCCCCTCAAGTGCGGCAAGCATATGTGCGGCGTCCTCAACCGATCGCGTCAAAGGTCCGACCGTATCGAACTTCAAGCACAGCGGTACAACGCCTTCAAGGCTCACGCGCCCGGCTGTGGTTTTAAGCCCTACCAGGTCATTCCACGCTGAAGGGATCCGCACAGATCCACCGGTGTCAGACCCAATACCACAGGCCGCAAGCCCCCACGCGACCGAGGCCCCTGCCCCCGAAGACGATCCGCCCGGCACCGCATCTTCGTCATTCACGCAAGGCGGTGTGGCCGTCACTGGATTGAGACCCAGGCCCGAGAAGGCCAGCTCACTCATATGCGTTTTGCCCAGACAAACCGTGCCCATCGCGGTCGCATTGCGCAGCACCTGCGCATCCGCCTCGGGCACACGGCCTTTCAGCAAGGCCGAACCGGCCTCAGTTCCTGCACCGGCGGTGTCAAACAGGTCTTTCCAACTGATCGGAACACCATCCAGCAGAGACCGACGCAGGCCGAGTTTGGTCCGCTCTTGCGCTGCTTGGGCCTCGGCGCGAGCGCGGTCATGTGTGACGCGGGCATAAATGCGATCGCGATGTGGATGGGTATCGATGGCGCTCAGATAGGTCTCGGTCAGTTCAACCGGATCGATCTGCCCCATTCCGATGCCACGGCCCAAATCACATGCCGTCATGGTCAGCCAGTCTTGCATCCTGCCCCTCCCGAGTTTGCCCGTGTCCGGACGGTAGCGACAGGACCGCACATGGACAATCCCGAAAGGGCGCGCATATTGCAGCACATGGAACACAGATCCGACATCCTGATCGTTGGCGGCGGCCTGAACGGCCCCGCCCTTGCGCTGGCGCTGGCCCAGACCGGGCATTCAGTCACTGTTGTTGATGCTCTGGCCGAAAAAGTGCGCAAGAACGCGACCTTTGACGGGCGCGCATATGCGCTGGCGCTGGCCTCGCAACGTCTGCTCGACGCGATAGGCGTATGGGAAAAAGTGGAAGAGCACGCCCAGCCGATGCTGGAGATCAAGGTCACCGACGGTCATGCCGGTGCTGGTCCTTCCCCGTTCTTCATGCATTTCGATCATGCCGAGATCGAAGAAGGCCCTATGGGCTATATGGTCGAAGATCGCCACTTGCGGCGGGCTTTTCTGGAGGCCATGGCCGTACAAGACGGAATCACCGAGATCAGCGGCAAAACGGTCGTGTCCCAGGATATCTCGGCGAATGGGGCAACGCTGACGCTGGACGACGGGTCCACGCTGTCGGGTAGTATTCTGGTCGGCTGCGATGGCCGCCGCAGCGGCACCGCTATGCGCGCCGGGATCAAGCGAACCGGCTGGGATTATGGCCAGACCGCTCTGGTTTGCGCCATTGAGCACGAGCTGCCGCATCACGGTATAGCCCATCAGCTCTTCATGCCCCCCGGGCCATTGGCGATTTTACCGTTGACCGGCAACCGCAGCTCCATCGTGTGGAGCGAACGCACTGAGACGGCCGAGCAGATCAACGCGTTGTCCGAAGCAGACTACCTGCAGGTCCTGCGCCCGCGCTTCGGTGATTTCCTTGGCGATATCCGCCTGCAGGGCGACCGGTTCACCTATCCGCTGAACCTGACTATCGCCAATTCCTTCATCTCGGACCGGCTGGCCTTGGTCGGAGACGCCGCCCACGGCATGCACCCGATCGCCGGGCAGGGTCTGAATGCCGGTCTGCGTGATGTGGGTGCCCTGGCCGAGGTTCTGACCCTTGCAGGCCGACGTGGCGAGGATATCGGATCAACGCTGGTGCTGGAGCGCTATCAGGAGTGGCGCCGCTTTGACACTGCCGCGCTTGCGATGGCGACAGATGTGTTCAACAAGCTATTTTCGAACGACAATCCGCTGCTTCGGATCGGTCGGGATATCGGTATGGGCATCGTCGGCTCTCTGCCCGGGTTGCGCCGTGGTTTCGTGCGCGAGGCTGCGGGCCTGACCGGTGATCTGCCCAAGCTGCTGCAAGGGCGTCCGATTTAATCCAGCTCTCTCGCCTCATCCGCCAGCATCACCGGGATGCCGTTGCGGATAGGGAAGGCCAGACCGGCGGCTTTGGACACGAGTTCCTGCCGCTCGGCGTCGTAGTGCAGGGTCGTATGGGTCTGCGGGCAAATCAGCGCCTCTAACATGTGGCGGTCAAAGGCGTGTTCGGGTGCGCTCATTGCAGTTTTTCCTCATTCGATCCGCCGCGCATGGCGAATTCAATCAATGTCACCAAGGTCTCGCGCCGCGTGCGCAAACAAGGCGCCTCAAGCAGGGCCTGTTTCTCCTCGGGGTCGAATTCCAGCATCATCGACAGAGAATTGACCAGAAGCTCATCATCGGCGTCCTTCATCGTGTCCCAATCGGTCGACAACTGACGGGACGAGAAGAATCGCTCCAACAGCCTCAGGAACCGGTTTCGATCAAAGCGGTCATCCACTTCGGCCTTGCCCAGGTCACGGTCAAATCCATCCCATGATACCGAAGCGCGACGATAAGGGGTGAAACTATCTAGCTCCGCCCTGACCCGAAACCGCGATATACCGGTTAACGTGATCAGATACCTGCCATCTTCAGTCTCTGAGAACTGCGTGACGCGACCGGCGCAGCCGATCTGATGCAGCTTGGTTTCATCCCCCTGACAGGTGTTCGGCTGCACCATCCCGATCAACCGCTCAGGCGTCTTCAGCGCGTCATCCAGCATCTGCAGATAACGCGGCTCGAAAACATGCAGCGGCAGACGGGAGCGTGGCAACAGCAACGCTCCGGGCAGAGGAAACACAGATATGGTTTCCGGCAGATCAGCGGGATGCATCATACAGTCGAGTGTAGCCCTGATCAGATTTTAGGCAAATATCATCGAGCTGAGCTTACGCCGCCCGTTCAGCACAATCGGATCGTTGGGCTTGAGCGCATCGAAGATCGTGAAGAGTTGGGCCTTGGCCGCACCCTCATTCCACTCGCGATCACGGCGGAACAATTCGAGCAGTTGGGCGACCGCGTCTTCAACATCACCATTGGCGTGCAGGGCCTGCGCCAGATCGAACCGGGCTTGATGGTTGTCGGGTTCCGCCTCAACCATTGCCGTCAGTTCGCCCACCGGACCCGCATCTGCGGCCTGCTTGGCCAATTCCAGCTGCGCATGCGCCGCCTCAACTTCGGGCGAGGTCGAAATCTCGGCCGGAGCACCATTGAGGATCGCCTCGGCCTGATCCAGATCGCCCAGCGCGATATGAGCACGCACCAGCCCGCCATAGGCTGCAGCGTGGTTGGGGTCTTCGCCCAGAATTGCCGCGAAGGTTTGCGCCGCATCCACTGCGGCCCCTTCGGTCAGCATCTCTTCGGCGGCCTGAACCGCATCATCCAACTGACCACCGGGGCTTTCGCCACCTGCAGCTTCGATTACGCGATCGATGAAAGCCTTGATCTCGGACCCGGGCAAAGCACCCTGAAACCCGTCGACCGGCTGGCCCTTGTAGAACGCATAGACAGTCGGGATCGATTGGATACGCAGTTGGCCGGCGATCATCTGCGCCTCATCCACGTTGATCTTGACCATCTTGACCGCGCCTTTGGCGGCCGTCACAGCCTCCTCCAGCGCGGGACCCAGCGTTTTGCAGGGGCCGCACCAGGGGGCCCAGAAATCAACGATGATCGGCATCTCTTGCGAGGCTTCGACCACATCGGCCATGAAGGTGGCCTCGGTCCCGTCCTTGATCAGATCGGTGGCATCAGAGCTGGCTGCGCCGTTCAGAAGGTCCATGGCAATTACTCTCTGGTTCGTATTTGCGCCCTATATGCAGCCGCGCGGGTCAGAAACCAAGGGCTGAGTCGGGCGTTTTTGCATCAATCAGACGTCGAATGTCGCAAAAACCGGCGCGTGATCGCTGGGTTTCTCCCATCCGCGCGCATCGCGCAGAATCCGGCTGGAGTGGCCCGCGTTCGAGATATCGGGCGTGGCCCAGACGTGATCCAGCCTGCGCCCTTTGTCCGCCGCATCCCAATCACGCGCGCGATAGGACCACCAGCTGTAAAGCTGACCTTCGGGGATATCCTGCCGGGTGATATCGACCCATCCGCCCGCATCTTGTGTCTCAGCCAGCGTTTCAACTTCAATCGGCGTGTGCGACACCACCTTGAGCAGTTGTTTATGCGACCACACATCGTCTTCGCGCGGGGCGATGTTCAGATCGCCGACCAGAATGGATTTCTGCGGCTTTTCGGCGTTGAACCAATCCCGCATGTCGGTGAGGTAATCCAGCTTCTGGCCGAATTTTTCGTTCACTTCGCGGTCGGGAACATCCCCACCCGCAGGGACATAGAAATTGTGAATCGTCACACCATTCTCCAGCCGCCCCGCAATGTGACGCGCATGGCCGAGACCGGCGAAGTCCTTGTCGCCAACCTCTTCCATCGGCAGACGCGAAAGAATGGCGACCCCATTATAACCTTTCTGCCCCCGCGCAATCATGTGGGTGTAGCCAAGCTTGGCGAACCCTTCGGTCGGGATCTTGTCTACGGGCGACTTACACTCTTGCAGGCACAGCACATCCGGGGCCTCTTCTTCCAACAATTTCAGCACGATAGGTTCACGCAGACGGACAGAGTTGATGTTCCAGGTGGCAAGAGTGAAGGGCATATCAAGGGGTTCCTTTATCTCGATTTGCGCAGGTTAGCGCGCGACTGAGTAGGGTGCCATCGGAAAAAGTGAGTTATGTCTGCTGAATCATCGTACGGGTGGGATGCGAGTTCTTACTCGGTATCCATTCGGAATTTTTTGAAGGTCGCCCCATCATACTCAAATTCACCAACAAACTGCGCGCCCAACCGTGCCAGGGCACCCAAGTGTTGCCGCGATAGCGGTAGAAGAAACGTCACAAATGGAATACGCGGATCCGACACCGCATATTCAATTGCCAGACGCGTGATCCGCGCGCCAAGTCCAAATGACTCGGGTTTTAGAACCAGCCCATAGTCCCATTCGTCGCCTTCCTTTTGAAATCCACCCCAGCCAACATAGTTTCCGTTTTGCAATATTGCCCAGTGTCCAAGGCCGTCACGCGCCCAGCACTCTTCCTTGATCTGGACGAAATGATCCACAGCCGCCCGGTTCCAGGTGCCCTTTAACAAGGGCAAATGTTCAGCCAACCGAGGGTCAGACATGTGCGAATGTATGTCTTCCGGATCAACCTCGGACAGGCGTGTGAAGGTTATCTTCATCTTAGACTCTGATCGTGATCGCATTCCTGAATTCAGGCAATCAAACAGCTGTGCACTAAAAAAAAGCCGGGCCATCAGGCCCGGCAGTCCAACAGGGAGGTACATGTCATAACCCGGACATGCACGGGTTGGGAGTAACCTAATTATGCCTCAAGAGTATCACTTTGATCCAAGTCAATCCACAAAGATCAAGAGACCAGACGATATCCACCCGATTCTGTGACCAAAAGGCGCGCATTTGACGGATCGGGCTCGATCTTCTGACGCAGGCGATAAATGTGGGTTTCCAGCGTATGGGTCGTGACACCCGCGTTGTAACCCCAGACCTCGTGCAGCAATACATCGCGCGCCACAACGCCATCGGTCGAACGATAGAGGAACTTGAGGATGTTCGTCTCTTTCTCGGTCAGGCGGATTTTGCGATCATTCTCGGTCATCAGCATCTTCATGGCCGGTTTGAACGTGTAGGGGCCGAGGACGAAGACCGCATCTTCAGATTGCTCATGCTGGCGCAGTTGGGCACGGATGCGGGCCAGAAGAACCGGGAATTTGAACGGCTTAGGGACGTAGTCATTCGCACCGGCATCCAGGCCCAGGATAGTGTCGGCATCGCTGTCATGACCGGTCAGCATAAGGATCGGGCTTTTGACGCCCTGTTTGCGCATCAGACGGCACAGCTCGCGCCCATCGGTATCAGGCAGGCCCACGTCCAGGATGACCAGATCGTAAATCGCCTCGCGTGCACGCTCCATCGCGGATGCGCCATCGGATGCCTCGAACACATCAAAGTCTTCGGTCATCACAAGCTGTTCACTCAGCGCCTCGCGCAGGTCTTCATCGTCATCCACCAGCAGGATTTTCTTAAGCTGTGCCATTTCCGGTCCTCCTAAGCCTTTTCCACCACTTGCGCATAGAAGATGCAATCAGCAAGATTTGCTGCAATCGTTTCACGCCCTCGTGTCTGACGCGGAGGAAATGTTTCACATTCCCCGGTGATCAGGGTAGGAAAAAAGCCAGATCGTTACAGGGTAACATACATGAGTCTCTTTCCTGACATTACCGAACTGCTCGCACGTGCGCGGGCCGATCTGCGCATGGGCGTGCCCGTCGTGCTGACGGATGATAGCGGATATAGCGTTCTGGCCCTGGCAACAGAGACTCTTAGCCCGCAGCGCCTGGCCGACCTGCGTGGTTTGGGAGGAGAGCCTGTCATTGCCATTACCGTGCGGCGGGCTGAAACGTTGAAAGCGCGAGCCTATGACGGGGATCTCGCCAGGGTATTGATTCCGGCTGATGTCGACCTGAACTGGGTGCAAGCGGTGGCCGACCCTTCGGACGATCTGAACGCACCGATGAAAGGTCCGCTGATGACCGAGCGGCACGGCAATGCAAACCTGCACCGCATCGCCATCGCGTTGGCTAAGTCGGCACATTTGCTGCCCGCTGCCGTCGTTTTGTCCATTGATGATGGACGCGCATTTGCCGTGACCCACGGCCTGACCTGCATCGATCACACGCGCGCAGCACCCCACCTTGCTGATCGCAGCGCCCTGCACGCCGTTGTGGCTGCGCGCCTGCCCATGGAAGTGTCAGAGGCCGGTCGTCTTCACGTCTTCCGCCCCGAAGATGGCGGAGAGGAGCATTATGCCGTCGAAATCGGCCGCCCCGATCGCGACAAGCCGGTTCTGGCCCGACTGCACTCTGCCTGCTTCACCGGTGATCTGATGGGCAGCTTGAAATGTGATTGCGGTCCGCAATTGCGTGGTGCGCTGGCCCAGATGGGGGCCGAAGGCTCCGGCGTTTTGCTCTATCTCAATCAAGAAGGCCGCGGGATCGGACTAGCCAACAAAATGCGCGCCTATTTCCTTCAGGATCAAGGCTTTGACACGGTCGAGGCCAACCATCGGCTGGGCTTTGAAGATGATGAGAGAGACTTCCGTTTGGGCTCTGACATCCTGAAATCGCTTGGTTTCAACTCCGTTCGCCTGCTGACCAATAACCCGGCCAAGATCGCGATGATGGAACGGACGGGCATCGCTGTCACCGAACGCGTACCTCTGAAAGTGGGCGAAACTGATCATAATCGCGGATATCTGGCAACCAAAGCGGCCAAATCGGGCCATCTGCTGTGACGCCCGATGATCTTGTCCTGACCCCGCGCGGTATCCGGTTTGCGGGGCGTGTCTTTCCCTGCGCCATTGGCAAGGGCGGGTTAAGCGCTGCCAAACGCGAAGGCGACGGGGCGACCCCCGTTGGCACGCATCGTATTGTCGGATTGCTCTACCGCGCCGACCGTATCACCCGCCCCGCTTCATGGGCGCGACCGATTGGGCCGCGTGATCTGTGGTCGGACGATAGCAAGGACAGCTCCTACAACCATCTTGTCCGGGCACCCTACCCATTTAGCCATGAAAAGCTGCGCCGTGCCGATCCGCTCTATGATCTGGTTCTGATCACCGACTGGAACTGGCCGAATGCAATTCCCGGGCATGGCTCGGCCATATTCCTGCATCAATGGCGTCGCCCGCGCTTTCCGACTGAAGGTTGCATTGCCTTTCGCCGCGATCACCTAAGATGGATTGCACGACAAATCGCGCCCGGAACGCGCCTGATCATTCCTGAGGTTTGATCCGTTCACCAAAGATGGCCGAACCAACTCGCACGTGAGTCGCACCCAGTGCGATGGCGGATTCAAAATCGCCACTCATGCCCATCGAGAGGCCTTCCAAACCGTTGCGTTCAGCAATCTTTGCCAATAGCGCAAAGTGCAACGCCGGCTCCTCGTCAACCGGAGGCAAGCACATTAGCCCGCGTACCGGCAGGTCCAACGCACGGCACTCTGACACAAACGCATCGGCATCGGCGGGCAGGATTCCGGCCTTCTGCTCCTCTTCTCCAGTATTGACCTGAATGAACAGTTCTGGGCAAGCGCCGATCTCTTGCGCCAGCCGGGCCAGAGTTTTCGCCAGTTTTGGACGATCGACCGAATGGATGGCGTCACAAAGCTCCATCGCTTGTCGCGCCTTGTTGGTCTGCAGTGGGCCAATCAGATGGAGTTCAATACCTGTGAACTTTTCGCGAAATGCAGGCCACTTTCCTGCCGCTTCCTGTACTCGATTTTCGCCAAAGCAACGATGACCCTGAGTCAGAACCGCCTCGACCCGCTCATTGGGCTGCACCTTGGACACTGCGATCAGTCGAACCGACCCCTGGGCACGTCCGGCGGCAGCTTCAGCTTTGGCGATGCGGTCGGAGATTTCTTGCAGCGACATGGGGCCTCTCGTTTTCATGGTAGCCGCAGAGAAACACCATGTGAGCACAAAAGAAAAGGGCAGGTCCTAAGACCTGCCCTTAAACTCTGGTGATTTAAATCAACTTAGAAGTTGAAGTTAACACCGAAGTCTGCGCGGGTTTGACCGTCTGCGTCACCAACTTTGGTGCGGCCCAGGCCACCTTTCAGCGATACGCCGCCACCCAGATCGTGGATGAAACCAAGACCGTACTGCTGGGTGTCGCCATCAGCCGAACCGTCGCCGTAAGCAGCCAGCAGGGTGGTTGCTGCGCCCAGGTTGTAGGCCAGCGAGAAGCCCCATGCGGTGCCGTCGGTTTCTTCACCTGCGTCGTTGAGCGGTGTGTCCGAATCGTCGGCTACAAACAGGGTACCGTTGAAGTCGCCGAAGTCTGCGCCCAGAGTCAGGACCAGCAGGCTCGGGTCAGAACCGCCACCAGCAGCGTCGGTCTGACCGTAGGCCAGAGCAGCTGTGATGTTGTTGAAGGTGTAGGTCGCGCTCAGATCCCAGGAATCTGCACCGCCCAGAGCGGCGTTGCCGTTCAGGGTCGAGTTCTGGTCATAAGACGCGCCAAAGGCGAAGTCACCAACGGCGTACTGGAAGAATACAGCGTTTGCACCTGCGCCGGTCGACGAGAACGACAGGAATTCATAGTCAACACCGGCGTACTGACCGATGAAGAATTCCAAGCCAGGCTCGTTACCGTAGTAGTTGGCCAGGTTGTCGATTGCGCCCGAAACGTTGCCTGCGTCAACGCGCAGACCGCCATAGATCGCCGAGAAACGTGCGCCGCTCAGCGAAGCAGAACCTGCCTCACCGGTACCCGCGTCTTCGTCAGCCTGCAGACGAACACGAGCCGAGAACTCAACGCCGCCGTCGGTTTCTGCGGTACCGTCGATGTTCAGACGGAAGCGCGAAACCAGGATGGTGTCGTCGATGTTGTCGTTGGTGGTCGAACGATCTTCCAGGTAGCCGATACCAAAACGACCGTAGCCGCTGAATTTAACGTCAGCTGCTGCAACGCTTGCCGTCGCGATCAGCGCGGTCGTTGCAAAGAGAACTTTTTTCATCTTGTTTCCCTCGGTTTCAAAGATTTTTCTACTCGACACATGCAAAGCACGCGTCTCAGCACGGTCACCGTTTCGCTTTTTTTGCCCCCTTTGCGCAAGCTTGGCATAAACGTCTTGCTGTCATTCGGCCCAAATTGGTGCAAGGATGCCACAGTCAAAATTCCGGCAAATCACGTCACCCGCTCACGCCCATATGTAAAGAATAGGCTTGTTGCTGCACGGGTCCTTGTCTAGGAGTATCACCCGACAGTGCAAAACAAGTGATACGGGACCTTTTGACGATGCGCATGCTGACGATTCTGGGTTTGACCATAGGGATGGCCACCGTCTCGGCCTGCGGAGGAAAGCCGCCTCCGGGAAATGCTCGCATCCTCACCGCGGATGGGAGTTCGTCAGAGGAGCGTGAACTGAATGATCCGAATCGATCAACCATCTTTGATGTTTTTGGTCCCGACAATTCTGAGCAGATCACCAATGTGAACCGCTATTTGTGGTCGGCCTCGCTTGATGTTCTGAATTTCCTGCCGATTCAAGAGGTTGATCCCTTTACTGGTGTGATCGTAACCGGTTATGGCACCCCTCCGGGCGGAGGACGGCAATATCGTGCGACGGTGCATATCAGCGATCCGGCGCTTGCAGCCCGCTCTCTGTCCGTGTCCCTGCAAACAAGCGGAGGCTCTCCGGTCAGCGCAGCAACCAACCGTGCGGTCGAAGATGCGATCCTCTCTCGGGCGCGACAGCTACGGATTGCGGACAACAAGCTCTAGAAACCCGCAGAAAATCACAATATTACCACGCCGGGTTCCTACCCGGCGTTTTCATTCACGAAGGACCGCACGATGTCGCGCTATTCGGCCACCGAAATCGAAGCAAAATGGCAAGAGGCCTGGGACAAGGCCGGAATCTTCGCCGCCAACCACAAGGCGGACAAGCCGAAATACTACGTGCTTGAGATGTTCCCCTACCCGTCCGGCCGAATCCATATGGGGCATGTGCGCAACTATACGATGGGCGACGTGATCGCGCGTCATAAACTGGCGACCGGCCACAACGTGCTGCATCCGATGGGGTGGGATGCGTTCGGGATGCCCGCAGAAAACGCGGCGATGGCTATTGGCGGGCACCCCAAAGACTGGACCTATGGCAATATCGCTGACATGCGCGGGCAAATGAAGCCGCTGGGCCTGTCGATCGACTGGTCGCGCGAGTTCGCTACCTGTGACCCCGAATATTATGGCCAGCAGCAAGCGCTGTTTCTGGATATGCTCGAGGCCGGGCTGGTCTACCGCAAGAACGCCGTGGTGAACTGGGATCCGGTCGATATGACCGTTCTGGCCAATGAACAGGTGGAGAACGGGCGCGGCTGGCGCTCGGGCGCGCTGGTGGAACGGCGTGAACTGACTCAATGGTTCTTCAAAATCTCGGATTACTCCGAAGAACTGCTCGACGCGCTAGACACGCTCGACAACTGGCCCGCCAAGGTGCGCCTGATGCAGGAGAACTGGATCGGCAAGTCGCGCGGTCTGCAATTTGGCTTTGAACGCACCGATGGCGGCGAGCCCATTACTGTCTATACGACTCGCCCCGACACGCTGCTGGGCGCGTCTTTCGTCGGTATTTCACCGGACCATCCGATTGCCAAACAGCTTGAGGCCGAGAACTCAGAAGTTGCTGAGTTCGTTGCAGAATGCCGTAAGGGTGGCACCACGGAAGAGGCCATCGAGACAGCTGAAAAGCTTGGTTACGACACCGGCATCAAGGTCAAACACCCGCTGGACCCGAATTGGGAACTGCCGGTTTGGATCGCGAACTTCATCCTGATGGATTACGGCACCGGCGCGATCTTTGCCTGCCCGGCACATGACCAGCGCGACCTCGACTTCTGCCGCAAATACGGCTTGCCCGTAGTCGATACATTCTTTGCGCTGGATGATGATACGCCGGTCGACAAGATCGCCTTTGTTCCACCTAAGACGGAAAAAGTACGCTGGGTGAATCACTTTGCGGGCCTGACCGAAGCCACCGGGGATGAGGCGATCAACGCAACCGTTGATTTCGCAGAAAAGGCGGGCTGGGGCGAAGGTGTTACCAAGTACCGCCTGCGCGATTGGGGCCTCAGCCGCCAACGCTATTGGGGCTGCCCGATTCCCGTGGTGCATTGCGAAAGCTGCGGTGTGGTGCCCGAAAAGAAAGAAAACCTTCCGGTCCGCCTGCCCGACGATGTCACCTTCGACAAACCGGGCAATCCGCTGGACCGCCACCCGACCTGGCGTGACTGTGCCTGCCCGAAATGTGGTGCCCCGGCCAAGCGCGAGACCGACACGATGGACACATTCGTCGATTCGTCATGGTATTTCGCCCGTTTCACCGCCCCACGCGCCGAAACGCCGACCAATCTGGCAGAAGCTGAATACTGGATGAATGTCGACCAGTACATCGGCGGCATCGAGCACGCGATTCTGCACCTGCTTTATTCCCGCTTTTTCGCGCGGGCGATGCAGATCACCGGCCACCTGCCCAAGAAAGCCATCGAGCCTTTCGACGCGCTGTTCACCCAAGGCATGGTAACGCACGAGATTTACCAAACTCGCGATGCCAATGGCCGCCCGGTCTATCACCTGCCCGAGGATGTGACCGACGGCAAACTGGCCGACGGCACCGAGGTCGAAATTATCCCTTCGGCCAAGATGTCGAAATCCAAGAAGAATGTGGTCGATCCAGTCAGCATCATTTCTGCCTTCGGCGCAGACACAGCGCGCTGGTTCGTGCTGTCCGATTCGCCACCCGAACGTGACGTGGAATGGACAGCCTCTGGGGCCGAGGCCGCGTTCAAGCATCTCAGCCGCGTGCATCGCATCGCGTCCGAGATCGTAGAATCAGACGTACCCGCCAATGGCGAAGACGAAATCCTGCTGCGCGAGATGCACAAAGCGATCCACGATGTGTCCGGGGGCGTCGAATCCTTTGGCTTCAACGCTTCGATCGCCAAGCTTTATGCCTTCACCAACACTTTGGCGAAATCCAAGGCAGGTACCGACGCCAAGCGCCAAGCCGCCAAGACGCTGGCGCAGCTGATGTCGCCCATGACCCCGCACCTGTCCGAAGAGCTGTGGCAAATGCTGGGCGGCGAAGGTCTGGTGGCGACCGCTGCATGGCCCGTCGCGGATGAGGCGATGCTGGTCGATGACACCGTCACCCTGCCCATCCAGATCAACGGCAAGCGCCGCGCGGAAATCAGCGTTCCCAAGGATATGGCCAAGGACGAGGTTGAAAAAATCGCGCTCAGCACCGAAGCTGTGCAAAGGGCGCTGGATGGTGCCGCGCCAAAGAAAGTCATCGTAGTTCCCGGACGGATCGTGAATGTCGTCGTTTGACCGCAGAACCCTGATCTTGATGCCGTTGGCCTTAGCGGCCTGCGGCTTTGAACCGGTCTATGCACCCGGCGGATCGGGGACAGCTTTGGACGGGAAAGTGGCCGTCTCGGCCCCGAATAACGTCGACAGTTTCCTGCTGGTTCAGAATCTGGAACGTAAACTGGGCCGAAGTGCTACATCCGGCAGCGATTATGCGTTGGACGTGCAGGTTTCAACGGTCACCCGCGCCGCGTCGATCACCACGTCGAATGAAACCACGCGTTACACCATCGACGGGCGGGCCACCTATGCGCTGAAATCCTACAATACCGGTCAGATCCTTGCCTCGGGCACGGTCACAGAGTTTGTCGGGTACTCTGCCGCTGGATCGACCGTTTCGACGCTGGCGGATGAGCGTGACGCCAAGGAACGGCTGATGGTGATCCTGTCAGATCAGATCGTTACCCGCCTTTACGCCACACCGGGCCTGACCACATGAAGCTTAGCCCGCGTGAGGCCGAGGGCTATTTCGCCAAGCCTGACGCGGACAAAACCGGTCTGTTGATCTATGGGGCCGACGCAATGCGCGTCGCGCTGAAACGGCAACAGGCTCTGGCAGCCCTTCTCGGACCCGGTGCAGAAGAAGAGATGCGCCTGAGCCGCATCCCCGGAGCCGATCTGCGCGGCGACCCCGCATTGTTGCTTGATGCAGTCAAAGCAGTTGGCTTTTTCCCCGGCCCGCGCGCGGTGTTTGTCGAGGATGCAACCGAGACCGCCGCACCTTCGATCCTCGCTGCGCTCGAAGATTGGGCGGCAGGCGATGCCCAAATCATCGTGACCGCAGGCCAACTCAAACCAAGCTCGAAAATCCGTAAAGCGTTTGAGGCGCATCCGGCCACTTATGCTGTCGGCATCTATGACGATCCGCCCTCACGAGCCGAAGTTGAACGCATTGTCTCACGGGCCGGGCTGCAGAACATCCCGCGCGACTCGATGTCGGCGCTCAGCGAATTGGCCTTGGCGCTCAGCCCCGGTGATTTCACGCAAACCGTTGATAAATTGTCGCTTTACAAACAGGGCGATGCGTCTGAGCTGAGCATCGAGGATATCGAGGCCTGCGCCCCGCGCTCGACCGAGGCCGCTCTGGATGACGTGCTGAACGTTGTCGCCGAGGGCCGCACGGGCGAGATCGGGCCGCTGATCCGGCGGTTGCAAGCACAGGGCACCAATGGGGTCACGCTTTGCATTGGGGCGACCCGGCATTTTCGAACACTCTATACTTGCGCCGCAGACCCCGGTGGTGCGGCGCAGGGCATCGGCAAGCTGCGTCCGCCGGTCTACGGCAAACGCCGCGATCGTATCCTGCGTCAGGCACAAGGTTGGGGTGCCGCCAAGCTGCAGACGGCGCTGACAGTGCTGACCGATACCGATCTGTCCCTGCGCTCGGCCGGTCAAACTGCGCCCGCAATGGCGCTGGTTGAACGTGCTATGATCCGTTTGGCCATGCTGGCGCGGTCTCGTTGACCGCGGGTTTCGCTTGACCCGTTTCCGATGGCGGGCACACTGCCCAAAGATTGTGAACCAGCAGGATATAAGCATGTACAAGCTTTACGGCCCCGTTATGACCCGCACGTCACGGGTGGTTTGGATGTTGGAAGAAATGGGGGAACCCTATGAACTGGACCCGGTCGCCCCACGCTCGCCCGAGATTTTGGCGCTGAACCCTTCCGGCAAGGTTCCGGTGTTGGTCGATGAGGACCGCGCAATCAACGACAGCTCGGCCATCATGACCTATCTGGCAGACAAGCATGGGGTTCTGACATACCCTGCCGGAACCATCGAGCGGGCCGAACAAGATGCGTTATTCCACACAATTCTGGACGAGATAGATGCAGTTTTGTGGGTCGCGACGCGGCACAAGTTCATCCTGCCCGAAGACAAGCGTGTTCCGGCAATCCGCGACTCGATCACGTGGGAATTCGATCACAACTTTCAGCGGCTCGAAAAACGCTTCAAGGGACCGTTCCTGATGGGGGACAAGATGACCATCGCGGACATCCTTCTGATCCACTGCATGAGCTGGGCAAAAAATGCAGGTTTCCCGCTGAATTCCGAAGTTCTAAGCGCCTACGGCAAAGACATGCGCCAACGTCCGGCCTATCTGAAAATGGCCGAGATGGCGGCGACCGCTTAGCCGAGCGGGCGTGCAGTGAGATACTCAGCGGCGGCACGCCCCGCCCAACGGCCTGTGGCAAGGCAGGCGGTCAGCAGATAGCCGCCTGTCGGTGCTTCCCAGTCCAGCATTTCTCCGGCGCAGAATATTCCGGGCAGGGCTTTCAGCATTAAGCCCTCATCCAAGGCGCTGCGCGCTACACCTCCGGCGGTTGAGATCGCCTCGTCCATCGGGCGCAGGCCAGAATGTCGAACAGGCAAATGCTTCAGCGTCGCGATCCAATCTGATTGCGTCAACGGATGGCCCTTGGTCATCTCATGAAACAGGGCAATCTTTTGTGGCGGCAGGCGCAATGTGTTTTTCAGCCAGTGCGATAGCGTTGCTTTGAGTTTCTTGGCTGCCAAGCGCGCCTGCAATGTCTGGGCCGTGACATCGGGCACCAGATCGATATAGAGCGGCGCGCCTTCACGCAACGCTGGCGTCAGAGAATAAAGACCGCCTCCTTCCAACCCCTTGGCTGAAATGGCAGCTTCGCCCCGGCTGGTCAGGTCACCGACTACCCAACGAACGGATTTCAGGGCAGCCCCAAAATGCGGCTGCATGTAAGGACTCCATTCCACCGAGAGCGCCGAATTCGACGGAGCGAAGGGGGCCAGTTCAACGCCCTTTTCCGATAGACCCGAGGCCCAGGCCCCGTCAGAGCCCAGTCGCGCCCAACTGGCCCCTCCCAGCGCCAGTACCGTTACATCAGGGTTGAGGCGTTGTTCACCGTCCGGCGTTTCGAACACCAGCACCCCCTCTCGCCACCCGATCCAGCGCCAACGGGTCCGAATCTGCACACCCGCCTCATCCAGCCGCGCCAGCCAGGCACGCAACAAGGGCGAGGCTTTCATGACCTTGGGAAACACGCGTCCGGTTGAGCCGGTAAACATCTCCTGCCCCAGATCCTGCGCCCACCCCCTCACAGCTTGTGCGTCAAACGCATGGATCATCGGCTGCAGCCACGTCCCAGCCTCGCCATAAGCGGTCATCAGGGTTTCGAACGGCTCATCCTTGGTCAGGTTCAGCCCTGACTTGCCTGCCATCAGGAATTTGCGCGCGACCGAAGGTTTTGCCTCTGCCACCAGCACCTGATGACCGGCGATGGCCAGTTGCTCAGCCGCCATCAGCCCTGCGGGGCCTGCACCGATCACCACTGCTTGCGCCATCGCGCCCCTCTTGCCCTGCTCGCGCATCGACGCGAGATTACTCTTATGGCGAACACCGATCCGATCTGCCCGCTCTGCGACCGCCCGATCCCCGATGGGGGCGGCAGCCTGCACCATCTGATCCCAAAACTCAAAGGAGGCAAGGGCGGGCCGACTGTCTTGCTACATCAGATCTGCCATAAAGAGGTGCACGCGACCCTGACCGAGGCCGAACTGGCGCGCAATTTCAACTCGATTGAGGCCTTGCGCGCGCATCCGAGGCTTGAGAAATTCCTGATCTGGGTCCGCAAACGCCCCCCCGGGTTTCGCTCCAAAGTGCCGGGCAAGCGGCGAGGACGCTGATCAGGCGGGCAGGATCGGATCGCCGAATGCGTCTTGCCGCTCGGCCTCCAGCCCTTCGATTTCGATCCCGAGATAATCGGGCACCGGGGCGAACTGTGCCCCCGCGATGTGCTGAAACTCAAGCGTCGTATACGGTCGTTTCCACAGCCATTCGCGGTTCTCTACGGCCCACAGATCGGGGTTGGGTGGTGTCTCATCGGTGAACGCGTAGAAATGCAGATCGAACCCGTAGGGCGCAACTTCCTGCATCGACAGCAAGCACATCCCCAGTTTGCGGCAAAAGGCATCTTCGGCGACGATATCGCCCGTTCTCAGGGTGATCTGACCGATACAGGCCCCGGCAAACGGGGCCTCCGCATTTGCAATTCCGTCTGGCCGGTTGCCCTCGAAATCATGTTGCAGAAGCTCGATCACGAAACCTTCGGGGTCGCTTAGGTGGCACATATAGCCGATGTCTATGAACTGATGCGGTGTACTGACGGCTATGCCCTTCCGACGCAGGAAATCGGCGGCCAGATCGACATCGGGCAATGTGATACCGATCTTCCAGTACCGCTGCCCCTGATCATGTGTGTATCCACCCCCGCCCGGCATCAGAAGCAGATCGGTCCCTTGTCCGGAATAGCTGAGACGACGGTTGGGCCCTTCGATCTGAACAGTCATACCGAGCGCGTCGCGATAGAATGCGGCCAGGCGGTCCGGATCAGCAACCCGCTGTCGCAACGCGGCGAGCCTCATGGGCATAACCGAGCGATCCCGGTGGCAATCGTGGGATCGGCGGTTACAGAATCTGCCACCAGTTCCCGTGCAGTTGGCATCAGCAGATCCGGCTCGACCACACGGTCGACCAGTCCGAACGCATAGGCCTCATCTGCGGTGATCTTCTGCCCAGCCATCAGGATCAGCTTGGTGCGCGCCGGACCAATCAAAGCCGCCATGCGTTTCGGGTCCGATGGCTGCGGCAGAAAGCCCAGCTTCATAACCGGATAGAAGAATTTTGCCGACGGCACCGCGATGCGCAGATCACAGGCCATAACCATCCCATTCGCCCCACCGGCCAGCGTGCCATTCAGCGCAGCCACTGTCAGGCAGGGCAGCGCTGCTATAGCGCCCGATAATCTCTCCCATAGGTCAGAGGTGGCAAGTCCCGCCCTCGCTTCGTCCAGATCTGCACCAGCGCTGAAGACACGCCCGGCACCGGTCAGGATCAAGGCCCGGGCTTCGGTGGCAGCCTCGGCGATCTGGACCAATTCGCCCAGCATCGCCGCAGTCAAAGCGTTGGCCTTGTCCGGGTTATTCAGGGTAACCGCCCAGAGGCCGTCTTCCTTGGTCAGATCAATCACGTGAGGCCGATCCTTTTGCGGATATCTTCATTGCGCAGCGAAATCTCGGTGCCCCGGAATTCATCCGCATCCGATGAGCACATCCACAGCATCGCCCGCGCGGGCCAGTCAGCCGGGATATGATCGTCCCAATCCAGCTGGCTGACCGGGTTGATACCACTGGCCTTGATCACCCGCTGCATGTCGGTGGCCACGGTGCCCGGCGACAAACCCATGGCACGGATACCATGATGCGCCTCCTCCAGATGCAAACACTCGGTCAGCATCTTCGCACCGGCTTTCGATGCGCAGTAGTGGCTCCAGGCCTCAACCGGGTTCGACGCAGCACCGGACGAGACCGTCAGCACCGTGCCCCCACCCGCGGCGCGCATGATGGGCAGGGCGGCGCGCATGCCGTAGAAAACACCTTTGAGATTGATATCGATTGCCGAGCTCCAAGCGGAAACATCTGCGTTGGACATATGAAAGATCGGATCGATCACCCCGGCATTCCCGACCAGAACATCCAGCGATCCAAACCGATCCACGCAATCGGCCACCACCTGTTCAACCTGCGCAAAGTCACTGACATCGCAGGCCAACGCGATCACGTTATCGCCAAGTGCGGCAGCCAGTGCCTCAATCTGATCACGGCTGCGCGCCACCAGCACCACATTGGCCCCGGCTGCGGCAAAAACGCGCCCGGCTTCGGCACCGATACCTCGGCTGGCCCCCGTTATCAGTACGGTTTTCCCTTGCATTTGCATCGTTTAAATCCCTGCATTTGAAATTGTGTAAAGTCGTACAGCGGAAATGGGGAACTGGTCCACCCCTTGCCCCTTGACGCTGACCGCGACAGGCACGACGATGCCGGCAAAATTGATCAAGAAGGGTTCTCTTATGACTGTTTTCCTTCGCCGGAGCTGCGGCGCAGCGCTGGCTTATGCCGTTGCAACTCAGGGCGCGTTTGCAGAAATCACCGCCAATGATGTCTGGGCCGACTGGCAGGCCTATCTGGGCGGCATGGGCTATGAAGTGACAGGCGACCAGAGCACATCTGGCGACGTCACCACGATCGCAAACATGACCATGGCCATGGCCCTGCCTGAGACCGATGGGCAGTTCAACATGGTCATCCCTGAAATGACCCTGATCGAAAACGGCGATGGAACCGTCAATATCGATTTCCCCGACAGCTTCCCAGTGTCGATCTCGGGCGAATCCGACGGAGAAGCATTTTCAGCCGATCTGCTTTATACGCAGGACGCGCTGAATATGGTCGTCTCTGGCACCCCGGAAGAGATGACCTATGACTACACGGCAAACAGCCTGACGCTGGCACTGGATTCGATGAAATTCGGCGAGGAAGCCGTATCGCAAGACGTGCTGGGCCTGAACTTTACGATGAACGAGGTTGCGGGCTCTTCGCTGATGAAAATCGGCGAAATGCGCGATATCGCGCAGAAGTTCACCGCAAGCACCATGTCTTATGACGTGGCCTTCGACGAACCTGACAGTGACGACGACGGTCGGATCAGCGGCAAGCTGGACGATCTGGCATTTGAAGGTGATACAACAATCCCGGCGGGGTTTGATGTGACCAACGTGCAGGATCTGTATGGAGCCGGATTTGCGGCATCCGGTACATTTACCTATGGCTCAGGCAGCACCGAAATGGCCGGAACCGCCGAGGGTGAAGCATTTTCGCTGAGCAGCAGTTCCGAGGGCGGCGAATTCACCGGCAGCATTGATGCCCAGCGCCTGGTGTACGACCTTGTGCAAAACAGCACCAAACTGGCGGTAACCACGGCTGATCTGCCCTTCCCGATCGAGATCGCGATGGCCAATGCCGGGCTGAAGCTTGAGATTCCGGTTGCGGCCTCGGAAGAAATCCAGCCCTTTGGGTTTGGCCTGAACCTGACCGATTTCACAATGTCCGACGTGTTGTGGAGCCTCTTCGACCCCGCAGGCGCCCTGCCCCGTGACCCGGCCACGATTGCGCTGGATACGACCGGCACCGCCAAAGTGCTCGTCGATTTCATGGACCCGGAAGCAGTCGAAGCGCTTGAGACCTCGGAAGTAGCACCGGGTGAACTGCATTCGCTGAAGATCAACGAATTGCTGGTCTCACTGGTCGGTGCCGAGCTTACGGGCGATGGCGACTTCAAGTTCGACAACTCGAACACTGAGGCTTTTGATGGCATGCCTGCCCCGTCGGGTGTCGCCAATCTGAAACTCGTCGGAGCCAATGCGCTGCTCGATACGCTGATCGGTATGGGTTTTGTGTCCGAAAACGATGCACTCGGCGCGCGGATGATGATGGGTCTGATGGCGGTTCCGGGTGAGGAACCCGATACGCTGAACTCGACAATCGAGTTTACCGAGGACGGCCAGATCCTGGCGAACGGCCAGAGGATCAAGTAGCAGAAACTTCGGGACAAGCCGCAAGGGCGGCCTGTCCCACCCAAGGCAGGCGGCGCAAATGGATCGCAGGCCTTGCGGGACGCACGCTCCGAGGCTAGGTCCAAGACATCAAGACCCCGGAGGCTTCATGAACAGAACACCTCAAGACATCAGCCACGATTTGCTGGATGCGGCGCGCAAAGCGGGGGCCGAGGCGGCGGATGCCATTGTTATCGATGGCTCATCCGTATCGGTCGAGGTCCGCAGCGGTGCGCTGGAACATGCAGAGAGGTCCGAGGCCACGGATCTGGGGCTGCGCGTCTTCCTAGGCAAGCGCCAGGCAATTGTCTCCAGCTCTGACAGTCGCCCCGACACGCTGACCGCGATGGCCGAACGTGCGGTCGCCATGGCTCGCGAAGCGCCCGAGGACCCGTTTACCGGCCTCGCTGATCCGGATCAGTTGATCAGCGATTGGAACATGGACGCGTTTGAGCTGTTCGACCCGACGCCCGAACCCAGCGCCGATTCGCTGATGCAGGATGCACTGGCCGCCGAGGCTGCGGCGCTTGAGGTGGATGGGGTCACACAAGTTTCGGATGCGGCAGCGGCTTATGGCACCCATCGTGTCCACCTTGCCGCGACCAATGGGTTTTCCGGCGGCTATGCACGCAGTAGCCGCTCAACCTCCTGCGTTGCGATTTCCGGTGAAGGCACCGGGATGGAGCGTGACTATGACGGTGATAGCCGAAGCTTTCAGTCTGACCTTCGCAGCCCGTCCGAGATTGGCCGCATGGCCGGTGAACGTGCCGTTTCCCTTATGGGCGCGCGCAAACCGCAGACCGGCAGCTTTCCGGTTCTGTTTGATGAACGTATCTCGTCCTCACTGATCGGTCACTTGCTGGCCGCCAGCAACGGCGCAGCCATCGCGCGCGGAGCCTCGTGGCTGAAAGAAAGCCTTGGCGAGCAGGTTCTGCCCGAGCATCTGTCCCTGATCGAAGACCCACATCGCCCGCGCATCTCGGGCTCGCGCCCGTTTGATGCCGAAGGTTTGGCGACACAACGCCGGGCCATCGTGGAAGATGGTGTTTTGACCGGCTGGACGCTGGACCTGGCCAGCGCCCGCAAACTGGACATGACCTCAACCGGGAACGCTGCGCGCGGCGTGTCGGGCCCTCCGTCTCCCAGCAACTGGAACCTCAGCCTGACGCAAGGCGAGCGCAGCCGCACTGATCTGCTGCGCGACATGGGGACGGGATTGCTGGTAACCTCGATGATCGGGTCGACCATCAACCCCAATACCGGCGACTATTCACGTGGGGCCTCAGGCTTTTGGGTGGAAAACGGTGAGATCACGCACCCGGTCAACGAATGCACCATCGCGGGCAACCTGCGGGACATGCTGATGCGGATCGTTCCGGCCAATGACGCGCGGCCTTACCTGTCGCGCGTGGTACCGTCGTTGCTGATCGAAGGGATGACACTTGCCGGCAACTGACCTGTCTTTGTTGATTGATGCCGCTCTTGAAGCTGGAAAGATCGCCACCCGTTTTACCGGGCCGCAGGCACAGCGTTGGGACAAACCCGACGGCGCGGGTCCGGTGACCGAGGCCGATCTTGCCGTCAACGCCATGCTCGAGCGTGATTTGCAGGCCGCCCGGCCCGATTATGGCTGGCTCAGCGAAGAGACCGAAGACTCCGCCGACCGCCTGAGTCGTGATCGTGCGTTCATCATCGACCCGATCGATGGCACCCGCAGCTTTGCCGAAGGTTCGCGCACCTGGGCGCATTCTCTGGCCATTGCAGAGCAAGGAGACGTGATTGCAGCTGTCATCTACCTTCCTATGCGCGACCTGCTTTATGCGGCATCGCGTGGGCAGGGGGCAACGCTGAATGGTGCAACGATCCGCGTCTCAGGCCGGACCCGCCTGCCTGAGGCCGAGATTCTGGCTGCAAAACCCAATCTAGACGCGCGCCACTGGTTGTCAGGCTCGGCCCCCGCGTTCAAACGTGTCTATCGCCCCTCACTGGCCTATCGCATGGCGCTGGTGGCACAAGGGCGGTTCGACGGGATGCTGACACTTCGCCCCAGTTGGGAATGGGACATAGCTGCAGGAGACCTGATCCTGCGCGAAGCGGGTGGGTTATGTACTGATCGCATTGGCCAGCCTCTGCGCTTTAACAATGCTCATCCGCGCCTTAACGGTGTAGTCGCCGCCGGACCCGCTTTGCATGCAGGACTTCATGACCGGCTTGATCCCAGCGGCACCGGGATCGCTCCATGAGCAAGCCCGGATCTCTCAGCCTTGCAGCCTATCGGGTACTGTCCTGGGGCGTTCCACAAAGCGGCGGGTACGCTGACACGCCCCGCCCCGAAGGTGAGTTGCTTTGGGTCCATGTCAGCACACCCGACCGGTTGCGCGCCGTCGATGACCTGTGCCGTCGCCTGCTGTCTGCACGGCCAGGATTGTCGATACTGATGACCGCCCCCGCCGAGGCTGACCTGTCCGAGTGGAAAGGCTGCAGCTTTCCGATCGTCTGTTTGCCCCCCGACCAGGCTGGGGCCGCGCGGACTTTTCTCGATCACTGGCAACCGGACATGGCCTTGTGGTTCGGGGGTGGGCTATTACCCAATCTCATCAGCCGCGCGCAAGAACAGGCCACACCCCTGATCCTGCTTGAAGCGTCAGTTGACGTAAAAACTGCGCGGGGTGGGCGATGGCTGCCGGATATCAAGCGTTACACCTTGGATTGCTTCGATTCGATCCTTGCCCCAAGCGATGAGATCGCCCGCCAAATCCGTCGCCTTGGCATCGACTCGACCAAAATCTCTGTCGCTCCATCCTTGCATATCAGCCCGAACCCGCATCCTTGGCCCGAAGATGAGTTGATCGAAACCAACCATGCATTGGCCGGACGACCCGTCTGGCTGGCTGCATGGGTTCAGGACAAAGAATTCATATCGGTCCTGAGCGCCCACCGGCAGGCGTTGCGTATGCTGCCGCGATTGGCGCTTGTGCTGCATGTGGCCGACATGTTCGAGGCAACTCCGCTGTATAAACGGCTTGAAGCGATGGATTTGCGCTGCGCCAATTGGGATGAGGGCCATCCGATCGAGGATACAACGCAAGTCATTCTTTCTGCCGCGCCCGAAGATCTTGGGCTATGGCACCGCGTCTCGGCCGTCACATTCATGGGAAACTCGCTGGAACGCAGTGCAGGCGGATGCGACCCGTTGATCGCTGTTGCATTGGGATCGGCCGTTATCCATGGTCCCCATGTGAGCAAGCATCGTAATATCTATGATCGGCTCGACCAGGTCGGTGCAGCGATGACGATCAAATCCGCAACCGAACTGGGGGATGGTGTCGTGGAGCTGCTGGCCCCGGACCGCACCGCCGACATGGCGCTGGCGGGATGGCAGATGGTAACCGAAGGGGCGCCGCAGGCTGACCATCTGATTGATCTGGTTCAGGACACGCTGGATCGACGGAGGGCTGAAGATGCGCGCTCCTGAATTCTGGAACACTTCCCCCGATCAGCTTGACGTGCGTGCCCGGCTGCTGGCCCCGCTCGGTCATCTCTACGCCGCAACTACTGCTCGAAGAGTTGCAAAGGAACCCGGCTTCAAGCCCGGCGTTCCAGTCATCTGTATCGGCAATCTCAACGCGGGCGGTACCGGCAAGACCCCGACGGTAATCTGGATGCTCGAACGTCTGCGCGACAAATGGCACCAGCCGCATGTGGTCACACGTGGCCATGGCGGATCTTTGGAAGGGCCGGTCAAAGTTGAACCACGCAAGCACAGCGCTGCGCAGGTCGGGGATGAACCCCTGCTGCTGGCCGCCTTCGCCGATGTCTGGGTCGCCAAGGATCGCGCCGCTGGGGCACAGGCCGCCGCAGAGGACGGCGCGACGGCCATTGTGTTGGATGACGGGTTTCAGAATCCTGCAGTCGCCAAGGATTTCTCGGTCATTGTCGTCGATGCCGAGCGGGGCTTCGGCAACGGTCTATGCTTGCCTGCTGGCCCACTGCGAGAGCCCGTCGCCGTCGGCCTGAAACGCGCCGATCTCGTATTGTCTCTGGGTGCTGACGATGCGCAGGCCTCGTTTTCCAAGCGCTGGGGTCCGGCGTTGACCGTTCCTCATGCCAGAGGTGAGGTGTGCCCGCTGCAAACCGGGATGGATTGGGCAGAAACACCTGTTCTGGCCTTCGCTGGCATCGGCCATCCGGAGAAGTTCTTTGCCACCTTACGCCAGCAAGGTGCCCGGCTGTTGCGAACTGAAGCGCTGGATGACCACCAGCCACTGACCGCTGCCCTGATGACACGGCTCGAAAATGAATCCCGCGCTCTGGGCGCCCAGCTGGTGACCACTGAAAAAGACGCTGTTCGCCTTCCAGCCTCGTTCCGCAACAAGGTACTAACGCTGCCGGTGCGATTACAGATTGATGAGGATGAAAAGATCAAAGAGATGTTGGCGCAGGTCGCCCCGTCACCCTGAATGACAGGCCAGCCCCTAGCGAGCTGGCCTGTTGAGATTTAGCTGCCGAGTTCGTCTTCGATCAGCTTTTTGAATTCGTCGTAAGACTGGTTGTCGACCTGCTTGCCGTTCACCACGAAAGACGGGGTCGCCTGAATGCCGTCGCGTTCGGCGTTCTCCTGATACCAAGCCACAAGGGTCTGGGCGCGGGTGCCATCCTGCAGGCAGGCCTCAAGCTGGTCATTGTCGATACCGGCCAGACGACCAATCTTGCGCAGTTCGTCCACAATCTCGGCCGGACCACCGGCACGGGTCCATTCGGACTGACCTTCATAGATCAGATCGGTGATGCCAAAGAATTTCTCGGGCCCCGCGCAGCGCGCAACCATCGAGGCCCAGAGACCATAGCGGTCAAAGTAAACCTCGCGATAGATGAACTTCACCTTGCCGGTATCGATGAAATCCTTCTTGAGCTGCTTATAGGCACCTTGGTGGAAGTTCGCGCAATGCGGGCAGGTATAGGAGGCATATTCGATGATCTCGACCGGCGCATCTTCGGCGCCCTGCACCATCTCGACGACGGTCGATGTATCCAGATCAGCCTCCTGCGCCTCGGCCGCGCTGACCAAAGGATAAGCTGGGGTCGATGAATTCGAGAGCGACAGCCAATAGCCGCCAGCGGCGACGGCGACGGCCGCACAGATTACGGTTGCAATACGGCTCATGCTAAGCCCTTTCTTAGTGTTTCTGTCTGGATAAAACGTTGCGACCGAGACGTTCAAGGGCCGCACGCAAATCTTCATCATTTACATCGCGTGACACTTTGTCCGCCTCGGCGGCAATCTCCTTAGAAATCGTGGGTTTTACCACCTTCGGTTTGTGATCGAAACTGGCCTGCCCCTCAGCAAATCCGGTCGGAGCGGTCTGGGTGATGCGCACGCGGCTGATCGCGTTGAAGCCATAGACCGCGTTCACCTTGTCGCGCAGCTGTTCGCGCTGCATGTCCAGCATCGCAGCCTGTGGCCCGGTGGTCAGGACCGTCAAAGTAGCTCCGAACCCACCTTTGGCATATCCCACCTTCACCGGCTGAGCGATCGAGGCGATATCCTGCCCGACAATCTCGGCCCAGTGGGTCAACAGACGCGACACAGCAAAGCCCCGGCTCTCACCGGCGCGCCTGATCTGGTCGTTCAGCAAAGTCGCGGTGCGTTTGAACCCGCGGGTCGTGGACCGTTTGCGCTGCATCTGGTTTCCAACTCCTGTGCCGCTATTGTAATGGGCAGGAAACCGGGTGCCAGCAAAACCCGACAGGGAGATGAATAAAACTTGCGTGATTCCACTGAATTCACCGTGAGCGCCGCGTTGTTGGACTGGTATGACCGCCATGCCCGCGAAATGCCCTGGCGTGTGGGTCCTGCTCAGCGCGCTGACGGCGTGCAGCCCGATCCTTACCAAGTCTGGCTGTCCGAAGTGATGCTGCAGCAAACGACGGTCGCTGCGGTGCGTGACTATTTCATGCGGTTCACCACGCGCTGGCCAAACGTGCAGGCCCTGGCTGCGGCCCCGGATGATCAGGTGATGGCGGAATGGGCTGGGCTGGGCTATTACGCCCGCGCCCGCAACCTGCTGAAATGCGCGCGCGTCGTGGCGCAGGATCATGGGGGGCGGTTCCCCGACACTTATGAGGCTCTGCTGAAACTGCCCGGTATCGGCCCCTATACCGCTGCCGCGATCTCGGCCATTGCCTTTGATCAGCCCGAGACAGTGCTGGACGGCAACGTCGAACGGGTCATGGCGCGATTTTTCGATATTCACGACCCATTGCCGGGGTCCAAACTTGTGCTGAAAGAGAAAGCCACAGCGCTGACCCCAACCCTCCGCCCAGGAGACTACGCCCAGGCGGTGATGGATTTGGGGGCCACCATCTGCAGACCCAAATCACCCGCTTGCGGCATCTGTCCTTTGCGTAATCCCTGCCAGGCGCGGATCGCTGGTACTCAGGCCGAGCTTCCGCGCAAGACACCAAAACAGCCCAAACCCACGCGCCACGGGCATATCTATATCGCGCAAGACGCGAGCCAAGCCCTCCTACTGGAGCGGCGCCCCGACAAAGGCCTGCTGGGCGGCATGCTCGGCTGGCCCGGATCGGAATGGTCGGAGGCCCCGCCCGAGGCCCCTCCGTTCCCCGCCGACTGGCAAGTCCTGCCGGGCGAAGTGCGCCACACCTTTACCCATTTTCACCTGATCCTGCGCGTCTGGATCGCTGATTTGCCCGAAGGCGCGCCAACCGGCGATCTGATCCTGATCGACAAGCACGCCTTCCGCCCCAGTGATCTACCAACGGTGATGCGCAAGGCCCATGCGCTCTGGCGCGGCCAATAGCGCGTTGTGAATCTAACGCAAACATGGCTAGGTGAAGGCAACAGACCCGAGCGCCAAAATGATCGCACCAGACACCCTGTCCCGCTGGCAATCCGCCCTTCCCTACTGGATCTCGATCCTGTTGATCCCGCTGATCTGGGCCACGACACTGGCGGGAGGCTGGTGGGTTCTTCTGGTCCCGCTCTCAACTTGGTGGGCCTTTGCCGTGCTCGATCAGTTGACCGGGCTGAACCTCGAAAACGCCGACCCTGACACGCCCGAAACCGGGTTACGCTGGTACATCCTGCTGACCAAGCTTTGGGCTCCGATACAGTTCCTGACGTTGTTTGGCCTGATCTGGTACGTGACCCGCGCGGACCTGTCGACGCTGGAAAAGATCGGCGTTTTCTTTGGTATGGGCGTGATTTCAGGCACGATCGGGATCAACTACAGCCATGAGCTGATGCATCAGAAAGGCCGCCTTGAACGCTGGCTGGGCGATATCCTTCTGGCCATGGTGCTTTATTCCCATTTCAGGTCCGAACACCTTCTGGTCCATCACCGCTATGTCGCCACCCCACGTGACCCGGTAACAGCCCTCTATAACGAAGGGTTCCACCGCTTCTACCCTCGCGTGCTGCGTCAAAGCTTGATCTCAGCCTTCCGCACCGAGCGCGAAAAGCTGGCCCGCAAGGACCGCCCGTGGAGTGATCGCGCCAACCCGTTCTGGCGCTACTGGGTGTTGCAGGGCGCGATGCTGTTTCTGGCCCTGTTGGTCGGAGGCTGGTCCGGCGTGGCCTTGTTCCTGCTGCAGGCCGGAACCGCAATCTGGCAACTCGAACTGGTCAACTATGTCGAGCACTACGGCCTGACCCGCAAATACCTCGGCGATGGTAAATACGAACACGTCCGGCCCTGCCATTCCTGGAATGCCTCGCAGAAGGCATCGAACTGGCTGCTGATCAATCTGCAGCGCCACTCGGATCACCACTACAAGCCCAATCGTCGGTTCCCGCTGCTGCAGCACCATTCACAGGATACCGCACCACAATTGCCCTATGGCTATCCGGTAATGACCGTGACCGCGATGATCCCGCCCCTCTGGCGTCGGGTTATGAACCCCCGCGTGCGAGCATGGCGACGGCAATACTATCCCGAGATCACCAACTGGCTGCCCTACAACAAAGCTCAAAACCCCAGACCCGGGGCGTGACCACAGCGCGCGCCCGCGCGCTGCCCGACCCAACCGTCAGAGCTGCATCTGCGATGCTGCGCTGATGGGCGGGAGGACCTCAGTCTGCCATCACCCAGATATCCATCGGCGCCTCAACCCCGCGTACGGCTTGCCGTGGCTTGGCTTCAAAGCCGGCCATGGCGTCCAGAGCGGAGGGATTTTCTTCCGCAACCCGTGCCCGCACGGCATCACTCACAATGATACGGGCATGGAAATCGCGGGTCAGCGCCTCAAGCTTGGCGGCGACATTCACCGCATCTCCGATCACCGCAAATTCCAGACGGTTTGCGCCAATGTCCCCTAAAACCACAGAGCCAAAGTGCACTCCGATCCCAACATGGATTTCCGGTTCTCCGGCCCGACGGCGATCCATGTTCCAGCGGTCGATCACCCCAACCATCGCACGCGCACAGCCCAGCGCGTTGCTCGCATCCAAGGGCGTTGGCACCGGCGTGCCAAAAGTCGCCATCAACCCGTCCCCCAGATACTTGTCCAGCGTTCCGTGATGGCGGAACACCTCAGTCTCCATCCGTGCGTGAAAGCCGCGCAAGACCTCGATCACCTCGTAAGGATCACGCCCCGCCGCGTATTTGGTAAATCCGACGATATCGATGAACAGAACCGCCACATCTTCCTTGCGGATCTGTTTCAAAGGCTCATCGTTCTGGCTCAGCTCATCCACAACATTGGGCGAGAAATAACGCGACAGATTGGCCCGCTCACGCTCTAACCCGGCATTGCTCATCAATAAGCGATTGAGGCGACGCATCGAGATACCGAGCGTGACGGCAACCATGACGAACACGATTACCTGCTGGATGCGCATGGTCGGCATGAAACTGTTCGGGTCCATGAACTCGGCCACATCCGGATAGCCCGACAACGCTTCTGCCACCCTCTCGCTGATTCCCGGAATTGGCGTTGCCACCCACCAGGCGATGATCCAGCCCGCCGTCCACATTCCCGCGGTCCAGGTTCCAATGGCGATCACCGTGCGCCAGGAATAGGCCAACGTGCCTGCGGCCAGGATGATGAAGAAATACTGAAAATTATCGAACCGGTACTGCATCGCCAAAGGCCGCACATCATCGCTGAACGGGTTGGGAATGATCATGCCCAGCGTCATGATCAGCAGGTCCACGAAGATCAAAAGCAACTCGGTCCGGGATTGCCCGACCCGACCTGCGCGCTGGATCAGCCAGCCATTGGCGCAGATCAGCAGCAGGATGAAATGATACCACATCACCTCCCATTGCGGATTGAGGTAGATCAGCAGCAGCCCCGTAAGCCCCATCGCCACCCAGCGGGCACGCACGGCCAGTTCCAGTCCCTCGCGCTTGTGTCGTTCGAGGGTGGCTTCGGTGTATTTGTTGTTCAGATCGAACGTGTCGGGTTGCGTGAAAAACAGGCTGCGAGGTCTGCGCACGGTGGTCTCGGTCATGGCCGTGATCTTTCTTGCGACGTATAGAGGCTGCCCCATGCAACCACTGTTTATGAGAAAACAAAAGACCCCGCCGTAGCTTCGGCGGGGCAAGGCTTAGTGCCTTGTGTCAGGCCACAGGCACCGGCGGTATTTGCAATATCAGTTGTGCATCTCGGCCCGGATCTGCTGACGCAGAACATCAATCGGAACCGTCTTGCCATCACGTTTGAAACACCAATAGGTCCAGCCGTTGCAAGACGGCGCATTTTCCAGATGCGCCCCGACCTGGTGGATCGAACCTTTGACGTTGTCGCCCACCAGCGTACCGTCAGCCCGAACCTTGGCCTTATGTCGCTGGTTCATGGAATAGAGCTCTTCACCCGGGCGCAGCATGCCGCGTTCAACCAACTGGCCGAAGGGCACGCGCGGCTCGGCGCGTTTGCTGGCGCTGACCTCCAACGCCTCGCGGTCAAATTTACGGACCTTGGCGATACGCTTCTCGGCCACCTTGCGATAGCTTTCCTCACGCTCTATTCCGATGAATTCACGTCCCAGCATCTTGGCGACAGCTCCGGTGGTACCAGTGCCGAAGAATGGGTCCAGCACCACGTCACCCGGATTGGTCGAACCAATCAGCACGCGATGCAGCAGGGATTCCGGTTTCTGCGTCGGATGTGCCTTGTCTCCGTTTTCGTCCTTCAGGCGTTCATGCCCGGTGCAGATCGGCAGAACCCAGTCACTGCGCATCTGCACGCCTTCGTTCAGCGCTTTCAGCGCCTCATAGTTGAAGGTGTATTTCGCGCCTTCCCGCTTGGAGGCCCAGATCATCGTCTCATGCGCGTTGGTGAATCGCTTGCCGCGGAAGTTCGGCATCGGATTCGACTTGCGCCACACCACGTCGTTCAGAATCCAGTACCCGGCATCCTGCAAAGCCGATCCGACGCGGAAGATGTTGTGATAAGACCCGATCACCCAGATCGCACCGTTGGGTTTCAGCAGACGATGCGCTGCCTTCAACCATTCGCGCGTGAACTGGTCATAGGCTCCAAAACTGGAGAATTGATCCCAGTGATCATCGACCGCATCCACCTGAGAGTTATCGGGCCGATGCAGCTGACCTTTCAGCTGCAGATTATACGGCGGGTCCGCAAAAATCAGGTCAACCGACGCCTCGGGCAGACTGTTCATCATCTCGATGCAGTCCCCGGATAGGATCGTGTTTAAAGGGAGCGCGGTTGCGCCCTTCGTCTTGATTGTGGTCATATCACTGCCTCAGTTCCACGGCGCTTTTGCGCTCATTTGGTTGAGACAAGGATGAGTCAAAGATGATTCGCCGTCAATTTCTTTTTTGAATCAGCGACTTACGATTTACTCTTGATACAAGATATTGTGGACAGGTTTGAAGGAACGTCTATGGTGTGGGGTCACGCCGAGATTTCGCAGCGCCTCGCGGTGCTGTTTTGTCGGATATCCGGCATTTGCCTCCCAGCCATAGCCCGGGTGCTGTTGCGCCAAATCCACCATCAACCGATCGCGCCAGTTCTTGGCAAGGATCGAGGCCGCCGCAATCGACACCGACCGTGCATCCCCCTTCACCACCGCCTCAGACGGAATTTCCAATCCGAGCGGAATCAGATTTCCATCAATCAGCAGGAAATCCGGCGCCGGATCCAGCTGCGCCACCGCGCGCTCCATCGCCAGATGCGAGGCGCGTAGGATGTTGTGCGCGTCGATCTCAGCGACTGAGGCTTCGGCAATGGCCACATCCGCCCGTTCGCGCAGCACAACCTCAAGTGCGCCGCGGCGCTTGGCAGTCAGCTTTTTAGAGTCGTTCAGCCCTGCGGGAATATCCTCCGGGTTCAAAACCACCGCAGCGGCAACGACAGGGCCAGCTAATGGCCCGCGTCCAACCTCGTCCACACCGGCAATTCTGAGATAGCCGTGTGCCAGCAAGGCTTGTTCAAGTGCAAAATCAGGTGTCGACATGCCTGTGGCAAATCGCGTTTCAAAGGCAGACGCAAGAAAAAAGAAGAGGGCAGCTTGCGCCACCCTCTCCCAGCGTGACGCTTCTTTGGCGCCACTCCTGCTCGAAACCGGTTACTAGTAAAAGACGCGGTATCCTTTCTGGCGCAGGCAAGCGGGTTCGTATGCCCGTTTTACCTTTTTACCATTCCAGAAACCAACCTTGCACTGGTGGGGCAGGCTATCTGCATATTTGTAGTGTTTCTTGAGGCAGTTCGGCCCAAGCAACGGATGTTTTTTCGAATAGGCATTGAACGTGCGCAGGCAGCGCTGTGGCAGATTATAGCGCGCGACACGATCAGGCAGCGGGCGCACATGGGGCTTTTTCTTCTTGGAAGCCTTCTTGCGCTTATGTTTCTTGCGGCGCTCTTCTTCCTCGCGCTTTTCATCCTGATAGTAATTCACTGCCGCACCCAGAATGGCGAGCGCCGCCAACCCGCCGAGGATATCCCGAGTATCAGCAGCGCGCGCCTGTGAAACAGAGACTCCTGTAATGGCGATGGCTGTGGCAATAATCAGAGCGATAAACTTCCGGTGCATGTTTCATGTCCTTTCGGATATTGGGGCAGGCCCATATCGGACCGCGTATTTGATGCATCGACACTGCGACCGCCCCGTCCAGACAAGCAATAACGGCAAGTTGTTATCCAATATCAGGCCTCCAAACCCCTTGAGTTATTGAATATCCGCACAACTCGTGCGCAGGATGCAGCCCATGAAACAGATCCTCTCTTCTTTGGTTCTGACGGCTCTGATATCGGTTGGGTCGCAGGCCACAGCGGCAGATTGTTATGCCGATTACAAAGCCAAGCAGGATGATCCCTTGCGGCTGCACTATGGCGTTATGCAGGTCTCAAGCTGCAAAAAGGGATCGGCCCAGAAAGAAGTCGCAAAACGGCTGAAGTCGAATGGCTGGACCCTGCTAAACGTCATGTCCGTGTTCGAGGCGGATGGGTTGGATCAAAGGAAGGCCAATGCCGGAAAATTCTATCTCCGTTACTGAAGCGCGTCGTTCGGGGGTTCGGTTGGTTGGGCTGGGGATTGCAGCGATCGTTGCGATCCTCGTAACGGCTGCGGTATTCCTGTTCTGGACGCTGCCCGACGCGAATGCCTTCAACGCAAGGGTTGAGCGTTTGTTTGTCGAGGCCGACCTTACCTCGCAATCAGAAATCCGACTGCTTGAAATTCTGGCACAGTCCGGCACTGCTTTTGCGGACACGCTGTCCAGTTATCGCATGGTGATCTTCGTACTGCTGGTCTTTGCCAGCGCCATGCTGATCGCGGCATTGGTCTTTTTGGTAATGCTGGTCCTGTTCAATCGCCGCATGGCGCAGATCGAGCGTACCGGGATTCAGGTGACCTCACTCCTGATCAGCCGCGAGGAAAATACGGTCTACCTCAACAACATGGATTTCAAACTGACGCCAGCCGCGATGGAAACCCTGTCGGTGCTGGCCGAATCCCGGTTGGATGACGAGGTTCTGTCCGGTGTGCAGATCGAGGCGATGATCTCGGGCAAGGATGCCTCCGATTGCGATGAAGCGGCAGGCGCCACCAGGATCAAACGCCTGCGGGATGCCCTGGGCAATCAAATGGTAAGTGAGCTTCTGGTGAAAAATATCGCCAAGAAAGGCTACATGCTGTCGATTGAAAAAGACGTCATTCAGATGGTCTAGGCCGCGACCCTCCGGAAAAACTCTCGCCCTCCCCTTGGCAATGTGCCTGTTAGGACCCATCCTATAAGGGCTGGTCAAGGGAGGTTACAGATGAACGTCCACGCCACTCCGAATACCAAAGGCTATGGGATTTCCGTCGAACCCCTGCGCGGGCGGATTGCAATCTATCGCGGTGAAACCCTTCTGGCCGAAAGCCGCAACGCCAAGGTCATGTATGAAACGCGGCTGCCGCCGGCAATCTATGTGCCACGCGAAGATCTGTGTGTGGAGCTGGGCCCCGAAACCGAGCTGCAGACCTTCTGCCCCTTCAAGGGCACCGCGACCTATCACGACATCAGCCTGCCCGAAGAACGGCTGACCAACTCAATCTGGGCCTATGAGGACGCCCTGCCCGAAAGCAAGGCTATTCAGGGCCATATCGGTTTCATGCCCAACACCGCAACGCGGATCGACCTTGGCGACAATACGCTGCGGCAACCCGATGACGGCAATATCAGCGGGCCTTTGATCGACTGGCTAATGCGCGGTGCGTCCGAGGTCGACACCCCCGACGGCTTTACCAAAGCGCTGGCCGAGAAGATGCTGGAACACGGCATCGCTATTCAGCGCCTCAGCATTCTGGTCTGGTCGCTGCACCCGCTGATCGCGGGCAAACACTATATCTGGGAAAAAGACGCGGCCGAAATTTCGACGCATACCCCAAGCTATGAGATCCACGACCACCCGGCCTTTACCAACAGCCCCTTGCGCCATGTCTCGAATGGGCTGGGCGGGGTGCGTCAGCGCTTGAATGATGACAATCCGCATAACAGCTTTCCGATCATCGAAGATTTGCGCGCCAAAGGTGCGACCGATTACGTTGCCATGCCGCTGCCCTTTTCGGATGGGCGGACGAATGTCCTGACCATGACCTGCGATCACCCCAACGGATTCACAACTGAAAACCTTGGGCTGGTTTTCGAATGTTCGTCAGTTATCGCTCGCTTTTACGAGGTCTTCATGCAACGCGAAAACGCACAGGTTCTACTTGAGACTTATGTGGGCAAGCGCACGGGTGCGCGCGTGCTGGGTGGCGAAATCCGCCGCGGTGACGGTGATGACATCGATGCCGCGATCATGTTCTGTGACCTTCGCAACTCCACCACACTGGAGGAAACGCTGGGCCGGAGCGACTATATTACGATCCTGAACTCGTTTTTCGAAACCGTGTCGGGCATCGTGCACGATCATGACGGAGAAGTTCTGAAATTCATCGGCGATGCTGTGTTGGCCGTGTTCCCTGCCGGGGACAAGCCGGCCCAAGCCCGTTCAAATGCACAGCAATCGGCGGTCGAAATCGTCGAGAAACTGGCCGAGCTGCGCAAAGAAGAGAGCGATCATTACTGCGATTGTTCGATCGGCGTTGCCTACGGGCGCGTGACCTATGGCAATGTTGGGTCACGTGAGCGGTTGGATTTCACGGTGATCGGGCAAGCCGCCAATGTGGCCGCGCGCCTTGGCGAATATGGGAAATCCATCGGCCACAGAATCGTTGTGTCACAAGATATAGAACCGAGTTGTCAGCACGCCGTCACTTTGGGGGCCGTGAAATTGCATAATGTATCCAAACCCGTCAAGTCCTTTGCGATGCGTACCCCTGCAGACGACATATTGGATGCATAAAGGTCAACTTCGCCTGATCATCCTCCATCCAGCAATATCAACGCTGTCTGCGCGGGCGAGATCGTGTTCTGTAACTGGGCAATCTGGCTGCGGGCCAGATAGGTATCCGTCAACTTTTCAACTGCCTGCACATCAGTGAATTGAGACAAATCAGAAGAGCCTGTGATGCGCTGCAATCGGTCTTTGAAAACCTCAAGCTGCTTGTCGATATCAAGCTGCGCAAAGGCAGAAGGCAACCCAAGGGCTGTCTCCATCATCTTGCGCAATGGTGGCAAACCCATCAGGTCAAACCACTTTCTATCTTCACTTCCGCTTCGTTCCGCGATGTCAGATAAGGCGTGCTGAGTATACAACGCAATGCGCATGGTCTCGTCCTGCTCACCAACCGAGACCTCGAAACGAGTTATCAGATTATCGTCAGCAACCTTTCGCATTGCATTGACCAGATTGGTCTTTGGCACATCCCCCGGACCGAAACCGAACGCGTTGGCAAGCTCACGGTACCGGTTGTCCGCCAACCGGTTGGAAAGCGCATCATCCGCCTGCGTACCATCAGACAGGACTTTCTGAATGAAGAACCGATTGTTCAGATCCTGCTCCAGCCCAAAGGCTCCAAGCGCCACTTGTAACAACCGTCGATCTGAAACCAGATCTTCGGCTGAACGCGCCTTGCTAACATTGTCGAGGAAGTAATTCGTTTCCCTCTCATTCACGGTGGACGCCGAATAGCTTTGAAACTGCGCGTCATAGGTCCGCTGCAGGAAACGCCAGCCTACCAGCCCACCCGTCGGTATGACCGGCTGGAACGTCATTGCTGATAGGCCATCAAACGTTCTTCGCGTGGCAGCAAAGACCGGAGCGACTTGAGACATCTGTAGTATTGCTCGGCCACCAAGGCCTCGGTTGCGTCCGTCAGCACGCGCCGGCTATCAGCGTCGGTAAAGACCTGACTCAGCTCTTCGACTCTACGCAGCAATTGCTGGCGCGCCTGATCCGGTTCGCTGTCGCCGGACAGAACAAGCTGCGCGGCATAGCAGACCCGACGCACCGGAGTATTGGCTTCTTCCGGGTGAATCGCGTCACGCAAGCGCAAGACGTTGGCTTCTGGCGTCACGATCGAGAACCGGCTGCGACGATCCCCGTTTTCGATCACGACCCCATTGATTAGAACACGTTCCTTTGGGGCGAGTTTCAGAACCAGCCCGCCCATCAGTTGCCCCTCATTTGACGCAGCCCGCGCAGGACGGCCATGTTGATCTCAAGCAAGGGTTCAACCTCGGCCTTGTTGCCCAGAACTTGGCTGCTGTGGTGTTCCGTAAACTCGGCCAGATAGAATATCCTGGCGCGGAGTTCATTCGGCAACGCATTATCGGTATCCGAAACTTCCGTTGCCAGTACGCTCCACAACCGTCGGTTTTCATGTAGGGCATGCACAAAGCCGCCAAAATCTGTTGCCTTGCGGGATGCTGCCGCCTTCAGACGGTGAGTAATTCTTGAAATCGCCTCGTATTCCGTATCCCGAGGGGTGCGCGTTGGTGCAGTCGATTGTCCATAAGCGCGTTGGGCCAGCGTTTGCGGGGTCACTTGAAATCCTTCCAATTGTCCTTCGGGGGCGATCAGATCCGGGGCGCGTCATACGCGCCCCGGGTTAGCTCTGGTTTAACGGAACAGCGACAGAATGGACTGTGGTGCCTGGTTCGCGATCGACAGCGACTGTGTCGCCAGCTGTTGCTGAACCTGCAGCGCTTGCAAACGGGCCGAAGTCTCTTCCATATCAGCGTCGACCAACGAACCGATGCCCGATTTAAACGAGTCGGTCAGCTTGGACACAAAATCCTGCTGAGTTTCGATACGACCTTGCACAGAACCAAATGCTGCGGCCGCGTCAATCGAGGTATCGATCAGCGATTCAATGGTGCCCAGCGCAGAGGCTGCACCCGCATCCGTGGACACGTCGATCGAGCTCAGCGCGCCGAGCCCGCCCGAACCCGCGTTGGTAAATTGTGCCGAGATGGAAATATCCTGATCGGCGTCAGCACCCGCAGCAGCAGCACCGGTTGCAAAGGAAATGGTGTTCGGCGCACCGGAAGAATCATAATCCGCCGCGAGACCTGTGATGCCAAGCGCATCAATCTGGTTCTTGAGGCCAACAGCAACCAGCGCATCGGTATAGTTTTCGTCATATGTACCGGACGGATCCAGATCACTGGTTTGAATGGTGTAAGACACCTCTTGATCACCGACCCGGATCGATACGCTGTCGCCAACTTCAAAGTTGTCAGTGGAACTGTCGATGACGATGTCACCAGTGCCCGTTGCGCGGTTCAGCGTGAAACCGGCGACGTCATTGTCTGTCGTGGCGTTGTCCGAACCGGCAAGGACACCCTTCGCGGTATAGCCACCGATAGACAAGTCCTGGCTGGCAACCGAGATCGAAGACGCATTCACCGCGCCGCTGTTATCACGATCCAGCGACGACAGGACGGAGACGGTACCGGCAGTGCCGTCAACCAAGTTCAGGCCATTGAACTGCGCGGCCCCCACAACAGATGCGATTTGACCACGAAGTGCGGCAACATCATCATTGATCTTGGAACGATCAACGTTGTCTTCCTGCGCCGCGACGATTTTTTCTTTCATTTGCGTCAGCAGGTCGGTCACGGTTTCCGACGCGTTTCGCGCAACCGCGACCGTCGATTCACCCAAAGCAAGGCTGTCTTTAATCGCCTTGAAACCCTTTACATCCGACTCCATGACCTTAGAAATCGCCCAGACGGCCGAATTGTCCTTGGCGGTCGCGACATCCTTACCGGTCGAGATCGCGTTCTGGGTCATTTCCAGGTTCTTGTTGACTGATTTCAGGGTTTGCAGCGCGACCATCGCGCCATTGTTCGTCAGAATGCTGGACATGTTTGTCATCCTCTTTACGTTCGGGCGCGTTTCGCGCCGCTGCTTTCCCACCTCAAGCGGTAGGCATTCTGTCGTTCTGACCTGTGCGTCGTGCCCTGTGGCTTGCGCGCCACCTGCTGATCAGGTGCACCGCAACCTTTGACCGCTATCCACTAACGGAGTGCTAAGATGTGCATTTGCAAAACCAAGGATTTGAATCAAACAGCTTCTAAGCCCGTTTCTCAAGCTTCGCGCATGCGCGAACGGCATAGCCATTGCGCTGACCCGAGGCATCATAAGTGCTGAACTCCTGTCGTACCCGACGCAGTTCCGACATCCGGTCGGCCACCGCACGAATCCCTTCGGCCGCGCTGTTCAGCAGAGCTTGATTCCGCTCAACCTTATTCTGGATACGGACCAGATCTTCGGTTTCAAAAACCCGCAGATCGTTGATCGCGCCAATCAGGTCTTCTTTTTGAGTTGTCAACTGGTCCAGAGCCTCCAAATTGCCCTGAACAAGCGCTGCACGCTCGGTATCCAACAACTCTTCAAGTGCTCTGATCGGATTATTATCCATCTGATTTCTCCCTCATTGCATTGAACAGGATTTCAGACAGGCCGATGCCTCCGGCTCGTGCCATCTGTTGCGCTTGTTGTTGCACGAGGAACGAGGCGAACTGGTCCTCGCCAGCACCGCCACCAAAGCTTCTCCGCGCCTCGCCCAGGCCCGCCGATTTCAGCATCTCAGCCAGGAAAGCGGCCTCAAGCTCGACAGACGCCGCCTTGAGCTTTTGCGGCAGAGCTAAATTTCCCGCGCCGGGCGCAGCTATTGGATTCGCCATCGGTTTCTCCGAAAATTGCTTCGAACTTTCGCAATCAGAAGCGAAAGCAGTTAAAATAAACGTAACTTCCTGAAGGCAAGCTGCAGCGCAGACAAACGGAGTCGCAGCAATATGCCCAACCCGCTGACACTGATGACAGTGACACCCCGTGGTGGAACCGGACCGGACACCTCGCAAAGTAGCGATCGAGATCCCAAAAGCGGCCTCGACTTTGAAGCCGCGATGAATGAAGAGGCCGAGCACCCGGTTGCAGATCAAGAGGCGATGGTCGCCGCAACAGATGATCAGACTACGCCAGCTGAACTTCCGGAAACCGAATATTCGGCACCCGTATTAGAGCCTCAGGTCGGAAATGCGCCCTCAGAGGATCACTCGATAGAAGAATTGGCCCAATCGTATACATTGCCCGTTGAGAGTGACGTGACATCGATAGAACCAAAGGTCGAAACTGATGCGATCAGCGACCAGACACAGGTTGAGTTAACCTCAGTTGCTCCAAATTCAGTAAATGAAGTCACAGCATTACAATCCAAACCAGCAACAGAGACATCGCCTGTCGTCAGCGTACAGGCCGTTGAGCCGCGTTTGATGCCTACCAACGAAATTGAGGTGAAAGTCGAACAAAGTACCGCGCCGCAACCCAAAAACGTCGTATCGGTCATGGAGGCGCTTGCCAGAAATCTTAAGCATGATCCTCTGCACGGGGCGCATAACCTCGCGGCTCCGGATCTGGTCGACAGGCAGCTGGCGCAGGCTTCTAAATCCGCTACGATTGCTGCGCCCCAGATCGCCATCCCCACGTTGATCGGTGTCACGGATAAGACTGGTCCTGAGATTGAAACCGAACCGCAGGATTTGTCCGCCTTGAGAGAAACCGCAGCAGGACAAATCCAGCGTGACGGCATTTCTTACTTGTCATCTTTGCCTGCACGGCCCGAAACGGCACGGTTGATTGCTGGTCAGATGGCGGCTGTCATTTCCGCGAAACCCGGCTCAGGCGCAGTAGAAATCGCTCTCAACCCCGAAGAACTTGGACGTGTATCAATCACGCTCAACGGACGTGATGACGGAATGCATCTGGTAATTCTGGCCGAAAGGCCCGAGACGCTCGATCTCATGCGCCGCCACGTCGCGATTTTATCTGCTGAATTCGAAAGGTTGGGATATGGTGGCCTGTCGCTGGATCTCGGAACCTCCGGCGACGCACCGCCTGAGCGTGCACGACCAGAATTTGAGCAGACTTCAAACACCAGTGAAGCGACCGGCGGTGTAGAAACCACGGTACGCCCTATACGGATCGACCCCGATCGGGGCCTTGATATGAGACTCTGACCATGATCAATCCCACAAACTCAGCGACCACACCAACTTCAGTTACGACCAATAGCGCGCAAAGCTCGGCGTTGACCTCAGACTTTGAGACATTTCTTCGCTTGCTGACAGTGCAGGCGCGCAATCAGGACCCGCTGGAACCTCTGGATTCCTCGGAATACGCATCGCAACTGGCACAGTTTTCCATGGTTGAACAGCAGGTCAAAGCCAATGAACTTTTGTCGGCATTGACCCAAGCGCTGGGGGTCGTCAATCTCGAACAGCTTGGCAGTTGGGTCGGGATGGATGTTCAGGTCCCCGCCCCATTTCGGTTTGAGAACCAGCCGATCACCATATTCGCGCAGGCCGAAGCCACGGCCGACGCTGCCGAGCTGGTCATACGGAACGATCAGGGCGAGATTGTCGACCGCATCACGGTGCCAATCGACGCGACAGAATTCGACTGGTCTGGTGTCGATGACACCGGCAGCCCCCTGCCCGCTGGTGCGTACTCGGCCACGCTCGAAAGCTTCAAGGATGGCAAGAGATTGAGCAGCGTGTCCGCCTCGGTATTCAGCCGCGTGGTTGAGGCGCAGATTGGCGATGGGGCCATCATGCTGACTCTGAATAGTGGGGCCAAAGTAGCGGTTGAAACGGTCCGACAAATCCGCACAGGCGCTTGATCTGATCATCAGAGCGCGCCAAAGCTTGGCGAAGTACGACTCGCCCGAAGAACTGGTAAAGCTCCTGTCCAATCACATTCAACCACCGCCCGATCTTGTGGAACAGCTACACGCCCGGAAACTGGTCGAACCGGATGTCCGGTACGAGGTCCTTTATGGTGGCCGAACCAATCAGGTTTGGAAAGTGCGAACCGATGACGGTGGCACGGTCTTGAAGCTCTACCGGGCAAACGAAAAGAACCCGCTGTTTCGCAATGACGCGAAGCTCGAAGCGGCCTGTCTGCAAGCGCTAAGTGACACCGGCTTCGTGCCAAAACTGCGCGCAACCGGCTCGTTTGGGCGATCAAACTGGGTCTACTATGACCATGCCCCGGGCGCGCCGTGGTCTGACGGGGTCGAAAACGTCGCGCAGTTATTGCGGCAGGTGCATTTACGGCCCGTCGAGCTGGATGTTCCCTTGGGCTGCAATGGCAGTGATGATCTGGACAAGCACACGCAAGCGATATTGGCTCTGTGCAAGACTGAGAATGCAAACCGTTTGCTTCATCGGCGACCTCAGCGCCAAGTCCCACCGCTATCAAGCAGATGCCTGATTCACGGCGATCCGGTCGCTGGTAACATCTTGCAGACCAAAAACGGGTTGACCCTGATCGACTGGCAGTGTCCCGCGTTGGGTGACCCTAGCGAGGATCTGGCAATGTTTCTGTCCCCCGCGATGCAGCAGATTTATCGTGGACAAACTTTGACAGAAGCTGAAACAAACCGCTTTCTTATTGCATACGGAGATCCGGATATCACTCAACGCTACGAGGCACTGCGACCATGGTATGCTTGGCGCATGGCAACCTACTGCCTTTGGCGGGTTGAGAATGGAGCCCCGGACTACCAAGCAGGATATGATTTGGAAGTCGCGCTTCTGTAGCGTCGCAAAACTAGCCCCGTCTGACTATCGTATCCTGAGCGATCGGGCGGCCCCGGACAGGCCACCCGATCCTTCAACGCATCCGTTCCAACAAACTGAGCGACGGATAGCCATCCGGCACCAATCCCTGCGCCAGTTGGAAGGCGCGGACGGCATTGATCGTGTTCGGCCCCGTGCGACCGTCAACGCCCTTCGTGTCAAACCCGGCCTGAGTCAGGCGCTGTTGCAGCTCTTTGCGCTCGGTAAAGCTCAGCACCCTGTCACCGCGTGGCCAACCGGCTTGAAACGGCGTGCTGCCCGCCAGCCTGTCGGACAGATGGCCTATGCCGATCACATAGGCGTCGGCCCCATTGTAGGCCTCGATCACTTTGAAATTGTCGAAGATCATCAAGGCGACCCCACGCCCCCCAGCAGGCAGTAGGATTGATGCTGGGCCATGATCCGGCACAGCGCTGCCGTTCCGGGACAAGACACCCAATTCGGCCCATTCTGATGGCATCAATTTATGATCGCGTCGGGCAAGCTGGTAGTCGAAACCCTCCGGCAGCCGAACCTCGACGCCCCAGGGCTGCCCCTTGATCCAACCATGCCGCGCAAGATAGGCAGCGGTCGAGGCCAGCGCATCGGTCGGATCATCCGACCAGATGTCGCGTCGACCATCTGCGTCGAAATCAACCGCATAGTCCAAAAATGATGTCGGCATGAACTGCGTATGCCCCATCGCCCCGGCCCAGCTGCCAACCATAATTCTCGGATGAACATCTCCAGCTTGTACGATCTGCAGGGCCGCGATCAGCTGTGTTTCAAAGAACTTCGCGCGCCGCGCATCGAAAGCCAGTGTCGCCAGTGACTGGATGGTCTGATTGCTGCCGCGATAGGACCCGAACGAGGTTTCCAGACCCCAGATTGCGGTCACGACCTCTTTTTCAACGCCATATCGTGCCTCAATCCGGGTCAGAGCGTCCCGGTGCCGTTCCAGCCCTGCGCGACCATTCGCAACTCGCGTGTCCGAGACGGCAGTATCCAGATATTCCCAGATCGGCTTGGAAAACTCGGCCTGATTGCGATCGCGCCGTATGACATCCTTGTCATAGCTGAGCCCTGCCAACGCCCGATCCAGCGTTGCGGCTGAAATACCTTGCGCCATCGCTCGTTCGCGAAACGCACCCAACCATGCCTGAAACCGCGCGTTGCCTTCAGCCGACACGGGATATGCCTTCGCCTCTGGCCGCACCACGGGACGGATGGAAATCGTCACATCCGCCGAGGCCAGCTGCACGTTTTCGACCTGAGGTCGGGCCAAAGGCCGTATTGATTTGTCTGATATATCCGCCTGCACGATGGATGCCCATAATGCGGCGGTCATGACGCCACCTATGCATTTATGCATTCCGTTTTTCCTGATTACTGCTCGCGGAAGATGATAGCGCAAAAGAGGCGTTTCACAAAGCGCTCAGGACCCTGGCTCGCGCTCTTGTGCCTCGTGTTGGGCGCGGATGCGCGCAATAGCCTCGCGCAACAGAGGCACACGATTGGGCCGAAAGCTTTCTTCGGTCACGGTCATCTCTTGCATCCGGTCCAACCGAAAGACCCGAAAATCCTGCCGCAAATGGCACCAGCTGAGCAGAACACTGGCGCGATCCATGTACACGATGCTCAGCGGATTGACCCGGCGACGGGTGTCATCACCCTTGGCATCGGTATAGGCAAATTCGACCGCGCGCTCATCCCATGCGGCCTGACGCAGGGCGGCAACTTCGATCGTGGGCGCTGCAGGCCGGTCAAACCGCGTGGCGGTCAGAACGGCATGGCTTAACCGATGCGACTGCCGCGGTGGCAGGCGCCCCTGTAACTTGCGCAGCGCCTCGCTGGCCGCATCCGACAGCGCCGGGTCACCGATCAACTGTACCTCGCGCAGTCCCAGAACAAGCGCTTCAAGCTCATCATTGGTGAACCCCAGCGGTGGTAGAGTGGCATCTTCGATCAGGGTGAATCCGAACCCGGCCTCTCCGTCAATCACCGCGCCCAAGGCGCGCAAAGCGTCGATATCGCGATGGATAGTGCGCGCGGAGACGCCCAGATCCTGCGCCAACTGGACGGATGTTCTGGGCGATGGGCCAGAACGTAAGGCTTGCATCAATTGGAACAGGCGAGCGGTACGAGACATGTTGAAAGTTAATCTAACCCTAATGACAATATCTGTCATTAGGGCAGCGTATCCATCACTCAACCCGCAAGATGGAGATCACGATGCTGACCCTGCTTACCTTCCCCTCTGCCTTTGGCCAGTTTAGCGCCAGTCCGTTCTGCGTGAAAACCGCGCTGATGTTGCAACGCTCGGGCCTGCGCTGGAGGCGGTCCGACATGCTGGACCCCCGCAAGATGCCGCATCAGAAACTGCCGGTACTGCGCACGCCCGAGCGTCTGGTGCCCGACAGCGATCTGATCCGTGACTGGCTTGAGGCACAGGGGGCCGATTTCGACACCGGCCTTAGCGGCATGCAAAAGGCTCAGTCCCGCGCATTGATCCGGCTGGCGGAAGAGCATCTGTATTTTCACATCGTACAGGATCGCTGGGCCAACGATCAGGTCTGGCCGATCCTGCGCAATACGTTTTTTGCCACGATCCCGGCACTGATCCGCAAGCCCGTGTCAAATTCGATCCGCAAGTCGGTCCTCAAGGGGTTGTCCTTTCAAGGCGTGTCCCGCTTTTCACCGGCTGAGCAGCAAGACAGGCTGGAGCGTGATCTCGAGGCGATCTCGACCTATCTGTGGCAGTCACCTTATCTGGTGAGCGACACGCCGACCTCGGCGGACATGAGCCTCGGCCCCATGCTCGCGGCAATGCGGGCCACGCCTGCCGATACACCGCTGACCCGCAGGATCAAACAGGATAAGCTGCTGAACAGTTATGTGGACCGGATGGAACAGGCGATCCCCTTATGACGCCGTTTGAAGACCCCAAAGTGGCCGCCGCTTTTGATGCGCTACCAGAGGACACCCGCGCGGGTGCGTTGGCTCTGCGCACGCTTATCTTCGAAACTGCCGCGTCCCTATCGGGCGCCCAGCCGCTGCAAGAGGCACTGCGCTGGGGCCAGCCCGCCTATCTGGCACCAAAAGGATCAACGATCCGGCTGGGCGGGCACAAATCGGCATCGTTTGCCTTGTTCGTACATTGCCAGAGCAGGTTGATGGGCGATTTTACGTCAGCCTTTCCGGGCGAGGATCGGATCGACGGCAACCGGGCCATCTTGTTCGACAACCCGGACCAAATCGACCCGACACGCCATGGCTGGCTGATTGCACGGGCGCTGACTTATCACCTCTGACGGCGTTTGCGTTCGACCTTGCGCTTAATCTTGTCCTTCTTGCGCTTGGTGCTGACTGCCTTGCGCCGCGCGCCGCGTTTGGCCGGACCACGCCCGCGCGGAAGAGCCTGGTCGTCGATCGACAGCAACTCCAGCTCCAGCCCGCCCGTCACCGGGGTCGCTTCGGTCAGCCGCACTGTGACACGCTGGCCGATGGCGATGATCAGACCGGTATCCGAACCCATCAAGGTTCCGGCCTCTCGGTCAAAGTGGAAGAACTCACGCCCCAGCGAGCGCACGGGCACCAGCCCATCCGCACCGGTTTCATCCATCTTCACGAAGGCCCCGAACCGGGCGATGCCGCTGATGCGACCGGTGAACTCGTTGCCCACCCGTTCACTGAGATAGGCCGCCAGATAGCGATCGGTCGTATCCCGCTCGGCCATCATCGAGCGGCGCTCGGTGTCCGAGATATGGGTGGCCGTTTCGTCCAGCCGCGCAATTTCGTCCTCGGTCAGCCCGTCCTTGCCCCAGCCATGGGCCGAGATCAGCGCGCGGTGCACGATCAGATCAGCATAGCGCCGGATGGGCGAGGTGAAATGCGCATAGTTCCGCAGCGCCAGCCCGAAATGGCCGAAATTCTCAGGATTGTAATAGGCCTGTGCCATCGACCGCAGGGTCGTCAGGTTGATCAGTTCCGCGTCCTCAGTCCCGGCGGCGGCGTTTAGCAACGCGTTCAAGTGTCTGGTCTGCAGCACCTGACCTTTGGCAAGGTTCAAACCTGCCGCCTGAGCGGTTTCCCTGAGGCTTTCCAGCTTCTCGGGCGCAGGTTCTTCGTGCACGCGAAACAGCAGCGGGCGGCGTTTGGCGATCAAGGTCTCGGCAGCGGCGACATTGGCGAGGATCATGAATTCCTCGATCAGCTTATGCGCATCCAGACGGTCGCGGAACGCTACGCTGGTCACCTCGCCTGTGTCGCTCAGCACAATCTTGCGTTCGGGCAGGTCCAATTCCAATGGCTGCCGTGCAGCACGTGCCTTCTTTAGCGCCGTATAAGCGGCATAGAGCGGCTTCAGAACCGTCTCTAACAGAGGTCCGGTGCGGTCATTGGGAGTGCCGTCAATGGCCTCCTGCACTTCGGCGTAGTTCAGCGAGGCAGCAGAACGCATCAGACCCCGCACGAACCGGTGCCCGATCTTGTTGCCGTCCGCGTCGATCTGCATGCGCACGGCGATACAGGCGCGCGGTACACCTTCGTGTAGCGAGCACAGATCACCCGACAGACGATCCGGCAGCATCGGCACCACGCGGTCGGGGAAATAACTGGAGTTGCCTCGTTTACGCGCCTCGCGATCCAGCGCAGTACCGGGCTGCACATAGGCGGCGACATCGGCGATGGCGACCCAGATCACATGGCCGCCGGGGTTCTTGGGATCATCGTCCGCATGGGCATAGCAAGCGTCGTCATGATCGCGCGCATCCGAGGGGTCGATGGTCAGCAGCGGCATATCCCGCAGGTCCTCACGCGCCTTAAGGCCGACAGGTTTGGCCTTGTCGGCTTCCTCAATCACCTTGTCAGGGAAATCGTCTGGAATGCCGTGTTGGTGAATGGCGATCAGCGAGACTGCCTTGGGAGCAGTGGGGTCCCCCAGCCGTTCCACGATCCGTGCGCGGGGCAGCCCCATGCGGTTCTTCGGCCCGGCCTGTTCGGCCTCGACCAGCTCTCCGTCCTTGGCCCCCAGAACGGCACCGTCTGCAACCAGCCATTCGGTCTGACCAGCCTTGTCGATGGGCACGATCCGACCGCCTTCGGCCCCCTTGCGAAAGATACCGACGATCTTGCGCGGGTTGGTTCCGATGCGACGTATCAGGCGCGCCTCATAATTGTGGTCTTCCTCATGCACCACCGTCAGGCGGGCCAGAATCCGGTCGCCCTCACCCAGCGCCGGGTCACTGGCGCGGGCGATGATCAGCACGATGGGTTCGACTCCCTCGCCATGCCATTCCAGCGGACGGGCAAACAAGTCCCCGTCGGCGTTCGAGGCCTTGACCTGCAGGACACTCACGGGTGGCAAACGATCCGGGTCACGGTAGCTGCGCTTGCGCTTTTCCAGGTGCCCCTCGGCCTCAAGTTCCTTGAGGATACGCTTCAGATCAATCCGATCTGCGCCCTTGATGCCAAAAGCCTTGGCGATATCGCGCTTCGAGGTCAGGGTAGGGTTCGCCGAGATCCAGTCCAGGACCTCCTGCTTGGAGGGAATGCGAGTCATACTTTCGGCCTATCATGCGTTTGCGACCGCGTCATGACCAAAAAACCTAGGGTTTCAGATCAGTCACAGTATCCACATCACGGAGCTGGTCGAGCAATGCAACACGAGAGCCGGGGATTGAAGCCAGAGTGTCGGCCAAGGCGTGCTCGGTCGACCAGCGTACATTGCGAAACAGACTGCGGGGCAAGGCCGCATAGCGCTGAGCACCGACCAACCAGTATCCCCCGTCTGGCGCGGGGCCAAACACCATCTGCGTGCGCCCCAATGCATCAAACGCCTGCGCGATATGCCTGCGCGTGACCCCCGGAATATCCGCACCGATCAGGCAGACCGGGCCTTTGGGCATCCCGCGCAGCATCCGGCCCATTCGGTCGCCCAGATCACCCCACCCCTGCGCTGCGCGGGGCAGGTCAGCGGGCCAGATTCGACTGATCAGCCCCTCCTGATCCGGAGCGACGGCCAGCACGATCTGCCAGCGCGAATCGCGCAAACGCCGGATCAAAGACCGGGTCTGATGACGAAACCACCACGCCGCACCGACCATGCCGATGTCGCGACCCAGCCGCGTTTTGACGCGCCCCGGGCGGGGTTCCTTTACCATGATCACCAAAGTGCGCTGCATGGATCAGGCGAAATAGTCCGCCAGGATTCGGGTATAGATCGCCTTAAGCTGTTCGATTTGGGCGACCTCGACGCATTCATCCACCTGATGCATCGTCCGGCCAACGAGGCCAAATTCGACCACCGGGCAGTGGTTCTTGATAAACCGCGCATCCGAAGTACCACCGGTTGTCGACAGTTCGGGTGTGAGGCCCGTCTCTGCCGCTACCGCCCGAGACACCAGATCCGACAATGCGCCGGGTGGGGTCAGGAAGCTTTCGCCCGAGATCTTGATTTTCGTATCAATCTGTACGCCATACTCCCGGGCCACTTGATCCGCCGCTTCGAGTAGCCAATCGCTGAGGCTGGACCCCGAATGCAGATCATTGAACCGAATGTTGACGGCCGCACGACACTGGGCCGGGATCACATTGGTCGCTGGATTCCCGGTATCGATGGTGACAATGGCCAGCGTCGAGGCGTCGAAATGGTCGCTGCCTTGATCCAGTTCATGACTGGCCAGCCGATCCATCAGACGCGCCATCGCGGGCAAGGGGTTTTTGGCCCGGTGTGGATAAGCTGAATGGCCCTGAACGCCGGTCGCTGTGAACCAAGCCGTCATCGATCCGCGCCGACCGATCTTGATCATCTCGCCCATCCGGTTCGGGCAAGTGGGCTCGCCCACTAGGCACACCGACATTTGCTCACCAGTCGCATCCATATGATCGAGCAGCGCGGTGGTGCCATCCAGCGCGTCCCCCTCTTCATCGCCGGTGATGGCCAGAATGATTGCCCCGTCCGGAGGCGTATCACGGACGAAATCCACTGCCGCTGCAGCAAAGGCCGCCACACCCGATTTCATATCGGTTGCCCCGCGGCCAAATATCACCCCATCATGTACTTCAGCCCCGAACGGAGGTTTGGTCCATGCCGCTTCATCGCCCACCGGAACAACATCCGTGTGACCGTTGAAGCCAAAGCTACTCGCATGCGCTTTGCTTCCCCACCGCGCAAACAGGTTACTGACGCCACCCCGGTCCACGCGGATGCAGTCAAAGCCAGCTTTCGACAGGACCTGTTCCAACAAAACCAACGCTCCGCCTTCCTCGGGTGTGACCGATGGGCAACGGATTAAATCTGCGGTCAGCTGAACGGGGTCGGTCATAATGGGCCTTTCATCGCTGCGGGTGCCTGTGTTCCTGCACAGATTCAACGAATTGACCGGAATGCCAACCCTGAAGAGCTAAAATTCCCGATTGATCCGCAGGCACTCTCGGTTTGATACCCCAACAAAACATGGGCCTTGACCTAGCGGCGACCTTGCCGCGCTGCAACAATTTGAGGTAGAGGGCCGCGAAACAGGTGAATTGACCATGAAGCGTGCCCTCTTCGTATTGATCTGCCTGACTTTCGCCGTCTTCGCGCAGCAGAGCCAGGCCCAGACCCTTACGGTTACAACAGTGACCCGCGCCCCTTTCTCATTTGTCGAGGATGGCGCCCAGACCGGATTCTCGATGGATCTTCTGGCGGCTTTGGCCGAGTCGCTGGACTGGGAGTATTCCGTAAACCGGGTCGAAGGGTTCAGCGAAATGCTAGGCGCGGTTCAGGACGGTTCGGCCGATCTGGCGATTGCAAACATCTCGATCACGGCAATGCGCGAGACGCAGATGGACTTCAGCCAGCCGATCTTTGAGGCTGGCCTGCAGATCATGGTGCCGTCCGAAGCTACACGCAGGCCATCACTGCTGCAGGCGTTGCTATCGCGCGAACTGTTCATCGCTATAGGATTGGCCTTTGCGATCCTGCTGGGCGGCGGGATGCTGATGTGGGGTTTTGAACGCCGCGCGCAACCTTACTTTGACCGCGAACTGAATGAAGCCTGGTTTCCCTCGTTCTGGTGGGCCCTCAACCTCGTCGTCAATGGCGGGTTTGAAGAACGGATGCCGCGCACCCCGTTTGGTCGTCTTTTGGGTGTGATTCTGGTGGTGTCATCGCTGTTCATCGTGTCAGTCTTCACCGCGCGTATCACCTCGGTCATGACCATAGATGCCATTACGGGCAGCGTGAATTCGGTAAATGACCTCTATGGCAAAGAGGTCGGCACCATCAACGGATCGACAGCGGCCAGTTTCCTGAACCGACGCGAGATCGAGTTTGCCGGCTATCCCGGCCTGCAAGAGATGCTGGCCGCATTCGAAAATGACGAATTGAACGCGGTGGTGTTCGACGCACCGATCCTGTCCTATTACGCGTCGCACGAAGGGCGGCGCATCGCTACGATGACTGGCGGCGTCTTCCTGCGCGAAAACTATGGGATTGCATTCCCGACGGGTTCACCTTTGGTCGAAGACGTCAACCAGGCGCTGCTGTCACTACGCGAAGATGGCACATATGATGAAATCTACCGCAAGTGGTTCGGATCGCCGAACTAAGCGGTTTCCTCGTCTCCGAAAAACGGCGTCATCTGCGCCACGATAACGGCGTTTTCATCCAGAGCCCGCTGCATCAATGCCCGCTCATCCGGTTCAATATCGTGCCCCTGCGCCTCACGCTCGGCCAAGGTGCCATATCCCGTGACATCCAGCGGCGCAGTATCAGCCTGTTTCAGGATCGCAACCGTCTCGCGCACGGCCTCGGCCTCATCCACACCGCTGGCAAAACACATCAGTGCCGCGCCGGTGGCCCCTTCGGGCAGGCCGTCGCCATCCTTGCGGCCAATCTGAACCAACAACGTATAGACCTGCTGGCGCGAAGGTTTTTTCTGCTTTTCCATATCGCCCGCAATACGCCGACCTGGCAAAACGGTCAACTCAATCGCTGGCAGCGCTTGCCAAGTGGGCCAGCAACATCTCTGCGGCTGCGCGCTGCGTATCGCGCCAATCGCCCCGAGGGCTCAACGGCATCACCGCATCCGTATTGAAATAGATTGCGGACATCCCCGCAGCCACGACTTGAACGTCCCGCGCATCTGCACCCGGGTGTTCGCGCGTGATTTCAGCGGCAATCCTCGCTTCGAAATCATAGATGAACCCAAGCAAGGGCTCTCGAAGATCCTCATGCCGCTCAGATGCAGCGACCAATGCCGCGAAGACTGCGGCGCTTTCTGAGGAATAGGCGCTGCGACCAAACAACGTCTCTATCATCGCCTCTACCCGACCTGAATGCGGCAGAGAACCAAAAAGCGCCTCTGTCTGATCTGCAAATACCTTCAGGACGTGCTCCAGTAGTTTGCGCACCATCTCATCCCGATTGCCCAGATAGTGGCGCAGCAATGGTCGTCCGACACCCGCTTCCTCCGATATGCGAGCCAGGGTCGAACCGTCCAACCCATATCGCGCGACGCAGCGCATAAAGGCGTTCAGAATCTGTTCGGATCTGGCGTCTTTCAGGCTGGGGCGTGGCATCAGAACCCGTTCGCAGAGAGCTGGAAGACATCTGTGAGAATGTAGAGAAGCCCCAGTGAAATCCACAGAACCGTGAGCAACCAGAACAAGGCAGGATCCTTTGCCCGGTCAATCGGCTCAATCAGAAAAGCCTGCCCCGAGCGTACCGACAGCACCCCCCAGAAGATGAATAACAGCCCCCACAGGCCATAGAAGCCAGCGACAGTAGAAACAAGAAGCACTGCCAGTATCAATACAGTCATCCATTTCTGATGCTTCAGGGTGTGAGCGAAGTTCATCCTGCCTCCATGTCAGCCGTAAAAAAATCTTCAGATCAAATCTGGACATTCGGTCATTGATTGTCAATATTGATAATTATCATATTTGACAATCAATGGACTCACCGATGCCGCTGCTTGCCGCACTTCCAGAGCAACCCCAACAACGCCTGCCGCGCGAGGCATACATCTCAGACACGTGGTTTGAGGCCGAGCAGAAAGCTCTGTTCAGCAATTGCTGGACCTTCGCCGGGGTGACCATGGATTTTTCCGAACCCGGCGATTTCAGAACGATTCAGGCCGGAGACTATGCTCTGATCGTCATACGGGATGCAGCCGGGGACTTACGCGCCTTCCATAACCAGTGCCGTCATCGCGGAACCGAATTGCTGGAAGGCTGCGGCAACGCAGGTAAAACCATCGTCTGCCCCTATCACAACTGGGTCTACAACCTGGATGGCGCTTTGCGTGGCGTCCCGGCCCAGCGCGAATGCTTCCCGGATCTGGATAAGAAAGCTACTGGGCTATTCGGCGCTTCGGTCGGCGTGTTTCGCAACCTTGTATTTGTTCATCCTGAACCGGATCAGAGCTTTGACACATGGCTCGGCGATCTGGATCAGGTCCCGTGGCCTCATGATCTGGCGTCAACCGAGATGCAGGAGAATCCGGACGATGTGATCTATGAGATCAGCTGCAACTGGAAGGTCTTCTTTGAAAATGCAATCGACGGCTACCATCTGGCTTATCTGCACAAGGACACGCTGGGCGGCCCGACCCACGACAAGAACCTCTGGGAAGTCTTTGGACACAACATGGTCTGGTGGTCGACCGAGCGTGAAGGCGTCAAACATCGTATTCCTCAATTTGTGGAAAACTCGGCGAAAGGGTCAGGTTTGAAAACGGTTCGGAATGCAGACACCCCCGGCTATGGCGGGGTCTATATGCTGTTTCCAACCACAATCCTGACGCCAAACCCCTGGGGATTTTCGATCTCGGTGATGGAGTCGGTGGATGCCAACACAACACTGCTGCGGGTCAGAAACTGGTCGCCCAGAGGCTGGTTTAGCTACAGTCATCGTGCGGCGGACATACCTGGATATGACCAGGAAACCGGCCGGATCAAATCCTCTCATTGGACGCAACACCCGCTGGAAACCGGAGATTTCCAGACCGAGGATGTTTGGGTTTGCGAAAAGATGCAGCGCGCCCTTCAATCACCACGATATCAAGTTGGTCCTTTGGCCAAAGGGGCCGGAGGTGAAGCGGCGATTGATTTCTTTCAGCAAACAGTTCTGGAATTCATGCCGAAATAAGAAAGGCCGCAGAGCGTGCGCTCTGCGGCCTTCTCAAACCGAATCTATGGGATCAGTCGCGCAGCAGCTCGTTAATCCCGGTTTTCGAACGGGTCTTTTCGTCGACGCGCTTCACGATAACCGCGCAGTACAGGCTGACGTTGTTCTTCGACGGCATTGAGCCCGCTACGACAACCGAGTAGGGCGGCACTTCGCCATACATGACCTCTCCGGTTTCGCGGTCGACGATCTTGGTCGATTTGCCGATGAACACGCCCATGCCCAGAACCGAGCCTTCGCGGACGATGCAACCCTCGACCACTTCCGAGCGCGCGCCGATAAAGCAGTTGTCTTCGATGATGGTCGGGCCAGCCTGCATCGGCTCTAGCACGCCACCGATGCCGACGCCGCCCGACAGGTGCACGTTCTTGCCGATCTGCGCACATGAACCAACGGTGGCCCAGGTATCAACCATTGTGCCTTCATCAACGTATGCGCCCAAGTTCACGAACGACGGCATCAACACCACGCCCGGCGCAACATAGGCCGATTTGCGGACCACACAGTTCGGCACGGCGCGGAACCCGGCCGAGCGCCACTGGTTTTCACCCCATCCAGCGAACTTGCTGTCCACCTTGTCCCACCAGCCACCGGCTTGCGGACCACCGGCCTGAATTTCCATATCCTTGATGCGGAAGCCCAGCAGAACCGCTTTCTTAGCCCATTGGTTTACGTGCCAGTCTCCGCTGTCGCGCTTCTCAGCCACACGCAGAGAGCCGCTGTCCAGCGCGTTCAGCGTATCCTCGATCGCTTCGCGCGTTTCGCCTGTGGTGGCGGGGGTGATGGTGTCGCGCGCCTCCCAGGCGGTTTCGATGGCGGCTTCCAGTTGCGCATTGGACATGTGAGGGCTCCCTGCAGAATCTATTCACGTTGGTCTTGCGTATAAGCGCGCGCGGAACTGGCCGCAATGCGACGCAGAACGCGCGGTTTGCGGCTGACTTGCCCCCTTAGGCGCCCAACGGGTCCGGAGAAATGTTGCCACCGCAGATAAGTACGGCAACACTTTCATCCGGTGCGGGCCTGTAAGCGCCGGACATTAGTGCAGCCAACGCCGTCGCGCCCGCGGGTTCGACAAGAATACGATGTGCCTGCCACAACCGCTTCTGCGCCTCTGCGATGGCCTCGTCCGTGACCAGAACCGAAGCCATCCCCTGCGCCAGTTCGAAACAGATCGATCCGATCCGCCGTGCGCCCAGCGCATTCGCAGCAATGCCCGAAACCGAGACATCCACGGGTTCACCCGCCTGCAACGCAGCGTTCAAGGCGCAAGAGGTTTCTGGCTCCACCGCCACAACTTTGCGTGCGCCCTGCAACCACGCAAGTGCGCCCGCGATCAAACCGCCGCCGCCTACTGCGATCAGAACGGTGTCAGCCTGCAGTCCCTGTGCTTCCCACTCAGCAAAACAAGTGCCCTGCCCGGCCACAGTTGCGGGCGCATCATAAGCATGGATCTGCATCGCGCCGGATTCGGCCTCGTGCGCCTGCGCACCCATCAACGCGTTTGCGTATTCACCGAACACAACGCTCAGGTCCGCGCCTGTCTGTTCGATCAACGCAATCTTTGACGGCCCTGCCAACTCGGGCACGAAAATCTTGGCCGGATATCCCAGCGTTTGCGCGGCATAAGCCGCTGCCGCACCGTGGTTGCCGCCAGAGGCTGCAACGACGCCCGCGTCTGGCACATCCATACTCAGCAACGTATTGAACGCCCCGCGCGCCTTGAAGCTGCCGGTGTGCTGCAAATGCTCAAGCTTCATCTCGACCGGATAGCCCAGCATGTTGCTTTCCATCACCGGCGTAATCTGCGCGTAACCGGCGATGCGATCCCGCGCGGCGGATATTTCACTCTTCCAATCCATTACTTGTCTTTCCGTGACTGGCACTCTGCCCGCGAACCCTATAGCTGTTTCATGAACACGCAAGCAGGGATCGATCACCGATGAGAGAAGACCGCCACAACCCGTTCCGTGACGCGCAAACCGACCGCTCAACCGCGAGCGAGGTTCCGGACACGCCCCAGACGCGGTCCCCGGCCTATCGCCTTGCCTTCGCCGATGACGAATTCCTGTGTCGCGACGAGCTGCGCCCCGTACGCCTGCAGCTGGAGTTGCTGAAACCCGAGATGATCATGAGCGAACGCGAGATCACCTCGACCATCGTCATGTTTGGTGGCGCGCGGATTCCCGAGCCATCGCAAAAGCACACTGCACGGACAGAAACATTAGCGGGGCTGTCGCAGTATTATGACGAAGCGCGCGAGTTCGCCCGATTGATGACGGAGAAGTCGAACCAGACCGGCTGCCGTGAGAACGTGATCGTCACGGGCGGCGGCCCCGGCGTGATGGAGGCAGGAAACCGTGGCGCACAGGATGCGGGTGGCTGTTCCATCGGACTGAACATCGTGTTGCCGCATGAACAGGCGCCGAACGAATTTGTGACGCCGGACCTCAGCTTCAATTTCCACTATTTCGCCATCCGCAAGATGCATTTCCTGATGCGCGCCCGCGCCATCACAATCTTCCCGGGCGGCTTCGGCACGATGGATGAGCTGTTCGAATCCCTCACCCTGATCCAGACCGGCCGGATGGACCGCGTTCCCTTCCTGCTGTTCGGGCGCGCGTTCTGGGAGAAGGTCATCAACTGGGAAGCCCTCGCAGACGCAGGCACCATTTCGGATGAAGACCTCGACCTGTTCCGCTTTGTCGACACCGCGCAAGAGGCGGTCGACATCATCGAGAACTGGAAGCCCGCCCCACCCCGCGACGAAATTCCGGGGCGCTGAACTATGGCACCCAAGACCGGAGAGATGTTGCACTTGCGCGGAAACGCTCTGAACAAGGGTGAGCCTGTGGCTTTGCCTTTAACGCAAAGCAGCATGTACCATCTGCCGGGCGCCCCTGATGGGCACGCGACCTATGGCCGAGTCGACAACCCGACATGGGTGCAGTTGGAGCACGTGCTGTCGCATCTGGAAGCGGCACCCTGCCTCAGCTTCCCGTCGGGCATGGCGGCGATCTCGGCGGCGCTTTTTGCCACCGTACAAGCTGGTTCACGCCTGTTGATCCCGTCAGACGGTTACTACGTTACCCGCCTTCTGGCAGATCGATTCTTGTCACGCCTCGGCGTCGTGGTCGAGGAACGCCCCACCACTGCGTTTGCCGAAGGTGGTTTTGACGTCTTCGACGTGGTGTTCGTCGAAAGCCCCTCGAACCCCGGTTTGGACATGATCGACCTTAGGGCGGTGTCAGAACAGGTACGCTCTGCGGGCGGCATCACGATTGCCGACAACACAACGATGACACCGCTGGGCCAGCGCCCGTTGGACCTTGGCATCGACGTTGTCGTCTCGTCGGATACCAAGGCGATGGGTGGTCATTCTGACATGCTGATGGGCCATGTGGCCAGCCGCAACGATCAGATCATGGAACGGGTCGAGGAATGGCGCAAAGTCTCCGGGGCGATCCCCGGACCACATGAGGCGTGGTTGCTGCATCGCGGTTTGGAGACGTTGGATGTACGGTTCGACCGCATGTGTACCTCGGCTCAGATGTTGGCGAAGCGGTTGGCCAAGCATCCGTCGGTGAAGCAAGTACGCTATCCCGGTCTGACTGATGATCCCTCGCACACGCTGGCGCACGCCCAAACCACACGGTTCGGCTTTCTGCTCTCCCTGACATTGGACAGCGAAGACAAGGCCGAGGCCTTTATCAATGGCTGCCCTCTGCTGCGCCCCGCGACCTCTTTCGGCGGCGTCCACAGCTCGGCCGAACGTCGCGCGCGCTGGGGTGACGATGTCGACCCCGCTTTCGTCCGGCTGTCGGTCGGATGCGAACCAGTGGAAGAGCTGTGGCAGGCGATCGAGACCAGTCTGAACGCGCTATGATTTCTTCTTGGGCTCACGCAGCTCGGTAAACACATAGATCGGCAGCACGATGCTGGCGATCAAAGCTCCCAGCCAGACCAGCAAAGTCGCGGCCAGCAGGTTGGAAATGCCGCCGACTGTCAGCCCAGCGGTGATCAGATCGGTTACCAGCAATCCCACAAAGGTGACGATCAGCGCGATCCCGCCTTTCAGCGCCGGGGCTTTCTTTTCGCCCAGCTTCAGGATCAGCGGCTCGGCCACCACCTGAACCAGCGTGAACACAATCACCACCACGATGAACGAGATCGGCTTGACCGCAAAGCCCGCCAGCAGCAGCGAGGCCAGCAACAACCCGATGGCATTCCCGGCCAACAAGGCGAGGGCGGACTTTATTCTGCGCGACATGGGGCGACCTCCGGCAAATGACAGTTCGAAACATGCAGATATTAGCAGGGCAATTGGATTTTGCGAGGTAATTCAGAGCCTCTGTCATTTTGACCTGTTGAAATCACATGATAAAATACCTTCATCAAGATCAGCCCCACCCAAACCCACGAGAGGTGAGATGAGCGACGATCCCTATTCCGTTCTCGGTGTCGCCAAAGATGCCAGTGCTGCCGAGATCAAGAAAGCCTATCGGCGCATTGCGAAGGAGTGCCACCCGGACCTGAAACCCGGCGATGCCGAGGCAGAGGCAAAGTTCAAAGCCGCCGCAGCCGCGTACGATCTGCTGAAAGACCCCGAGACGCGCGCTAAGTACGATAATGGCGAGATTGATGCTGCGGGGCAGGAGCGGCCCCAGCAACAGTATTATCGCGATTATGCCGAGGCTGCTGGCAACCCTTATCGCGGCCGTCAGGCGCACCCCGACGATATGTCCGATATCTTCGCCGAATTCATGCGCGGGCGCGGCGGGTTTGGAGGTCAGCGCACGCAAGAGTTTCATGCGCCAGGTCACAATCTGAACTACTCACTGCAGATCAGTTTTCTGGATGCGGTGTTTGGGGCCAGCCAGAAACTGACCTTGCCGGATGGCGACCGGATCGAAGTTAAGATCCCCGTCGGCATCACCGATGGCCAGACCATCCGGCTGAAGGGCAAAGGGGCACCGGGGTATGGTGAAGGCCCGCCGGGTGATGCTTTGGTGACAGTGTCTGTCGCCGGGCACCCGGTGTTTGACCGTCAGGGCGACGACATCCACATCACGCTGCCCATCACGGTCGACGAAGCCATTCTGGGCGGCAAAGTCCCTGCGCCCACGATCGATGGCGGCGTAAGTGTCAGCGTCCCGGCGGGCACCAGCAGCGGCAAAACCCTGCGGCTGCGGGGCAAGGGGGTCAAGAAACGTGGGTCTTCGGACCGTGGGGATCAGCTGATCGAATTGACCGTCACCATGCCGGACAAGATCGATGATGAGTTGAAGCAGTTCATGGAGACATGGCGTGAGACGCACAGCTATGATCCGCGGAAAGGAATGCCGTCATGACCCTGACTGAGAAGGAACTGATCGAAACCGTCACCCGCCTGACCTCGGACCGTTTGACAGAGTATCTGGCGGCCGAGATCGTGATCCCTGAGCAATCGGACCAGGGCATGGTGTATCACAGTATCGATGTTGCTCGTCTGGAACTGGCCTGCGAATTGCACGAGCAATACGACATGGAGGCCGACGCGCTGTCGATGATGATCTCTCTGATCGACCAGATGCACGGGCTGCGGGCTGAACTGCGCGAGGTTCTGAATGCCGTCGAGACACAGCCCGAACCCGTGCGCCAACAGCTGATCGAGGTCATAGGCACAGCGCGGTTCCGTCGCAGGTAACGGGGTTTTGGTGGCACAGGATATGGCGTAGAAGGCCGCCTTGACCTCTTGCCCGGTAGTCCCATGACCCAGTCCAGATCCGAATTGCTGATGCCTGCGGGCAATCTGCGCAAACTGAAACTCGCCATTCTCTACGGCGCGGATGCTGTCTATCTGGGCACGCCGGATATGTCGCTGCGCACCAAGTCCGAGTTCTCGCTGGAAGAGGTGATTGAGGGCGTAGAGTTCTGTCATAGCCATGGACGGCGCGCCTATCTGACGCTGAACCTGTTTTCGCACAACAAAGACATCCCGAAGCTGGACGAATATATCGACACGGTGCGCAAGGTGAAACCTGACGGGCTGATCATCGCCGATCCGGGCGTGTTCCAATACGTCCGCGAACGGGCTCCCGAATTGCCGCTGCATATTTCGACTCAAGCCAATATCTGCTCGTGGCTGTCAGTGAAGTTCTGGCAGGATCAGGGGGCTGAGTTGGTGGTTCTGGCGCGCGAGGTTTCCTACCCCGAACTGGTGGAAATCCGCGAGAAATGCCCCGATATCAAGCTTGAGGCCTTTGTTCATGGCGCGATGTGCATGACCTATTCGGGCCGCTGCCTGCTGTCGAACTTCATGGCCGAACGCGGGGCCAATCAGGGCAATTGCGCCAATTCCTGCCGCTGGAACTATGGGCTGAAACTGCGCCTCAAGGATGGCACGCATCAGGAGCTGCGCATCACCGAGGAAAACGCCGACCTGTTCGAGTTTCTGCTGGAAGAAGGCTGCCGCCCCGGTGATCTGATGCCTATCGAAGAGGATGATCGCGGCTCATACATCCTCAACTCCCGCGATCTCTGCATCATGCCGAAGCTGGATGAGTACCTGAAGATCGGGGTCGACAGCCTCAAGGTCGAAGGGCGCGGCAAGTCTGAATATTACGCTGCCATCGTCGCGCGGGCTTATCGCATGGCCGTCGACGATTATCACGCGAATCCCGAGAACTGGGACCCGAAGCCCTATATGCGCGAGCTCGAAACTGTCGGAAACCGCGGCTATACGCTGGCTTTCCACGAAGGCCGCCTGACCAACTACTCGCATGACTACGAACACACGGCCTCGATCGCGCAATGGGAATATGCCGGGATCGTCACCGACGTGACCGAGGATGCCTTTCTGGTCGAGGTTAAAAACAAGCTGGAACCGGGCGATGTGCTGGATTTCGTCTCGCCCATCTCACGCGAGACGGTGCTGCTGCGGGTCTATGACTTTGAACGCGCATCGGATGGCACACGGCTGGACGTGGTGCATGGCAGCTCGAAAACCATCATCCGCATACCCTTCGCCCTGTTCGATCACGAAGACATCGACGACCTGCGCGCACGATTCCCGGTCTATTCCGTCCTGCGAAAAGAGCGCGCACTGACCGACGAACACTGGAGCCGCATCCGCTTTGACAAGCTGGTACAGGGGCTGGAAACATCCGGGCGCGACAATCCCACCGCCTATGCGCGCCGCCGCGATGAACTGGTCGAGAAGATCGGCGAGGACGGCAATGAACGCCGCTTCAAGACCAACCGCATCGGGACCGAGGGCTGCTGCGGTAAGGGCTGCAATGGCTGCCTGATCTTCTGGCAGGATGAGAAATATGCACTGGCCCGCGAGGTTCTGTCCAAACGCAAGCAGGGCGAACAGCTCAGCCGTCAGGAAGCGAGCGACCTGAAGTTACAAGACCGGGCGATCTGAAGGTTATTCGGTGCGGTACTCTTCGGGGACGTAGAATGTATAGTCGCGGTCCGCAACGGCTTCGTGGCAGTCATGGCAATAGGCCACCGACGCTGCGCGAAATCCCATCGTATCGCCGAACAACGATCCGTCCGGCATCACCATGATATAGCGCCAATCGGCAGTTTCAGGGTTTGCTCCTGCAGCCAGCTTCTCCATCACGAACAAAGCACCGGGATGAACATTGCCCTCATCTGTCACGGTCATGCTGTCCTTGGCCAGTACGGAGCCGACGGGCAGCACCTCGCCCTCGGTCAAGGTCCCGTAGTTATGCGCCATCCGGTTGGCATAGCTGTTCACATAGCGCTGCCCATGGGTGGCCGAGATATAGGGCGCATCGTTGAACAGAGGCCAGCTTTGATAGTTTAGGATCAGACCAAGCTGCGCCGCCGCATAGCCACGCGACATGCGCTTTGTGAGAGAACGATAGTGATCTCGTGCTTCATCTTTCGACAAATCAGCCGGATTCTCGATCGCCAAATGCGCTTCTTGATCCGTACTCTGCGCTAATGCGCCGGTTGTCAGCACAGATAATAATAATGTCGTGCCGACAAGATACCTTTGGTTTTCAAACATTTTACCTGGCCCATCCGATAAACGGTTTTGCCTGAACGCCGCGTTAAGCCTCAAAATAGAGGATAGCGCGCTTACAATAACTTGCCATGAGCCGGATCGCAGACTCACCGCCTTGTGTGTAGTGGTGAGCTTCCATCCCCGCCAATACGTGAACAATCATATCAAATTAAAGCACAATGTTCACATTAATTCTGACAATTCAGCCCAATCCGGCCTCGGATTCAATTTGCTTACGCGATTTCCGGGCGCGCTCGGTCGCTGATTTCAGCTGACCACAGGCAGCCATGATATCCTCGCCCCGCGTCTTGCGGATAGGTGAGGCATAGCCCGCCTGATAAATGATGTTCGCAAAAGCCCGAATACGATTGTTCGAGCTGCGTTTGTACGGCGCGCCGGGCCATTCGTTGAACGGGATCAGATTGATCTTGGCCGGGATGTTGTGGCGCTTGATATGCGCGATCAGCCGGTGCGCGTCCTCGTCGCTGTCATTCACACCGTCCAGCATCACATATTCAAACGTGATCCGTTCCGAATTCGAGACATTGGGATAGCTGGCCAGCGCCTGCAACAGCTCCTCGATGTTCCAACGCTTGTTGATCGGGACCAGCACGTCGCGGGTCTCATCCGTGGTGGCGTGGAACGAGATCGCCAGCAGACAACCGATTTCCTCGGCGGTGCGCGCGATTTCCGGCACAACGCCCGAAGTCGAAAGCGTGATCCGGCGGCGCGACAGGGATATCCCTTCGGGGTCCATCGCGATCTTCATGGCGTCGCGGACATTTTCGAAATTGTACAGCGGCTCACCCATGCCCATCAGAACGATGTTCGACAGAAGGCGGGTTTCATCCTTGGGCGCGCCCGGGGTCGGCCATTCTTCAAGATCATCACGGGCCATCATCACCTGACCAACGATTTCAGCCGCTGTCAGATTGCGCACCAGTTTCTGCGTGCCGGTGTGGCAAAAGGAACAGGTCAGCGTGCAGCCTACCTGAGACGAGATACACAGCGTGCCGCGATCCTCTTCGGGGATATACACCACCTCGACCTCGTGCCCACCCGCGATGCGGCACAGATACTTTCGGGTACCGTCCTCAGACACCTGACGGGTCACCACTTCGGGAATTTCGATCACGAAATTCTCGGCCAGTTGCGCACGGTAGGCTTTGGCGAGGTTGGTCATCTCGCTAAAATCGCGCACACCCCATTGATAGATCCATTGCCAGATCTGACCGGTGCGCATCTTTGCCTGCTTCTCAGGCGTGCCATGTTCAATCAGCACCTCGCGCAACTGATCACGGGTCAGGCCAACAAGGTTCACCTTCCCCTCAGGCAATTTGCGGGGGATGGTCATGACGTCTTGAGTGATCGGCGCTTTGGGCGACATGTGGCTATCTCAATGGATTCTGGCTTGGGATGCGCCTCTATATAGGAACGCGCGCAAAGATCAAAAGGAATCGTGCTTCAGTTCGCAAACTGCAGCAATTCATCTACACGGGCGCGGCCAAGATCAACACGACAAGCGGTAATGGCGATGCCCGTACCCGACCCGCCACCAAACGAAGCGCCAACCGCATCGCACTGCGTATCCCGGTAGTCGGTCCATGCATCCTGTGCCGCTTCCAGCGCTGGCTGGGCGACAACGCGACCGGTGACGTCATCCAACTCCGTCGCTGCCTGCATTGCGAGGGAATAGCTGGCCTCGATCGCGGCCTCCACACGCTCTTCCATTTCCGAGACGCAAGCCCCGATTTCAACCTGAGAACCGGCTTCCGAACATTCCATCGTCGGATCTGCCAGCGCAGCAAAGGGAAACAGGATCAGAATCCAACGCATCGGTCGACCTCTCTGGTGGTGACTATATTCCACCAATGCCTAACACAGAGCGCGGATTAGAACAAAAGAGCCGCAGAGGAACGGTTCGCCTGCGGCCCTTTCAGGTCAGTTCACTGCCGGCGGGATGTAACAATCCCCGGCATCCAGAGTTTGCACCGGGTCTTCCGGCGCGCATTGCTCACCCGTAATCGGATATGTGTCCGATTGCTTCTCACAGGCCGTCAGAAACGCTGCGGATACCATCAAGAGCGCGGCAAGGTAGGGTTTCAAAGTCATTGGTGTCTCCCACTGTTCTGTCTGAACCAATTAGTTCAGAAGCCGGGCCGTCAGGCTTTGATCGGGATCAATTTATGTGAGGGGACGTCGCGTAAACCTTTGACGAAAAGAGGGTAAAATCAAAAAACCCCGCCGAGTGGCGGGGTTTACAGCTTGGACATGTAAGTCGCTTAGTTCGTGCAGCGCTTTTCGGCATCCTCGATGGCGGCGGTGAAGCCCAGCAGCGAGAATGTATCCTTGGTCTGCGTTCCGCGTTCCGAGCGGGCGGTCAATACCGCTTCACTGCCCCGTTTCATCGCCGTGACGATCTTGGCATCGTCCGAGGCCGTTGCAGGCCATGCCCATTCGCCATCGGTAAAAAGTTCAAACTCGCTGCCATCCACAACCAGATTGACGGTCGAACCAGATGCAAATGGATAGCCGCCTGTAAAGGTAACCTGGCCCTTAACCTCAGCGTTCGGGCGGTAGAAGACGAACAGCAGGATATCGCTGCGCCGTACCGACACGACACGACCACCGCGCGTGTTCACCGTTTCCTTCGGCGCCGAAACGCTCCAGCATTCGGTTGGATCTTCTTCGACGAATACGCTCCAATCAGTTTTTGCTGCAACGCGATTTGTGCTTGTTGCCTGCTGCGCAAACGTCGTTGTCGCCATTCCTGCCATGCACAGGCCCGCGATCACGCGAACGAGCTTTGATCCCATCTCTTCAGCCTCCTAGCCCGACCTATACCTCATACCCATCGGAATCGGCTCGCGAGCTCTGCCCGGCTCGTCCTTGATAAGTTGCGTATCCCGATGATTGTCGACATACACACACTAACGCAGGTTTCGCCACAGGCGAAAGGGCGATTGGCAGTTTTTTGCGCATGGATCGGAGACCACGATGACACAACCGGTAACGATGACAGAACTATGGCGCGGACCGTTGTTGGAAAGCCTGCACCTGGGCCACGCGGTGATCTGTAACGATGCCGGTCAGATCGTGCAAAGCTGGGGCGATCCGCAGGCGGTAATCTATCCCCGATCTTCAGCCAAGATGATACAGGCAATGCCTCTGATCACCTCGGGTGCCGCAGCGAAATACGGCCTGACTTCCGAACATCTGGCGCTGTCCTGTGCCTCACATAGTGGTGCGCATATCCATACGGACCGCGTCTCGGCATGGTTGAATCATCTTGGTCTGGCTGAGCCCGACCTGCGTTGCGGTCCGCAAGAGCCGCAAGACATGGCCGCGCGGGACGGGCTGATTTTGGCCGATGACACGCCGTGCCAGATTCATAACAATTGCTCGGGCAAACACTGCGGCTTCCTGACCGTTGCGCAGCATATGGGGGCCGGCCCCGAATATCTTGAGATCGACCATCCGGTTCAGCAAGCCTGCCTCTCTGCTTTTGAAGAAACCACTAGCGAGACCAGCCCTTGTTATGGAATCGACGGATGCTCGGCCCCGAACTTCGCCACCTCTCTGGTGGGACTGGCCCGCTCGATGGCCTGGTTTGCATCCGCAGCCGACCGGTCGGACCGGGCAAGTGATGCCGCTCAGCAGTTAACGGCCGCTATGATGCAGCACCCTGAACTGGTCGCAGGCGAAAACCGCGCCTGCACTGAGCTTATGCGCGCCATGAATGGTCGTGCCGCAATCAAAACCGGGGCTGAGGCCGTCTTTGTAGCCATCATCCCCGAAAAACGCATGGGCGTCGCGCTTAAGATCACCGATGGCACTACCCGCGCCAGCGAATGCGCCATTGCCGCCATTCTGGTCAGCCTTGGCGTGCTGGAGGCCGATCACCCGGCCACCTGCAAATTCATGAACGCCGCGCAATACAGCCGCCGCGGGCTGGAATGTGGTGTGATCAAACCAGCGCCGGGTTTCCCCGGCTAAGGCTCACATCTCGATCTCGTGCACCTCGGCCACCTCGACCGAGCCCGAACCATTCACCACCATTGGACAGCCCTTGGCCATCTCGGTCGCGGCATCAATGCTGTCGGCCTTGATGACCGTAAATCCCGAAGCCGGGTTCGCGCCGCCATTGTCGACAACGCCGCTGCTGCTCACGGTGTAAGACTGACCCACCGGGTTGCCCGGAATTTCCAACGCTTCACCCATATTCTGAAACCACGCGCCCCATGCGGCCATGGTGGTTTCGACCTCGGCGGGGTCAGTTGGGGTATGTCCCCCGTGATAGACAAACAAATATTGGGGCATATCTCTCCTCCCTGATGAAAACCTACTTCGCTTGCGCTTCCAGCTTACGCAGCGACGATGTCCAACCCTGATTGTGGTTTGAAGCTGCTTCGGCATCCGCCAGTTCCCGGTGATCCAGAGTCAATCGAGACCCGGATTCCGTGGCCGCCACGGAAAAGGTGACGTGGCTTTCAGCTCCGCGTTGATCCTGATCGTCATGCCAAGCCCAGGTGAGTCCAACCGATTTTGGCGGATCAACATGGGTTACATGACCAGAAACCTTATATGTCCGACCCTCGCTGTTCTCCATGACCGAAAACCACGGCCCGATGCGGGAAAAATCCAGATTGTGCTCGGTCACGTGGATCCCTTCAGGGCCCCACCATTGCAACAGTTTTGCACCATCGCTGACCCATGCAAACAGGTCATCGGGGCTGACGGGAAATTCCCGTTCCAGTTTCAGGTCGGCCATGAATTCTCCCTTTCGATAATTTCACCGAGGCGATCGAGGCTGCTCTCCCAGAATTGCCGTTTTGAGATCGTCCAGTCAGCAATGGCCCGCAGGCCTTCGGGGCGGATGGAATACATCCGTTGCGTGCCCTGCACACGCTGCTGCACCAGCCCGGCTTCGCGCAGTACCTTCAGATGGCGTGATATCGCGGCACCGGAGATGCCGCGCCCCTCAATCAGATCACCGGCAGGCAACTCTCCCTGATCCATCAGTTGCTCGACAATCGAGAACCGGGTGGCATCAGACAATGCGGAGAAACTGGTCAGAAGCGTGCTCATGACTATTATTTAACACAAATGTTAAATAATGAAAACCCTGTTATGCTGCGGCGAAATCGGAACGGCCGTATCCTTGCAGATAAAGCAGCGCCGTCAGATCGCCGTGATTGACCCTGACATCGCATTCGGCCGCAACCGAGGGCTTGGCATGCAGCGCCACACCGGTCCCTGCCCGGCCCAGCATGCCCAAATCGTTGGCCCCGTCACCCACGGCAATCACATCGCTTTCAGCAATGCCCAAACGGGTCGAGATCTGCTCTAACGCCTCAATCTTGGCTTGCCGTCCCAAAATGGGTCGTTGTACATCACCGGTCAGCTTGCCGTCTTCGGCCAGCAAAGTGTTGGCCCGATTCTCATCAAAGCCCAACTGCGCAGCAACGCGTGCGGTGAAAGCCGTAAATCCGCCCGATACCAATGCGGCATAGGCCCCGTTCACCCGCATCGTCGCCAACAGCACTTTGCCGCCGGGCATCAGCGTGATCCGTTCGTTCAGCACCTTGGAGATAACGCTTTCGTCCAGCCCTTTCAGCAAGCCCACACGCTCGGTCAGCGCGCCTTCGAAGTCCAGCTCACCATTCATCGCGCGCGCCGTGATGTCCTTGACCCGTTCACCGACGCCTGCTTCATCGGCCAATTCGTCGATGCACTCTTGCTGGATCATCGTGCTGTCCATATCGGCCAGCAACATTTTCTTGCGGCGCCCTTCTGATGGCTGAACCACCAGATCTACGCCGACCTGCTGAAGATCCGCCCAGACATCCCATCGGTTATCCGGCATCTCGGGCATGGAAAACTCGGCCGCCTCATCGGGGCTCAGCCAGATAGCATCGCCCCCGCCCCAGGCATTGCGCAGAGACTCGACCAAAGCCTGTTCGAGCGTCGGCGCATTCGGATTGGTCAGCAGGGTGGCTACGTACATATTCGATCTCCGGCAAGTTCCCCTGCGAGATATCGCAGGGGTCGATGTTTCGCCAGAGACAGTTTGACCTAACCCAGAATACCCGGCAGACGCAGCCCATGTTCCCGTGCGCAATCTTTCGCGATCTCGTACCCTGCATCCGCGTGCCGCCACACGCCTGAGGCGGGGTCGTTCCACAGTACCCGCTCCAGCCGCCGCGCGGCATCGTCAGTACCATCGGCGCAGATCACCACACCGGCGTGCTGGCTGAAGCCCATTCCCACACCGCCGCCATGGTGCAGCGACACCCATGTCGCGCCACTGGCAGTATTGATCAGAGCATTCAGCAACGGCCAATCCGACACCGCATCCGAGCCATCAAGCATGGCCTCAGTTTCACGGTTGGGGCTGGCGACCGAACCCGAATCCAGATGATCGCGCCCAATGACAACCGGTGCTTTCAACTCTCCATTGGCGACCATTTCGTTGAAAGCGAGCCCAGCACGATGCCGATCCCCCAGCCCGATCCAGCAAATACGCGCAGGTAGACCCTGAAACGCGATGCGTTCCTGCGCCATGTCCAGCCAGCGATGCAGATGCTCATTTTCGGGAAACAGCTCCTTCATCTTGGCGTCGGTTTTATAGATATCCTCGGGGTCGCCTGACAGCGCACACCAGCGGAACGGGCCAATGCCTTTACAAAAGAGCGGGCGGATATAGGCGGGGACAAAACCGGGGAAGGCGAAGGCATTCTCAAGCCCCTCGTCCTGCGCCACCTGGCGAATGTTGTTGCCGTAATCCAGCGTCGGAACGCCCGCGTTCCAGAAATCGACCATCGCCGCCACATGCTGCTTCATCGAAGCGCGCGCGGCTTTTTCCACCGATTTAGGGTTTGTTTCGCGCTTCTCGCGCCACTGCGCCATAGACCACCCTAAAGGCAGATAGCCGTTGATCGGGTCATGGGCGCTGGTCTGATCGGTGACGATATCCGGGCGCATGCCGCCCTCGGACATACGACGGTAGATTTCAGGGAAGACCTCAGCGGCATTCCCCAACAGGCCAACAGATTTCGCCTCACCCGCCTTGGTCCAGCGGTCGATCATCTCAAGCGCTTCGTCCAGCGTTTCGGCTTTTTCGTCGAGGTACTTGGTGCGCAAACGGAAATCGATACTGTCCGGGTTGCACTCGACCGCCAGACAGCACGCCCCCGCAAACACTGCAGCCAGCGGCTGCGCGCCACCCATGCCGCCGAGCCCCCCGGTTAGAATCCACTTACCGGTCAGATCGCCGTCGTAGTGCTGACGGCCAGCTTCGGCAAAGGTTTCATAAGTGCCCTGAACGATGCCCTGCGTGCCGATGTAAATCCACGAACCAGCGGTCATCTGGCCGTACATCATCAGGCCCTTCTTATCGAGCTCGTTGAAATGATCCCAGGTTGCCCAATGCGGCACGAGGTTGGAATTCGCAATCAGCACACGCGGCGCGTCCTTATGTGTACGGATGATGGCGATGGGCTTACCGGACTGAACGATCAGGGTTTCGTCCTCCTCCAGATCCTTCAAACCGGCCACAATAGTATCGAAATCCTTCCATGTCCGCGCCGCGCGTCCGATGCCGCCATAGACCACCAGCTCATGCGGGTTTTCGGCTACATCGGGGTGCAGGTTGTTCATCAACATCCGCAACGGTGCCTCGGTCACCCAGCTTTTGGCGTTCAGCTCAGGGCCGGTCGGGGGGAAAACATCACGGGTGTTCTTGCGAGGGTCGGTCATGGCGTTAGCTCCAATGCAGTGTCTTGGATGGCGTCCAGAATGTCGTATAGCCAGCGGCGCAGACGTGTCGCCTTATTGTCGTCAAAGGCCCAAGGTGCAGCTTCCGAGGTCAGATAGGTCGATTGGGCAAGTTCCATCTGAATCGCATGCATCCCTTCGGCAGGGCGGCCATAATGGCGGGTGGTCCACCCCCCTCGGAAGCGGCCATTCAAGACCGTGCTAAAGGGTGAAGACGCAGCAAATTCGTTCGTAATAGACTCGATTTCAGGCGCGCAGGTTACGCCGCCATCCGTGCCGATATTCAGATCGGGCAAGGTGCCTTCGAACAGAAAGGGAATTCGGCTGCGGATCGAATGGCAGTCGAACAGGATCGCAAAACCATGCTTGGCTTTGACCCGCTGCAACTCTTCCTCCAACGCCGCGTGATATGGCGCATGATAGGCTTGGCGGCGCGCTTCGATCTCATCCGCAGATGGCTCTTGCCCATCTTTCCAGATCGGCTGCCCGTCAAAGTCGGTCAAAGGCACCAGAGTTGTTGTATTTTGACCGGGATACAGGGACACGCCCAACGGGTCGCGGTTGCAGTCGATCACATAGCGATGAACATGCGATTGCACCACGGTCGCATTCTGCAATAGCCCATCATAGAGCCTGTTTATGTGCCAATCCGTATCTTTCAGGGACAGCCCGTTTGCATTCAGCCGCTCAGCAACTTCTGGTGGCACATAGGTTCCGCCATGTGGTTGGCCCAGAACAATGGGGCCATCCCCCCTTTGAACCTCAAACACCTGCATCAGACCAATCCCGGCATCGACACTTCGGACGCCTGCAGAACGGCCCCATCGGCGATCAGGGTACGCACCTGCTCCAGTTCAGGCGCGAGATAGCGATCCTCGGCCAGCGACGGGATATCGGCCCGCAAACGGCTGATCACACGCTGCAGCGGCGCGCTGGTTTGCAGAGGTGCGCGGAATTCAACGCCTTGTGCAGCGCAGAGCAGCTCGATCCCAAGAATATAGTTCAGGTTCTCGACCATCCGCGCCAATCGCCGCGCGCCATGGGCGGCCATCGAGACGTGGTCCTCCTGATTGGCCGAGGTGGGCGTACTGTCGGTCACGCACGGATTGGCCAGATGTTTGTTCTCGCTCATCAGTGCGGCGGCGGTGACTTCGGCAATCATCAGGCCCGAGTTCAGGCCCGGTTGCGGGGTAAGGAACGGCGGCAGATCGAAGCTGAGCGCCGGGTCTACCATCAGGGCAATGCGACGCTGGGCAATCGCTCCGATCTCGGACAGGGCCAGCGCGATCATGTCGGCGGCGAACCCTACCGGCTCGGCATGGAAATTCCCGCCCGAGACAATCGCCTCGGGGTCAGTCAATACCAATGGGTTGTCTGTGGCCGCATTCGCCTCGATCACCAGCGTCGACGCGGCCTGCCGGATCACATCCATGGCCGCACCCGTCACCTGCGGCTGGCAGCGGATGCAGTATGGGTCCTGCACGCGTGTATCGCCGTCACGATGGCTTTCGCGGATTTCCGACCCGTCTAGCGCCGCGCGCATGGCAGCGGCGGCCTCAATCTGGCCCCGATGACCGCGCAGGGCGTGGATTTCCGGCTGCAAAGGCGCAGTCGACCCCATGATCGCATCGGTTGAGGCCGCTGATACCACCAAAGCATTCTGCGCCGCGCGCCAGCCTTCGAACAGGCCAGCCAGCGCATAAGCGGTCGAAAACTGGGTGCCGTTGATAAAGGCCAACCCTTCCTTGGGTCCTAACTGAATCGACTCTAACCCAACGGATTTGAGCGCTTCGGCCCCCTGCAGAACCACGCCGTTCACCTCGGCCTCACCTTCACCGATCACGACCGCCGTCATGTGCGCCAATGGGGCCAGATCGCCGGATGCCCCGACCGAACCCTGTGCCGGAATCACAGGCGTGACGCCGCGCGCCAGCATCTGCTGCAGCAGCTCGATCAAGTCCCAGCGTACGCCAGATGCGCCGCGCCCAAACGAGAGCAGTTTGAGCGACATCATGAGCCGCGCCAGCCGGCGCGGTACGGACGGACCAACACCGCAGCAATGGCTGAGGATCAGATTACGCTGCAGGGTCGAGGTATCCTCGGCCGCGATCTTGTGGCTGGCCAGCTTGCCGAACCCGGTGTTCACTCCGTAAACCGGGTCAGACCCTTGCGCCGCCTGCGCGATGCGCGCCGCTGCGGCCTCGGCTTTGGGTCGGCATGAGGCATCCAGCAAGATCGGAACCTCGGACCAATAAATTTCCTCAAGCTGAGCCAGCGAAACCTGACCCGGAACGAGGGATAAGGGCGTCATTGCAGACCTCCGAATATGCGAGTGTGCAGAGGATTGAAGCCGATACGATAGGACAGTTCAGCAGGATGCGTAACATCCCAGACCGCCAGATCGGGGCGCAGCCCGGCGGTGATCACACCGGTATCGTTCAGACCCAGGGCGCGCGCAGCGTTGCAAGTCACGCCTGCAAGTGCCTCTTGTGGCGTAAGGCGGAACAGGGTGCATCCCATGTTCATCGTCAACAGCAGCGATGTCAGCGGCGATGAGCCAGGGTTGCAATCGGTGGCCAGCACCATCGGAACACCCTGTTCGCGCAACGCCTCGATCGGGGGCAGTTGGGTTTCATGCAGCGTATAGAAGGCCCCGGGCAGCAGAACCGCAGCCGTGCCCGCCTGCGCCATGGCCGCAACCCCTTCGGCATCGAGGTATTCGATGTGATCGGCAGACATGGCACCGTATGAGGCCGCCAGCTTGGCACCACCCAGGTTGGACAACTGCTCGGCATGCAGCTTGACCGGCAAGCCCAGCTCTCTCGCGACCTGGAAAACGCGCTCGATCTGTGCCGGGTTAAAGGCAATGCCCTCACAGAACCCATCGACCGCATCTACCAAACCTTCGGCATGGGCCGCGCGCAGGGTCGGAATACAGATCTCTTCGATATAGGCATCACCACGCCCGGCATATTCGGGCGGGATCGCATGCGCCCCGAGAAAGCTGGTCTGAACGCGAACAGGCCGTTCCTGCGCAATCCCTCGCGCAGCGCGCAGCATGCGCAGTTCAGTGTCGGTATCAAGCCCATAGCCGGACTTGACCTCGATACAAGACACGCCCTCGGCCAGCAGGGCGTCCACACGCGGCAGAGCGCCTGCGAGCAAGGCCCCTTCCGACGCAGCGCGGGTGGCGTTGACCGTCGATAGAATACCGCCCCCTGCACGCGCGACTTCTTCGTAGGTTGCACCGTTCAAACGCATCTCGAACTCAGCGGCGCGATTGCCACCAAAGACCACGTGTGTGTGGGCATCGATCAAAGCCGGTGTGATCAGGCGGTCACCAAAATCGGTGCAGGACAGGTCAGCGTAAGATTGCGGGAGCTCGGACCACGACCCAACCCAGACAATACGATCCCCTTCAACGACCGCCGCACCATCTTCGATCAATCCATAAGGATGCCCGGCTTGCATGGTGGCAATGTGCTTGCTGCGAAGAATGGTTTTTTTCGTCATGGCGATTCTTTTGGGCTCCCCCTGCGCTTGGTTTTTTCGTATACGTGTATTAATGTAAAGTCTACACAAACTGGAAATGCCATGACGGTTCATGCTAAGACCGCCTTGTTAGGCTCGGATTGGGTGCGCGATCTGCGGGTCGAAATCACCGACGGGCGGATAACCTCGCTTGAACCGCAGAGCGTGGCACAACCCAACGACACCCGTGTCGACGTTCTGCTGCCTGCGCTGGGAAACCTGCACAGCCACGCATTTCAGCGTGCCATGGCCGGAATGACCGAAGTACGCGCTGCCGGGCGTGAAAGCTTCTGGACATGGCGCACCCTGATGTATCGCTTTCTGGATCGTCTGACGCCTAAGCAGATCGAAGCCATCGCTGCGCTCGTCTTCATGGAGATGCAGGAGGCCGGTTATGCCTCGGTCGGAGAGTTCCACTATGTCCATCATCAACCGGGCGGCGCGCCCTATGCGCAGCTGACCGAGCTGAGCCAGCGTATATTCGCAGCCGCCGACCAGACCGGGATCGGTCTGACGCATCTGCCCGTCCTCTACACCTATGGCGGGGTCCGGCAGGAGGCATTGGTCGGAGGCCAGCTGCGGTTTGGTAATGATGTTAATCAGTTTCTACGTCTGGTGGATGAATGCCGATCCACCCTGCCCCATATGGACAGCCACATTGGCATCGCGCCGCATTCCCTGCGGGCAACAACGCCGGATGATCTGAAAAATGTGCTGGCACAGACACCTCAGGGCCCGGTTCACATCCATATCTCGGAACAGGTGCAAGAGGTTACCGATGTCGAGGCCGCGCTCGGCCAGCGCCCGGTTGCATGGTTGTTGGACAATGTCGAGGTCAACGCACGCTGGTGCCTCATTCACGCCACCCACATGACTGATGCTGAGACGAGCGCGCTCGCACGCTCGGGGGCGGTCGCCGGGTTGTGCCCGATTACCGAGGCCAATCTGGGTGACGGCATTTTCAACGGCGCGGTCTATATCGAAAATGGCGGCGCGTTTGGTGTCGGATCAGACTCTAATGTGCGCATTTCGCTCCCCGAGGAGCTTCGGACATTGGAATACTCTCAGCGGCTGCGCGACAAGGCGCGTACTGTGCTTGTCCCAGGCGAAGGCTCAGTGGGACATGGGCTCTATACTGGCGCGGCACGCGGTGGTGCGCAGGCCCTTGGCCGCCAGGCAGGCGAGATCGCTGTCGGTAAGCTGGCCGACATAGTGGCGATCGACCGGGCCCACCCGACCTTGTGTACCTTGCGCGATGACCAGTTGTTCGATGGCTTGTGTTTCGCGGCACCCGATGGCACCGTAACTGATCTGTGGTCTGCAGGGCGTCATCAGGTGCGCGCCGGTCGACATATCGCCCGTGACGCCATCCTGGGCGCCTATCACAGCGCGATGACCGATCTGTTGGCTGACATTTGATTCATATCCCGATAACCAGATTAGACATGACTCAAAGCAGCGACACCACCAGCTATAAGGACATCAAGGAAACCGTCCTGCGCCGCATTCGTTCGGGCGAATGGCAGCCGGACACGTTGCTGCCCAATGAACAGGCGCTTGCGATCGAATTTTCGTGCACTCGCACGACCGTAAACCGCGCGCTGCGCGAGCTGGCAGACGAAGGCTATCTGGAACGTCGCCGCAAAGCTGGAACCCGAGTCCTGAGCGCACCGCAGAGGCAGGCGCGCTTTACCATTCCGCTGATCCGGGATGAGGTCGAAGCGATGGGCGGCACCTATCGCTATGCACTGGTCTCATCGGGGGCACAAATGGCCCCCGATTGGCTGAGCGCCCGGTTGGCGCTGCAACCCAAACAAAGCGTGATGCATGTCCGCTGCATGCATTACTCCGGCAATACCCCGTTTCAGTTCGAGGACCGCTGGATCGTGATCGAGAGTGTCCCGAAGGTGGAACAAGCCGATTTCAGCAAAATCGGACCCAATGACTGGTTGGTGCAAACCGTGCCCTTCACAAATGTCGAACTGACCTTTCTGGCCAGCCGCGCCGATCCTACGATCGCCGGTTTCCTCGACGTGCCGGAAGGAGAGCCGGTCTTTACCGCCGAGCGCATCACATGGCTGCAGGGTCACCCCGTCACCTTTGCCAAGATGTATTTTTCTGCCGGGTATCGAATGACCACGCAATTCTGACCCCAAGCCGTGTCATATCTGCCTCAGGAAGCGCGAAGAGCTGGCACCTAAGGCTTCAGCAATACACGCCCCTTATCCGTCAGTTCCCAGCACATGTCGCCTTCAAACACAGTGACGCCAACCGGGCGGCCATAGCCCGCACCACTGTCCAGATTGATCCGATGGCCATAATGCGTCACCCGATCTACCGGGGTATGTCCATGCACGATCAGTTTCGGATGCGGTCCGGGATGTGCATGGAATGCCTGCCTGATCCAGACCAAATCGCTTTCTTGCTGGGCATTCAGCGGCACACCGGGCCGAATTCCGGCATGCACGAAGGCCAGATCCGGTGTCTGGTGCATCATCACCAAACCGCGCAGAAAAAGTCGATGAGCGTCCGGCACGACACCCATCGCCATCGCGTGCACATCCTCTAGCCGCGTTTGCAGCTCAAAGACCACGTCGTAGCTGCGCAGAGTCTCAATCCCCCCCAAACGATCATGGAGCCAGTGGTAGCCGACCAGCAAATGTGGATCGTGGCGCGGGATATCCTCAAGGAACCAGGCAAACATCCGGTCATGATTTCCAAGCAGTGTGATCCAGCGCTTGCCCGCATCACGCCCTGCAATCAACCGATCCAGAACGCCCCGGCTGTCCGGCCCCCGATCTACATAATCGCCCAGAAAAACAACCTCCGCCTCCGGGCCACCATCGCTCTCGATCAGAGACACCGCACGTTCGAATTCGTCGACACGCCCGTGAAGATCACCGATAGCATAAATTGGGTTGGTCATCTCTTTCCCCTTAGGCCGGTGCAGCTGCAGCCGTTCTGCCGCAAAATCAGCGCGTTGAAAAGAGGATGCCCGCGCCGGAACCGGCACGGGCGTCCATAGTTATCATAAACGAGCCGCCGGTATCAAACGACGTCAAATTCCAACGGTTTGATCTGAGTGAACAGGCCGGTCTCAGCCAATTTTGCACGCGCCTCTGCCGGAACGGGCTCATCCACATACAGGAGCGCAATGGCCTCGCCCCCAGCCTCGGACCGGCCAAGAGTAAAGTTGGCAATGTTCACGTCGTTCTCGCCCATCGTCTGACCCAGCGCACCGATGATACCCGGCACGTCCTCGTTAGTGGTGTACAGCATATGCGCCCCGATCTCGGCATCGATATTGATGCCCTTGATCTGGATGAAGCGTGGCTTGCCATCACTGAACACGGTGCCGCCGATCGAGCGCTCTCGCTTCTCGGTGACGACCGTCACCTTGATATAACCCTCGAACGCGCCGGATTTGTCCTGATTTGTGGTCGAAATCTGGATACCCCGCTCTTTTGCGACGACTGGGGCAGAAACCATGTTCACCTCGGGGTTGAACTTTTTCATGATCCCCGCGACGACCGCGCAGTTCAGCGCGGCCAGATTCATCTCGGCGGCCACACCGTCGTAGAGTATGTTGATCGCCTTGATCGGTTCGTCTGTCATCTGACCGATGAAACTACCCAGATGCCCGGCAAGCTTGATCCAGGGGCCCATGACTTTGGCCTCTTCGGCCGTCACGCTGGGCATGTTGAGCGCGTTTTCCACCGCACCGGTCAGCAGATAGTTCGAAATCTGCTCGGCCACCTGCAGCGCCACGTTCTCCTGCGCTTCGGTCGTCGCAGCACCCAGATGCGGTGTGCAGACCACGTTGGGCAAGTTGAACAACGCGTTTTCTTTCGCGGGTTCTTCGCTGAACACGTCAAAGGCCGCACCGGCGACATGACCGGATTGCAACGCCTCGGCCAGCGCATCCTCATCGACCAGACCACCACGCGCACAGTTGATGATGCGCACACCTTTCTTGGTCTTTGCGAGGTTCTCACGGCTCAGGATGTTGCGAGTCTGATCGGTCAGCGGCACGTGCAGGGTGATGAAATCGGCCCGAGCCAGCAACTCGTCCAGATCGACCTTCTCCACGCCCATCTGTGCGGCTTTCTCTTCGCCCAGATAGGGGTCATAGGCGATGACCTTCATCTTCAGACCCAAGGCGCGTTCGCAAACGATTCCGCCAATATTGCCCGCTCCAATTACACCGAGAGTCTTGTTGGTCAGCTCGATGCCCATGAACTTAGACTTCTCCCACTTGCCAGCATGGGTCGAAGTGCTGGCCTCGGGGATTTGCCGTGCCACTGCAAACATCATCGCAATCGCATGCTCGGCGGTGGTGATCATGTTGCCGAAAGGTGTGTTCATCACGATCACACCTTTTTTCGACGCAGCCTCTTTATCGATATTGTCAGTACCGATCCCGGCACGGCCGATGACTTTCAGTTTTTCGGCCTGCTCCAGAATGGTTGGTGTAACCTTGGTAGCCGAACGGATGGCAAGGCCGTCATACTGACCGATCACCTCGGCCAATTTATCCTTGTCCTTGCCCAGATCGGGCATGAAATCCACGTCAATGCCGCGATCACGGAAGATTTGCACAGCCGTTTCGCTGAGCTTGTCAGATACGAGTACTTTGGGGGCCATTTCTCTGGTCCTTGAATTATATGGAAGGTCCGGGCCACAGGCGGGCCCAGAATTTTCGTCGAAAATTCTTGTCAGGCAGCTGCCGACTGCGCTGCGATCTCGGCCTCAAAAGCCCAGGCCAACCAGGGCAGCATCGCCTCGATATCCGAGGTTTCAACCGTACCACCGCACCAGATACGCAGGCCCGCAGGCGCGTCGCGATAGGCGCCGATATCCAGCGCGATGTTCTCGGTTTCCAGTCGTTTCGCCACAGCTTTTGCGAATACAGCACCGTCTTGAATGCGTGCGTCCGTGAATTTCAGACAGACCGAAGTATTCGACTGAGTCGCCGCATCTTCAGCCAGATTGGCAATCCAGTCGTTTTGGTCGCAGAACGCGTGCACCGCACCGGCATTGGCATCAGCACGCGCGATCAGCCCTTGCAGCCCACCAACCGAACGCGCCCAGTCCAGCGCGAACAGGTAGTCCTCAACTGCCAGCATCGAGGGCGTGTTGATCGTCGCGCCGGTGAAAATACCATCAATCAACTTGCCGCCTTTGGTCAGGCGGAAGATCTTCGGCAGCGGCCAAGCGGGCGTATAGTTCTCAAGCCGTTCAACCGCGCGGGGGCTCAGGATCAGCATCCCGTGGGCCGCTTCGCCACCCAGCACCTTCTGCCAGCTGAAAGTTGTCACATCCAGCTTGTCCCAAGGCAAATCCATCGCAAAGGCCGCCGAAGTTGCATCGCAGATGGTCAGCCCCTGACGGTCATCAGCGATCCAATCGCCATTGGGAACCCGCACGCCCGAGGTCGTGCCGTTCCACGTAAACACCACATCATTGGCGAAATCGACCGAAGCCAGATCGACGATCTGACCGTAATCTGCGGTTTTCACCTCGGCATCGATCTTCAACTGTTTGACTACGTCAGTGACCCATCCGGATCCGAAACTCTCCCAAGCCAGCATCTCAACCTTGCGTTCGCCCAGAAGCGACCACAGGGCCATCTCAACCGCGCCAGTGTCCGAGGCGGGAACGATGCCGACCTTGTAGTCCGCCGGAATGCCCAGAACCTCACGCGTGCCTTCGATGGCCGCTTTCAGCTTGTCCTTGCCTACAGCCGCGCGGTGCGAACGACCCAATGCAGCATCGGCCAGTTTCGACAGATCAAATGTGGGGGGTTTGGCACAGGGGCCCGAGGAAAAACGCGGATTTGCCGGCCGCGTCGCCGGTTGTTCGATAGTCATCTGTATTACCCTTCCAGATACACGCCCCTCGTTGGGGAGGGGTGTCCCACGCACAGGCGTATGGGGCGCTCGCACCTGCAGCAAGCGAAAAAGACGCTTCGCTGGGTAAAAACGACACGCAAAAGGGGTTCAAATCAGAACATCGGTTTCCGATTGGCGAAAAACCCCGCCGATTTTGGCGGGGTTTTGTTGTATTATTCTGCGGCTTCTTCGTATTCTGACATGGGGGGGCATGTGCAGATGAGGTTTCTGTCG
>NZ_JBQFTW010000006.1:0-238104 GCF_056538865.1 Ruegeria sp. BE3 | reverse complement strand
AACCTCGCCCGCCTTGGGGCCTTCAAGGTTCACATCCATAACTTCCAAAGGTTTGCCAGCCTGAACGGCAACGGCGGCACGCGTACGCATGGTGCTTATCTCCCTGTCTAATTTGACCCGACCCTGCGTCAAATACAGGGTGTTTTCAACTGCGCTTTCGTGACAGGTTGGCTAAATCTTTGATATTGCAGAAACGACATTGCCGGAAAGAGGAACGCCAATGCGCCGATTTATTCCGATCCTGTGCCTTCTGAGCGCCTGTGCTGAGACCGCCCCAGTTGAAGACATCATTCCGACAGCCGACACCTCGCCGGTCGATCTGGCCTTTTGCAAAGGTGAGCCGTTTGCTGATGCAATCGGCCAGCCGGTTTCAGACATTCAGGCCCAACTGCCCGAGCGGTCTCGCGTGCTGGGTCCGGATGATATAGCGACACAGGATTATCGCATCGATCGGCTGAATGTTTATGTTAATGGTGCTGGCGTGATCCAGAGGCTCACCTGCGGCTGACCTCATTTCCCGCGATAGACCAAGATATCCGGCAGGTAGTCGATCAGGCGCACAACCCATGAAAAGGGTGCCGGGAAATCAGTGCGAAAGCGGCGGCGCGACATGGCGCGCAGGACGCGATCGGCTGCGTCCTCGGGCGTCATCAACATCGGCATCCTGAAGCTGTTTTTATCGGTTAGACGGGTCTTGATAAAGCCAGGATTGACGATGCGCACCGTCACACCAGAGCCCGCCAGATCGTGCCGCATTGTTTCGGCCAGTGAAATCAGCGCCGCCTTACTGGCTCCGTATGAGATTGCGTTGGGCAAGCCATGATATCCGGCCAGAGACCCGATCAGAGTGACATCTCCGCTGCCATCACGCACAAATTCAGGCACCGTTTCCCCCAGCACCCGTAAAGCCCCGGAATAGTTGACGTCACTGATGGCAAGTGAGGCCTCGGTATCCCAGTTCTCTGTGCGGATCGGCTCATAGACCCCAGCGTTATAAACCAGCGCATCTACTGCTCCGGCCTCGGCCACAGCCCGGCGCACAGTATTGAGGTCGGTCACATCCATCTGAATAGCGCGCGCGTTGGGCAGCGTGTTGCAAATCTCGGTCAGCCGCCCCACGTTACGGGCAGACAGGATTAGATGCGCGCCTTCGCGGCTCAACTTTTCGGCCAAGACGCGACCCAATCCTTCGCTGGCGCCGATGATCCAGTAGGTTTTTCCGTCGAAACTGCTCATATCCGGGCCATTTGAGTTCTGTTGGGAAGTGTACGACCCAGTGACAATGTTGGATCACGCAGCCCCTGTGTTACGGTGCAGCATGTAACCAGACATCACAACATAGTGCGGCAGCGAAAAACTTCTAATCTGACTGATCCAGTGCCCCATATCCTGCGTATCTCATTGTAAAATGCCGAATAACGAGGATGGAATGTTCGACGAAACCCGGGGTGTACGTAAGAAAATCGCAGTCATAGGCGCAGGCATTTCAGGTCTCTCCGCAGCTTATTACCTTTCTGAAAACCACGATATCACCGTGTTCGAGGCCAAGCCTCGACTGGGCGGCCATGCCCGTACGGTCTTGGCCGGCCGCAATGGCGATCAGCCCGTCGACACCGGGTTCATCGTCTTCAACTATGTCACCTACCCCTATCTGACCCGGTTGTTCGATGAACTGAACGTGCCGGTCACCAAAAGCGAAATGAGTTTCGGGGCCACCATCGATAACGGCCGCATCGAATACGGGCTGAACAACCTGCGCACTCTGACCGCGCAGAAACGCAATCTAGCCCGTCCAGCCTATTACAAAATGATCGCCGACATCCTGCGCTTTGGCAAAGAGGCCCCCGAAGCCGCGCAGGACGATGACACCACGATCGGAGAGTTGGTGGATCAGCTGCGCCTCGGCCATTGGTTCCGGCATAATTATCTGATGCCCATGTGCGGCGCGATCTGGTCAACGCCGGTTGAGTTCGTCGATCAGTTCCCTGCCCGCTCGCTGGTGCAGTTCTTTCGCAACCACGCACTGCTGGCCTCGGGCCGGGCCAATCAGCACCAATGGTACACGGTGAAGGGCGGCAGCATCGAATATGTGCGCCGGATCGATGCCGCGTTGCGCGCACGTGGCTCTGACATTCGTCTGGCCTCGCCCGTTCAGCGGATCGAACGGCATGATCTGGGCGTTACCGTTCATGCAGGCGGCGAGGCCGATCTATTTGACGAGATCATTCTGGCCACCCATTCCGATCAATCGCTCGCCATTCTTGGTGATGCGGCGACCGAAGATGAGAAAGCGGCGCTGGGTGCGATCAGATATCAACCAAACAAAGCCATCCTTCACTGCGATCCCCGTCAGATGCCCCGTCGGCGCGCCTGCTGGTCCAGTTGGACCTACAGGTCGCAAAAGGGCAATGTTGGGGTCACATATTGGATGAATCGGCTTCAGAACATCCCCGACAGCGACCCGCTGTTTGTGACGCTGAACGCCGCCTCAGATATTCCTGCGGACAAAATCTATGATGAAGTCGAATTCGCCCATCCGGTGTTCGACAAAGCCGCCCTGCGAGCTCAAGCACAAATCCGCGGGATGCAGGGACAGAACCGAACCTGGTTTGCCGGGGCGTATAACCGGCACGGTTTTCACGAAGACGGGATTGCCAGTGCGATGTATGTCGTTGAGCGCATCACCGGCATCCCACAGATTATCGGAGCTGACAATGGCGTTTCTGAGAATGATCAGGCCGTTCCTGCCTCGGCTTAACGCTGGCGCGGCGCTGGTATCGCTGATGCTGCTGATACCCGGAGGGCTGGCAGCCTCGCCCGTGTTTGGCGTTCTCAACAATGCCGAGTTGCGTGGCACGGCAACCTACCGCTATCTGGGTTTCCCGCTTTATGATGCGCAGCTGTTTACGCAAGGCGGCGCACCTTTGAACTGGAATAAGGATTTCGGACTGGAGCTGCGCTATCGCCGAAATGTGACCAAGAAGGCGCTGATCAACTCGACACTGGACGAGATGAAGCGGATCGGGCGCGCTGCCCCGATACGCGATCAGCTTGAGACCTGTTTTGCCCCTGTTTCAAAGGGTGATCGTTTTCTGGCGGTGTCGGACGGTCCGAACAAGGTCGAGTTCTGGCTGAACGGTCGCAAAACCTGCTCCATGTCTTATCCGGACATCAAACGCAGTTTTATGTCGATCTTTCTGGGCGAAAACACCCGTTCTGCAGCCTTTACGCAGGCGTTACGAGGGAACTGATGCTGTATCCGAGGGTCAGCCTCTACGCGCTGATGCTTGCTGCGGCGGGTATCCCGCTTTACATCCATCTGCCGCGTTTTGCAGCGGTCAATCTGGGCATCGGGCTTGGGGTGATCGGCACCGTGTTGCTGGTCATCCGTCTGGTCGATCTGGTGCAGGACCCGCTGATTGGCTGGGCGATTGACCGCTGGCCCGGCGGGCAGATCCTGTTCGCCGCCACCGCCGCACTGGGTCTTGCGATCGGGTTTCCCTTGTTGTTCGGGCTGCCTGAAGGGGCCGGTATAACCTTGTTAGTGTCTATTTTGATCCTGTTGTTCTCAGCCTACAGCCTAGGAACCATCCTGCTTTATGGACGCAGCGCAACGCTTGCGAAACAGGCCACCTCAAAAGAGCTGATGCGACTGGCCGCCTTCCGAGAGGGCGGGCAACTGACCGGCGTCGTCATCGCCGCCGCCGCACCCGCCTTATTCGTCGCGCTTGGTGCTGGGGCGCAGGGGTACCCGGCCTTCGGGCTATTCCTTGGAGTTCTGGCCGTAATGACTCTGGCGGTGACTTTGCCGATGTGGCGGCGAAGGCCGATCACCGGGCAGGCGCTGTCATTTGCCGGGCTGGGACAAGCGGGGGCGCTACGGTTGCTGGCTCTGGCGCTGGTCAACAGCCTGCCGGTTGCGATCACCTCGACCCTGTTTCTGTTCTTTGTCGAAGACCGACTTCAACTGCCGGGCAAGGCCGGGCCACTGCTGATCCTGTTCTTCCTCAGCGCGGGACTTAGCGTGCCGTTCTGGGCAAAGCTCAGCAACCGAATTGGCCTTAAACAGACTCTGATAATCGCGATGCCACTGGCCATTCTCGGCTTTGTCGGCGCCGCCCTTCTGACCCCAGGAAATCTGGCTGGATTCGCGATCATCTGCCTTGCATCCGGCGCCGCCTTGGGTGCGGACATGGTTGTCCTACCCGCCATGTTCTCGGTCGTTCTGACACGGGCTGGGCTGAACGCCTCTGCCGCCTTTGGCATTTGGTCCTTCGCAGGCAAGCTGGGTCTAGCTCTGGCTGCCTTTTTCACGCTGCCACTGCTGGAACGCAGCGGCTTTACACCCGGACAGGCCAATTCGGCTCAGGCTTTGAACACACTCACCCTCGCCTATGCTGTGCTGCCCTGCATCTTGAAACTCGGAGCGTTTGGCTTGGTCCTGACTCTCCCGACAGAGGTCTCTGCCAAATGAAAACGCTCCTGTTCTGTCTGCTCGCCATTTTTGCGGTGTTCGCCGTGAAGAACCGTTTCCTCAGCTTCCGGTCTCAATCACCTTCGGACTACAGCGGCACCGGGCCTGAGTTTTCGCTGAAGAAGAACCTGAATGGAGAGATCCTGTCCGAAGGGCTGATCTATGGCCCGAATGGCAAGATGTCGAACAGCTTTGTCGCGCGCATGGTCGGCGAATGGGACGGCAATACCGGGACGCTGTCCGAGTATTTCACCTATTCCAACGGCAAACAAATGACCCGCAAATGGTATCTGACGTTGGGCACGGGCAACACGTTTACCGCGACAGCGGATGATATCGTGGGCGAGGGCAAAGGCGTGATCTCGGGCGCAACCGTAAAACTGACCTATCGCATCATCCTGCCCGAAGATGCGGGCGGACATACACTGGATGTAACCGACTGGATGTATCTGACGGAAAACGGGGTGATCATGAACCGGTCCGAGATGCGTAAGTTCGGGATCAAGGTTGCCGAGCTGGTCGCCACGATGCGCCCCGCGCCCAAGGTGAAGTCGGCCCATCTGCATGGCGCAAACGGTCACGATGCAGACTCTGAGCTGAGGGTTTTACAATGATCGCTCGCCGAACCCTTGTCGCGGTCGTCGCGATCGCGGGGCTGGCGATGCTCACCGCATGCTCGGCCAAACCACGTATACCAAAAACGTTTCTGTCAGATCGCCAGTTGAACCTTGAAGAGTTCTTCGAAGGTAAGACCGTCGCTTATGGTCAGTTTCAGGATGTGCTGGGTAATGTCCCGCGTCGCTTTCAGGTCGACATTGACGGCACATGGGACGGAGAGACTCTGACGCTAGTTGAAGATTTCGTCTATGACGACGGTGCGACCGAGCAACGGATCTGGACCCTCACCAAGACCGGCGAAGACACCTGGACGGGCACCGCTCCCGGTGTGCTGGGCACAGCCAGCGGAGTCGAAAGGGGCGATACGTTTAACTGGAAGTACAAAATCGACCTGCCCGTCAAAGATGGCACCATGCGAGTCAATTTCGATGACTGGATGTGGCTGTTATCCGATGATCGGCTGCTGAACCGAGCCTATGTTTCGCGTTTTGGTGTAAGGCTGGGTGAGGTCATTTTGTACTTCGAGAAGAAGTAGTCACCCCGCCAGCGCAGCCAGCGGGGCGAAAGAGTATCAGACGGTTCCGCCCAGACTACCTTCAAGCTCGACCATCTCCTGACCACCGGCCATCAGGTCCTGCAGCTCTTCCGGGGTGATTTGACCTCGCTGCGCCGTACCCAGCGTCTGGCCGCGATTGAGAACCGTGAACCGGTCACCCACCGCCAGCGCATGGCGGACGTTATGGGTGATAAAGACCACCGCGATCCCCTGCTTACGCACCTTGTCGATGGTTGCCAACACATTGGCTGTTTGGCGCACACCAAGGGCCGAGGTCGGTTCGTCCAGAATCAGCACCTTGGCCCCGAAATGTACCGCCCGTGCGATGGCAACAGTCTGGCGTTCACCACCCGATAGCGTGCCAACCGCCTGATCGGGTCCGCGCAGGTTGATACCCATCTTCTTCATTTCTTCCATCGTGACATTGTTTGCATAGTCATGGTCGAAGAAATTGATCGGTCCAACTTTCTTCACCGGCTCATTGCCCATGAAGAAATTGCGCGAGACCGACATCAGAGGGATCATGGCAAGATGCTGGTGCACCGTCGCAATCCCGGCCTCAATCGCATCGCGCGGGTCGGTGAAGTGCATGGGTTTGCCTTCAAACAGGATCTCTCCATGCGTGGGTTGGTGAACACCCGACATGGTTTTGATGAAGGTCGACTTACCCGCGCCGTTGTCACCGAGAAGACAGTGGCATTCACCGGGGAACACATCGACCGAGACCCCCGCCAGCGCAATTACGCTGCCGAAATGCTTTTCGATATTCTTCATCTGGATGATGGGTGCATGTTCGGGATTCATATCAACGCTCCCCCGTGATGATGCGGCGGATATAGGTGTTGAGGATCACAGCCCCCAGCAGGATCACGCCCAGGAACACGCGGAATAGCGAGCTTTCGACGCCGGCAAAGAACAGACCCTGTTGCACCACGCCGAAGATCAACGCACCCAGCGCCGCACCCAATACCGAGCCGTAACCGCCGGTCAGAAGCGCGCCGCCGATGACCACGGCGATGATCGCCTCAAACTCTTTCAGCAGGCCCCGGTCGGCACCGGCCGATCCGAACTCCATCACCTGACAGACAGCGAAGACCGTGGCGCAGAAGGCGGTGAACATGAACATCAGGATCTTGACCCGGTTCACAGGCACACCCGAGTTACGAGCGGCCTCGGCATCGCCGCCCGACGCGAAGATCCAGTTCCCGAACCGGGTCTTGGTCAGCAGCACATGGCCAAAGATGATCAATGCGATGGCCCAAACAATCAGCATTGGCACGCCGTCCACCACCGGCTGACCCTGTCGCGTGCCACGTTCGAACACCGCTATGATCCCAGCGTCGCCCAGCCACTGGAACAGGCCCTGCAGGATTTTGCCACCGAAGATCGGAGCCAGCCAGTCGCCCTCGGCTGCGTCTTTGACGCCGCCAATGATGGTTTTGCGCTCGATTACCTGCGGCAGGAAGATGGTGAAACCGCGCAAGATGAACAGGAAAGCCAACGTCACGATAAAGCTGGGCAAACCGGTCCGGATCACGATCCAGCCGTTAAGCGCTCCGATCGCGACGGCCATGGCGAAGGTGACAAGGATGGCCATCCAGACCGGCCAGCTGAGCGTGACCGAGAAGATGGCGATCATCATACCGGAGAAGCCGATCATCGAGCCGACGGACAGGTCAAACTCACCAGCGATCATCAGAAGGCACGCGCCCACGGCGATGATCATGAACTGTGCTGAGACAACCGACCAGTTCATCATGCCTTGTGCGTTGAACATGCCGCTGTCGAAAGCGAACAGCAGGAAGAAGGTGAATACGGCAACGGTGCCGACCATCCCGCCAAGCTCGGGCCGGATCAAGGCCTTGCGCAGCGGAGAGATCTCTTTGATCCGTTCGTCGGTTAAAGTGGTGTTTTGAGCAGACTCGCCCATGAGAGCGCTCCTCCGATAAAAACAGTGATTTTGAGTCAGAAAGCTGTCGGCGGGCGCCCTGCGTCAGGACGTCCGCGCTTCAAGAATTAGCGGTACTCGCCAGCGAATTCTTCGATCTTGGTCAGGCCATCAGCGGTTACGAAACCGGGACCCGAGTTGATGTTGTTGCCAGGCAGAACGCCGTAACGGTGGTAATTTGTCATGACAACAACCGGCAGATAGGCCTGCAGGAAGGGTTGCTGATCAATGCCCCACTGGATCACGCCGGATTTGATGCCTTTGACGATCTCACCACCCAGATCGAAGGTGCCGAAATAGATGTCACCGGCCATGCCGTTTTCTTCCAGAGCCAGAATCGTCGGATCAGCCGAGGTCGGACCCAGTGTCAGAACCGCATCCGTATCCGGGTTTGCCGACAGATAGGCCAGCACACGGTTTTTGATCTCAGCAGGGTCCTGACCAGCGTCGATCATCTGATCCCCCAGTTCGATCCCCAGACCATCCGCAAAGCCCTGGCAACGTTCCTGGCTGGAGGGCTGAACGATATAGTGGTTCACGCACAGGAATGATCCGATGCCATCGCCCTTGGCCCGCTGGCCTGCTGCGAATCCGGCATCATATTCAGGCTGACCCACATACATCAGAGCACCAACTTCACGAGCCTGATCCGGAGTACCGGTGTTCATGATGATCACGTCAACACCTGCATCCACGGCTGATTTGATCGGGCCGCTCAGCACATCATAGTCCGCCAGCGTGGTGATGATCCCGTTTGGACCCGAAGCCGCCGCCTGATCGATGATCCGCGCCATGTCAGCCAGATCGCCAGTGGGCGGGTTGCGGTATTCAACCTCAACACCCATTTGTTCGCCCGCCAGCGCGATGCCGTTCTTGATGGTGTTCCACCAGCTGTCGCTGTCCGGTGCGTGGCTGACCAGAATGTATTTCTCACCTTCCGCCGCAGCGCTTGTGGCTGCGATCAGCGGCGTCGCAGCAACCACGGCCGCCAGCGCCAGCTTCTTCGTCAGTGAAGTCATGATGTCCTCCCAAAACTCATATTATCGCGGATTGAGGCTGTCCTTCGCACCTCTCCGAGTCGTGTTAGAACATATCTGCTTAAATTTTGCAACCGGTTGCAAACAGCATCTGAAGTGTTTCATACTGTATCTGCCAGAGAATACAGGTAAAAGGACTGCCACTAAACGCAGGAAGGTCGGACGGGTCATGGCTGTCACATTGAAAGAGGTTGCAGAACGCGCGGGCGTATCACGCTCGGCTGTGTCGCGCACTTTCACCGATGGGGCCTCGGTTTCCGACAAGATGCGCCGCAAGGTCGAGAAGGCCGCGCGAGAGCTGGGATACAGCCCAAATGCGCTGGCCTCATCGCTGACAACGGGACGGACCAAGTTGATCGGGCTGGTGTCGAATAACTTCCACAACCCGATCTTTCTTGAAGTTTTCGACCTCTTTACCCGCGGTTTGCAGGACCGCGGCTTACGCCCGCTGCTGGTGAACCTGACCGACGAAGTTGAACCCGAGAATTCGGTACGAATGCTGCGCCAATATTCAGTCGATGGCGTTGTTGTTGCGTCGTCGACATTGCCGCCGGGCTTTGCCAAAGCGTTTCGCGATGCGGGCGTGCCAGTGGTGCACAGCTTTGGCCGATCCTCCTCTTCGCCACAGGTTCATGTGGTCGGGATCGACAACGTGGAATGCGGACGCATGGCGGCCCGCCAGCTGGTCGCGCGTGGTTATAAAACAGTGGCCTTTCTCGGCGGGCCTGAGGCGGCGACCTCGACCCAGGATCGCCATGCGGGATTCATGTCGGAAATGGCGTTGCACCCGCAGATCGACGTGACCTGTTCGTTTGCCGAGGCCTACTCGTTCGATGCAGGCCGCAAGGAAATGCTGTGCCTGTTGAAATCAAAACGGGCCGAGGCCTATTTCTGCGGCGACGACGTTTTGTCCATCGGGGCCCTGTCGGCGATTTTAGACAGTGGCCTGAAGGTACCCGAAGATATCGGTGTCATCGGCCTGAACGATATGGAGATGGCGCGATGGGAGAATATCGATCTCACCACCATCCATCAGCCGATCCGGCAAATCGTCAGTTCTTCGATCGAGCTGATGGTGGCAACGCTGAACGAACCCGACCGGTATCCCGAGGCACGGATATTCCCATGCTCGGTGGTGGAACGGGGCACATTGCGCCCCGTATCTGAGAGTTAACGGAACATCGGCGGTCGCGCGTCCATCCAAGCACTGCCCTGCTTTGCGGACTCGACCGCTGTATGCACCGCCGCCATCGATCGCACACCGTCTGCCGCATTGGGCAGCCCGTCGCGGGTTTCCCCGGCAATGGCGTCCGCCAGATCGCAATAGATGTTCGCTACCGCCAGCGGGAACCCTTCGGGATGCGCAATCGCCACACGGCTGAGGCGTTGCGCATCTTCGTGCAGCCCACCCTCGCCTTTTTCGATGATCTGCAAGCGCCCACCAACGGGTGTATAGATCAGCTGGTTCGGTTGCTCGGACGCCCAGCGCAGGCCGCCGGTTTCTCCGAAAACCTGAATATCGAACCCGTGCTGGCGACCGATGGCCACCGAAGACGTCCATAGCCGGCCAACGGCGCCTTTGGCCGTGCGGAAGTTGACCATGGCATCATCTTCAAGCTCACGGCTGCCAATGGTTGAGGCAAAATCTGCGGACAGGGTCTCAACCTCGTCATCCGCAATGAACCCGGCCATGTGCATCGCGTGAATCCCGCAATCAGCGAACTGGCCGGAAACACCCGCCATCGCCGGGTCATAGCGCCAGCGGACGCGAGGATTGTCGGCGTCTGTCGCGTCTCCGTGATGGCCGTGACTGAAGTTGGTGACGACCAGACGGACCTTGCCGATCTCACCTGCACGCACCATAGCGCGGGCCTGCCGCACCATGGGATAAGCGGAATAGCAGTAGTTGACCGCGCAAATCTTGCCGGATTTCTCAGCGACATTGACGATCTCTTCACCCTCTTCCACCGTCATGGTCATGGGCTTTTCGCACAGCACATTGAACCCGGCCTCAAGGAACGCTTTGGTGATCTCGAAATGCGTCGCATTCGGCGTGGCCACCGTGACCAGATCAATCCGGTCGTCGCGGCCGCGTTCACCTTGCAGCATCTCGGTCCAGTCGCCATAGGCCCGGTCCGCCGCGATGCCCAGCTTTTGCGCGTATTCGCGACCAACATCGGGCCGGTGATCCAACGCCCCGGCAGTGAATTGGAAATGCCCATCTGCCAGCGCTCCCAATCGGTGCGCTGGTCCGATCTGGCTGCCTTCGCCGCCGCCGATCATGCCCCATTTCAGCTTGGTCATGGTCTCGACCTCCTTAACTGAAACCAATGGATTCGAGATATTCGCGGTTCTTCCGCGCGTCGCCTACAGGGTCGGGATCAAGAGTCGGATCGCAATCCTGCTCAACCGTGCACCAGCCGGTAAAGCCTGCATCCAACAGCACTTGGCGAACCGTAGGAAAGTCCACGTCGCCTTCACCCAGATTGCAGAAGATCCCCTGCCCGCAGGCATCATAGAAGCCCGTCCGGTTGGCGATCACATCTGCCTTCACGTTCGGCGAGATATCCTTGAAGTGCATGTATGAGATCCGGTCAACGTAGCGCTGCATGAAGCCGACAGGATCGAACCCGGCATAAGAGTGATGGCCGGTGTCGAAACAGATTTTCAGAAGGTTTTCATCAACCTCATTCAGCAGGCGTTCCAGCTCGGGCTCAAAATCCATGAAGCCCGCAGCATGGGCGTGCATTCCGACGGTCAGCCCGTATTCCTCAGACCCGATCCGCGCGCTTTCAGCAAGGCGATCCCGAAACGCTGCCCACTCGGACTTGTCCATCTGCTCAGCCTCATCGGCGCGACCAGCGGTTGGTGCGCGACGGGGAGAGATCGCGTCAATCAGCACCAAATGCTGCGCCCCATGCGCCTTCAAAGCGCGGGCGGTGCGATGGGTGGCATCGAGCACATCCTCCCAGGCGTCGGGGTCATGGTAATTACGGAACACCACGCCGCCGATCAGTTCCAGATCATGCTCAGCCAGCGCATCGGCCAGTACTGCAGGGTCTTCGGGCATGAAGCCCACCGGGCCCAATTCGATGCCTTTATACCCGGCCTCGGCACACTCGCTGAGAACAGTTTTCCAATGCGGGTTGCGCGGATCCTGCGCAAATTCCACGCCCCAGGAACAGGGCGCATTGCCAATTCTGATGCTCATCTTGTCTTGTCTCCGATGCTCAGAAATCTTCGATATTTTTCCAGCTTTCATCCGCTGACGATGCCAATGCCGCAGCGACGACCCGGTTGACCTCATGCCCGTCGTGGAAGGTTGGCCAGACCGGTTTACCTGTCTCGATCGCGCGCAGGAAATCTCGCGCCTCGATGATGATCTGATCCTGATAGCCCGTGCCATGACCCGGCCCCTGACAGAACGGCTCATAATCCGGATGAGCGGGGCCGGTCAGAATCTTGCAAAATCCACGCTCAGCCTCGGGGCCATCCATGCGATAAAGCCACAATGCGTTCTGATCCTCCTGATCAAAACGTATCGCACCTTTGGTGCCGCTGACCTCATATGCGTAACCCATCTTACGCCCGGTCGCGATACGGCTGAAATACATCGATCCCATCGCGCCGTTCGAAAAGCGCACCATCATCTGAGCGTGGTCGTCGTTATCAACCTCACCACCCGGGCGGCTTTTGTGCACGGTTTCGACCTCTGCCATCACGCGCTTAATAGGCCCAATCAGCGCCAACGCCGCGTTGATCATATGAGGCGCCAGATCGCCAATCGTTCCGTTCGACATTCCCGTCGTGCGCCATGTCGCCGAGGCCTGCGGGTCGGCATAGAAATCTTCGGTATGCTCGCCCCTAAACCATGTTACGTCACCAATCTCTCCATCGGCGATCAACTGGCGGGCATATTGGCTGGCGGGGGTGCGAATATAGTTGAAACCAACCATGTTGGCCATGCCCGAGACCTCGGCCGCTGCTGACATCGCGGCGCCATCTTCCATCGACGCGCCCAATGGTTTTTCACACAGCACCGACTTGCCTAACGCAAAGGCCGCCAGAGCAATTTCGCGATGCGTTTCCTGAGGGGTGGCAATCACGATGGCCTCGACCTTCGGGTCATTCACAAGCACACGCCAGTCATCCGTCGCGCGTGCGAACCCATAGGCCTGACGATACCGTTCAGCGCTTTCTGGCGAGGATGCACACACCATCTCCAGCCGTGGACGCAAGGCCGTGTTGAACACCGCCCCGACCGAGGACATGGCGACCGCATGGGCCTTACCCATATATCCGCCGCCCAGAATGCCAATGCCGATTTCTGCCATTCCGACGCCCTCCCTCGCTTTTTCTTGAAAACCATTTGCAACCGGTTGCAAAACTTGTATCGTGAGAATAGGACTCTCGCAAGCTGCATTCGGCACTGCATCTCAATTTTCCTAAAGGAGCCCGCAGACATGTCCGCGCAACACGACACTGTTTACCTGACAACGGCGCAGGCGATCATTCGCTGGCTGTCGAACCAGTTCATCGAGATCGATGGTCAGGAATATCGCCTATGTGGCGGGGGTTTCGGGATTTTCGGCCATGGCAATGTGACCTGTCTGGGCGAGGCGCTGAATACGGTGCGGGATGAGCTGCCGCTCTATCGTGGACAGAACGAACAGAGCATGGGATTCGCCGCCGCCGGATATGCCAAACAGTGGCTGCGTCAGCGATTCATGTTCTGCACCGCCAGCGCAGGACCCGGCACTGCGAATCTGCTGACCGCCGCCGGACTGGCCCATGCCAACCGTCTGCCCATGCTAATGCTGTGTGGAGATACCTTCATCACGCGCCTACCTGACCCGGTTCTTCAACAGATGGAGAACTACTACGACCCGACTTTCGGCGTGAATGACGCTTTCAAGCCGGTCAGCCGCTATTGGGATCGCATCACACATCCGGCGCAGGTCATTCAATCTCTGCCCGCCGCCATTGCGACGATGCTGGACCCGGGCGATTGCGGGCCTGCGTTCCTCGGGTTACCGCAAGACGTGCAAGGGTGGACCTATGATTACCCGGTGAAGTTCTTCGAGAAAAAAGTGCATCGCATTCGCCGGCAAGCGCCTGATGCGGATGAAATTGCAGACGCGGCAAGTGCTCTGGCTGGGGCGAAACGCCCGATGATCATTGCAGGTGGTGGCGTTCAGTATTCCAAAGCTGTGGCCGAGCTGACCGATTTTGCCGTGAAACATCAGATTCCAGTGGTCGAAACCATCGCGGGCCGTGCCAATATGCTGGCAACCCATCCGCTGAACATTGGCCCGATCGGTGTCACCGGTTCGGACAGCGCCAACGCAATTGCGGAACAGGCGGATGTGATCGTTGCCATCGGAACCCGGCTACAGGATTTCACAACTGGATCTTGGACGGCCTTTGCGAAGGACGCTCAGTTCATCTCAATCAATGCCGCACGACATGATGCGGGCAAACATATGTCTTTGCCGATTGTTGGAGATGCCAAGTTGTCGATTCAAGCTCTAACGCAAGCAGTTGACTATGCGGCCTCATCCGATTGGGTCTCGCTCGCGCAGGAGGAACGGCGCAAGTGGGACGCCTATGTGGCCGAGAATGTGTCTTACGGGAACCGTCAGAACTCTTACGCGCAAGCCATCGGTGTAGTGAACGAATTGTGTGACACGCGCGACCGCGTGGTCGCCGCCGCCGGGGGCCTGCCCGCAGAAGTCACCGCCAACTGGCGTACATTGGATATCGGCACGGTCGATGTGGAATTCGGCTTTTCCTGCATGGGCTATGAGATCGCAGGCGCCTGGGGCGCGCGCATTGCCCAATCCGAGCGGGAGCCGGAGAAGGACACCATCACCTTCTGCGGTGACGGCTCTTATCTGATGCTGAATTCGGACATCTATTCTTCGGTTCTAAGCCGTAAGAAGATGATCGTTCTGGTGCTCGACAATGGCGGCTTTGCGGTCATCAACAAGCTGCAGAACAATACCGGCAATGAAAGCTTCAACAACCTACTGGAAGATTGCCCGACGATCCCCGAAGCCTTCGGCGTCGATATCGTGGCCCACGCGGCCTCGATGGGGGCAACCAGCGAAAAGGTTGCGAACCCGGCAGAACTATCTGAGGCCTTCAAGCGCGCCAAGGCCAGCGACAAAACCTATGTGATCGTGATGGATGTGGACGCCTATGAAGGCTGGACCACTGAAGGCCACGCATGGTGGGAAGTTGGTACACCCCATACCTCGTCGGATGAGAGAGTTCGCGATGCGCATGTCGAGTGGGAATCCACCCGCGAAAAACAACGCAAGGGCATCTGATGAAACGGTTCACGGCAGAAACATCTAATCCTGAGGTCATCGTCGATGAGCTGCTGAATGGTGGCGGAGCTGTTACCATCTCGGGCCTGTTCACGCCCGAGGAAGTCGCCGAAGCCCGCGCGATCATCATGGAACATTCGGAAGCTGCGGCTGAGAAGGTGACCCACTTTCAGGGGGCAGCCGAAGAAGATGGCAAGCTGAACCTACAACGAAGGGTTTGGAATCTGTTGGCCAAGGGTGACGTATTTTCCCGCATGGCCGCACATCCAGTTCTGATGGATATCCTCCGCAAATTTCTGGGAACAGAGTTCATCATGGGCTCGATCGCTGCCAATCGCATCCTGCCGGGCGGGCCGGGGCAGGAGCCGCATGTCGACTATCCCTATTGGGACTTTCACAGCCCCGAAACGCATCCCGTCGGTCTGAATGGTTCATTTCCAATGAATGCACAGGTCTCGGTTTTGCTGGACCCGTTCACCAAAGAAAGCGGCGCGACGGGCTATGTGCCGGGATCGCAGAAAGAGCTGCGGTATCCCACGCCCGAAGACAAGTTCTATGACAAATGCGAGCAGATGACCGGTGAGCCTGGCGATGTTGCTCTGTTCTATGGCGTGACGTGGCATTGCGCGATGCCGAACAAAGCGGATCACGACCGCAGCGCGATTCTGATCCAATACCTGCCCAAATGGGTCAAACCGATGGAAGATATGCCCGCTGCGCTACCGCAGGATTTCCTCGATCAGGCAAGTCCCGATATGCGGCAGTTGCTGGGTCTGCACTATCCCTACCCCGAGGTGCTTGATGCCGCCCGGGCAGGCAATACTGAGGGACGCACGTGACTCTGATCGAAGGGATAAAAGGCAATCGCTTTGCCGTGTTTGGCCGAGCCGGGATGGACATGTTCGCAGATCCGGTCGGGACCAAAAGCGAAGATGCTAAGGTCTTTCGCGCCGATCTGGGCGGTTCGAGCGCCAACATTTGTGCGGGACTGGTTAAACTGGGATCGCAAGCGGCGCTGGTCACATCAGTCTCGGATGACGCAGTGGGGCGGTTCTGCGTGAACCGTCTGCAGGACTATGGCGTAGAAACGCGATATGTCCGCGCTGTGGGTGGCGAGGCGCGCACCTCTCTGGCCGTTTACGAAAGCTGCATCGAGGATTTCCAGAACGTCATCTATCGCAACGGTGCCGCCGATTTCCAAGTGACCGAGGCGGATATGGATGAGGTGGACTACAGCGCCTTCTCAGCCCTGATCACGGCGGGCACGGTGTTTGCGGCGGAGCCTTCACGCTCGGCCACGTTCCGCGCGTTTGAAAACGCGCGCACCGCAGGTCTGCCAGTGATCTTCGACATCGATTACCGGCCTTATAGCTGGCCGTCGCCGGAAGTGGCCTCGGAGGTTCTGACCCGCGCAGGTAGCGAAAGCGATCTGATCGTCGGAAATGACGAAGAGTTCGGCTTTATGGCGGGCGGCATCGAAAAGAGCCTCGACAAAGCCCGCGAGCTGGCCGCCAATGGAAAAACGGTGATCTACAAGATGGGTCACGAAGGGGCCATCACGCTGACCGATGGGCAGGAGATTCGTACCGGTATCTATCCGGTCACCGCGGTGAAACCCAACGGCGCAGGCGACAGTTTTCTGGCCGGCCTGCTGGCCTCAATCGCGGCGGGGCATGACCTGCGCGAAGCTGTGCTGCGCGGTTCGGCCTGTGCCTCGATCGTGGTCTCGCAGCCCGGCTGCGCCGGGGCCATGCCCACCACGCCCCAGCTTGACGATTTTCTGGCCCAGCACCCGGGCCCCACGGATACCTGAAAGGAGACGCAGATGCATATCGCGCCCCATGACAACCAGAACAAACCCATCGTTGATGCCGACCATGATCTGGTGCCGCTGAACTATTTCAACATCGTCAAACTGAAAAAGGGCGAGGTGTTCGAATATGCCGTACCGGGCTATGAGACCTGCATCGTGCCCGCCACCGGCACCGTGGATGTCGATGTGGATGGGGCAGTGTTTACCAATCTGGGCAACCGCACCATCGACGTCTGGGATGGTGAACCCGAAGGCGTCTATGTTCCCGTCGGCGCAAAGGTGCGTATCACCTGCGTGACGGATGAAACCGAAACTTTCATCGCGGGCGCAAAATTCGACCGTGTGCTTGAACCTTTTGACGTCCGCGTGCCCGAGCTGGATCTGGTACAATACGGCTCGGACGACACCAAAACCCACCGCAAGATCAAACATATCCTTGGGGCAAACCATCACGACAAGGTGGGCCGCCTGCTGGTGTCCGAGCTTTACACCGTCGGTCAGGGCGGCTGGTCCGGATTTCCCAGCCACAAGCACGACACCGACCGCAAAGGCGACGATGGCGATATGATCGAGACTCGCCATGACGAGACGTATAACTTCCGCTTCCGTCCGAACTATGGCTCGGGTGTTCAGATGCTGCAGCGCGAGGATAACAAGCCGGGTGATGCTTATCACATCATGGATGGCTCAACGATCCTACTGGACAAGGGCTATCACCCCTGCGCGGTTCTGCCGGGGTACGAGATGTATTATTTCACCATCCTCGGCGGGCTTAGCCAGCGCTCGCTAAAGCAGTATTTCCAGCCGACCCATGCGGATCAGTTGCACACGATCCCGGGTATCATGGACATGGTGGCCAAGTTCAAATGAGCCTCGTGACATTATCGGACGTGCTGCAACCCGCGCTGCGTGACGGATATGCCGTGGCCGGTTTGGTAACGCTGGGTTGGGAGGATATGCGTGCCTATGTAGCCGCGGCCGAAGCCGAAGGCGTGCCCATCATCCTGCAAGCCGGACCATCCTGCCGCGAACACACGCCGCTGCCAGTTCTGGGCAAAATGTTCCGCCATCTGGCCGAAGGAGCCAGCGTTCCTGTCGTGGCCCATCTGGACCATGGCTACACTCATGAGGAGTGCCGCGTCGCCATCGACAGCGGCTTCACCTCTGTCATGTTCGATGGCTCGCGCAAGCCTTTGGAACAGAATATCGCTGAAACCGCTGCGATTGCCGAGATCGCCCATACCGCTGGTGTCTCCTGCGAGGGGGAAATCGGTTTTGTCGGCTATTCGGGTGGTGAAGGTTCGGACGGGACCACTCCGGAGGAAGCCGCGCAATTCGCCCGAGAGACCGGCGTGGATGCAATGGCGATCTCGGTTGGAAATGTCCATCTGCAGCAAAACAAGGAAGGCGGTCTGGACGAAGCCCGTATCCGCGCGATAGAAGCCGTGACCGAGATACCTCTGGTGATCCATGGCGGCTCGGGCGTGCCGGTTGCGCAACGTGCTGCACTGGCACGTGGATCGAAAATCTGCAAATTCAACATCGGAACCGAATTGCGGATGGCCTTTGGGAATGCCCTGCGCGCTGCCGTAAACGCCGACCCGGACAGGTTCGACCGAGTTCTTATTCTTAAAGACACACATGAGCCGGTTGTCGAGGCGACCCGCCGGGTTCTGCAAGCGTTCAAAGGGGCATGACATGCTGAATATCGGGCTATTGGGGTGCGGACGCATCGGGCAAGTCCATGCACGCTCAATCGGGCAGATCGACGGAGCTCGGGTCAGCGCTGTGGCAGACGCATTTGCGGAGCCGGCCCGGATGCTGGCCGACAAATCCGGCGCACAGGTTCTGCCGGCAGAAGACCTGATCGAAAGCGCTGATGTCGATGCGGTGATCATCGGAACCCCAACCGACACGCATTACGAACTGATCCATCAGGCCGCGCGTGCAGGCAAGGCGATCTTCTGTGAGAAGCCTGTGGAAATGTCCGCCGACCGTATCCGCGACTGCATCAAGGTGGTCGAGACCGCAGGCGTTCCCTTCATGACCGCCTTCAACCGCCGCTTTGACCCAAATTTCGCCAATATTCAGTCCCGAATCGCTGCTGGTGAGATTGGTGACGTCGAAATCGTGACCATTCTGTCCCGCGACCCCTCGCCGCCGCCGATCAGCTATATCGAAAGCTCGGGCGGGTTGTTCCGCGACATGATGATCCACGACCTGGACATGGCGCGCTTCCTGCTGGGCGAGGAACCCGTCAGCGTCTATGCGGTCGGCTCTTCTCTGGTCGACCCCGAGATCGGCAAGGCCGGAGACGTCGACACTGCCGCCGTCACCCTGACCACCGCCAGCGGCAAGATCTGCCAGATATCCAACTCGCGCCGCGCCAGCTATGGCTATGACCAGCGGATCGAGGTGCATGGCGAAAAAGGCATGTTGCGGGCTGAAAACATGTTAGAAAACACGGTCGAGAGCGCCACTCCGGCAGGCTTCCGAAAAGCGCCCGCGCAGCATTTCTTTCTTGAGCGCTATGAGGCTGCGTATCGCCACGAGATGGCTCATTTCATCGCCGCAGTAGGCGGAGCTGAAACGCTATCACCCGGAATCATTGACGGCTTGCGTGCTCAGATACTGGCCGACGCAGCAGACGCATCTTTGAAACAGGGAACAGTAGTGAGCCTCACCTGAGACACCAACCATGCCGTCAGGTTTAAAGGTACGGCGCGCCAAAACTCGTACCCCCTCAAGAAATCGTCAGACATCTTCTCGACGCGCCGCAGTTGCTTGGTATCTGCATGAGATGTCCGGAATGTGTCTGACAGATTAAATTTCTTGAAGACGCGAAGTGTATTTGATTGTTGGTGCGCATTGCATATGGAGCAACGCTATCGTACCAAACTGGGTGCATGAGGTACCTGTCACACTCTCAGCATGTTCAATGGAAGACCGTTGAGCGGAACCTCTGCAAGAGCGGTGACAACAGGCTTACGACCCTGCATCGTACGATCATGAAACTCTATATGCAGGCCACCATCAGGACTGATGCAAAATTCGAGAGCGTGACTTGACTTTGAAACCTATATCCGGGCTTTGGGTTGGCGGACCTCTTACGTATCTCGAGAAGCTGTGTCTGAAATCATTCCTCACTGCTGGACATGAGTTTCACCTTTATACTTACGGGCCGGTTTCAGGTGTGCCGAACGGCGTAGAGATCAAAGATGCCAAGGCGATCCTGCGGCTCGAAAGCGATCCTGCCGACTATACCTATAACCAAATTGAGGTTCTTGCGGATCGATTTAAATATCAGCTACTGTTGCAGGCTGCGACGATCTGGGCGGATCTGGATATGTATTGCCTCAAGCCCTGGGATTTTCCATCGGGGCTGATTTGCGCCTGGCAGAAGAGTGAGAGGGTCGTCGGCGCTGCAGTTTTAGGTTCAGACAAAGAGAGCACCCTAATCTCTGAACTTAATCGATTTGCGCAACAAGAGGCTCCCACTCCTCCTTGGATGAATGAGCACGACATCCAGGATATCAGAGAACGGCGCGTGAGCGGGCAAAAGGTCGATGCCGCCGATCTGAAACGCGGTTCGCTCGGCGTTCATGCATTGAGTTACTTCGTCAAGAAACTGAGCCTTACACAGGAAGTGATGGCGAGGAACAGCTTTTACCCGGTCGAATTCAGCGACCGCGGTCTTCTCACCCAACCCGAAGACACCCTGACCGATTTGCTTGGCGAAGAAGTTTATGGCGTACACCTTTGGGGCAGACGGCTTAGGCGTAGTATTTCTTCAGGTGAGATGCGAATCCCGCCAGCGACGTCTTTCGTCGGAAAACAGCTTGAAAACCACCAGATCAGCGTAGATGAGGCGACGACCGATAACGCGACCGATGCGGGATTGATCAAGCAGAATACTGATGTAAGCGCGCTTGATATCATCGAGCTAAAGCGCTCGATGGCGGAGCTGGAGAAGAAGGCCGCTCGGAAATTCCCAAAGCTTGCGCCGCCCGAGCAGATACCGAAAGCTGATCCGGAGATTCTTGTGATCTCATCGATGAAGAACGAAGGTCCATTCATCCTGGAATGGATCGCCTATCATCTGTCCGTCGGCGTGACTAAATTCCTGATCTACACGAACGACTGTAGTGACGGAACAGATCAAATTCTTGATCGCTTGCAAGCGCTTGGCATCGTTGTTCACCTGCCGAATCCCTATAAGAAGGACAAAGGGCAAAAACCGCAGCGCGGTGCCTTGAATGATGCCGTTCTGCAACCCTGTTACGCCCAGGCGGACTGGACGGTCTGCATAGATGTTGATGAGTTCATCAATATTCATACCGGCGATGGCACGATCCCGGAACTGATCGAAGCTTCGGGTTATCCAAATGTTATTTCAATGACGTGGCGGTTCTTTGGCAACCAGAACGTCCCGAAGTATATGGATGAATTCATAACCGAGCAGTTTACAAGATGCGCCCCGGAGTATCTGCCAAAGCCCCGATTGGGTTGGGGGTTCAAAACGTTGATCTCGAAAGGGGCGCCCTATCAGAAACTGGGTGTTCATCGTCCTTTGCAGATCGAGCCGAACAGCGTCGAAAAAGTCCGGTGGACCAACGGCTCTGGCCGCGTCATGCCCGAGATGCTGCTGACTGGTAACGGTTGGAGATCAACCAAGCGGTCGATCGGCTATGACCTCGTGACGCTGAATCACTATGTCCTTCGCTCTGCAGAGAGCTTTCTCGTGAAACGTGAACGCGGCAGGATCAATCATGTAGATCAAGACCAAGGACTCGAATATTGGCGCGCCCGAAACTACGTCACGGATTTTGATGATCGAATTATTTCCCGGTTACCGAAAGCAAAAGAGACTTGGCGTCAGTTGATGGAAGACTCTGAGCTGGCTGCGCTTCACGATGCCGCAACCGCGTGGCACGCAAACAGGATAGCGGACTTGCTTCAACAACCGGACTATCAAACCTTGTTCGATGCTATTGCTTCAGACAACTCAGGCGCACCCGAATCTGAGATGGGCTAAGTCACTAAATGTACCGAGTTACCAACAGAGACACTTGCTCCCCAACCAATACCACGATGCGGGAGTAGTCGAATTCTCTACTCTTTATCATCAACAACGTAGGGAAGAGATAGAATTGGAGCGAAGCTCACTGCAATCGCGACCACTTTGGGAATCCGAATACAACGAACGGTTCAATGAAACACTGCGACGGGAGTTCTTGAATACCCTGTGGTTTGCAACGACGCAACAAGCTCAGATCGTCATCAATCGCTGGATCAAGCAGTATAGTCACACCCATCCGCACCAGGCGCTCAACCTGTTCGTGACTGTGGGACAGATTAGCGATTACATCGGGCATGGGCATTGTTGAATAGCCTGCTGGATGTAGAGCGGTTACATGGGGATCGCGGCTATAACGCGGATTGGTTCAGAGAAGCATCAGGCGGCAAAGGTATGTGCGCGTGATCCCTCGTAGCAAACAGCCCAAGGCACCGGTGACGCACGAAAAGCGCAGTTGTAAATGGCGCAACTGGATTGAGATCATGTTCAGCAGGTTCAAGGATTGGAGGCATGTCGCAATCCGCTACGACAGGTGCATTAAAGTGCTCCTGCCCGCCCTCATCATTTTCTAGTTACGGGTTGTGAGCCCGGGCATTCTATTTTTCAAATTTGCTTTTAATTGGAAAGTAGGACTCTAAGAATGAGCTCACCATTTGGTCAACTTTGTCTTTCCTTTCTTCGGGCACAGCCGCATCATTCAGGCATATATATTTTTTACGTTTTTCTACCTTCATTTGCTCACTAAGAGAGAGTTCCAATTTTGGCGAAAAGAGTGGTATATAGCAATGATCAGCCTCACAACAAACAGCCCGCCCAGTCATCAGTGCATAGTGGGAATAAAGGAAAGAGATTGGTGGTATATCACTTGGTTCTCTAAATTTGTTTGACGAAGTCACCGCAAACTCTTCCACATATCGCTGCTGCAATTCGTACATAACAGAGCGCTGAGTAGCATAAGGTACATGCTTAATCATGGAGGAAGGAGAAACACCAAAGTCTCTCCGGAAAATCTTTACGACTTTGGCACTCGCCTTGATGAAGCTGTGATCCCTATCTTCGAGGAGTTCTGGGATCACAAACATGTTATCCGTATAAACCTTCGCAATCCCATTCGGATCAAAAAAATCATCTTGCGAAGCTAGCTTTCCAGCCATCATGTCGTCATTAAAGTAGATAAAGTGCTCCGAAAGATCTTCAATCTCATGGAGATGAGATTCAATACTATGGGAGTTAAAAGTTGGAAGGTGATCTATATCGGAGAAGATCTCTTCGTGGTTAACCAGCCTGACACGATTATAATTCGTGTCTAACCAATCTGGTGTCTGCCCTGCAGTGACAATAAATACTTTCCGCACAAATGGCATAAACATCTCGATTGACCGAAGTGCGTATCGAAGCTCATCGCGACTTTTGAACCTCTCGCCTATTGCCCCCGGATGAGCACCGTGCTGAGCGGCATACTCTGCCTTTTGTTTCCTCCATTCACTATCGTCTCCATCCACCCACGTAAATACGACATCTACCGGGAAGTTAGGTTTAGTCGTATCGGTAAACTCGCTATTGATATTATCAATCGTGTCCAAACCCTTGAACAAACCAAAATGTGGAACGCGGGAGACAACGCTAGAAGGTCGATTTACTGAGAGAAATTTTCGTCCATATCGCTCCATCTCGCGCCAGATTGCAATTTCAACCAATGAAACATAGTCGTGCAAATCGTCGGAATACCTAATAATCGCGACATCATATGCCACCCGCATCCCGCGTTTTCTTAGTTTACGGCCTGAAATGGGTTTGTTTTCTTTGTATAAAAATCGAATACTCTCATCATCCGCACAGTCTTTCAAAACCACTGCTAGGAATTTTTCGGCCTCACTCTCTGGTATATTTATTCTAGAGACACCTTCCTCCACAGCCCCACCCAAAATCGGGTTTAGATTCCGCACTCGCGCGAGACCAACTAATCTTTCGGCCATGTTCTTATTTTGCTCGGAGTCAGCTATTACTACCACAGGTTTATTTTTATTGAATATTCTTAATTTAGGTGGTTTCATGAGGATAAAAATCTTTGTGCAGATTAAATCGGTCAAGCGCACCGAGTTGGCGACTTTGCGGCTTCGCCCTATTTGACGTATCCGCCTGTGAAGTTCAAGCCAAAGCATGAGGGGTGTCGAACGGATATGAAACCTAGAATGTAGATATGTACGGACTCTCGGGAGCTTCCGATAACATCCCAGTTTTGGGAAGGAGGGAGTTTTCATGACAGGCGATCAACTAGAGATTCAGCGTAAGCTTCGTGTTCTGCAGTGTGTCTAAAAGATCAGATGTGTGAGCAAGACCTGCCGGTATTTTGGCATTGGTCAATCCAGCTTTTATCGATAGCGTGCGACATACCGAGAATTTGGAGAAGAAGGGTTGAAGAGTGGCAAAACCATTCCGAAGTATCCTGTCAATCAAACACCGCCAGAAATTGTTGAGAAGGTTCTTCACCTGCGGCGGAACTACCATCTGGGACCAATTCACATCGTTTGGTACCTGGCTCGTTATCACGGCATCAAGATCTTCGATGCAGGCGTCTATCGCTTTCTCCGGCGCTATGACCTGAACCGGCTTCCACAAAGAACTAGGGGACGCGTTTCGGTGGGCTCTGCACTTCTGGCCACACAAGGTCTCGGATCTTTCCCTCTGATACCAATCTGAGCGTGAAACTCAACATCTCAGGTGCCCTGCGCTACAGATGACGTAAGTTTGACTATTCGCGTGGGTCAAACTGCAGCCATTTGATGTTTTGTCTTCCGACAATGGCTCTGGGCTAACCCCACGGCTTGCGAAGCCTTTGCATAGTAGATGGCTATTGATGAGGGAGTAAAATCAAAACGAACGTCAAAAAACTGACCACTGAGTTATTGACTCCAACAGAAAATAGAGCAAACGAATGTGCTCCTGCAGGCACACTTCAAACTTTGTCACAGTGCTTCCGGTAAGCTACACGTCATGAAGCGCACTCTACACATGAATTCTCAAACAATTGTTTTTATTGAAAAAAGTGGTGAGCCGTGCAGGATTCGAACCTGCGACCCACTGATTAAAAGTCAGTTGCTCTACCAACTGAGCTAACGGCCCACTCTTTTGTTCGGATCTTAATGATCCGTGGCGCTCTGTAAGGCATTTTCCCAACCGGGTTCAAGACCTTATTTGCACCGCGTTCCACCGGTTTCCTAGACAGGATCGGCGTCCCGATAGGCGGCCTAATTAGGCAGGTGGCGCAGGGGGGTCAACCCCTTTTTTCAGGAATCTGCGCGATAGGGTGGATTCATCTTCTGACCGGGGTTATATGCCCGCCATGCAACGTATTAACGACACCGGTTTGCCCTTCATGAAGATGCACGGGCTGGGCAATGACTTTGTCATTGTGGATGCGCGCGCGCAGGCGGTTTCGATCACTCCTGCACAGGTTGAGGGAATCGGGCATCGTCAATTCGGTGTCGGCTTTGATCAGCTGGCCGTGATTGAAAACGGCCAGGCCGATGCGCATCTGGTGTTCTACAATTCCGATGGCTCGACCTCGGCCGCCTGCGGAAACGCGACCCGGTGCATTGCACGGTTCCTGATGGATGAGACAGGCAAATCCGAGTTGACCCTGACGACCGAGCGTGGAACGCTCTATGCGCGGGATGCAGGCGACGGCCTGACCTCGGTCAATATGGGACATCCGCAAACGGACTGGCAGGACATTCCCTTGGCCGAGGATGTGGATACGCTGGAATTGCCCATCGAAGGCGGCCCGACCGCCACAGGTATGGGTAACCCGCATTGTACCTTCTTCGTTGAAAATGCCGAAGCGATCCCGCTGGCCGAATTTGGCGCGCGGTATGAATATCATCCGCTTTATCCCGAGCGGACCAATGTGCAGGTCGCGCAGGTAATCGGCCCGGACCATATCCGCATGCGTGTCTGGGAACGCGGCGTTGGAATTACGCTCGCCTCCGGCTCGTCCTCTTGTGCCACTGCGGTGGCGGCTGCACGGCGGGGTCTAACCGGGCGGAAGGTGCAGATCGATCTGGATGGCGGCACCATCTGGATTGACTGGCGCGAGGATGGTGTTTGGATGACCGGACCAACGGCTCATGTCTTCTCGGGCACGCTGACGCCGGAGTTTCTGGGGTCGCTGGGATGAACCCGCCAAAGTTTGCCACTCTGGGCTGCCGCCTGAACGCCTACGAGACCGAGGCGATGAAAGAGCTGTCGCAGCAAGCCGGCTTGACGGATGCAGTTGTCGTCAACACCTGTGCCGTGACCGCCGAGGCGGTCCGCAAGGCCCGTCAGGAGATCCGCAAGCTGAGGCGCGAGAATCCCAATGCACGACTGATCGTCACGGGGTGCGCCGCACAGACCGAACCTCAGACCTTTGCCGAAATGGATGAGGTTGACGCAGTTATTGGCAACACCGAAAAGATGCAGCCTGAGACCTGGAAGGGCATGGCCGCGGACTTCATCGGCGAGACCGAGACGGTACAGGTCGACGACATCATGTCCGTCACGGAAACGGCGGGCCACCTGATCGATGGCTTTGGCACACGCTCCCGCGCTTATGTACAGGTCCAGAACGGATGTGACCACCGCTGCACGTTCTGCATCATTCCATATGGCCGAGGAAACTCGCGCAGCGTCCCTGCGGGCGTCGTGGTGGATCAGATCAAACGGCTGGTGGACAAGGGTTACAACGAAGTGGTCCTGACCGGCGTGGACCTGACCTCCTGGGGTGCCGATCTGCCCGCGCAACCCAGACTGGGCGATCTGGTGATGCGGATCCTTAAGCTGGTGCCCGACCTGCCGCGCCTGCGTATCAGCTCGATCGACTCGATCGAAGTGGATGAGAACCTGATGCAGGCCATCGCGACCGAGTCCCGACTGATGCCCCATCTGCACTTGTCCCTGCAACATGGCGATGATTTGATCCTGAAACGGATGAAACGCCGCCATCTGCGCGACGATGCGATCCACTTTGCCGAAGAGGTCCGCAAGCTGCGCCCCGATATGACCTTCGGTGCCGATATCATTGCAGGCTTCCCCACTGAAACGGACGCACATTTTGAGAACTCGCTGAAACTCGTCAAAGAGTGCGACCTGACCTGGTTGCATGTCTTCCCGTATTCGAAACGCGAAGGCACCCCAGCGGCCCGCATACCGCAGCAGGTCAACGGAAACATCATCAAAGAGCGCGCCGCCCGCCTGCGCGCCGCCGGAGAATCTCAGGTTACCAAGCATCTGTCCGCCCAGATCGGCAAAACCCACAACATCCTGATGGAGAACCCGATGATGGGCCGCACTGAACAATTCACCGAAGTGACCTTCGACACGGCCCAACCCGAAGGCCAGATCATAACCGCCACGATCCAGGGGCACACGACCACGCAATTACGAGCCTGATCCGCCCTTCATTTGGCTAAAAATATCTCGGGGTTGAATTGGCCGCAGGCCAAGAAGGGGCTGGCCCCGTCAGCATCGCCGCAACAAAAAACCCCCCGCCACCCAAAGGGCGCGGGGGTCATCAGCTTAATTTTCCTGAACTCAGTCCAGACGCTTACCCTTTACAGGTGCCCACAGGCGCTTGTTCACAAGGTACAGCAGCACCGACAGAACGGTCAGGAACAGAACACCTACGAAACCGGCATTCTTACGCTCCATCATCTTCGGTTCGGCAGTCCACATCAGGAAGGCCGCGATGTCCTCGGACATGGCTTCAACCGTGGCCGGGTGACCATCGGCGAACTCAACCTGATCCTCAGACAGAGGCGGAGCCATCGAGATCCAGCCTCCCGGGAAGGCCGTGTTTTCGTACAGGATGGTACCTGCCTCTTCTTTTTCCTTACCGGTATAGCCATCCATCAACGAGGCGATGTATTCCGCCCCACCCATGCCTTTGACCAACTGGTTGATGCCCAGACCATAGGGACCGTGGAAGCCCGCACGAGCCTTGGCCATCAGGCTCAGGTCCGGTGCGCCAACGCCGTCATTGGCCGGGAAGTGGTCGGTTGGGATCGCCGGGCGGAAATCGTCCTGCTCGGGGTCGAACACTTCGAAGTTGCCAGCAGCATAGGCGATCACTTCTTCTTCCGAATACCCCAGCGCTTCCAGATCGCGCAGCGGCACGTATTTCAGGCCGTGGCAAGCTGCACAGACTTCGGTGTAAACCTGAAGGCCGCGCTGAAGCTGGTTCTGATCCCAGGTGCCAAAAGGCCCTTCGAACGAAAACTGAAAGTCTTCGATGTGCTGCTCATATGCGCCTGCCGCCTGTGATGCGGCAGGAGCGATAGCCAAAGCAAAGGCGGCACCGATTGCAAGTTTCTTGAACATGTTTCCGGTCCCTCTTCTTACTCGGCCGGCGTGGCGTCGGCGTCAGCCTTGCCATAATGCGCGTTGAAGTCTTCTTCGATGGTTTCCGGCTGAGCGTCGGGTTTTTCGATAACACCCAGGATCGGCAGGATCACGAAGAAATAGGCGAACCAGTAGGCGGACGCGATCAGCGAGAAGGTCGCATAAGGCTCTTCTGCGGGCATCGCACCCAGCCACATCAGGGCGAAGAAGTCGATGATCAGCAAGTAGAACCACCACTTGAACATCGGACGGTACTTGCCCGAGCGCACGCTCGAGGTGTCCAGCCAGGGCGCCAGAGCCATGGCCAGGATCGCACCGAACATCGCAATCACACCAAAGAACTTGGCGTCGACGATGCCGCCGGTGATGAAGCTGGCGAACTGCACGACCCAGACCTCACCGGTGAAGGCGCGCAGGATCGCGTAGAACGGCAGGAAGTACCATTCGGGCACGATATGTGCGGGCGTAACCAGCGGGTTGGCTTCAATATAGTTGTCCGGGTGGCCCAGATAGTTCGGCATGAAGCCGACAACCGCCCAAAACACCACAAGGATCACGGCCAGTGCGAACAGGTCCTTGATCACGAAGTAGGGCCAGAAGGGCAGCGTGTCTTTCTCGGCCTCGGCTTTCGAACCACGGCGCACTTCAACACCTGTCGGGTTGTTGTTGCCGGTGGTGTGGAAGGCCCAGATGTGCACGATGACCAGCGCCGCGATAACGAATGGCAGCAGATAGTGCAGCGAGAAGAAGCGGTTCAGCGTCGCGTTGTCCACTGCAGGTCCGCCCAGCAGCCAGGTCTGGATCGCTTCACCCACAAACGGGATTGCGCCAAACAGGCCGGTGATCACGGTCGCACCCCAGAAGGACATCTGACCCCAGGGCAGAACGTAGCCCATGAAGGCGGTGCCCATCATCATCAGGTAGATCAGCATACCGATGATCCACGTGATTTCACGCGGGGCTTTGTACGAGCCGTAGAACAGGCCACGGAAGATGTGGATGTAGACTGCAACAAAGAACAGCGATGCGCCGTTCATGTGCAGGTAGCGCAGCATATAGCCGCCATTCACGTTGCGCATGATGTGTTCGATGCTGGCGAAAGCCAGATCAACATGCGGGGTATAGTGCATCACCAGAACAATACCGGTGACGATTTGCAGCGCCAGGCAGAACGCCAGGACGATGCCCCAGATCCACCACCAGTTCAGGTTCTTGGGGGTGGGGATCATGATGGTGTCGTAAATCAGGCCGACGATGGGCAGACGGCTGTTCAGCCACTTCTCGCCGTTTGTCTTCGGCTCGTAATGATCGTGGGGAATTCCGGACATACGTGGGGTCTCCCTTAGCCGAGTTTAATGGTTGTTGCGTCGACCCATTCGGCGGGCGGAACAGGCAGGTTTTCAGGCGCGGGTCCTTTGCGGATCCGACCAGCCAGATCGTAGTGCGACCCGTGGCAAGGGCAGAACCAGCCACCAAAGTCGCCAGCATCGCCCAGCGGCACGCAGCCGAGGTGTGTACAAACGCCCATCTGAACGATCCATGCACCCGCTGCTTCGCCTTCGGGCGAAGGCATCACGCGGTTTGCATCCGTTGCCGGCGCGTCTGCGTTGATGTTGAAGTTGCGAGCGAGCGGGTCAGGCAGGTTGCCCACCGCTTCTTCGTCCTGCTGCTGCGCTTCGGCAATCTCGGCGCCGGTGCGGTGACGGATAAAGACCGGTTTACCCAGCCACTTAACGGTCAGCTGCGTTCCTGGCTCTACCCCGCTCACGTCGGTGCGGATCGAGGACAGCGCCTGAACGTCTGCCGACGGGTTCATTTGGTTGATCAGGGGCCATACGGCTGCACCGGTCGCAACAACACCTGCGCCGCCAGCGACGTAATACAGGAAATCTCTGCGGGTGCCTTCGTGGTCTTCTGCGTGGGACACGAGGTTTTCTCCGATTGTCTGGCGCCCGCGGACGGGCAAATAGCTCGCGCACCGCACGAATGCGGTGTCTTAACCGCGCTGTCTATCGGGGAGATTAGTGTTCGTCTAGCGGTCATAAACGCGCAATACGCCGCATCTGGGTTTTTTATCACAGCGCACCTGACATTTTTGATGTTTCAGCGCCGCATCTTTCCCCGAGCCTTCGAATCGAAAGGTTTGATTCGGGCGTCGGCGTAGTGCCCAAGCAGAATCAGGGCTGAGGGCGTTCAGATGGCATCCTTCGCACTGGATTGACGCGGAACCGTGTAAAATCCCGGGCGCAGAATCGACTTTGTTCACCTGTAAATGACAGGTCTGAAATAGATCATTAATTCCGGAAGATACTAAGCCATTTCCTATTGCACTTTTTACGCGAATGCCGGAAATCGCGGCGCGCGAACGTTGAACAGGAGATCCCGATGTCAAAGACCCCCTTGGCCGCCGTTCTGTTAACAATTGCACTGTCCACGCAGGTCGCCGCCGCTGGTGACCCTGCCAAAGGCAAACAGCTTTACAACCGCTGCTCATCTTGCCATGCGATCATCAAAGATGGTGAGGTTTTGGTGAAAGGCGGCATCACCGGGCCGAATCTCTATGGCGTGGTCGGTCGCATTGCCGGAACCGAGAACGACTACCTGAACGGCAGTGAACGCCTGCCTATCGGGATGTTCACGGATGACATGATCCGCGCCGGGCAAGAAGGTCTTGTCTGGACCGAAGAAAATGTCGCCAGCTATTCCGAAGATCCTGTCGGGTTCATTCAGGATTATCTGGGCGATGAAACTGCGCGCCCGAACATGAGCGTCAAACTGAAGAAAGGAGCCGCAGATATTGCGGCCTATCTGGCCACTTTCAGCACGCCATAAGCACCACGCAGGCTCAGCCTGGTGGCCGCGTCGCCATCATGCTGGGCCGTTCACTGAAGGCGGCATACCAAGTCGCCAGCGCATCATTGCCTCTGCGCCACCCTCGCGCGTCGTGGCGCAAGTCGAGATAGCCCAGTGCGCACCCAACCGCGATCTGACCCATATCCAAAGGGCCTGAAAGATGCGCCATCCAGCGCTGGTTCAGCGTAGCGCAGGCGCGTTCGATCTTACTCCACTGCGCGTCAACCCAATCGTCCCACTGCTTGTCCTCGGGCCGCAAACGGCTTTCATAAGTCATCAGCAGTGCCGCATCCAGAATCCCATCCGCCAGCGCCTCTAGCGTCAGCACATCCCAATGCCGGGATCCCTCGGGATAGAGCCCTGCTTGCGCCCGCGCATCCAGAAAAGCGCAGATCACCCGGCTGTCGAACAGCGTTGGTCCATCGGGACGCTCAAGCGCGGGGACCTTGGTCAACGGTGCTTTTCCGATCAGCGGCTCAGCCGGAGAGACAGGCGTGCTCGCAACAGTTTCCAGCACGACATCCTCAAGCTGGCCAGTCTCATGCAACAGCACCGTGACTTTGCGCACGTAAGGTGAAGTCGGGCTGTGGTAAAGCTTCATGTCCTGTCTCCTTGTTTGCGGTGCAGACTACAGAAGCCAGATCAAAACAAAACCCGTCAGGGTTCGGCTGCGCCCCTCATCAAATCCCTCAGCGCGTGCAGTTCAGCCCCAAGCCCATCCTCGGCAATCCGGTCTGCTGCGCTCAGGCGGGCCGCATCGGGCTTGTTCTGGTTCAGCTTCCACGTCCCGTCGATCTCGCTGATCCGCAACCGACAAGGCACGATCATCCTCAGGAACCGCTCCATCACATCGTCGGACAGTTTCGACACTAACCAAGGTGGTTTCGGCAGCAACCGGTTCTCAAAGAACGCGCTCTGCCGGTCCAACAGATCCCGCAACTCCTCCTGCGGACGCAGCTCAAGCTCGCCCGTCAAATGAACCGCCACATAATTCCATGTCGGTACCTGATCTTCGATCCCGTACCAGTCAGGCGAGACATACCCATCCGGCCCGGAAACCGCGATCCGCGCCGCTTGCGGCTGTTTCAGCGCCCGCACGATTGGGTTGGAGCGGACCAGATGCAACTCAGCCCAGGACGCGTCCGCGCTCAGCAGAAACGGCACATGGCTCATGAGCGGGGCGGAATCGGTCGACACTGCCAGCACTCCGAAGGCACGGTCGCGGGCAAAGGCAATGTGACGCTCAGCGGCTTCGGCCCGAAAGGCGGGATTGGGGTGCATGATGATCCTCCTGCCAATTTCTCTTGCAGAAGCGACGCGCCCTTGGCAAGGTCCGCGTTGTTCTCAGGGCGGGGCGAAATTCCCCACCGGCGGTATGCGGGCCACGACCCGTAAGCCCGCGAGCGGCTCGGCCGTGTCCACGATCCGAAGAGCGGGAAGCGGTTTTCGGACAAATTGTGGAACCACGCACGAGTGATAGCAGATCTGGTGAGAGGCCAGAGCCGACGGTTACAGTCCGGATGGAAGAGAACGTGCAGCGTGCCGCAAGCCGGTGCGCCTGCTCGTGATCGCCTTGGGTGACGTGTCATGCCGGGCTGGCAGCGAAAAGTGGGAACCGGTTTTCGCAATTGCCAGCAGGCCACCAAACTGAAAGGAGATCATGATGACACACACCCGCTATGCTTTTATCAAAGCCAACTGGCATTCCGATATCGTTGATCGCGCGCTGGACGGGTTTCTGGAGCTTATCCCCGCCGAGCAGGTTGATGTGTTAGACGTGCCCGGTGCATTTGAGATGCCCCTGCTGGCGCACGACCTGGCCCAGACCGGACGCTATGCCGCCGTGGCCTGCGCTGCCTTCGTTGTGGATGGGGGCATCTATCGACATGATTTCGTGGCCCAAGCCGTGGTCGATGGCCTGATGCGCGCCAGTCTCGATACTGGCGTTCCGGTCCTGTCAGTCTCACTGACGCCGCATCAGTACCAGGAGACCGAGCATCACAACGCGATCTACCGCACCCATTTCGTGGAAAAGGGGCGCGAAGCTGCACGCGCCGCGCTGAAAATCATCGAGACCCGCACGACACTGAGCCGTGCAGCGTAAGCACAACAGGTTGGGGCACCCCTGCCCCAACCGCAAATCCGCTTGAGACTGCGGCCCTTGCCCGCTAATCACATCGCGCAAAGGAGCACGCCCCATGTCGATGAACAGCTTTGGACACCTCTTCCGCGTCACCACCTGGGGCGAAAGCCACGGGCCTGCATTGGGTGCCACCGTCGACGGCTGCCCTCCGGGCGTGACGATTGACGAGGGCATGATCCAGCACTGGCTGGACAAGCGCAAACCGGGGCAGAACAAGTTCACGACCCAGCGGCGCGAACCCGATCAGGTGAAAATCCTTTCGGGCGTGTTCGAGGGCCAGACCACTGGCACCCCCGTGCAACTGATGATCGAGAACACCGATCAGCGTTCGAAAGACTACGGCGATATCATGGACAAGTTCCGCCCGGGTCATGCCGATATCACCTATTGGCAGAAATACGGCATCCGTGATTATCGCGGCGGCGGGCGCAGCTCGGCCCGGGAAACCGCCTCGCGTGTCGCGGCAGGCGGGCTGGCACGCGAGGCCATCAAACAGATCGCACCGAATGTGCAGATCACCGGCTATATGACCCAGATCGGCCCGCACAAAATCGACCGCGGTAATTTCGATTGGTCGCAGATCGAACAGAACCCGTTCTGGACCCCGGATGCGCAAGCTGCCGAGGGCTGGGCCACTTACCTGGATGACCTACGCAAGTCCGGGAACTCGGTCGGCGCCGTGGTTGAGGTCGTCGCACGCGGCGTTCCTGCTGGGCTTGGTGCTCCTGTATATGCCAAGTTAGACACTGATCTGGCTGCCGCAATGATGTCGATTAACGCTGTCAAAGGCGTTGAGATCGGCGAAGGGATGGCCGCCGCTGAACTGACCGGCGAAGCCAACGCGGACGAGATCTTCATGGGGCAGGACGGCCCCCAATACAGCTCCAACCACGCGGGCGGCATTCTGGGCGGCATTTCGACCGGGCAAGACGTCGTGGTACGGTTCGCGGTCAAGCCGACCTCGTCGATCCTGACCACGCGCAAAACCATCACCAAATCCGGTGAAGAGACCGAGATCATCACTAAGGGCCGTCACGACCCCTGTGTTGGTATCCGTGCCGTCCCGGTGGGTGAGGCAATGATGGCCTGCGTGATCCTCGATCACCTGCTGCTGCATCGCGGTCAGATTGGCGAGAACCGTGGACATATCGGCTGATCTGCGCACGCGGCTGCGCAGCATCGTCGCGCAGCATATGCAGACCGACCCGGCGCATGATCTGGCCCATCTGGATCGCGTCTGGGTGAACGCGCAAGCCATGGCGGACGAACAGACCGACAGATCGGTGCTGCTGGCCGCCTGCTATCTGCACGATCTGGTCAACCTGCCCAAGGATTCGCCTGATCGGCATCTGGCGTCGCGCCAATCCGCTGCTGAATCAGAGTCTATTCTTCAGGATTTGGGCTTCAACCCAACCAAGATCAGTGCCACACAACACGCCATCGCAGCGCATAGCTATTCGGCCAACATCCCGCCCGAAACGTCCGAGGCACGGATACTGCGCGATGCCGACCGGCTGGATGCGCTTGGTGCGATCGGCATCGCACGCACATTCTCGGTGTCGGGCGCATTGGGCCGGGTTCTTTACGATCCGGCCGATCCCTTTGCGGATGCGCGGCCCCTGGACGATCTGCGGTTCTCGCTGGACCACTGGAAGGTTAAGCTGCTGAACCTGCCAGATGAGATGCTGACAGACACGGGCCGCCAGATCGCGCGACAACGCGCTGACCGCATGATCCGGTTTCTGGAAGAGTTTGGCGACGAGATCGGTCACAAGCTGCCCGGCCACTGGAAATCGACCTGATTGGTACAATCCTGTCGTTGATCTTTTGCCGCCAAAGGCGCAGGGTCGCGGCCAATGGCAAAATCGTTAACATCGCATCGACCCGTACTGGCCGTGGGTCTGAAACTCAGCGCGCTGATGTTGTTCACATCAATGTCCGCGCTGGTCAAAGCGTTGTCGACCGATTTTCCTCCGGGCGAGCTGGTGTTTTTCCGGTCGCTCTTCGCCATTCCGGTGATCATCGCGTGGCTCGTCTGGCGTGGTGAACTGGCACAAGGCTTTGTGGTCAAGAAACCGATGGGTCATTTCTGGCGCGGCGTATTGGGCACCAGCGCCATGGGGCTGACCTTTACAGGCCTCAGCCTGCTCCCCCTGCCTGAGGTTACTGCCATTGGCTATGCCACGCCGATCTTCACCCTGATTCTGGCAGCGGCGATCTTGGGCGAACGCATTCGCATGATCCGAATCGGAGCGGTGGCATTGGGTTTGCTCGGGGTGCTGATCATGATCTGGCCACGGCTCGGCAGCACGCAGATGGAAGTGGCGGCGACCATGGGTGCATTATGCGTGCTCGCAGCGACCTTCGCCCGCGCCTTTGTTCAGATCCATATCCGGCAGTTGGTCAAGGTCGACCACCCCGCCGCAATCGTTTTCTATTTCTCAATGACTGCTACCTTGCTTTCAAGCCTGACGGCATTCTGGGGGTGGACAATACCCACGATAAATCAGGCTCTAATACTGGTCACTATGGGGTTGATTGGTGGAATCGCGCAGATACTCGTCACCTCGTCTTATCGCTTCGGGCAGGCCTCGATGTTGGCGCCTTATGACTATTCGACCATGCTGTTTGCAATTGTCATTGGCTATGTCTGGTTCGACGAACTGCCGACGGTGGCGATCCTGATCGGGGCGGTGCTGGTGATCGCGGGCAATGTTGTCGTGATCTGGCGCGAGCATCAGTTGGGGCTGGAACGAGGCAAGGCGCGCGCCGTCACCGATCCCAAAGCCTGACCTTTACCTTTCGCAGACTTCGCCTAGGTTGGGCCGGGCAATGAAAGAGGTTTCCAGATGAGCGACGCGCAGGATCACAAGGAAAAGATGCAGAAGGTGCAGGCCCAGCACCGCAAGAAAGTGTCCGAGGCCGTTGACCCGGGTCGCGGTCTGGTGCTGATCAACACCGGCAAGGGCAAGGGCAAATCATCTGCCGCCTTTGGTGTGGTGATCCGCGCATTGGGTTGGGGTCAAAAGGTTGCCGTAGTCCAGTTCATCAAGGGCAAGTGGAAAACCGGCGAGCGGCGTTTCTTTGAAGAGCGGGATCTGGTCACCTGGCACACGATGGGTGAGGGCTTCACCTGGGACACCCAAGACCGCGAGCGCGACATTGCAGCGGCCACCTCGGCCTTTGGCAAGGCCTGTGATCTGATGGCCAGTGGTGAGTATGATCTTGTCGTTCTCGACGAAATCAATATCGCCCTGCGTTATGAATATCTTTCTGTAGAGAGTGTTATCGAAGGTCTGAAAGCCCGATCGGACAAGACCAGCGTATTCTTGACGGGCCGCGATGCGCCGCAAGCGCTGCGCGATTATGCCGATCTGGTAACGGAAATGACCGAAGAAAAACACCCGTTCCAAGCCGGGATCAAGGCCCAGCGCGGCGTGGATTTCTAACGCTGAAAACTGTTTTCATTCAGGCTGCGTGTCGATACGCGGCCTGCCAGTGTCGTCGGGGTTTGCAAGTCGAGCCTCCGGCACCTCTCCGCATCGCAGGTTTTGCGATCGAGATAGACCTCAACCTCTGAGCTCAGCGCGTCGCAATCACAAGAAGCGCAGCAAGGATCTGACATCAGCTCTTCGAATCGAGTGCGCATGGGACCTCCGCTGATCGTTTCCAGGACGGCGGCGGGTCTTCACTGTGTTGCTTGCAGAGCCACAGATCGCCCCGGAACCTAGTGTCTAATATTGTCATCCGGCGTTACTATTATCTGAGTTTTTTCATTAGTCTTTTCAAGCCTGAAAACACTCACCACATCTAGCTTGAACTGCTGATACATAAAACATTGCCTAACAAAGGGAAAACCGCGCGAAATCGCGCGGCTTGATTCTTTCAGGCGACAGAAATAATCAGGCGGTCGCGGTCTGCTCGGGTGCGCTGAGCGAGATCACAGCTACCACCGCAGCACCATTCAGCCAGTAGAACCACGCATCAATCCCCGAGAATCCAAGCAGGCTGGGGGCCAGCAGGAAGGTGATGCCGACGATCAGGTCCACGGCCAGATGAAACTTGTAAGGCAGAACCCGCCAAATGCCCAAGTGATGGTCGGTCAGAACCGTCAGAACAAAAGCTGCGACGCCGGTGACAACCGACAACCAGAGCGCCAGCGGATTGGATTGACCCAATCCCAAAACAAAGGGCAGCACCATCAACGCAATGGCGACCGGATAGTCGAGATACGCATGAACAGTGCGGGTGACGAAACGCAGGGACATCTGAACTTCCTTTCCTCAATCAGTGATGGACTAAGGATAGGTGTCCGACTGCGAACGTAGCAGCCCAGATCGTTTACGAGATATTGCAGATCGTTCAGAAGTTAGGGTGGATCAGTGCATGGCCCTGTAAGCAGCGGGCGACACGCCAACCTGCTTCTTGAATACACGCGAGAACGCGGCTTCTGAGGCGTATCCAACCTCAGCCGCGGCATCGGCCACATTCCAACGGCTTTCAGTTAGACCGTGGCAGGCAATCTGCATGCGCCAATCTGTCAGGTATTGCATCGGGGTGGTGCCCATCTTCTCGGCAAAGAGCTGGGCAAAGGCCGTGCGCGACATGGCCGCCTCGCGCGCAAGGGTCGCGACGCTCCATTCCTGTGCCGGAGACTGGTGGAACGCTGTCAACGCGCGTGAGATGCGTGAGTCGGCAAATCCGGCAAGGGCGGCTTCATCAGGGCTTTGGTGTTCCAGATAGGCACGGATCGCCTGCGCAAACAGAACCTCGGACAATTTCAGGGCAATCAGATCACCGCCGATCCGAGCGCCTGACACTTCCGAGCCAATCATGCGCAGCGTGGCCTCGATCCACGATCCCGCCTCTTCCCCATAGTTCTGAATCAGGATGTAAGGCGGCAGCCGATCAATCAGCATATGCCCCGTGCCACCCCGGCCAGCGGGGCCAATGAATGAGAAATGACCGCAGATCAGCTGCGTATCCCGCTCCTCATCCGCACCGCCATAGACCAATACGCCATCGCCCCGATATCCCGCGATCTCAAGCACCTGTTCCAGTGGCAGCGCATCAAACGGCTGAACTTCAGCGCACAGCAACGCATGCGGCGCTCCATGTGGGATCAGAATCAGATCGCCTTGTTTCAGGCGCAGAGTGTCACCCGTCGTCGGAATATGCACCTTCAACTCGCCGCGCTGGACGAAGTGAAACCGGGCGACGTTTTCGAATCCGGGCACCTGAACGCCAAAGGGCGGGGTAAAGGACGTGCGGAAATAGAAAGTACCGCGCAAAGACAGGCGGGTGAGGATATCGCTGAGAAGGTCCAACATCGTGCAAAGATATCGAGCGGTTCAGACAAGTCCACAGGTTGGAACGATCTGCACAAAGAATTGCACGTTCTGCAACAAAAACCCCCGCCGAAGCGAGGGTTTCAGAAGCTTCTGATTACGAGCGGACCAGTTTCTCATAATCCTCGGCGATCTCGCGGGTCAGGTCGCCAACTTCGAATGTGTATTCGCCGATCTGCCCAACGGGCGTCACTTCGGCGGCGGTGCCGGTCAGCCAGCATTGTTCGAAATCGGCCATCTCTTCGGGCTTGATGCGGCGCTCATGAACGGTGATGCCCTTGTCTTTCAGCATCTTGATCACGGTCTGGCGGGTGATGCCGTTCAGAAAGCAATCGGCCAGCGGAGTATGCACCTCACCATCCTTGACAAAGAACACGTTTGCACCGGTCGCTTCGGCCACATAACCGCGCCAGTCCATGAACAGGGCATCCGAACACCCCTTGGCCTCGGCCTTGTGTTTCGAGATGGTGCAGATCATGTATAAACCTGCCGCCTTGGCGTGAACCGGGATGGTTTCGGGGCTGGGGCGTTTCCATTCCGCGATATCCAGCTTGGCCCCCTGCATCTTTGCATCGCCATAGTAGGCACCCCAGGGCCAAACCGCGACGGCCATACGAACCGGGTTCTTGGCCGAGGCAACACCCATGTCCTCGCCCGAACCACGCCAGACGAGCACGCGTACATAGGCATCTTTCAAGCCGCTGGCTTTCAGCGTCTCTTCCTTGGCCGCTTCGATGTCATCCACCGAGTAGGGCATCGGCATGTCCAAAGCCTCGGCCGACGCTATCAAACGCTTGGAATGTTCGCGGCTTTTGAAGATCTTGCCGTTATAGGCGCGCTCACCCTCAAACACAGACGAGGCATAGTGCATCGCGTGGGTCAGGATGTGCACATTCGCTTCACGCCAGGGCACCAGTTTACCGTCTAGCCAGATGGTACCATCACGATCATCATACCCCGCCATGCGAAACCTCCTGAACCGGGTCAATTTTCCGAATATTGCGCCAGATAGGTCCGCATCGGACACATTGTTGCGCAAAAACTGCGATTCGATACCTGTGCGCTCTTGGAATGTCAATAAGGCTGACATAAACTCGAACCGTATTGCGAATGAGGCCCGTTATGTCCGAAATCCGTCCTGCCCCGGTCTTTGGCGGAGAAAGCCTGTTATTTCTGACGGATGAGCAGTTGCGGCAAGGTATCGAAGCGATGTTCTTTGCCTATCGCGGCTTCACCGCCGATCCCGACCGCATCCTGTCCGAAATGGCCTATGGCCGCGCCCATCACCGGGCGGTTCACTTCATCAATCGCGCGCCCGGCACGACGGTAAACAACCTTCTGGGCATCCTGGGGGTAACAAAACAGTCTCTAAATAGGGTTCTGCGCACCCTGATCGAGGACGGTTTGGTGGAAAGCCGTGTGGGAAAGGTGGACAAACGCGAACGCCACCTATTTCTAACAGACAAGGGCAAGGCGTTGGAGGCTACGCTGTCCGATGCGCAGCGAGCCCGGATGCGCGCGGCATTCAAGGATGCAGGCCCCGAAGCGGTGGCCGGTTTTCGCAAAGTGCTTGAAGCGATGATGGATGCTGATATGCGTCGTGCATATACGAAACTGCGGGATACAACTTCATGAGCGATATGGACGCCCATCTTCTGATCGTCGACGACGACGAACGCATTCGCGATCTGCTCAAGAAATTCCTGATGCGAAACGGGTTTCTGGTAACCGCAGCGCGAGACGCAGCGCATGCAAGGCGGGTGCTGTCGGGGCTGGATTTCGATCTGATCGTGCTGGATGTCATGATGCCGGGCGAGGATGGGGTAAGCCTGACCAAGGCGCTGCGCGAGACCCATACAACACCGATCCTGCTGCTGACCGCAAAAGGCGAAACCGAGCATCGCATCGCGGGGCTCGAAGCCGGTGCCGATGATTACCTCGCCAAGCCTTTTGAGCCGAAAGAACTGCTGCTGAGGATCAACGCCATCTTGCGCCGCATGCCCGAAGCCCCCGCGCAGGAGACAGCCGCGAAATTCCTGACACTCGGCCCGATCCGCTATGACATCGAGCGTGGCGAGATGTGGCAGGGAGAAGATCCCGTGCGTCTGACCGCGACCGAAAGCCAGTTGATGAAGATCTTCTCGGCCCAGCCGGGAGAGCCGATCAGCCGGGCCAAACTGGTTGAGGATCTGGGGCGCGACAAGGGACAAGCGCAGGAACGCGCGGTAGACGTGCAGATCACGCGCTTGCGGCGCAAGATTGAGCAAGATCCGAAGCAGCCCCGGTATCTGCAGACTGTGCGGGGTGCGGGGTATATGTTGGCCCCCGACTGATTTGCCGTTGTGCGGCGACTTTGCCTTCGGCGAAGGTATCTATAGCCAGATGAAGATAGGACCCCGATGACGACTGCCCTTTTGACCCATGCCGATTGTTTAGGCCATGTGACACCTGACGGGCATCCGGAGCGGGTGGCGCGATTGGAGCATGTTTTACATGCGCTGGAAGGCCTGGATCTGAAACGGGTCACTGCTCCGATGGCCGCAGATGATGATCTGTTGCGGGTTCACCCATCCAGTCACATCGATGATATCCGAAGCAGCAAGCCCTCTGAAGGGTTTCGACAAATCGATGGGGACACGTTCATGTCTCCGGGGTCGGTCGATGCTGCTTATCGCGCAGCGGGGGCGGCGGTACGGGCGGTTGATCTGGTTTTGAGCGGTGAGGCCTCGAACGCGTTCTGCGCCATCCGCCCGCCAGGGCATCATGCGGAATCCGAGACAGCGATGGGGTTTTGTCTGTTCGGCAACGCGGCGCTGGCGGCGAAGCATGCGCTGGATCATCACGGGTTGAACCGCGTGGCGGTGGTGGATTTCGATGTACATCATGGCAATGGCACGCAGGATCTGCTGTGGGATGAGCCACGGGCGCTGGTGATTACCAGCCAGCAGATGCCGTTGTGGCCCGGAACAGGGCGCGCGGATGAAACCGGCGCCTATGAGACGGTGCTGAATATTCCATTAGCCCCCGGCACGGGCGGGGCCGAGATGCGCGCTGCCTACGAGGCGCAGGCCTTTCCGCGGCTGCGCGCATTCAAGCCGGAACTGATCATCATTTCGGCGGGATTCGATGCGCATCAGGATGACCCACTGGCCAACCTCAACTGGTCCACGGGTGATTTCGCCTGGATCACAGCCGAGCTGTGCAAGATCGCCGATGAGGTCTGTGCAGGCCGTATCGTCTCGACTCTGGAAGGCGGGTATGATCTGAACGCACTGGCCGAGGCGACACGAGCCCATGTGGAAGAACTGATAAAGGCAGCACGATGACCGATACTCCAGTCGAACAGATGACGTTTGAACAGGCGATGAAAGAGCTTGAGGCGGTAGTGGGCCAGCTGGAACGCGGGGATGTGGCCTTGGATCAGTCTATTGCTCTCTATGAACGCGGCGCGGCTTTGAAGAAGCGTTGCGAAGATGAGTTGAAGCGGGCCGAAGAAAAAGTCGCAGCGATCACTCTGGATGCGAGTGGACAACCGACCGGGACAACGCCTGTCGAAGGTCAGTAAATGTTTCGTGAAAAGCTGGCGCAGGATGCGGCGCTGATTCAGAGCCATTTCGATCTGGTTCTGGGGGCGTTGGACGATCTGGATGTGACACGGGCGATGGCCTATGCCACCGAAGGCGGCAAGCGGCTGCGTGGGTTTCTGGTTTTGGAAAGCGCGCGGTTGCATGGCGTTGACGCGACGCAAGCGATCTGGCCAGCGACCGCGATTGAGGCGCTGCATGCATACTCGCTTGTTCATGATGACCTGCCCTGCATGGATGACGATGATTTGCGGCGCGGGCGCCCGACTGTGCATGTGAAATGGGATGAGGGCACCGCTGTCCTCGCGGGCGATGCGTTGCAGACGCTGGCATTTGAACTTTGCACGCGACCCGAGGCCGGGAGCGCGGAAATTCGCGCAGATTTGGGTCTAACACTGGCAAAAGCGAGCGGCGCACAGGGTATGGTTTTGGGCCAGGCGCTGGATATCGCGGCGGAAACAGCGGCAGAGCCCTTGACGCTGGATCAGATCACGCAGCTGCAAGCGGGTAAAACCGGTGCGTTGATCGAATGGTCCGCTTGCGCGGGCGCACGATTGGCACAGGCCGATCCCGAACCCTTGCGCCAATATGCCCAAGCCCTTGGCCTTGCTTTTCAAATCGCCGATGACATCTTGGATGTCGAAGGAGATGCCGAAAAGGCCGGAAAGCGGCTGCAGAAGGATGCTGAGGCGGGCAAGGCAACCTTTGTCTCGCTGCTGGGTCTGGAGGCCGCGAAATCCCGTGCTGCCGCGTTGGCGGATCAGGCCTGCGCAGCACTGGACGGGTATGGCCCTAAAGCTGAAACCTTGAAGCAAGCTGCCCGCTTCGTTATTGCCCGGGACAGCTAAGCCAGGAACGCCATATGTCTGACCGCCCGAATACGCCTCTGTTGGACCTTGTGAACCGCCCTGCGGATCTCAAGCAATTCTCGGATGCGCAACTACATCAGGTCGCACATGAATTGCGGTCCGAGACGATCTCGGCCGTTTCTGTGACTGGGGGACATCTGGGTGCGGGTCTTGGCGTAGTCGAACTGACCACGGCGCTGCATGCGGTGTTCGATACTCCGCGCGACAAGATCATCTGGGACGTGGGGCACCAGTGCTACCCGCACAAGATCCTGACCGAGCGCCGCGACCGTATCCGCACCTTGCGCATGAAGGATGGCCTGAGCGGCTTCACCAAGCGCAGCGAAAGCCCCTATGACCCGTTTGGCGCGGCGCATTCGAGCACCTCGATCAGCGCCGCACTTGGGTTTGCCGTGGCGCGTGATCTGGGTGGTGTGACACCCGAGGGGCTGGGCGATGCAATTGCGGTGATCGGCGATGGCTCGATGTCTGCGGGCATGGCCTTTGAGGCGATGAACAACGCGGGTCATCTAAAAAAACGCCTGATCGTCATCCTCAACGACAATGAAATGAGCATTGCGCCGCCCGTCGGGGCCTTGTCCAACTACCTGTCGCGCATCTATGCCGAGGAACCGTTCCACGACCTGAAAGCTGCCGCCAAAGGCGCGGTATCGCTGCTGCCCGAACCGTTCCGCGAAGGGGCAAAGCGCGCCAAGGATATGCTGAAAGGCATGGCCATGGGCGGGACGCTGTTTGAAGAGCTGGGCTTTTCCTACCTCGGCCCCATCGACGGGCATGATCTGGATCAGTTGCTGCCGGTTCTGCGTGCGGTCAAGGCGAAGGCAAGCGGGCCGATTCTGATCCACGTGCTGACCAAGAAGGGTAAGGGCTATGCCCCTGCCGAACAGGCCCGCGACAAAGGTCACGCAACCGCCAAGTTCGATGTGGTGACGGGCGAGCAGAAAAAGGCGCCTTCGAACGCGCCATCCTATACCTCGGTCTTTGGCAAGACACTGGTCGATGAAGCAGCGCGGGATGACAAGATCGTAGCCGTCACTGCCGCGATGCCGGATGGTACCGGGCTCAACCTGTTTGCCGAGCGCTATCCGTCGCGCTGTTTCGATGTGGCGATTGCCGAACAGCATGGCGTGACCTTCTCGGCCGCGCTGGCGGCGGGCGGGATGAAGCCATTCTGCGCCATGTATTCGACCTTCCTGCAGCGTGGGTATGATCAGGTGGTGCATGATGTGGCGATCCAGCGCCTGCCGGTACGCTTTGCCATCGATCGCGCGGGTCTGGTGGGCGCAGATGGCGCGACCCATGCTGGATCGTTCGATATCGCCTACCTGGCCAACCTGCCCGGCATGGTCGTCATGGCCGCCGCAGACGAGGCTGAACTGATGCACATGGTTGCCACTGCAGTGGCCCATGACGATGGCCCTATCGCCTTCCGCTATCCGCGCGGCGAAGGGGTGGGTGTTGACCTGCCCGAGCGCGGCGAAGCGCTGGAGATCGGCAAGGGTCGACTGATCCAAAAAGGTGCCCGCGTGGCGCTGCTGTCCTTCGGCACGCGGCTCGCCGAAGTGCAGAAGGCGGCAGAGGCCCTGTCTGCGCGCGGGATCACGCCCACCATCGCGGATGCGCGCTTTGCCAAGCCGCTCGACCAGGACCTGATCCTTGACCTCGCCGCGAACCACGAGGCGCTGATCACCATCGAAGAAGGGGCCGTGGGTGGCTTTGGCAGCCACGTGGCGCAACTGCTGGCGGATGAGGGTGTGTTTGATGAAGGGCTGAAGTATCGCTCGATGGTGCTGCCGGACATCTTCATCGACCAGGCCAGCCCGGCCGATATGTACGCCGTCGCAGGGATGAACGCAGAACAGATCGAGGCCAAGGTGCTTTCGGTTCTCGGCGTACCCTCAATCGGCGAGAAACGTGCCTGATATTTTTGCAGCCTTCAGTCTGAACATCGGAAAAATAAGCAAATTTAAAATGACATAGGTCAAATCCTTACGCACTGTGATACGCTAACACCCGAGTCAGGCAGACCAACTCCTTCCGGACACTCGAGGGTCGCAAGCGAATGAACAAGCTAGCAAGCCGACGCGCTTTCTTGCGTGGCAAGATGCTGCAAGGGGATAGATCAGCCATCCGCCCGCCGGGCGCGGAGGCGGAGTTTCTTGAACTGTGTACACAGTGCGACGAATGCCAGGTGGCCTGCCCCGAAGACATCATCCGTTTTGACGCACAAGGCTGGCCCGTGGTTCAGTTGGACGTTGGTCCCTGCACCCTTTGCGGCGATTGCGCCAACGCCTGCCCGACTGGAGCGCTGAATCCTGAACGCGTAGCCGACTGGCCTTGGCGCGCTGCAATATCTGCATCATGCCTGTCGATGAACGGCGTCAGTTGCCGGATCTGTCAGGACGTCTGTGACCACAGCGCGATCCGCTTCAAACTGCAACCCGGTGGTCGCGCCGAACCCCAACTCGATATCGACAAATGTACCGGCTGCGGAGCTTGCGCCAGCGCCTGCCCCGCCGGTTCCATCAGTTTTGAACGCCACACCCCGCCCACTCAGGAGGTTGCCTTATGAACATCTGTGGTTGCCTCGTCCATGTAAGCCCGGAAACCACCCAAAGCGCGCAGGACGCGATTGCGCGCACAGACGGGGCCGAGGTTCACGCGGCGGCCGAAGATGGCCGTCTTGTTGTTGTGGTCGAGGATACGCCGGAAAAACTGGCGTCCGAGACGATCATGGATCTGCATCAGATCCCGGGCGTGATCTCTCTGACCCTGACCTTTCACCATTTCGAAGACCTCGCGGAGACCCGTCCGCACCTTACCGCTTCTCGCCAGATATAAAGCCGGAGACCCATGTCATGACCATCTCTGAATCCCGCCGGACCTTTTTGAAATCAACCGCCGCCGCTGCGACAGCCTCGGCGGCAGGTCTGCCGCTTGCCACCGGACAAGCCAACGCTCAGGCCGCTACCCCAGATATCCGCTGGGACAAAGCCGCCTGCCGGTTCTGCGGCACTGGCTGCTCGGTTCTTGTTGGCACCAAAGACGGGCGCGTAGTTGCCACGCAGGGCGACCCGGACGCGCCCGTGAACCGCGGCCTGAACTGCATCAAGGGCTATTTCCTGTCCAAGATCATGTACGGCAAAGACCGTCTGACCACGCCGATGCTGCGCAAAACCAACGGCGAATACGACAAGAACGGTGAATTCGAGCCCGTCAGCTGGGACGAAGCCTTCGACGTCATGGCCGCCAAATGGAAAGAGGCCCTAGCCAAGAAAGGGCCGACCAGCGTGGGCATGTTCGGCTCGGGCCAGTGGACGGTTTGGGAAGGCTATGCCGCTGCCAAGATGATGAAAGCTGGTTTCCGGTCCAACAACATCGATCCCAACGCGCGCCACTGTATGGCCTCGGCGGTTGTCGGCTTCATGCGTACATTTGGCATTGACGAGCCGATGGGCTGCTATGACGATTTCGAGCACGCAGACACCTTCGTGCTCTGGGGCTCGAACATGGCCGAAATGCACCCCATCCTGTGGTCACGCCTGACCGACACGCGTCTGACCAAGCCCGGATCCGAAGTGCATGTGCTGTCGACCTATGAACACCGCTCGTTCGAGCTGGCCGACAATGGCATGGTCTTTGCGCCGCAGACCGATCTGGCGATCCTGAACTACATCGCCAACTACATCATCCAGAACGGCGCGGTGAACGAAGAGTTCGTCAAGAACCACGTCAACATCACCAAGACCGCTACAGACATCGGTTATGGCCTGCGTGACAACAACCCGCTGCAGCAAGAGGCTGAAAACCCGAACTCGGGTAAATTGGAACCGATCAGCTTCGAGGAATATGCCGAGGCGGTTTCGGAATACACGCTGGAATACACATCGGAACTGTCCGGCGTTCCTGCCTCTCAGCTTGAGCGTCTGGCCCAGCAATATGCAGATCCAAACCGCAAGGTGATGAGCCTGTGGACCATGGGCTTCAACCAGCACACCCGCGGATCGTGGGTAAACTCGCTGATGTATAACGTGCACCTGCTGGTCGGTAAAATTTCGGAACCCGGCAACTCGCCCTTCTCGCTGACCGGTCAGCCTTCGGCCTGTGGTACAGCGCGTGAGGTCGGGACCTTTGCCCACCGTCTGCCCGCCGATATGGTTGTGGCAAACGACAAGCACCGCGAGATTTGCGAAACTGCGTGGAAAATCCCTGCGGGCACCATCCCGCCCAAACCCGGCTTCCACGCCGTATTGCAGCACCGGAAACTGAAAGACGGTGATCTGAACGCCTATTGGGTGCAGTGCACCAACAACATGCAGGCCGCACCAAACATCAACGAAGAAGGCTATCCCGGTTATCGCAACCCGGAGAACTTCATTGCCGTGTCCGATCCCTACCCGACCGTAACGGCTCTGTCTGCTGATCTGATCCTGCCCACCGCTATGTGGGTCGAGAAGGAAGGCGCCTATGGCAACGCCGAGCGTCGCACGCAATTCTGGCGGCAGCAGGTTAAGGCTCCGGGTGAGGCGAAATCGGACCTCTGGCAGCTGATGGAGTTCTCCAAGCGCTTCACCGTCGAAGAGGTTTGGGGCGAGGAACTGCTGGCCACCATGCCCGAACATCGCGGCAAGACCATGTATGAGGTGCTGTTCGCAAATGGCACGATCGACCAGTTCCCGCTGTCTGAAACCGCCGAAGGGTTCGACAACGACGAGTCCGAGCACTTTGGCTACTATGTACAGAAGGGCTTGTTCGAGGAATATGCCGAGTTCGGCCGCGGACATGCGCACGATCTGGCACCGTTCGAAACTTACCATCAGGCCCGCGGCCTTCGCTGGCCGGTCGTGGACGGCAAAGAGACGCTTTATCGCTTCCGTGAAGGCTATGATCCTTACGTGCCCGAAGGTGCAGATGTGAAGTTCTATGGCCATAAGGATGGCAAGGCCAAGATCATCTTTGCCCCATATGAACCCGCTGCCGAGGAACCGGATGCGGAATTCGATTTGTGGCTCTGCACCGGTCGCGTGCTGGAACATTGGCACTCGGGCTCTATGACCCGCCGCGTGCCCGAACTGCACCGCGCCTATCCGGCCGCAGTGGTCTACATGCATCCCGAAGACGCGCGTGACCGTGGTCTGCGCCGCGGGCAGGAGATCATTCTGTCCACTCGTCGCGGCGAAGTCACCAGCCGGGTCGAGACCCGGGGTCGGAACAAAGTGCCGCGCGGTCTGGTCTTCATGCCATGGTTTGACGAAGGCCAGCTGACCAACAAGCTGACGCTGGACGCGACTTGCCCGCTGTCGAAAGAGACCGACTTCAAGAAATGCGCCTGTAAGATCGAGCGCGCATAACGGGCTGGCAAGGCAAAGGTAAGACCCATGTCTCGTGTTGGCTCCCCCTTATCGCCGCAGCGGCGCCGGTTCCTGCAGGACTCGGCGCGCGCGGCGGGCGGCTGCGTCGCCGCCGGGTCCTTGCTGGCCTGGCTGGCGCGGGACGCACGGGCGTTGCCAGCCGAGGCCTTGCGCCCCCCCGGAGCCCTACCGGAACAAGACTTCCTGTCCGCCTGCATCCGCTGTGGTCTGTGCGTACGGGAGTGTCCCTATGACACGCTGAAACTGGCCGAGCTGGGTGTCGATGCCGTGGCCACCGGCACGCCCTATTTCACCGCCCGCGATGTGCCTTGCGAGATGTGTGACGACATCCCCTGCGTCGCAGCCTGCCCGACCGGGGCGTTAGATCCTGCGCTGGAAAATATCGACGACGCCGAAATGGGCGTGGCCGTTCTGGTCGATCAGGAGAATTGCCTGAATTTCCTCGGCCTGCGCTGCGATGTTTGCTATCGCGTCTGCCCCGTCATCGACGAAGCCATCACGCTGGAAACTGAACACAATGCCCGCTCAGGCAGTCATGCAATCTTCATTCCAACCGTTCATGCCGATCACTGCACCGGCTGTGGCATGTGCGAGAAGAGCTGCGTTCTGCCCGAAGCCGCGATCAAGGTTCTTCCCGCCCGGCTAGCCCGTGGCAGCAGCGCCGATCACTACCGCAAGGGCTGGGAAGAGAAAGAGGCAAAGGGCGCGCCGGTCGTAGAAGGCATCATCGACTTGCCCGACCGTCTGCCGGGACCGGGCACAGATAACCTCGCCGCGCCGGGCGGGTTTGAGCCTAGCTTCAAATTGCCAGAGGTCACCCCATGACCGCCCGCACACATATGCCACTGGGGCAAGAGGCCATTGCCACCAAAGGCTGGCTGGGTGCCCATAAATACCTGCTGCTGCGTCGCGTCAGCCAGCTGTTTTTTCTGGTCCTGTTCCTGCTGGGCCCTTGGTTCGGGATCTGGATCGTGCAGGGCACACTGGCCGGGTCGCTGACGTTGGGCGTGCTGCCCCTGACCGACCCGTTTGTCTTTCTGCAAAGCCTGATCGCCGGGCACTGGCCCGAGCTGATCGCCGCCATCGGTGCCGCCATCGTTCTAGTTGCTTACGCCCTGATCGGAGGTCGCGTCTATTGTTCCTGGGTTTGCCCGATCAATCCGGTCACCGACGGCGCGCATTGGTTGCACCGCAAGCTGGGCCTGCAAAAGGGCTGGCAGCCCAAGCGCCGCACACGGTTGTGGATCATGGCAACCGTTCTGATCGTGACCGGCCTGACCGGCACAATCGCGTGGGAGCTGGTTAACCCGATCACCATGCTGCATCGCGGGCTGATCTTTGGCATGGGCTTCGTCTGGGCGATGATCGCCGCGATCTTCCTGTTCGATCTGTTTGTCTCACGCCATGGATGGTGCGGCCATGTTTGTCCCGTTGGCGCGTTCTACGGACTGGTGGGCAATAAAGCGATGCTGCGGGTCAGCGCCACCAATCGCGCCGCCTGTGACGACTGTATGGATTGCTACGCGGTCTGCCCGGAAAACCAAGTCATCTCTCCGGCGCTGAAAGGCAAAGACACCCCGCTGATCCTGTCGCCCGACTGCACCAATTGCGGTCGCTGCATCGATGTCTGCGCCGAAGACGTATTCAAATTCACCCATCGGTTCGACGACCTGACCGTCGCACCACCGGAACCAACCGCCGCGCCGCAGCCGCGCGCCTCAAGACCTTTTTGAAGGAGTGAGAAGATGAAAAAGCCGATCCTAGTGGGCCTTGCCCTGATCCCGCCGCTACTCCTCGGTGGCCTGGCCCTTGCGCAGTCTGCCGGGGTCAACAGCCTGCGCGGTGCCGAGGTTGATGAACCTGCTGTTCTAGATCAGGTTCACCGCACGGTCGAAGGCCGCATGCAGCGAAACTATCGCCAGCAGCCACCGCTGATCCCACATTCGATCGAACAGTACCAGATCGACCTGCGCACCAACCAGTGCCTGTCCTGCCATGACTGGACCAAAGCAGGTGAGCGCAACGCACCAACATTGTCGATGACCCACTATCTGGACCGCGAAGGCCGCGAGTTGGATCAGATCGCAGGTACCCGGTATTTCTGCAACCAGTGTCACGTGCCGCAAGCGGATGCGTTGCCACTGGTCGACAACACTTTTGAACCTTCCTCCGGCAACTGAACTCAGGTCAAAAAGGAGAGCGCGATATGTCCGACTCCCAAGAAAAACAAGGGCTCATCCGACGCCTCTGGACCTGGTTCTGGAGCCCGATCGCCGTCCTCAGCGTTGGTTTCACTTTGCTGGCCGGGTTTCTGGCGGGCATCCTGTTCTGGGGTGGCTTCCACTGGGCACTGGAGCTGACGAATACCGAAGAATTCTGCACCTCGTGCCACACGATGGAGGTTAATCTCGGCGAATACCGTGAAACGATCCACTACAACAACCACTCAGGCGTCCGTGCGATCTGTTCGGACTGTCACGTCCCGGACGAGTGGAACCACAAGATCAAAGCCAAGATCATGGCGGTGAAGGATGTCTATCACGAGCTGGCAGGCACGATCAGCACACCCGAGAAATACGAGGATCATCGTCTCGCCATGGCGACGGCCGTTTGGAAGAAGATGAAAGCATCCGACAGCCGCGAATGCCGCAACTGTCACAACTTCGACTATATGGACTTCACGATTCAGGAAACCCGTGCTGCTAGCGAACACCAGCGCGCAATTGATACCGGCATGACCTGCATTGATTGCCACCAGGGTATCGCGCACAGCCTGCCGCCCAACTATCTGGAAGCATATCAGGAGATCGCGGACGCGGTGGATGGCGAAGTTCTGCAGAAACACGCAGCGGCGTCAGGGGACGATATCCGCTCGTTCCTGAACAAAAGCTCGGATTAAGGCGGGGACAGAGATGTTAGAGATACTTGGAACCATCGGCGGCAACGTATTGGGCCTGCCCGGCATTCTGGGCCTGGCACTGGGCATGATGACCCGCCAGTTGTGGCTTGGCGCCCTGCTGGGTGGCATAGTTGGTCTGATCGCGCCCCTGCTTTTTGCCGGATGGCAGTTTTCCCATGTCGGAACGATGGCGCTCGTGATTGCGATTGTTGTCGGGGTCTGCGCCGGCAGCCTCGGCACCGCCATTCGCCGCAAAGGCGCAACAGTCTGAGTGACCTGACCCGGCAGAAATGCCGGGTTACCGCCCCCAGTTCTCCGCCGGATCGCTTTCGGCGTAATCCCGCAGCAGTGCGATATCTGAAATCTCGGCGTGGTTGCGGTTGATCTTTACACCCACTGCTTTGAGCCGTGAGAATGCCCGGCTCAGGCTTTCGGGCTTCATCCCCAGACGACCCGCGATCAGCATCTTGTCGTACGGCAGGGACACTTCGCACTCACCTGCATCGCTGTCACAGAGGTTCAGCAGAAACTCGGCCACGCGCTGCGCACCGGTTTGCGCCTTGAGTTGTTCAAGTTGAGCGACCAGAGAATGCAGATGGGTAAATGTCGCGGCCAGGATCGAGATCCCGATTTCCGGGTCTTCCTTCATCAAAGAGATCAGGATCGGGCTGGGAATGTGCATCACTTCGCAGGCCGATACGGCCTCGGCTGAGACGGGATAGGGCACGTTACGCAGTGCCACCGCCTCGCCAAAGCTATCGCCGCGCTTAAAGACGCTCACCACGGCCTCGGCCCCAGTGGGTGTCATGCGGAAGAGTTTAACCCAGCCTTCCAGAACCACGTGAACGGCCTGCGCCTCTTCTTCCTGCAGGAAGATCGTCTCGCCCCGGTCGTACCGACGCCAGATCGCGTGGCTCAGCAATGTCTCGACATGCTGATCCGGCAGACTGCGCAGCAACAGCGACTGACGTGCGATTGCCTTTTGTGTTTCATGAGACATGAAAACACCCCCGTTTATTCCTGCCGACACGTTGGTTCGGTCGGTCCATCCCAACCCCACGCTATGCCAAAGCCCGCCAGCTTGCACCATCCTTTTTTACCGGTACGAACTTGACAATAGTCATGTCTGAGGCACCGAGGCTGCCATAAACTCAGCCCATAGCCAGTATGTCGGGGAGCAAGCAAGATGAATTACGAGCGTTTCTTCAGCCAAAGTCTTGAGGACCTTCAGAACGAAGGGAACTATCGTGTTTTCATCGACTTGCAACGTCGCTGCGGGTCTTTCCCCAACGCGCGTCAAACAGACGGCCCTGTGCAGCGGGACGTGCGGATCTGGTGTTCAAACGACTATCTCGGCATGGGTCAACACCCATCAGTTATCGGTGCGATGCACGACGCATTGGACCGCTGCGGCGCGGGGGCCGGGGGTACGCGGAACATATCGGGCACCACTCACGACCACGTGCTGCTTGAGGCCGAACTGGCCGATCTGCACGGAAAAGAAGCCGCGCTTCTCTTTACTTCCGGATATGTTTCGAATTGGGCGGCCCTTGGCACCCTCGCCGCAAAAATCCCAGGCCTGATTGTATTTTCTGATGCCTTGAACCATGCCTCGATGATCGAAGGCATCCGCCATTCGCGGGCGCGGAAGGTGATCTGGAAGCACAATGACCTGGAAGATCTTGAGGCGAAACTGGCCGCAGCCGATCCCGATGCGCCCAAGATGATCGCATTTGAGTCGGTCTATTCGATGGACGGTGATATCGCCCCCATCAAAGAGATCTGCGATCTGGCCGACAAATACGGTGCGATGACTTATCTGGATGAGGTCCACGCCGTTGGTCTTTATGGCCCGCGCGGCGGCGGCATCGCTGAGCGCGAAGGCCTGATGGATCGCCTGACGGTGATCGAAGGGACGCTTGGCAAAGCCTTTGGTGTGGTCGGGGGCTACATCGCTGCCTCGGCTGCACTGTGCGATTTCGTGCGCAGCTTTGCCAGTGGGTTCATCTTTACCACCGCCCTGCCGCCCTCGATTGCCGCCGGTGCTGCGGCGTCGATCCGGCATCTGAAACAGTCCAAATCCGAGCGTGATTTGCAAAAGGCCCGCGTGGCGCAGGTGCGCGCGCGCTTGGATGCGGAAGGTATTCCCCATATCCCCAACCCCAGCCACATCATCCCGGTGATGGTCGGCGATCCGGTGAAATGCAAGTTCATCTCGGACACGCTGCTGGAAGAGTTCGGCATCTATATCCAGCCGATCAACTATCCCACCGTGCCAAAAGGGACCGAGCGCCTGCGTATCACGCCGTCTCCGGTTCATACGGATGAGGATATCGACCATCTGGTCAATGCGCTGTCGGCCCTGTGGCAACGCTGCCAGATCGCGCGGATGCCGATGGCTGCTCAGTAATCAAAAAGCGCCCCCTTGCGTGATACCTCGCCGTCTCTCCGGAGGCGGCGTTTTTTCATATCAAGTAGAGGGCAAAGATGACGACCGCAAAGCCGATCAGCACCATCGTGAAACCGCGCAGCCATGTCGGGCTGGTTGCAAGGTCCAGATAGCGGGCAAGGATCACCCGGGATTTTGCAAGCGCAAGAATAAGGATGCCGCCGCCCAACAGCGCGGATGGGATGGGCAGCACCGTCAGTATCGCGGATGCGACGCTGAGCGCCAGAAGAGCGAGCCAGGCACGTGTGAGCGCGTTCAAGCGCGCCCGGCGGGAGATTCTGGGAAAAGATGAAGGTGCAGGCATCGTCATCACCCCAGCAGGTAGATCACAGGGAAGAGCATGATCCAGACCAGATCAACCATGTGCCAGAACTGTGCGCCTGCCTCGATATGGCGTGGGTCATCGCGCCAGGCGACCAGCAACAGGACGCCGACGCCTGCGAGAACATGCGCGGCGTGAAATCCGGTCAACAGGTAGTAGAACAGGAAGAACGGGTGGGTTTCATAGGTGATCCCCTGCGCGGCTTTACCTGCATATTCCACACCTTTGATGATCAGAAACACGACGCCCAGCGCGGCGGCGGCGATCAGCGCTATTCGAGCCGCAGTGTGACGCGCGACCTTCCGCCAATGCAGCGCCTGCGCGGCCAGATAACCTGAGGTGACCAGCACCGCCGTATTAAGCGCCGCTCCGGTGCGGTAGAGATGCGATTGCGCTTCGGCAAATCCGGTGGGATCGGTCAGGCGCACACCCATGAAGGCAATCAAGCCTGCGCCGAACACCAGCAGTTCCGAGATGATCAGCACCCACATCAGCAACTCGCCCGGAAGCTCGTCGATCAGAGAGGTGTCGGTCATGCGCCGACCAGCTGGCGGTAGATCTGCGGCAGGGCCATGGTTAAACGGTGCGGGTCGGGGATGACAGCGAAGCCACCTTGGCCGAACATGCGCGGGAACCAGCTTTTGCCGGTTTTGTCGATGGTGACGCCGAATACCGATTGCCCTGCGCGGCGCGCCTCGCGGATGGCTTGCCGTGTGTCTTCGATGCCGTGGCGACCCTCATAGTGGTCCAGATCGTTGGGCTTGCCATCGGTGATGACCAGCAACAACCGGCGTTTGCGCGATTGACCGGCCAGATTGGCCGAGCAATGCCGGATCGCAGCGCCGAGTCTGGTATAGTGACCGGGGCGCAGGGAAGCGATGCGTTGTTCGACCAATCCCCCCATCGGCTCATCGAACCGTTTGCACCGCTGCACATAAACACGGTGGCGTTTCAGCGAGCTGAAGGCGTGAATGGCGAAATCGTCGCCGCAGGCATTCAGACCCCAGGCGAGCGCGGCCAGCGCCTCGCGTTCGATGTCGATCACGGCGCGGCCTGTGACTGCGCTTTCGGTCGAGCGACTGACATCCAGCAGGATCGATACCGCCAGATCGCGCGCCTCGGGGCGGGATTGCATCCAGATGCGTTCGGTGCCTTCGCCATTGGCGCAGCGATCCACCTGCGCCCGGACGGCGGCCTCGATGTCCAGCTGATCGCCATCCAGATGGCCGCGCGTCATCACACGGCCCGGACGCAACGCCTCGAACTGGCGTTTCACGGCGCGGATGCGGCGGGCAGTGGCGGGGTCCTTGCCAAACTCGGCAGAATCTTCGCGGATGTCGGCATCCGAAGTCAGAACGTTGACATGATCGGGAAGGTATTGCCCTGTGCGCACATCCCATTCGGGATAGAGAACCCGACCGGACAGACGCTCGCGGTTCACATCCTCCGGAGCCAGATCCAGATGCAGTTTCAGCTTGGTCGGCGGCGCCTTCGAGATCTGCCCAAGGCCAATCTCTTCCTGATCGTCGGCCGCTTTCTTGGCGTTGTCGGGATCGTCGTCGTCGATGCGGCGGTTGATATTCAGAAACTCGGCCCAGCTGAGGATCGCTTCGAACTTGTGCAGAATGAAACTGTCGCTGCGGGATGCCTGATCCGATTTGCGGCGGCGGGCACGATGGGTTTTCTCTCCGGTTTCCTCGGGCGGGCCTTCTGTGTCGGGGTTTTCGACCTCGTTATGTTCGGAAAGTCCGACGGGACGCAGCGCGGGCCACAACGGGATAGGGCGGAAATGCTGATATCCGCGCGGGGCAGAAAGGTCGTCATCCAGTGTCAGAAGCTGCGCGGCCTGCGGTGACAGGGGCGCTGGGTCGCCCAGCAAGTGGCGGATGATCTCTTCAACTGCCGCCTCCACGGGTGGCAAACCGGGGATGTCGCGGTAATGCAGAACGCCTTTGCAGAGTTCGGTGTAAAGTGCGCGCAAACCGGGGGCATTGTCCAATGTCGCTTCGACCATGTGTCGGGCGGCGATTAGCGCGTGCAAATCGGCGCGCAGCGGGTCGTCTTCGTCGATGCGGGTGCTGGCATGGGCCGCGGCGGCGGCCAGCCAGACGTAAAGCGCACCATTTGCTTCACGTGCAGGAAAAACGGCCAGCCGGTCCGGCAGGCGCAGAACTTCACCGTCAAAGGACGCGCGCGGTATCAGCTCGGCCTCGGTCGCCAGACGGCGGCGCCACCCCAGACGGTGGCGTGAAACCTCGGGTGAGACCGGGCGCAATTCTACGCCCGGACTACCCCCAAGTCCTCGGAAGAGGACAGCCAGCCGCCCCGCGACCTCTGAGAGGTCGACCGCGGCTCCATCATGCACCTCAGGTGCATCGAGGCGGCTGGCAAGGGTGTGCCACAGTTTCCCGATCGTTTCTTCGGGTTCCCATGGCTCAAAATCGATCCTGACCATCGGCCGGCCTCACCCAAAGACAGCCGTGACAAGATCGAGGAGCCCGCGTTTGATATCCTCGTCATCAGTCAGAGGTTCAATCATAGCGGCAAGGATGGCGCGGTCGGTGGACATGCCTTGTGCGATCAATGTCGCGGCATAGACGACCAGACGGGTGGAAACGCCTTCCTCAAGGTCCTGACCCTTGAGCCCTCGCAGTTTGTTCGCCAGACGGATCAGCGGCTTGCAGCGCTCCAGCGGCAGTCCGCTTTCCTGGGAGACAACTTCGGCCTCCATTTCAGGTGACGGGAAGTCGAACTCCAGCGAGATGAACCGCTGCCGGGTCGAGGGTTTCAGGGTTTTCAGGATATTCTGATATCCGGGGTTATAGGATGCGACCAGCATGAAGCCGGGCGCGGCCTCAAGTTCTTCACCCGTGCGGTCGATCGGCAAAATGCGCCGGTCGTCTGTCAGCGGGTGCAGCACGACGGTGACGTCCTTGCGGGCCTCGACCACCTCGTCGAGATAGCAAATCGCACCTTCGCGTACCGCCCGGGTCAGGGGGCCATCGACCCAGACGGTTTCACCACCTTTCAACAGGTAACGCCCGATCAGATCAGCGGCGGCCAGGTCATCGTGGCAGGCCACGGTATAAAGCGGGCGGCCAAGACGCGCAGCCATATGGGCCACAAATCGGGTCTTGCCGCAGCCTGTCGGGCCTTTCAGCAGAACCGGCAGATCATTGTTGTAAGCGGCGCAGAACACATCACATTCATCGCCTTGGGCGAGGTAGAAGGGGGCGTTTGCCGCCCCCTCATTCAGTTTCATGGAGCCGTCCATATTCATCACTCCGCAGGGGTTTCGATCTTGCCGGGTTCAATCACCTCTTTCCGGGGCACCCAGATCGAGTAGATGAACAACAGCGCACCAAGCACCACGACGACACCCGAACCGAAGCGCATCCAGTAGAAGATGGCGATCTGGTCCTGCACGTCCATGTAGTAGTCGCCCACCACACGCTGCATATGCGTCTGCACGGTTCCGGCAAAGGTCAGAACGAAGGTCATGAACACCATGCCGCCGGTCATCAGCCAGAACGAAGCCATGTTCAGCACCTGATTATACGGATCACGGTTTTTCAGGATCGGCATGGCATAGCTGAAGATGGCGCAGTTCAGGGCGACATAAGCACCGTAGAAGGCCAGGTGACCGTGGGCCGCTGTGATCTGCGTACCGTGGGTATAGTAGTTCACCCCGTGCAGCGTGTGCAGGAAGCCCCAGACACCGGCACCGAAGAAGGCAAGCGTGGCACAGCCCAGCGACCACAGCAGCGCGGCCTTGTTGGGATGGTCACGACGGCCTTTCCAGACCATGACGAAGGCAAAGGCCATCATTGCGAAGAACGGGATCACCTCGAGGCTTGAGAAGATCGAGCCGATCCACTGCCAATACGCGGGCGTACCGATCCAGTAGTAGTGGTGCCCTGTGCCAAGGATGCCCGAGAACAGAGCGGCGGCGACGATGACATAAAGCCATTTCTCGACGATCTCACGGTCCACACCCGTCAGCTTCAGCATCAGGTAGGCCAGGATCGAGGCCATGATCAGCTCCCACACACCTTCGACCCACAGGTGGACGACATACCACCAGTATTGCTTGTCCAGAGACAGGTTGCCCGGATTGTAGAAGGCGAACAGGAACAGCAGCGCCAGACCCCAAAGGCCCAGAACAAGGATGTTCGAAATCGCGGTTTTCTTACCCTTCAGCACCGTCATCGAGATGTTGTAAAGGAAGATCAGCGCCGCCACGACGATGCCCGCCTTGACCCATTTGGGCTGTTCAAGGAACTCGCGCCCCTCTTTGCCCAGCAGCCAGTTACCTTCGAACAGGTTGAAGGTATAGGTCAGCACCGCACCCAGCGTACCGACCACAAGGATCAGCAGCTGCAGATAAGCCAGCTTGGTCGAGTGGATCTCGCGTTCGGTTTCTTCCGGGACCAGAAAATAGGCCGCTCCAAAGAAGCCGGTGATCAGCCAGACGATCAGCGCGTTGGTGTGCAGCATGCGGATGATGTTGAACGGCAACAACTCGCTGAGCGTGTTGGGCATGACATAGACCCAGCCCGCCAGCAGTCCGCCCAGCACCTGGATCGCAAACAGCGCCATGGCCACGGCAAAGTAGGCCAGCGCAATTTTTTGGGATTCGTATTTCATTGCTCTGTTCCTTCCTTAACCGGCTTCGTTCGGTGGCCAGTCCTGAGCATCGATATTGTCGGTCCAGATCAGGAAGTTGGTCAGGTCGCGAAGCTCTTCGTCGCTGAGGTTGAAATTGGGCATCTGCCGACGGCCGGGAATGCCGGTGGGTTGCGCCTCCATCCAGCCCTTGAGCGATTCAAAGGCTGATTCCGGGTCGTCGAGGACGCCCCAGCGGGTCATTACATTGCCGACTTCGGGGGCGAAATAGGCACCTTCACCCAGGATCGAGTGACAGTTGATACAGGCGTGTTTTTCCCAGATGTGCTTACCGCGGACCACACTCTCATCCAGTTTCGCCGAATTCTCGGAATTGACGATGTACCAGTGCGAATGGGCCGACAGGGCCAGGAAAATGAGGATGAAGAACAGTGACCCGCCATAGAATATGTTGCGAGCCATGCTCTTTGTCATGACTTCTCGCATTGCGCTCTCCTTTGCGCAGATTAGCTAGTGTGACGACAATGGCGGCTGGGTGGCGGGGCTGCCTTAACGAAAGTCAAGACAGTTCGTAGGAAAGAGTAAGCTATTTGAATAACTTTATTTTTCAGGCCGCGCGCGGACCGGTCAGTGCCGACCACATGGCGATCAGATAGAGCGCAAACGCTCCGATCCATAGCCCATCGACAACCAGCATCGCCGTCAGGTAGCCGGTGCTCAGATCCGATCCAACCCATCTGAGAATCGCGGCCAGTGCCATCAACCCGTAGGCCACCGCCATCGGCGTTGGCGCAACCAACGCCCGCCCGCTATGACCGAGCGCGGCGCGGCTCATGATCGCCAGGGTCATGCCGCCGACACAACCGATGCCCAGCACATGCAGCGCCGCAATCTCATTGCCGATGCCCAACAGGGACAGGCCCCACAAGATCAGGCCAAGCGCAAGCATTCCAAGCCCAACATGCAAGGCTATGAGAATCGGCTGCCGCATGGCCCAGAGCGACCGCCAGCGCGCCATGCGAAGGATCTGCACAACGCCAAGGATCAGCGCCACCAGCCCGGTCACCATGCTGATCCCAAGGATCAGCGCGCTGATTGGCAGGAGCAAAGCGACGACCATGCCTGCCTTATCGAGTGCGGCAACAGAAACCGGCCACGCCTCTTCCGGCGCACCCTCGCGCTTCATCGCGTTACGGGTGAAAGACGGCGTGATCCGCCCCCCCAGAATCGCGATCATGGAACATAAGGTCAGCAGCCCAACACGCAGGCCGGTATCGAGCGTGTCATTGGTGATCCCGATCCATTGCAAGTGAGTCAGCAGGTTGGCGATCCAGATCAGGCTGAGCAGCAGCAGAAACACCATGTTCTGCGGTTTAGGACGTCGGATCAGCTGAGTCGCGATCTTCGCGGCCAGGATCGGCACAAAGGCGAGATCAAGCACGGCAACCAGAACAGGCGACAGCGCAGCCGAATACCACATGGCCAGACGCCCCAGAAGCCAAAGACCCGCCGCCAGCATTATGAACCGCGCTCGCGCGTCGGGTGCACCGGTCCAGTTCGGCACGGCGGTCAGAAAGAACCCGCCCAGCGCGGCGGTGGCATAGCCGAAAATCATCTCATGCGCGTGCCACATCGGTGGGGTCATCGCATAGCTCGTGCCCGAATAAGAAACCGCGCCGGTCTGGACCATCAACCAGACACCCCAGACACCGCCAACGAACAGACCGTATAAACCGGCTGACAGGAAAAAGACCCGAAATCCTTCGCCAAAAACCCGCGCGATGACTGCCGACATGTCTGCTCTCCTCGGCTCTGATGCCCTCTGGGTGAGAACCTAGCGAGCTTCAGTTCCAGCTCACTTAACAGAAATCAAGCAGGCGAAAAGATGCCTCCGAAACCCTTATTTTATTGGTGGAAATATTGCCTTTCGGCGCAGTTTGCAGGCCTTCCGTTGACTTTCGTCAAGGATGACAAACGCGTGATGTCTCACCCTTGGACCTGCCTCACCAGCAAATGGAGAGTGATCATGTCACTTGGAATCAGCTACAACAGAACTGGCCGCGCCTTCGGGGTCGGTTTGGCGATGCTGCTGGGCAGCGTCGCTGCGCCAGCCTTTGCAGAAGAGCCAACCCTGAGCAAGGAAGCCTTTGAATCATCAAAACAACTTTACTTTGAACGCTGCGCCGGTTGCCACGGCGTGCTGCGCAAAGGGGCGACAGGTAAAAGCCTTGAGCCTTTGGTTGAAACAAAGAACGACGATGGCACCGTGACCGAGTCCGGCACCCTGAAACTGGGACAGGACCGGCTTGAGAAGATCATCGCATGGGGCACCGAGGGCGGTATGAACAACTTCTCGGATGTGATGTCCGAAGAAGAAATCCGCGATATGGCGACCTACATCCAGATGGAGCCGCCCAAGCCGCCGGAGATGTCGCTTGAGCAGATGATGGCGACCCGCAAGGTCTATGTCGAACCGCAGGATTACCCGACCGAGCCGCTGCATGGCCGCAACTGGGAAAACTTCTTCGTGGTCATCGAACGTGACGTGGGTAAGGTGGCCGTGATCGACGGCGACACCAAGGAAGTGCTGGCGCATATCCCGACCGGTTATGCCGTGCACGTCCTGAAAGCGTCCGAGCACCATAAACTGGAAGAGCCGGAGAATCCGGGCCGCTTCTGGTACACTATGGGCCGCGACGGCAAGATGACCAAGATCGACCTGTGGCAGAACCCCGAGAACATGCTCGTGGCCGAGGTCACCATTGGTTATGACGCCCGCGACGTGGCCGTTTCGGGTGACGGTAAATACGTGATCGGTGGGGCTTATTGGCCGCCGCACTTCGCCATCGTCGACGCCGAAACCATGGAGCCGAAAAAGGTCGTCTCGACCCGCGGTTACAACGTGGACGGGGATTATGTGGAAGAGGCTCGCGTGGCCGCCATCTACACCACTCCGAACGAGCCCACATGGATCGTGGCCGTCAAAGAACTCGGTCAGCTCTGGCAGGTGGACTACTCCGATCTGGACAACCTGCGGATCGACAAGATCGACAGCGCCAAGTTCCTGCATGACGGGTTCTTTGATCCGACCGGTCGTTACTTCCAGATCGCCGCGAACGCGTCGAACAAGATGGTCGTGGTCGATACCGAGACCCACAAGCTGGAAGCTCTGATCGACACCGCGCCGCTGCCGCACCCCGGCCCGGGCGCCAACTGGGATGACCCGAATTGCGGTCCTGTTGCCGGTACAACCCACCTGGGCGAAGGCACGGTCACCGTTTGGGGCAACGACCCCGAAGGTCGCCCGGACGATGCCTGGAAGGTCTGCTATGAGGTGGAAACCGACGGACCCGGCCTGTTCATTCGGACGCACCCGGAATCGGATTACATCTGGGCCGACCAGACCAAGCATCCCGAGCCTGAGATTCAGCAATCGGTGCAGGTCATCGACAAGGCAACCGGTGAGATCGTGAAAACGATCCAGATCACCGAAGAGGAAGGCAATGTCGCCGTCCACTTCGAGTTCAACCAGGACGGCTCCGAGGTTTGGGTGTCCAAGTGGAACCGCTCGACCTCGAAAGAGGCCAATGGTGAGATCGTGATCTTCGACGCCAAGACGCTGGAAGAGATCGGTCGTGTGAAAGGTCTGTTTGCCCCGACCGGTAAGTTCAACGTCTACAACCGGTCGAACCACGTCACCTGACGGGTTTGTACTCAGCACCGGAAAGGGCGGGCCCCTCGCCCGCCCTTTCCTCGTTTGACTCATCAGCCAAATCCACAGGCCTGACATCCAGGGCCAGAGAAAGAAGCCAAAACGGAGACCGGATATGACCTCCGAACCGGAAAAGAAAAAACCAATCTGGCGCCGGTATTTCCTGTGGGGAATGCCCGTGGCCGGGATCGCTGCGGCCTTTGCCGCCGGCATCATCTTCTGGGGCGGGTTCAACACCGCCATGGAAGCCACCAACACCAAGGAATTCTGCGTCTCGTGCCACGAGATGCGTGATTTCGTATATGAAGAATACACCGGCACGATCCACGACGTGAACCGTTCAGGTGTGGGCGCGGTCTGTTCGGACTGCCACGTGCCCAAGGACTGGACCCACAAGATCATTCGCAAGATCAAGGCGTCCAAAGAGCTGTATGGCAAGATGGTCGGCACCATCAACACCCGCGAAAAGTTTGAAGCCAAGCGTGTGCATCTGGCTATGAATGAATGGGAACGGATGAAGGCCACCGACTCGCGCGAGTGTCGCAACTGCCATGACTTCGAGTCGATGATGCCCGAGTTCCAGAAACCCCGCGCCCGTCAGCAGCACCTGAACGCGATGACCGTTGGTCAGACCTGTATTGACTGCCACAAGGGGATCGCACACTCGGATGCCCGCGACCGGGCCGATGAAGAATATCTGGAAAAACTTGAAGCGCCGAATCCCGATTTCATCCGCGAGATCCCTGCCGAATATCTGGCCAGTCTGGAGCGGATCGAAGCTAAGGAAGCCGCCGATGCTGAGGCTGAGAAAGCCGCGCGTGTTGCCCAGCAAGAGGCCGTACAGGCCCAGATCGCAGCGGCAGTTGACGCAGCTGTCGCGGAAGAGCGTGCCAAAGCCTCTGGCGAAGAAGCTGCAGCCCCTGCAGGTGGCGGAAGCGATGTTGCCACGAATATCGATTGGGCCGCTGTCCCCGGTGCAGATATGAAACTGTTCTATCCCGGTCAGGCCTCGTTCGAGTGGGTTCAGAACGGCAGATCCCACGGCGGTGCCCGTCCGTTGACCAAGGGCGGAGACCAATGCACGACCTGCCACGCTGCCGAACTAGATGCGATCGGCAACAAAATCGTGGCTGGTGGCGATCTGGAACCCACCCCGATCCCGGGCAAACGCGGCGTGATCGACGCAACCGTGCAGGCCGCTCATGATGATGAGAACCTGTACATCCGCCTGCAATGGCCGGATGCGGGCCACAACCCCGCCCCCTTCGTCGATGGCGGCAAGATGGACCCCGACAACCAGATCAAGGTGGCCATGATGATCACTGGCACAGGGATCGAATTGGGTGATCAAGTGGGTTGCTGGGCCTCGTGCCACGCGGACAACTCCTATATGCCCTTTGATCCGGGTGCCGATGCGATTGCCGCGAATGGCGATGTCTCTGGCCGTCTGAGCACGCAAGATACGGTGACCAAATACATCAGCGAAAGTCGGACCGGGGTCGAAATCAAAGGCCGTCGCGGCAAGGCCCTGGGTGGCTGGGACAAGCTGCACGCCGCCGATCAGATCGAGCAGTATCTGGCTGACGGCACCTATCTGGACCTGATGCGTGTCTATGCGGACGGCAGTGCCACCAATGGCTATCTTCTGGAACAGCGCGTGGTCAATGACGGCGAAATCGCCGCCTCGGCCAGTCTGGATGCGGGCATGTGGACTGTGGTCTTCACCCGTCCGCTGAACTCCGGCGCGCCTGGGGATATCCCGCTGGAGGCCGGGCAGACCTATACCGTCGGCTTTGCCATCCACGATGACTTTGCCGCCGCACGGTTCCACCATGTGACGCTGGATACCAGCCTGGCGCTGGACGACGACAGCGCCTTCATCAACGTGGTCAAACAATAAGGGAGAGGGGCCGGGCGATCCGGCCCCTTCCGCTTAGAAGAGGAGACTTGGACGATGAAATCCCAACACCTTCTTCCCGCGCTGCTGCTTCTGGCCACACCCGCCTGGGCGGACGAAACCGCCGAGCTGTGTGCAGAAGCAGAAGAGCGCTATGTCGAGCTGTTTGGTCAGCCCTCATCCGCCGTTGAGGATGCCGAGGTTGTTCTGATGTACAAATACACGTTCTGCCCGGTCGAATTGACCTTGAATCCGGGCACAACGGTGCGCTGGGTGAACGTGGACAAACGCACCAGTCACTCGGTCTTGCTGAAAGACGGCAGCGAACCCGAAAGCGACCGGCTGTTTCCTGAGGAGTCGGTTGACCTGACCTTCCTCACCCCCGGCCCGCAGGAATACCTGTGCGGGCCACATTGGGAGACACAGAACATGATCGGCATGATCACTGTCGAACCCTGAGCCGAGGCAATCATACAGGCAAGCAAAAAGGAGCGCGGGGCAATTCCCGCGCTCCTTAACTTTAGTCAAGGAGGTTCCTTTTCGATTGCGGCAGTCTGGCCCCATGACACGCCCGGCTCACCCAGCAACGTCACCTGATCGCGCAGGAACTCCGGGTTCCGAAGACATTCAGACCAAGCGAGTTTGCACATGAGCGGTAAGGTTTTTCTGATTGGCGCAGGCCCCGGCGACCCCGAACTGATGACCCTGCGCGCGCTGCGGATGCTGCAAGAAGCGGATGTGGTGGTTTATGACCGTCTGGTCTCGGCCGATATTCTCAATCTGCACGCTGATGGCGCACGGCTGATCCCGGTTGGGAAGGCGCCCAAATGTCATACGGTGCCGCAGGATCGCATCAACGAAATCCTCGTCGAAGAAGCCAGCGCCGGTCACACCGTTGCCCGCCTCAAGGGGGGTGATCCGATGATCTTCGGGCGCGGCTCGGAAGAGGCTGCGCATCTGATGGCAAACGGCATCCCGGTCGAATACGCGCCCGGCATCACCGCTGCACAGGGCGCATCCTGTTCCACCGGCGTGCCACTGACCCATCGTGGGCTGGCGACCTCGGTGCAATATGTCACCGGACACCGGCAGGCCGACAAGGTGCTGGACCTGGATTGGAAACGTCTGGCCGATCCAGACTCGACGCTGGTCGTCTATATGGGCGTCGCCAATATCGGCCAGATTGCCATGGGGCTGATGACCGAAAACCTGCCCGGCTCGACCCCCGTTCTGGCGGTTGGCAAAGCGACCACGTCGGACGAGCGCCGCATGGTATCCCGACTGGATCGGCTGGCGGCGGACGTCCGCGAGGCAGAGTTGAGCGCGCCCACGCTGTTTATCATCGGCAAGGTTGTATCGCTTTACGCTGAACGGCCCCTGGCTGAATTGCTGGAGCAGGCGCATGGCTAAGCTGGGTTCCAGAAGGCCTACGCGGCGACCGTCTGCGGGAGGGCGCAAGGGTTGGACCGCGCGCGCTGTCCTTTCTACAGCCGTCCTTGTGGCCACCACGGCTTTCGCCGCAGACACGCTCGATCCGAGCGCGCTGAAGCGTCTTGTCCATCAGGACTGCGGCTCATGCCATGGCCTGTCATTGAAAGGCGGCCTTGGCCCCGATCTGCGGTCCGAAACGCTGGACCACTACGACGCAGAGGTTCTGACCGGCGTGATCCTCGACGGCATCCCCGACACCGCGATGCCCCCCTGGCGGCCTCTGATCAGTGAAGAAGAGGCCGAATGGATCGCACGTTACCTGCTGGCACAGGAGGCACAATGAAACAGCTCGTCCTTACCCTTGCCGCCACCCTGTTGATGACCACCGCGCAGGCTGAGCCCACCGCGACCGGGGACCTCGGCCTTGTGATCGAACGGGCCAAAGGCTCGGTCTTGCTGGTGGATCAATCCGACCGTGCTGCACTGGCCCGGATCGAAGGGCTGGGCGACCTGTCCCATGCCTCGCTGGTCTACTCACCCGATGAACGCTTTGCCTATGTTTTCGGGCGTGACGGTGGGCTGACCAAAGTAGACATCGTCACCCGTCAGATCGTGAATCGCGTCGTACAGGCGGGCAATGCCATTGGCGGCGCGATTTCGGACGATGGCAAGCTGGTCGCCGTGTCGAACTATGAACCCGGCGGTGTGCGCGTGTTCGATGCGGACACGTTAGAGATGGTCGCCGACATCCCAACTGACAGCAAAACCATCGGTCTGGTCGACGCACCGGGCCGTCGGTTTGTCTTTACCATGTGGGATTCGGGCGAGACCTGGATCGCCGATTTCTCCAACGGAGATCCCGCGATCACCAAGATCCCCGACATGGGCAAAAACCCCTATGACGCGCTGATTACTGCCAATGGCCGCACCTATATCACCGGTCTGTTTGGTGAAGACGGCCTGACCGCGCTGGACCTGTGGGCTGAGACGCCCGAACCCATCCGCGTGCTGCCCGATTACGGGCGCGGACAGGAAGAGATGCCGGTCTACAAAATGCCTCACCTCGAAGGCTGGGCGTTAACGGGTCGTGAGTTCGTTCTGCCCGCCGTCGGCCATCACGAGGTTCTGTGGATCGATTCCGACACCCTGACCGAGACCGGGCGCACGCAGACCCACGGCCAGCCGGTTTTTGCCATGGCCCGACCCGACGGACGGCAGGTCTGGGTGAATTTTGCGCACCCGCTGAACGATACAATTCAGGTCATCGACAGCGTCAGCAAGGAGATCATCCACGAGTTCAAACCCGGCCCCGCCGTGCTGCATATGGAATTCACGCCACGCGGGCATGAAGTCTGGATCAGCGTGCGCGATGCCAACAAGGTCATGGTCTACGACACGCAAACATTTGAAAAGCTGCGTGAGATTGAGGCCGACAGCCCATCCGGCATCTTCTTCACCGCCCGTGCGCACAGAACGGGGCTTTGACATGCAGCACATCACCGATCCCATCGACCGCCGTCTGCTGGACGAGTTTCAGCGCGATTTTCCCATAACCGAGCGCCCGTTTCAGGTCCTGGCGGACGCGCTGGGTCTGGATGAGGCCGAAGTGCTCGACCGTCTGGCCCGGATGCGCAAGACTGGGCGTATCACGCGGGTTGGCGCAACGATTGCACCCGGCGCGGTTTCGGCCAGTACGCTGGCAGCTGTGGCGGCTCCGGAAGAACGGCTGGAAGAGGTCGCGGCGCTGATCGATGCCGAACCTGGTGTGAACCACAATTACCAGCGCGAGGATGACTGGAACCTTTGGTTCGTGGCCACCGGTCCAGACCGGGCGCATGTGAACGACACCCTCGCCCGGATCTCGCAACGCTCGGGGCTGCGGGTTCTGGATTTGCGGCTGGTTCGGCCGTTCAATATTGATCTGGGCTTTCGTATGTCAGGCGAGACCCGCAATACTCTTGGCCCTCGGAAAGTTGATCGTTCGGCCATGCGTGAAGGCGACCGGCCGCTGTTACAAGCCTTAAGTTCCGGGCTGTCGCTGGTTGCTGAGCCTTATGCTGCTCTGGCCCGGACCCTGAACCGCAGCCCAGATGACATAATGGAACGCATCGCTGCTTTGCACCAAGCCGGGATCATCTCGCGCCTCGGCGTCATTGTGCGCCACCGCGCCCTGGGTTGGTCCGCCAATGCGATGGTGGTCTGGGACATGCCGCCAGAGCAGGTCGACACTGCCGGGCCAGCGCTGGCGGCCCATCCCGGCGTGACGCTTTGCTATGAGCGCAATCCGGTCGAGGATGTCTGGCCCTATCGCCTCTATTCGATGATCCACGCACGCTCGCGCCCCGAGGCGATGGAGGTCCTGGCCGGGGCCGCCGCCCTGCCTGAACTTTTTGGTGCGCAGCGCAAAGTATTGTTCTCGACCCGCTGCTTCAAACAGACCGGTGCATTGATCCAACCGAAGGAGGCCGCCGCATGACGCTGGACGACACCGACCGCGCGATCCTGAACCGGATGCAGGATGATCTGCCTTTGAACTCGCACCCCTACGCGGCGATTGCCGAGGACTTGGGGATCACGGAATCCGACCTGTTGAGCCGTCTGGCACGGATGAAGGACGCACGCGTCATCACCCGCTTTGGCCCCTTCTTCGACGCAGCTGCAATGGGGGGTGCCTTCTGCCTGTGTGCCATGGCCGTGCCGCCCGAGGATTTTGAAACCGTCCTGACCAAAGTCAATGCGCATCCAGAGGTCGCGCATAATTATGAACGCACGCATCGACTGAACATGTGGTTCGTTCTGGCAACCGAAACGCCCGAGGGCATCGCAACCACAGCCGAGGCGATCGAACGGGAAACCGGGATCGCGGTCCTGCAGTTTCCCAAACTTCAGGAATTCTTCATCGGCTTCCGGGTAGCGGCATGATCGACGCAAAGGACAGAGAGATTATCGAGGCGTTGCAAGGCGGCCTGCCGCTGGTGCCCGCCCCTTATGCGCAGGTTGCTAACGAACTGGGCCTGGATGAAGAGACCCTGCTGTTCCGTCTGGCCGACATGAAATCGCGTGGTGTCATCCGGCGCATTGCTGCGGCCCCCAACCACTACAAACTGGGGATGACCTCGAACGGCATGACCGTCTGGGATGTCGCCGACAACCGCGTGGCCGAGCTGGGGGCTCGGATAGGTGCTCTGCCCTTCGTCACCCACTGCTACGAGCGTCCGCGCGCCCTGCCCGACTGGCCTTACAACCTGTTCGCCATGGTTCATGGTGCAGATCGCGAGGAGGTCGAGGAGAAACGCGCCGAGATCGCGGCCATTCTGGGTGAGGCCTGCGGGGCCAAAGACATCCTCTATTCAACACGCATCCTGAAAAAGACCGGGCTGCGCCTGAAAAAGAAAGGCTGAGATATGTTCCGCCTGACTGAATACATGCACCAACTGGTCAAACCGACCCCGATGCGCAAGCGTCGACCCGGACCGGTGAAACCTGTGGTGATCTGGAACCTGACGCGACGCTGCAATCTGAAATGCCGCCATTGTTATACCGTATCGGCGGATGTCGCGTTCCCCGGTGAGCTCAGCCACGAGCAAGCCATGGTAACCCTCGAGGATCTGGGCCAATTTCGCGTCCCGGCCCTGATCCTCTCGGGTGGGGAACCATTGGACCGGTTCGATTTCTTCGACATCGCCAAACGTGCGCGCGATCTGGTGCCGATGCTGGCACTGTCGACCAACGGCACGCGGATTTACGACGAAACCGCCGATATGATTGCAGACGTGGGCTTCAACTATGTCGGCATCTCGCTGGACGGAATCGGGGCCACGAATGACTGGTTCCGAGGTGTCGAAGGCGCCTTTGCCGACGCCCTGCGCGGTGTGCGCGAATGCAAGAAACGCGGCATCAAGGTCGGCTTGCGGTTCTGCCTGACCGAAGGCACGCAACATCACCTGCCTGATCTGTTACAGCTATGTGATGATGAGGGGGTCGACAAGTTCTACCTGTCTCACCTTGTTTACGCCGGGCGCGGCGATAAAAACCGGGGCGAGGATGCCGAGCATCTGCGCACCCGTAACGGTCTGGATCTGTTGCTGGAACGCGCTTGGGAGGCTGCGTCTGGCGGTCGCCCTCTGGACATCGTGACCGGCAATAACGACGCTGATGCGGGGTACTTCCTGAACTGGGTCCGGGCACATTTCGACGATGCCAAAGCCGCGCACGTGCGGGAGCATCTGGCTGCCTGGGGTGGCAACTCCAGCGGGTTGGGTGTGGCCAATATCGACAATCTGGGGCGGGTGCATCCCGACACCTATTGGTCCGACTACACGGTCGGCAACGTGAAGACCAAATCGTTCTCGGACCTCTGGACCGGCGACGACCCAATGCTCGCCATGCTGCGCACTCGTCCACGCCCGTTGAAAGGGCGTTGCGGTGCCTGTCAGTTAAAGGATGTCTGCGGTGGCAACACCCGCATTCGTGCTCTGCAGCTTACCGGAGATCCGTGGGCCGAAGACCCGGCCTGCTACCTGTCAAACCAAGAAATCGGCGTGCAGGACGCAGGTGAGCGTCTGCAGGTCACACCGTTCCGAGGGAAAAGCCATGATCCGGCGCATCAGTTCTTTTGACACCCTGAGAATCGGAACCCTCTGTTCGCTGCTACTGGCCAGCGCCGCTTGGGCGGACGCCCCTTCGGATTATGCCGAGCACTGCGCCTCATGTCATGGCGAGAACCGTCTGGGCGGGGTTGGTCCGGCCCTGATCCCCGAGACCCTGAAACGGATGCGTGGGCCACGCGTTGCGGCGGTGATTGCCGAGGGGCGCACGGCCACACAGATGCCCGCTTTTTCGCATGAGCTCGATGCGTTGCAGATCGAGGAACTGGCAGGTTGGCTGAAATCTCCGCTGGAGACCAACCCCAAATGGGGCGAGGCCGATATCATGGCCAGCCGTACTCTGGACGAGGATTACGCGCCTGTGGACGCGCCTGTCTGGGACAGCGACCCGATGAACATCACGCTGGTGGTGGAAACCGGAGATCATCATGTGAGCGTTCTGGATGGCGATACGTTCGAGGTTCTGGACCGGTTCGAGACGCCCTTTGCCGTGCATGGCGGGCCGAAATTCAGCCCCGATGGGCGCTATGTCTTCATCATGTCGCGTGATGGTTGGGTGCAGAAATACGATATCTGGGCGCTGAAACAGGTGGGTCGCGTGCGTGCGGGGCTGAACAGCCGTAACATCGCCATGTCAGGGGATGGCAAATGGGTGGCGGTGGCGAACTACCTGCCGAACTCTTTAACGTTGCTTTCGACCGAGGACCTGTCGGTGGCGAAAGTCATTGAAGTCAAAAGTAAAAAAGGCGTTCCCAGCCGCGTCTCAGCAGTATATCAGGCGCCGCCGCGCGAAAGCTTCGTGCTGGCGCTGAAAGACGTTCCCGAGATTTGGGAGGTCTTCTACGGGGCCAACCCGCCGCAATTCGGGCTGGGGCATGATTTCCGCATTGAGGGCCAGTTCAAGAACCCTGATCCTTTCCCGGTGCGCAAGATCACAACACCCGACTATCTGGACGATTTCTTTTTCGACCAGAGCTATGAATACGTCATGGGAGCCTCGCGCGATGGCAAGGGCGGACAGGTGATCGATCTGGTGATCGGCCATAAGGTCGCCGATCTGGACCTTCCGGGGATGCCTCACTTAGGTTCGGGCATCACGTGGAAACGCGGCGATACAACCGTGATGGCGACGCCGCATCTGACCGATGGTACCGTGTCGGTGATCGACATGGAAAGCTGGGAAACCGTCAAGCGGATCAAGACCGAAGGACCTGGCTTTTTCATGCGCAGCCATGAGAATTCACCTTACGTCTGGGCCGATGTGTTCTTTGGACCGAACAAGGATGCGATGCATGTGATTGACAAGCAAAGCCTTGAAATCGTGAAGACTTTGCGCCCTGCACCGGGCAAGACCGTGGCCCATGTGGAGTTCACCAAGGATGGCAGCCACGCGTTGGTTTCGATCTGGGAGGATGACGGCGCGGTGATCGTCTATGACGCGCAAACGCTGGAAGAGGTCCGCCGCCTGCCGATGCGCAAACCGTCTGGAAAGTACAATGTCTGGAACAAAATCACCTTCTCGGAAGGCACCAGCCACTGAGGGCAAATGGCCGGTCTGGAAACTGGCCATCCTGCTTTATCCGGCCACGGCTTTGACCGTGGCCATCAACCTGTTTCTGGCCGGATTGATCCTGCACAGCGCAGGATTCAGCGCCATTGCACCGGTGCCTGCGATCCTTTGGTCGATCCCTCTGGGCATACCGGCGGCGTGGCTGGCCGGACGTTGGGTGCGCGGTCTGATGGATGAGGCAGACAGTTGATTTTTATAGTGAAAATCAGAAATTCACTACACCTAACCTAAGTCAAGTATCGCCCAAACCGAATCCCCTAGAAATCAGGCTCAGCTTCCCGAGTCGGAGTCTCCATGCCTGCCCTGACCCCATTGCACAATCTCCCTGCCCGCGCGGTTCGCGCGGCGGTTGGGTTGGCGGGCATATTCCTTCTGTTGTTGCAGACCTTTGCGCCGGCGCTGGCGAGTCCCGGTGAAAGTGTCTGGGTGGAGATCTGCTCGGAAGGCGGCGCGGTCTGGGTCGAGGTTGATCTTGAGGAGGACACCGAAGACCCGACCGCGTACTGCCCGAAATGCGCCGATTGCGCGCTGTGCGCCGTCACCGGCTCTGCACCTGTGCCTGAGCTGCCGGAGCTGCGGCAAACCGGTTTTGTTCGTGTTGTACGTTGCGAACAGGGCCCATCTTTCGAGTTGTACAACTCGAATTGGCTCTGGCCCGAAACCCGCGGACCCCCGCGCCCGGCCCAAGAAATAATCGAACGCGCCCCGCGCGCGTCCATGGCGTTTACCCTAAGTATCGGAGGTGCGCCGTGGTCGTAAGTCGCGCATTCCACTTTATGCTGGCCCTTGCTCTGTCCTGCCTGATGGCGATCAGTGCCCATGCCGACAGCCTTGCCAGCTTCCTGCCTGAAATTGAGCCCGCCGATCTGGCCCCCGGTGCCGATGCCTTTGGCCCGGTGCGCGAGGACGTGCCCGTTGCGCCCGTCCTGAAGGGGGGCGAAACCGTCGCCTGGGCTTTTCTGACCTCCGACTTTGTCGGCACGACCGGTTATTCCGGCAAGCCGATCCATGTGGTCGCCGCGATTGATGGTGATGCGGTGCTGACCGGTGTGCAGCTGGTCAAACACTCGGAACCCATCGTGCTGATCGGCATCCCCAATTCGCGCATGGTCGAGTTGACCGAAGGCTACACAGGTCTGGACCTGAAAGTTGAGGCCGAGACCGGGGGTGAGGGGCATGACCTCGACATCATCTCAGGGGCCACTGTCACGATCATGGTGATTGACGACAGCCTTGTGCGCGGCGGCATCAAAGTGGCGCGGGCATTGGGGCTGGGGGGGTTGTCTCCGCTGCAGGCCGATGGACCAAAGCGCGAAGTCGATATGGCGCAGGTTGCGGTCTATGACTGGACCACCTTGTCGGGCGACGGATCGATTCGGCGGCTGACGCTGGACGTCGGACAGGTCAACGCCGCGTTTGAGGCCACCGGCGATCAGCGCGCGATCAAGCGGCCAGAGCCGGGTGAGCCCGATGACACCTTCATTGACATGCACATGGCGCTGGTCTCGGTGCCGTCCATCGGCAAGTCACTGCTGGGTGAGGCCGAATACCAGAATCTGGTCAACTGGCTGGATGAGGGCGAACAGGCCATTCTTGTGCTGGGTCGTGGCGCTTACAGTTTCAAGGGCTCGGGCTATGTCCGTGGTGGCATCTTTGACCGGATACAGCTGATCCAGGGCGACAGTTCGGTGCGGTTCTTTGATAAGCAGCAGCGCCGTCTGGGCACGGTTGCCGCGTCAGATGCGCCAAGCTTCACCGAGCTGGATATCTTCAAAATCCCCGCTGATGCCGAGTTCGACCCGGCCGAACCCTTCCGCCTGCAGCTGCTGGTGCAGCGTGCGGTGGGCGCGGTTGAGAAGACCTTCCTGACCTTCGATCTGGGCTACAAACTGCCCGAGCGCTATTTGCTGCCGATTGCCGCCCCTGTGGTGGTCGATGACGCAACCGGCGAGGCCGCGGCAAAGGCCGCCCTGTGGCAGCGCATCTGGAAAGACCGTGTGGTCGAGATCGCGGTTCTGGGTGCCATGCTGCTGGTGCTGACAGCCACCTTCTTCTTCCAGTTCCACGCCACGATGAACGCGCGCGTCTTCTACTGGTTCCGCATCGGGTTCCTGACCATGACGCTGTTCTTCATTGGCTGGTACGCCAATGCACAGCTGAGCGTGGTGAACCTGATGGCGCTGGCCGGCAGCCTGCGCACAGGTTTTTCATGGGATGCGTTCCTGCTGGATCCGCTGGTGTTCATCCAGTGGTTCGCCGTCGCCGCCGCGCTGCTGTTCTGGGGCCGGGGTGCCTATTGCGGCTGGCTGTGCCCGTTTGGCGCGCTGCAGGAACTGACAAACAAGATCGCACGGGCGTTCAAGGTGCCGCAATGGACCTTGCCCTGGGGTCTGAACGAGCGCCTCTGGCCTGCGAAATACATGATCTTCCTCGTGCTGTTCGGGATCAGCTTTGTCTCGATCCCGCTGGCCGAGAAATATGCCGAGGTCGAGCCGTTCAAGACCGCGATCATCCTGAAATTCATGCGCGACTGGCCCTTCGTGGTCTTTGCGCTGGCCCTGCTGGGGATCGGGCTGTTCGTCGAACGGTTCTACTGCCGCTATCTCTGCCCGCTGGGCGGGGCGCTGGCGATCCCGGCCCGAATTCGCATGTTCGACTGGCTGCGTCGCTACAAGGATTGCGGCACGCCGTGTCAGACCTGCGCCAACGAATGCCCCGTTCAGGCGATCCACCCCACCGGTGAGATCAATCCGAACGAGTGCGTCACCTGCCTGCATTGTCAGGTGCTCTACCAGTCCGAGGACAAATGTCCCGTCGTTATCCGCCAGCTGAAGCGGCGGGCCAAGACAGGGTCGGTCAATCCCAAGACCCCCCTCGGGCAACCACCGGCGAACCATCCGAACGCCAAACCGCAAACCGTTTCCTAAAAAGGAGGAACGATCATGTCGGAACATGACAAGAAACTGAACGTCACACGCCGCGGCATGCTGGGTGCAACCGCAACCGGCGCCGTGCTGGCCGGGACCGGTCTGGGCTCGACCCTGATGACCGCGAAAGAAGCCAGCGCTGCGGCCAATGCCAACCTGCAGCCCGGTGAGCTGGACGAATACTACGGCTTCTGGTCCTCGGGTCAGACCGGCGAGCTGCGCATTCTGGGCTTCCCGTCCATGCGCGAGCTGATGCGGGTGCCGGTGTTCAACCGCTGCTCGGCCACCGGTTGGGGCCAGACCAACGAGTCGCTGAAGATCATGACCGACGGCCTACTGCCGGAGACCAAAGAGTTTCTCGCCAAGCGCGGCATGAAAACCTATGACAACGGCGACCTTCACCACCCGCATATGTCGTTCACTGACGGCACCTATGACGGCCGTTACCTGTTCATGAACGACAAGGCCAACACCCGCGTTGCTCGTGTGCGCTGCGATGTGATGAAATGCGACAAGATCACCGAGATCCCGAATGCCAAGGCGATCCACGGCCTGCGTCCGCAGAAATTCCCGCGCACTGGCTATGTCTTTGCCAACGGCGAAGATGAAACTCCGCTGGTCAATGACGGCTCCGTGCTGGACGATCCGTCGCAATACGTGAACATCTTCACCGCGCTGGACGGCGACACCATGGAAGTGGCATGGCAGGTGATCGTGTCGGGTAACCTCGACAACACCGACTGCGACTATCAGGGCAAATACGCCTATTCGACCTCGTACAACTCGGAAATGGGTATGAACCTGGCCGAGATGACCGAGAACGAGCTGGACCACGTTGTTGTCTTCAACCTCGCGGAAATCGAAAAGGGCATCGAGGCTGGCGACTATCAGGAACTGAAAGGCGTCAAAGTTCTGGACGGACGTAAGGGTCAGAACAAGAAATACACCCGCTACATCCCGATCCCGAACTCGCCGCACGGCATCAACACCGCGCCTGACGGCAAGCACGTCTGCATCAACGGTAAGCTGTCGCCCACCGTATCGATCATGGATGTGACCAAGCTGGACGCGCTGTTCGAAAGCGATGCCGATCCGCGATCCTGCATCGTGGGTGAGCCGCAGCTGGGTCTTGGCCCGCTTCACACCGCGTATGACGGTCAGGGCAACGCGTTCACCACTCTGTTCCTCGACAGTCAGATCGTGAAGTGGAACATGGACAAGGCGATCCGCGCCTATGCGGGTGAGGATGTCGATCCGATCATCTCGAAGGTCGATGTGCATTATCAGCCGGGCCACAACTCGACTTCGATGGGTGAGACCAAGGATGCCGATGGCAAGTGGCTGATTTCGATGAACAAGTTCTCGAAAGACCGGTTCCTGAATGTGGGTCCGCTGAAGCCTGAAAACGAACAGCTGATCGATATCTCGTCGGATGAGATGAAGGTGGTTCACGACGGGCCGACCTTTGCCGAGCCGCATGACTCGATCATCGTTCGCAGTGACATCGTCAACCCGGTCAACGTGTGGGACCGCAACGACGTCACTTGGGAAGACGCCCGCAAACAGGCCGAAGCCGATGGCATCGATCTGGAAGAAGGCGCAGAAGAGCCCATCCGGGATGGCAACAAGGTGCGGGTCTACATGACCTCGCAGGCGCCGACATTCAGCCTTGAGAAGTTCACCGTCAAACAGGGTGACGAGGTGACAATCTTCGTCACCAACCTGGATGACGTGGATGACGTGACCCACGGCTTCTGCCTGGGCAACTACGGCATCGCCTTCGAGATCGGACCGATGGCAACCGCGTCGATCACCTTCACTGCCGACCGTCCGGGCGTCCATTGGTTCTATTGCCAGTGGTTCTGCCACGCGCTGCACATGGAAATGCGCGGCCGGATGCTGGTCGAGCCGCAGGGAGCATAACCCATGCGTTGGCCCCTGCTCATACCGCTCCTGCTCGGCTCGCCCCTTTGGGCGGCGGACTGGGATGTGCCCAACCGGGCGGGGGCCATCAATGAAACATTGGCGCAGGCGGCGGATGGGGACACCCTCCGCCTGAGCCCCGGTGTTTATACCGAAACACTTGTGCTGGACCGGCCCGTCACTATCGACGGGCTGGGACAGGCCACGATTGACGGACAAGGGGCGGGCAGTGTCATCACCGTAACTGGGCCCGGCGTGACCGTGCGCGGGCTGACGGTGATCGGATCAGGTTCCAGCCATGACGGGATCGACAGCGGTATCCAGCTGACCAAAACGGCCAAAGCGCCGGTGGTCGAGGATAATGTGCTGCTGGGCAACCTCTACGGCGTCGACATTCACGGTGCGAAGGACAGCATCGTGCGTGGCAACCGGATCGAAGGGCGGCAGGATCGGCGGATGAACGACCGCGGCAATGGCGTCTATGTCTGGAACGCGCCGGGTGCGGTGGTTGAGGACAATGATATCCGCTTTGGCCGCGACGGGATCTTTGTGAACTCGTCGAAGAAGAACACCTTCACCGGCAACCTGTTCCGTGATCTGCGCTTTGCGGTGCATTACATGTATGCCGACAATTCGGTGGTCAGTAATAACGTCTCGATCGGTAACGATCTGGGCTATGCAGTGATGTTCACGAGTAATGTCAAAGTCACCGACAATGTGTCGATTGATGACCGCGAACATGGCGTGATGCTGAACTATGCCAACAAGAGCGTTATCACCGGCAATGTGGTGAAGGGTGCCAAGGAAAAATGCACCTTCCTCTATAACTCGAACAAGAACGAGTTCACCGACAACTGGTTCCAGGGATGCGGCATCGGCATCCACTTTACGGCCGGGTCCGAGCGTAACCGGATCGTCGGCAACTCTTTCATCGGCAACCGGACGCAGGTGAAATACGTCTCGACCAAATGGGTCGAGTGGTCTGAAGACGGGCGCGGAAACTACTGGTCCGATTTTGCCGCTTATGATGTGGATGGCAACGGCATTGCCGATGCGCCCTATCGCCCCAACGACTCGATGGACCATGTGCTGTGGACCCAACCCGCAGCCAAATTGCTGCTCGGCTCTCCTGCCGTGCAGCTCGTGCGCTGGTCGCAATCGGCCTTCCCGGCACTGCTACCGGGCGGCGTGATGGACAGCAACCCATTGATGCAAGCCCCTGAACCCCCAGCTATGAAAAAGGTGCCTCATGACGGATAAGGCCCTGTCAATCGACCATGTTCTCAAGGACCGAGGGAAAACCCGCGTTCTTGACGATATCACCCTGTCCCTTGCCCCCGGTCAGCGCGTTGCGCTGCTGGGCCATAACGGCGCAGGCAAGTCGACCCTGATCAAATCCATCCTCGGCCTGACGCCGATCCATAGCGGAGCCATTCGGATCGGAGACGCCACCCCCGGCAGCGCGCTGGCGCGGCGCGAGACGGCCTATCTGCCCGAAGCGGTGTCATTTCATCCCGCATTGACCGGGCGCGAGCAGTTGACCCTGTTCGCGCAGCTTTCAGGCGCAAAAGCCGATGTGTCCGGTTTGCTGGATCGTGTCGGCCTGAGCGATGCTCTGGACCGTCGGATCGGCACCTATTCCAAAGGCATGCGGCAACGTCTTGGTCTGGCGCAGGTTCTGCTGGGTCAGCCGAAGGTGGCTCTGCTGGATGAACCGACATCGGGCTTAGACCCAATCTCGCGCCAAGACCTCTATGCCATCATTGATGAGCTGGCAGCACAGGGAACAGCGGTTCTGATCGCATCCCATGCTCTGACCGAGGTTGAGGCGCGCACCGACCGGATCGCTATCATGCGCAAGGGCCGGATGGTGGCTGATGACACCCTGAACAATCTGTCGGCTCTGGCCGGTCTGCCGATCCGCTTGAAGGTACGAGCCAGCGCCAATCCAGATGTGCTGGCCGCTGAACTGGGCGGCAGCCGGATCAATGGGGCATCCGTCGAATTGCTCTGCTCACCCGAAGACAAGATGGAGGCCCTGCGCCGGATCGCTGGACTGGGCGATGCGGTCGCGGATGTGGAAATGACCCCGCCCAAGCTGGAAGATCTGTATCGCCACTACGCACAGGAGGATTTGCAATGACCCGCTTCCTCGCCATCACCCGCACTGAAATGCTGATCCTGCGCCGCAACCGCTGGCTGCTGGTCGCCACGTTGATCATGGTTCTGTTCGCGCTGGCGCTGACCTTTGCAGGCAGCGCGCCTACCGGCACGCTGGGGGTCGACATGCTGACCGTCTCGGTGGCGTCGATGACCACGCTGTCGGTTTACCTCGCGCCGCTGCTGGCGTTGATGATTTCTTTCGACGCCATCGCGGGCGACGTGGACCGGGGCAGCCTGTCGCTGCTGCTGTCCTATCCGGCGGGGCGCGGAGAAATCCTGCTGGGCAAGTTCACCGCCCATCTGGCAGCTTTGGCTTTCGCCATGACCATCGGTTTCGGCACTGCAGGCGCGGTGGCCGCTTTCTTTGGCGGCGCGGGGCCGGAGAGTCTGATGGCGCTGGCGCGTCTCATCCTCACATCCATCCTGCTGGGCGCTGTTTTTCTGGCGCTGGGATACCTGCTGTCCGCCCTGGCAAAGGGGGCCACGGCGGCGGCGGGTCTGTCGGCCGGGCTCTGGCTGGTTTTTGTCGTCCTTTATGATCTGGGCCTGTTGGGGGCCGTTGTCATGGATAAGGGCGGCAGCTTCACCCAATCCGTCTTTCCATGGGTGATGGTGGCCAACCCGGCCGACGCGTTCCGTCTGTGGAACATCGCGGCGACTGAAGGCGTTGCCATGGCATCCGGCATGACCGGAGCCGCGCAGGCGCTGCCGGTCTGGGCCGCGCCTGCCTCGCTGCTGATCTGGCCGGTGCTGAGCTTCGCTCTCGCCCGCCTCGCATTCCGGAGGGTCGAGCCATGAAACGCCTCGCCCTGATCGCACTGGTCGCGTTGGCGGCCTGCAAGGAGGAGGTGGCCGAAGCCCCCGACCCGGTGGACCTGACCCCGGATGCGCTGAGCTTTTTCTGCCAGATGAACATCGCCGAACATGGCGGGCCCAAGGGGCAGATCCATCTGGAAGGCTACCCTGCGCCGCTGTTCTTTGCACAGGTGCGCGACATGGTGGCCTATCTGAAAAGCCCCGAGCGCGATGCCAAGATTACGGCCGTTTATGTCAGCGACATGAGCGTCGCGCCCAGCTGGCAGCAACCGGGGGTTTCCAACTGGATCGACGCAGATGGCGCCAGCTTTGTCGTCGGGGCCAATGTCGCTGGCGGCATGGGCGCGCGCGAAGTCGTGCCCTTTGGCGACCCCACCGCGGCAGAGGCGTTCATCGCCGAATATGGCGGCGCGGCTCTGCCTCTGTCCGACATACCCGATACCGAGGTTCTGGGCCCTGTCGATCTGGACCTCGCGCTGGAGACACCCGCATGACCATTCTAACCCGCCGCCGTTTCCTGACCATCTCGGCCGCCTGCGCCGCCCTGCCCGCAGCCGCCGGGAGCTTTGCCCAATGGCGCGGCATCGCGCTGGGTGCACCGGCCAGCCTGCGGCTTGATGGCCTGACGGATACGCAAGCTGCACCGATCTTTGCCGCGGTTGAGGCTGAACTGAACCGGCTTGAGGATATATTCAGCCTCTATCGAACCCACTCGCAGATCAGCCAGTTGAACCGCACGGGTCATCTGAACGCCCCTGCGCCCGAGCTGCTAGAGGTGCTGAGCTTGTGTTCGGCGCTTCACGACGCCTCGGGCGGTGTGTTTGATCCGACGATTCAGCCTTTGTGGCTGGCGCTTGCCAGCGGTGCGGCACAGCCGAAGCTGGAGCGCGCGCGGCAGGTGATTGGCTGGGACAAGGTTCATGTCGGCGCGGATGAGATCCGGCTACCACATCCCGGACGCTCGGCGATCACCTTGAACGGAATTGCGCAAGGGGCGATTACGGACCGGATTGCAGTGTTGTTGCGGTCATTCGACCTGCGCGATGTGCTGGTGGATATGGGCGAGGTTGCTGCCTTGGGTCGGCACAGGACAGGCGAGCCTTGGCGCGTCGGGCTGGCCGGGCCGAATGGAACGGTCGCCAAACGGATCACCCTGCAAGACCGAGCCGTTGCCACCTCGGCCCCGGACGGCACGCGGCTGAACGCTGAATTGGGCCATATCCTGAACCCATTGGGCGCGGGACCGACGCATCAGACGGTATCCGTCTCGGCCCCGAAGGCGGTCCTTGCGGACGGGCTGTCGACGGCGCTGTGCGTGATGCCTACAAGTGACATCCCGCAAGCTCTGGCCCGTTTCCCGGACGCGCGGGTTGAAATGGTGATCTGAGCCGGGTCTTAGGGATGAGCCCACGGCAGTAGAAGGTGGGGCCATCAGCCCCACCCGTTTTCTTACGCCCCGATGATGTTGTGGCCGGGACCATAGGGGAAGCCGGTGATATTTTCGGCCCCATCTTCGCCCACCACGAGGATATCGTGCTCGCGATAGCCGCCCGCGCCGGGCTGGCCTTCGGGGATCCACAGCATCGGCTCGATCGAGACGACCATGCCGGGTTCCAGCACCGTGTCGATATCTTCGCGCAGTTCCAGACCGGCCTCGCGCCCGTAGTAGTGGCTGAGGATGCCGAAGGAGTGGCCATACCCGAACGAGCGGTATTGCAGCAGGCCCTCATCCGCGAAGAAGCGGTTGATCTCAGCCGTGATGCCCGAGCAGGTCGCGCCGGGTTTGATCAGGCTCAGGCCCAGTTCGTGTGCGGCCACGTTGGCCTTCCAGAGGCGCAGGCTGTCTGCGTCGGGCTCTCCCAGGAACAGGGTGCGTTCCAGCGCGGTGTAATAGCCCGAGATCATCGGGAAGGTGTTCAGCGACAGGATATCGCCCTTTTGCAGCGCGCGTTTGGTGACCGGGTTATGGGCGCCGTCGGTGTTGAGCGCCGACTGGAACCAGACCCATGTGTCGCGATATTCGGCATCCGGGTAGGCGCGGGCGATTTCCTCTTCCATCGCGTCGCGGCCGGCCATGGCGATCTCGATCTCGGTTGCGCCTTCGCGGATGGCGGCGTGGATGGCGGCCCCACCCACGTCAGCGGTGTGCGCGCCGCCTTTGATCAATTCGATCTCTTCTGCGGATTTCACCATGCGAGCGAACATCGTGTCAGGTGCGATATCGATCAGCTCCGGTCCGCCCAGCATGTCCAGCGCCGTGTTGCGCGCCGCCAGGGTCATGTGGTCGCCTTCGATCCCGATCCGCTTGGCCCCGCCGATCAGGCTGGCCACGGCGCGCCAGTAATTGTCGCGCTTCCAGTCGGTGTAGATGACGTTATCCTCGATCGAGCGGCGCCAGGGCTGGCCCGCGTCGATATTGGCCGAGACGGTGGTGCAGGCGTCCTGCGTGACGACGCAGCCATAGGGCCGACCGAAGGAGCAGTACAGAAAGCCGGAATAATAGGCGATGTTCTGCATCGAGGTCAGCAGGACGGCGGGGATGTCATGCTTGGCCATGATAGCGCGCAGGGCGCCAAGGCGGCGGTCGTATTCACCCTTGCTGAACGGCAGGGGCGCTTTGTCGCCATTGTGGCAGGTGAAGAATTCCGGGCGTTTTGTTGTGTCTGTCATGACTAGGTCTCTCATCTTTGCCGGGCGGCAAACCCGGCCACTTGTCCCGGCGTTCAGGACAGGCGGTCTCGGGGTCCGAGAGCCGATCATCCCAGTGCGTCCGCGACGCCATCGCGGCTGGGATGAACGGATAGATCGTTAGATCAGACCTGCGCTTGCGTCAAGCGGGGGAGAGACCCCGCAGACGCTCGGACCGGCGGCGCAGCAACTCGACCGTGGTCAGCAGCGCGATGGAGATCACCACGAGGATCGTGGCCACCGCCAGAATGGTCGGGCTGATCTGTTCGCGCAGGCCGGTGAACATCTGCCATGGCAGGGTCTTCTGGCTGGCCGAGCCGACGAACAGCACCACAACCACCTCGTCAAACGAGGTGATGAAGGCAAACAGGCCACCCGAGATCACGCCCGGCAGGATCAGAGGCATCTGGATCTTGAAGAACGTCCGCACCGGACCCGCGCCCATATTCGCCGCCGCCCGCGTCAGCGAGCGGTCAAAGCCCACCAGCGTCGCGGTCACGGTGATGATGACGAAGGGAATGCCCAGAACCGCGTGCGCCAGGATGACTTTCACATAGCCCACGAAATTCTTGTTCATGCCCAGCGTGCCTTCCATGAAGCGACCAATGTCGCTGTAGAAGAAGAACATGCCGGTGGCCGAGATGATCAGCGGCACGATCATGGGCGAGATCAGGATGCCCATGATGGCGCGGCGGCCGGGAACGTGACTCTGGCTGAGGCCGATGGCCGCCAGCGTGCCCAGCGAGACCGAGATGATCGTCGCAATCGGCGCGATGATCAGCGAGTTCTTGAAGCTGCGCTGCCATTCATTGTTGGTGAAGAAGTCGCGGTAGTGCTTCAGCGAGTACCCTTCCGGATCGAGCCGCAGCATTTCCGGCGTGAAGGTAAAGAAGTCCTGCGCGTTGAACGAGAGCGGCAGAACCACGAGGATCGGGGTGATCAGGAACACGAAGATCGCGCCGCAGATCACCCGGAACAGGTAGTGATAAAACACCTGCTTTGCGGTCAGATAGGGCAGCAGTTTCCGGCGATAGCGGCCTTCATAAAGCCAGTAGATGAACCAGACAAAGAACCACCCGCCCAGCAGGCCCAGCACGCCGCCCATCGGGCCGGCGACCAGAAAGCCCACGACGCCGAAGCCTGCGATGTTGATCCAGCGGGCCAGTTTCTCGTTCTTGACGACCGTGATGTAGACCCAGGCCAGAGCGGCGATCAGGGCAGCCCCGGCAATGATGCCAAGAAAGACCGAGCCGTTGCCCGCGCCGACAAAGATACCGGCGAAGGCACCTGCCAGCGCGACGCTGGGCAGGACCATGGACAGGGGTTTGCGGGATATCGGAGTAAGTGCGGCCATTTCTATTATCCCAGCTTCACGTTATCAATGCCCACGATCTTGTCGTAGACCCAGTAGAGCAACAGAACGACGCCCAGCAGGATCGTCCCCAGTGCCGCGGCCAGTCCCCAGTTCAGCGAGGACGAGATGTGATAGGCGATCCGGTTCGAGATGAAGACACCCTTGGTGCCACCGACGATCTCGGGCGTGATGTAGTAACCGATCGCCAGAATGAACACGAGGATCGAGCCTGCACCGATGCCCGGAATGGATTGCGGGAAGTAGATGCGCCAGAAGGTCGTCCAGTTGGTCGCACCCATGGATTTCGCGGCGCGGGTGTAGGACGGCGGGATCGTCTGCATCACCGAATACATCGGCAGGATCATGAACGGCAGCAGGATATGCGTCATCGCAACGATGGTACCGATCTGGTTGTTGATGATCACCAGCCTTGCGTCATCGGCCACCAGCCCCAGCCAGACCAGCGTTTCGTTGATCACCCCTTGCTGCTGCAGCATCACCTTCCATGCCGAGGTGCGCACCAGAAGCGAGGTCCAGAAGGGTAACAAAACAAGGATCATCAGCAGGTTTGAAACCCGCATCGGCAAGGTCGCCAGCAGATAGCTGACAGGATAAGCCAGCAGAATACAGGCCCCGGTGATGACCAGCGACATGAACAGGGTGCGCCCGAACAGCTTGATCAGGATTTGCTTGTCTTCGGGTTGAGACTGCGCCCCTTCGGGCGTGCGGCGCATGTCGATCGCGTTCAGGAAGTAACCGTTGGTGACGGCGGGCGCGTGGGTTTTGATGACCGCCCATGTCTTGGGGTCGCCCCAGCCATCGTGAATCTCGATGACCTGGTCCTTGAACGGACCGTCTGTTTCGGGATCCAGCTTTTTGATCTGACGGCCGGACCGGCGGAACATCGAAGACATACCGGTTTCTTCGTAGTTCAAACGCGAGCCCAGACGGGTATGGGTCTTGTTGTCGATGGCGACAATCATGTCGCGGACAAAGGCGTCATAGACGGCCTCATCCGGCAATTCACCGCTCGCCTCGTCCCAGCTTTGCAGGGCTTGCACCGTCTGAGGCAGCGTGTCTTGCACGATGCTATTTTCCACCGACCGGAATAGCATCGCGGCAATGGGCACGATGAAAGAGAACATCACGAACAGCAGCAACGGGGCCACCAGCATCAGCGCCCGCAGCTTTTGCCGTCGCAGTGACCGCGCCAGTGATTGCTTGAGCGGCGTTCCGTCAGCGGCCAGCATCGGGCCGGAATTTTGTTGGGTGGCGTCAGTCATCGGTGCCCCTTGGGTACTTTTGGGGCCGGGGGCGAGTGGCCGCCCCCGACGATCTCAGGAAATCAGACGCTTATTGCGCCAGCCACGCCTGGAATTTGGCGTCGATGTCGTCGCGGTAGTCCGCCCAGAACTCGTAGTTATACAGGAACGTGTTCTTGGCGTTTTCCGGATCGGTCGGCATGTGCGGTGCCATGTCGATGCCCAGATCGGCGTGCTGACCCACCAGCGGAGCCGACGAGGCACGGGCCGGACCGTAGGAGATGTACTTGGCCTGATCCGCCAGACGCTGCGTGTCGGTTGCGAACATGATGTAGTCCAGCGCGCGCTGCTTACGCTCTTCGCTCAGACCGGCGGGAATGATCCAACCGTCCAGGTCGAACACCTGCGCGTCCCACAGCATGCCAACGGGCTGGTTCTGCTCTTCGATCAGGCTGAACAGTCGACCGTTATAGGTCGAACCCATGACAACTTCGCCATCAGCCAGTAGCTGCGGCGTGTCGGCACCTGCGGACCACCAGACAACGCTGTCCTTGATGGTGCCCAGCTTGGCCAACGCCTGATCCTGACCTTCTGCGGTGGCCAGAACGTCATAGACGTCATCCTTGGCAACGCCGTCACAGATCAGCGCCCATTCCATGTTGTTGATCGGGCGTTTTTCCAGCGAACGCTTGCCAGGATAGGCTTCCAGATCGAACACGGCGCAGACATCGCTGGGCGGTGTGTCTCCGACCAGATCAGTGCGATAGCCAAAGGTGGTCGAATACACGATCTGCGGGATGAAGCAATCGCTGACCAGCAGATCGCCGAAGTCATCCGCTGCCGATGTGCCATCCGGCGCCGGAGCCAGCATGGTGTCAGGGTCGATTTCCATCGCCAGACCTTCGTCGCACAGACGAATCGCGTCCGAGGCAACAACGTCGACCACATCCCATGTGATGTTGCCCGCTTCGTTCATCGCGCGCAGCTTTGCAACCGCTTCGGCCGAGCTGTCGTCGTTCAGGATGGTGATGCCGGTCTTCTCCGAATAGGGCTCGTGATACGCTTTCAATTGCGATTTGGAATAGGCGCCGCCCCACGAGACGATGGTCATCTCTTGCGCGGACACGCCACCAGCCGCGGTCGCCAGAGCAGCAGCGGTCAGTAGTGTTTTGGTTGGTTTCATGTGTTACTCCCAGTACTTCCCGTTTGTTGTATGGTCAGCTGGCGCACGGGTTTTCACCAGCCGGTCCCTCAATAAAGCCGCACTTGTACCGCGCAGCTTGGTCTATGCGTCGAGCGCACGACAATCTTTTGCCAGCCAGCCAATATCGATCTCTTGGCCGGGTTGCAGACGGATGGCATCGGGGGCGTTACGTGTCTTGACGATGAATTCGTCATTGCCCGCGACCGACATGCGGAAGCGGAACACATCGCCCATATAGATGAACTCCTTGACCGCGGCCTTCAGCGTATGCGCATCGGCATGCAGGCGGTCCTTGTTGAACTCGACCCGCTCGGGCCGGATCGAAACCTTGGTGCGTTCGCCCGGATTGTGCACGTTGATCGGCACCGCGTCGATTTCCGAACCGTCATCCAGCTGCACCAGGCAGGTGTCGCCGTCGATGGATTTCACCACACCTTCGAGCGTGTTGTTCTCGCCGATGAATTGCGCGACGAAGCTGTTCTCGGGCTCTTCATACAGCTGATCCGGCGGTGCAAGCTGCTGGATGCGGCCATCGTCGAACACCGCAACACGGTCGGACATGGTCAATGCCTCGGTCTGGTCGTGGGTCACGTAGACAGTGGTAATGCCCAGCTCATGCGCCAGTCGGGTGATTTCGAACTGCATGTGTTCGCGCAGCTGCTTGTCGAGCGCGCCCAGCGGTTCGTCCATCAGCACCAGCTCGGGCTCGAACACCAGCGCGCGGGCCAGCGCGATCCGCTGCTGCTGACCGCCCGAAAGCTGCGCCGGGCGGCGATTGCCGAAGGCTCCCATCTGAACCATATCCAGCGCGCGTTTGACTTTCTCCTCGCGCTCTGACTTGCCCAGCTTGCGGACTTCCAGCGGGAACGACAGGTTCTCGGCCACAGTCATATGCGGGAACAGGGCGTAGTTCTGGAACACCATCCCGATGCCACGTTTATGCGGAGGGATGTTGTTGATGGGTTTCCCATCCAACAAAATTTCACCGTGGGTGGCTGTTTCGAATCCGGCGAGCATCATCAGACAGGTTGTCTTGCCTGATCCGGACGGCCCGAGCATGGTCAGGAATTCGCCCTTTGGCATCGCCAAGTTGAGATCTTTGACAACGAGATTCTCGCCATCATAAGATTTTTGAACGCGTTCAAATTCGACAAACGCGGCGTCAGTATTTGTGTCGGTCACAAGACCCCCTGTTGCGTCAAATGATTACCCGGTTGGTCCGGATTTCATTGATCTTCTCGTGCAATGAAGCCGAGGCTAACAAATGGTCGCAAGCCCGTAAAGCAAATGAACCCGCTATTACGTCACTTTTGCCTAAATTTGCGACACATTCAGGTGATTCATATGCCAAGCCAGGCTTTGATTGCTTGACAGAACCGGCTTTCCGATCTGCGCCTCGATCCGGGGGATGGCGGCCAGTGTGCGCAGGTTCGTACAGCTGAGAAACACCGCTTCAACAGCCCTGTCAGCGCCCAGGCGAAGGGCCGCATCAACCACGGAATCGGTCGAAATACGTACAACCTTGGCCTCTTCCGCCTCGCCAAAGGTGCCGAACACATCCATCGAAATACCTTGTTCCGCAAAGGCCCGGCGCAGCGGTGTGTTCACCTCTTCGATATAGGGCGAAAGCAGCGCGAATTTCGACACGCCCCGATCTGCGGCGCAGGCTGCGGCGGCGCGCAGCGGGTTGGTCACGGTCTGAACATCGCAGGTCCGTTTCACCATCTGTTCAACCCGATCCGAACCGATCACCGAGCTGGCCGAGGTGCAGCCATAGCCCACCACCTTATAGGGCCGCGCCTTGGGCAGCAGGTCGGCGGCGGCGGGCAGATCGGTTTCCATCTGCGCCAGCGTATCAGTGTTCACTTCGGCCCCGCTGGGGATGCGGCTGATATAGAGAGGGCTGGGATCATCGGCAAAAAGGCGACGGAACTCGGGCTCGATGGTCTCATCGGTTTGCAGGACGATCAGACCCATCGGCACGGCGGCGGGATCATCGGGGTCGAGCGAATAGGGCAGTGTCGTCATAGCGTCGGTATCTCCGGTCCGATACGCGGGCTCAGGAATTCGGCCGCGCCCTCGGTGATCAGGATGTTTTCCTCATGCACAAGGATCTTGCCATCGACGGCGATACCCGGTTCCAGCGTCAGCACCATGCCGGGCTGCAGTTCGGTATGATCACCGGGGATGAGCGAGGGCCATTCGGTCAGCGACATCCCCAGCCCGTGGCCCAGCCGCCCGGCATCCGTGCCTTCACCACCATCCGTCAGCACCGCGTTCATGGTGTGAAACAGCTGCGCTGCGGTGGTGCCGGGCCGGGCCTGCTCAAAGGCGGCATCCGAGGCCTCGATCAGCCGCGCATGGGCGGCGCGGACCGGAGCGCTGGCGGGGCCAACCGACCAGTTGCGGTCATAGTCACAGAAATACCCGTCGCGAACGAGGCCGGTATCCAGCATCAGAACATCGCCCTGCGCAAGAGGGGTCTGCGTTGCCGGTGAGATCACATCCGTGTACCCGCCCTGCTCGGCCGCTCCGGCCAGATAGGGCACCCAATCGGCCCCTTCCTCAAGGCAGAGCATCTGGAACCGTCGGAAGACCTGATCGAGCGGCGTTCCGGCTGCGGCGATTTCCGGCACACGCGCAAAGGCGCGGGCACCGATCTGACAGGCGGTGCGAATCTTGGCGACCTCGGCCTCGGACTTCACCATGCGCAGGGCGCGCAGGATGCCGTGATCACCGGTCAGTCGACGAGCGCCGAGCCCGTCCTGAAGGCGTCTGAAATCGGCCAGAGGCATCCTGATATGTGTCTCATGCCCATCCGGACAACCGATCGCGGACCCGTCCGACGTCAGCTCGGTCAACGTATCGGCCAACAGCGAAACGCCGTCATCTTCCAGATCCGGTGCGCTCCAAGTGCGAATGTCGTCGATCCATGTCTGCGCCATCAGGGCCGCCCCGATCGAGGGGATCACGGCCACCGGCTTGCCCGAGGCGGGCACGATCAGGAACCAGGGGCGCGTCGGGCTTTCCCAGAACCGGGTCAGATAGCCGGTGAAATAACGCAGCTCAGGTTCGGTGGTCAGCAGCAGGGCTGAAAGACCTGTTTCGGCCATTCGCGCTTGTGCGCGGGAAACCCGTGCCTCGAATTCCTGTGGCGCAAAGCCGGTCATGCGGGCTGCTCGCTCAACATGCAGAGGACACGGGATTGCGGCCCGATTCCCATGGCCTGACGTGCCGCCTCATTCATCACCGCCGCAATGCCTGCCCCGCCCGAAGCGCTGGTCTCTAACCCGGCTTCGGCCATCGCGGGCAATTGCGCGGCAACCTCATCATCGCTGATCGTCAGAAACAGATCCGCATCCCGCGCCAATCCATTCAGGGCGATCAGTGAAGGCTCCTTACAATCGAGCCGCCCCATGATGCTGTCCGGGCCATCTGCGAAAACGCAGTGGCCAGCCTCGATACTTGCTTGCAAGGCCGGGGCCGCGTCAGGCTCGACCACGACGATCTGCGGCGCGTCCCCCCAGACCTCGCGCGCATAGGCAGCCACCGCTCCCGCCATACCGCCAACACCAGCCTGCAGCAGGATGTGTGTCGGCGTTTCGGGGCATTGCTCCGCCGCCTCCAACGCCATTTGCAGGTAGCCTTCCATCAGCAAATGGGGCAGGTCGGTATACCCGTCCCACGAACTGTCTGACAGCAAGGTCCAGCCATTTTGCTGCGCCGCCTGCGCGGCGGCCTCCATGCTGGCAGCATAGTCGACCCCTTCTCGCACCACTCGCGCATCTTGCGCCCGCAGACGGTCGGCAAAGCTTTCAGGCACAGTCTCGGCGATATAGACAACCGCATCGGCCCCGAAGACGCGCGCGCCTGCAGCCATGCTCATCCCGTGATTGCCCGCACTGGCGGTGACAAATGTACGTCCCTTGAGGTTCGCATCGGGCGCTTCATCGGCCTGACAGGCAATGACATAGGCCGCGCCCAGCGCCTTGAAGGACCCAAGCCCCATCCGGGGCCGTTCATCCTTGATCCAGAGCTTTGCAACCGGCGCCAGAGTCGTTGCATCCACCAGCGGAGTTTCCTTGAAATCAGGGCAAAACAGACGATGCCGCCCAAGGCCAGATATATCGACCGACGGATATGGCGCCTGATCCGCGAGCTTTGCCCCATTCCGATACGGGTTTCTGACCGTCTTCATCGCACGCTCCCTTTCTTGATGCGCCGACGTGACCGAAACCGGAAAGCACTGTCAAGCGTGTCCTGCTTTCCCTTTCGCTGCAGCTCATCTGAATGAGCGTCTTTTCAATCCAAATGGTTGGCTGTAAGTGTGTGGCGATCCTGTTGGTTTCGGCCTTACCTGCCGCGCAAACAGGTCTGCGGGCGTGATGGAATGGTAGACATATCGGACTTAAAATCCGAAGGCCTTAGTGCCGTGTGGGTTCGAGTCCCACCGCCCGTACCATTTCCTGACAGTTACAATAGAATACCGGGCATCTGTACCCGACGAATCCGGCGATACTTGGTTGGATTGAGAAGAGTGGTGCCTCAAGAGGGACTCGAACCCCCGACCTTGTCCTTACGAAGGACCTGCTCTACCAGCTGAGCTATTGAGGCATGCGACAGATCGTTTAGCCGCAGGTCGCGACCCTTGCAAGAGGCAGTTCACACACCCCTGCGGTTGACCGGTTCGCATTCCTCGCCCATCCTGCGCGCGGGCGGACCGGAGCCTGCGGGTTCGGGTGGATTATCAGATATTTGGCAAGGTCATTTGAATGTCCGGGATTTCACAGAAGACTTATGTGCTGGACACGCATCGCCTGCGGGACCCTGAGCAGACACTTGCCATCGTCAAACCGTTCCTCAAACAGATGGGGATCACGCGCATTGCCAATCTGACCGGGCTCGACCGGGTCGGGCTGCCGACGGTGATGGTGACGCGACCCAATTCGCGTTCGGTCGCGGTGTCACTGGGCAAGGGATTGTCGCTGAGCGCGGCGCAGGCCTCGGGCGTGATGGAAGCGATCGAGTCGTGGCATGCGGAACGGATCGAATTGCCGCTGCGGCTGTGCAGCCATGCCGATCTGGCACAGGATCACGTGGTGGATGTCTATCGTCTGCCGCGCGTGACCGGCGGGCAGTTTGACCCGCATGGCGCGATGCTGTGGGTGCAGGGGCGTAATCTGAACGCCGATGCCGCCTGTTGGGTGCCCTATGAGATGGTGGATACGGATTACACGACCTCTCCGGTCGCCGGGCAAAGGGCGTTTCCGCGCACAACGAATGGTCTGGCATCGGGCAACGACGTGACTGAGGCCAGTTGCCACGCGATTTGCGAGTTGATCGAACGGGACGCCACGACGTTGTGGCATCACCGGGGTGCGACGCCGCGCGTTGATCCGGACACGGTGGACGATCCGCGTTGCCGTCAAGCGATGGACCAGATTGCAGCGGCGGGGCTGGATCTGGGGATTTGGGACACCACTTCGGATATCGGCATTGCCAGCTTTCGCTGTGTGATCTGCGAGGCCGGAGAGGCCACGGGCCATATCGGCATCGGCGATGGCTGTCACCCCGACCGCGCCATTGCGCTGCTGCGGGCGCTGACCGAGGCGGCGCAGACGCGGCTGACCTATATCTCGGGCGCGCGCGATGATCTGGACCCCGAAGAGTTCTCGGACGAGGCCCGCACGTGGCGCAGCCGATATATCCGTGAGTTGATTGATGGCGCAGCGGCGACCGGGCGTTTCACCGATTGCCCGTCGCATGTCACGGGGTCGTTTACGGAAGACCTTGAGCTGCTGCTGAGTTGTCTGTCGGTGGTCGGTATGGGTCAGGTGGTGACGGTCGATCTGTCCCGGCCTGAATTCGATATCGCTGTGGTCCGCGCGGTTATTCCGGGGCTGGAAGCGCCGCATGACGATCCCGATTACATTACAGGTCCACGTGCACGGGCGGTGACGGCATGAGCGTGGTGGTGTTCGTCGGCCCCACCCTGCGGTCCGAGGCGGTGCAGGAGCATCTGGACGCGACCATTCTGCCCCCGGTCCGGCAGGGGGATGTGTATCGCGTTGCGCGGGACGGGCCGCGCGCCATTGGCATCATCGATGGGTATTTCGATGGCGTGCCCTCGGTCTGGCACAAGGAAATCCTGTGGGCGCTGGAACAAGGCATCCCGGTTTTCGGCAGCGCCAGCATGGGCGCGTTGCGGGCAGCGGAACTTTCCGATTTCGGGATGATCGGCGTCGGACGGGTGTTCGAGGATTACCTCAGCGGCGCGATCATGGATGACGACGAGGTGGCGGTGCTGCATGGCCCTGCCGAGCTTGGGTTTCCCGCATTGAGCGAGCCGATGGTGTCGATCCGCGCCACGCTGGACATGGCGCAGACGGCCGGGGTGCTGTCGCCACAGGATGCCCGGACCTTGTTGGACGCTGCCAAGGCTCTGCACTATCGCGACCGGGTTTGGTACAAGGTGATTGCAGCGGCGGGCACAACCTCCGGTCTGGAAAGCTTTCAGAACTGGCTGCCCGAGGGGCAGGTCGATGCCAAGGGCGAAGATGCCCGTGAGATGCTGGAGCATATGGCACGGTATCTGGAGGCGGACACCGACACCCCCGCCGCGCCGCGCGTCGAACGTACCCTGGCCTGGCGCGAGTTGCGGGCGCGGGTCGATGCCGAGACCGCCTCGCAAGACACCGATGCGCGGGCATTGGTGGATGAGCTACGGCTGGACCCTGCCCTCTATGCCGAGCTGCGTGATCGCGCCGCGCTGAACCTGCTGGCGCGGGACGAGGCGCATCGGGTCGATCACCAGCCGGACCGTGAGATATTACGAAAGCACATGACCGCGCACAGGCGCGCGGCGCGCCTGCCCCGTCAGGCCGATCTGATGGAATGGCTGCAGGACAATGACCTGACCCCCGCGCAATACGAGGCGATGCTGGCTGACCGCGCCCGCAAGGATGCGGCCATCGCAGCGCGGGCGGATGATCTGGATGCCGCCGTGCTGGCCGAGCTGCGCCACGATGGCCATTATGCAGCGTTGCGTGACCGGGCGCGGCGCAAGGCTGACCGTATCGAGGCGCTGGATCGGGTGAATGGCCGCACGAACCGAACGCAGTCGCTGATCTGGTATTTTGAAACACGTCTTGACCAAGCGGTACCGGATGATCTTGAATCCTATGCAATCGCGCTGGGCCTTGAAGGGCGCGAGGCGTTTCTTGATCTGATTGAAGCCGAATTCATCTTTTGCCACGCCGGTGGCGACCCCGAGGATCAGCAGCCCGATACGCGGGCCTAAGGTTAGCCGGGACGATAACGGGAGGGGACATTGACGATCTGGCCCGATTACTCGGAAAACGAAACTCCGGGCACGCGGTTCCTGTTGTATCCGCAATCGCCCTATTTAGAGCCGAATTCGAAACCTGAACTGGTCGAGATCTCGGCCCCGCAGGGCTCGATCGGGCCCGGCCCTTCTGGGCCGCGCATGTATGCGATGTACCCGGTCGACAAGACGACCCCTTATGGTGCGATGATTGAAGGCGAGGACGGCCCCGAGATGTATCTGCCCGCCTGGGACGGCTATATCCTGCCACCGCCTGAACCCGATGAGTTCGGCAATTTCATCCATATCGATCCCGACGATCCGGCCTTTGAAGCCGCCCACCTGTTTGGCGCAGCCCATTTCACCATGGATGTCTGGGAGGGTTATTTCGGCCGCCCGATCCCCTGGCATTTCGAGCGTGATTTCGAGCGGCTGGAACTGTCGCTGCTGCCCAGCCTTGATAACGCGCATATCGGTTGGGGGTTTCTGGAGACCGGCGGCACCCGCGAACATGGGGACGAATACCGCCCCTACAGCCTGAACTTCGACGTGGTGGCGCATGAAATCGGCCATGCCATCATCTACAGCGTCATCGGTCTGCCCTCGGAAGACGACGCAACGGGCGAGTATTACGGGTTCCACGAATCGGCGGCGGATATGGTGGCGCTGCTGGCGTCTCTGCATTTCGGCTCGGTCGTGGATGAGGTGCTGAAGAACACGCGCGGTAATCTCTATACCTATAACCGGCTCAGCCGCTTTGCCGAGCTGTCGCAGAACGCGCAGATCCGCATTGCGGCCAATGACCGGACGCTGTCCGAGTTCTCGCATGGGTGGTCCAGTGAACACGCGCTGTCGGAGCCGCTGACCGGTGCGATGTTCGATATTCTGGTCGATATCTATCACGAACGGCTGGTCGCCCATGACGTGATCGATCCGGAAATGGAGGAGCTTTCGGACGAGCTGGAGGGCACCGATGAATACAACGCGATCATGCAGGACCTGTTCGACGAACATTACGCTGCCGATCCCGAAGGCTTCCGCGTCGCTCTGATCGAGGCGCGGGATTTGCTGGGGTCCTACCTTGCCGACGCCTGGGAAATGCTGGATGCCGATATGCTGAGCTATTTCGGGGTCGAGCGCGCGCTGGTCGTTGTCGATCAGGAGATTACCGGCGGCGCTTTCCGCCAGATTATCGAGGGCAATTTCCGCATGCGTGACATCGGGCTGACACGGCCCGGCCCACGTCTGACCAAGCCGGATGGGTCCAGCCACGCCGCGTCCGTTCGCACGTTGTCACCCGAGATTAAAGAACCTTAAAGTCTTTGTTTTTGCCCCGGTTTTATGGCAGGTTGTGCGCACGGGGTGATAATTTGACAATCGACGTGCAGTGAAATGCGCAAACTGGGACAGGCGCGGCCCGAGGCCCCGTCGACCCCCGATAGGGAGAAAGTGATATGTCTGAGTCGTTACTCAGTTTTTCCGAGGTATTACTGTTCGGACGAGAATTAAGTGATCTTAAACTGAGACAGAAGTCAGTCCGGCTCGCAATTGAGGTGGCGACGGGTTACGATTTTACACAGGAGATCACCAAAATTGATGGTGTGGCTGTGCGGGAAGATGACCGGATCCTTGTGCAGGCTGGAGACAGTGCAAACGACGAGTCAGGGATCTACAAGATCTACAAGGACAAGAACGACGGGAACAAACTGAAGCTGGGTAAGCGCAAGAAAGTCCCGTTTGAATCATTTGTCTACATTCGCCGGGGTCGCGTTTTCAAACACACGTTCTGGCAGCAGACGGCTGACAGGCATAGCGAGCAGCTATTCATCGAACAAGATGATCGCAGAAGGGGTCGTGGCGTCAACAACTTCATCGGGGACCAGTTCGGAGGCGATGCCCGGCTGGCCCGGATCTATGGCTTCGCATATGATGGCACCTACTACGAGATGCCCGAACCGACGATCTTCCTGGTCCATGGCGAAGGCGACAGCGCCACCGGCGGCAACTTGCCTTACGGCTTCAAGCTTGAAGACCCCGGGAAAGACACGACGCGGCAGGCCGCACGTGCGCCGCTTGATCCATCCAAATCCGGCGTTGCAGCGGCGGATTACCAGATGGCGAATGATATCCGCGTCTGGAACTATGATCAGGCCGATTACACCATCCGTATGGATATCGCAGCCGGTCAGATCGAAGAGGTCCTGCTGGACGTCTATTTCGAATACGACGCCCCGATGATGGCCGGAGCCAAGGTGAGTGGCGCGAAGGTCAGCGGTGCCAAGGTCTCTGGCGCCAAAGTCAGTGGCGCCAAGGTGAGCGGTGCCAAAGTCAGCGGTGCCAAGGTCAGCGGCGCGAAGGCACGCGGCGAATAACAGCTGATATATCCGAGAATGGGGCGCGTCGATCACGCGCCCTTTTTCTTGCTCAGAACCCGGCCTTCTTGAGGCCTTCGAGGAAGTGCTGCGTGTCGTCTTCCAGCAGGTCCGGCTGAACCTTGGCCCAGCGCGCCAGGGAAAAGTTGGGATGCGCCGCCCGGTGCTTGTCAGCAATCTGGCGCGCCATATCCATATCGCCCTTATGCGCATAACTCGCAGCCAGAACCCGTTGCCCTTCGGTCGGGTTGTTCATCTTGTTGACCGCAGAAATCACATCGTCATAGCGCTTTAGATTGTAATACGCGCCGCCCAGATGCCAGAGGTACTGATCCGGGAAATAGGGGTTCAGGCGCATCGCTTGCTGAAGGTGTTCGATTGCCGTCTCGTTATCCCCTGAATGCGCCAACGCATCGGCATAATCCGAATGCATGTCGGCATCATTGGGGTTCAGCGACAGCGCGCGTTTGTAGGATTCAAGCGCGGTCGCATGTTCCTTGCGATAAAGCTGCACATAGCCCAGTTCGCCAAAGCCTCGCGCATCGGTCGGGTCCAGTTCGACCGCACGCAGAGCCAGAGACAGGGCTTTGTCGAGCGCGCCGCCCGGGTCTTCGGTCCAGGAATAGCGCCAGTCGATATTGAGCGTCCGCGACAGGGCGGCTGCCGCGCGGGCATACCCTCCGTCCCGTTCGAGTGCCGATTCATAACAATGCTGCGCCTTGCGGTTATCGTTGCGCGTGTATTTGAAGATGTGATGCTGGCCCTGCAGAACCGAGCCATAGGCCCGAAGGTCTGACGGAATGGCCTGCACCATGCGCTGCTTTTCATGCGATTCAATCATCACCGCCATGGCCGCGACGATGCATTCCGTGACGTCGTCCAGAATGTCGAAAATATCGTCGAGCTTGCGGTCGAACCGTTCGCCCCAGATGGTCCGTTCGGTATTGGCGTCCAGCAACTCGGCAGTGACGCGGATGCGGCTGGAGGAACGGCGGACGCTGCCGCGTGCCACATAGCGCACGTTCAGTCGGCGCGCGGCCTCATGCGGTGACATCGACTGCGTCTTGAAGAAGAAGGATGAGTTGCGCGCAATGACGAACAGGTTCCGGAACTTCGACAGGTTCATGATGATGTCATCGGTCAGCCCTTCGGCGACCCAGCTGTCATCCTCATCCCCACCCTGGCTGGCAAAGGGCAGTACAGCAACCGAAGGGATATCGGGCCGCTCCAGCACTTCAAGATGCATATCGGGCCGCAGGGTCGCGGCCATAGTGGCGCCCTCGACTTCGCTGCGGACGCAATAGGTCGCCACCGGCGACATGATGTTCTTGAGCTGCTTGGGTCCAAGAAATTCATAGCCATAGCGCAGGCGATTGCGGATCTGCTCATAGACCGCGGCGCTGACATAGACCCGTTCCGGTTCCGCAATTTCCTGCAGGCGGGCGGCGATGTTGACGTTGTCGCCATGGATGCCGCGATCATCCTGCAGCACCTCGCCCATATGGACACCGGCGCGGAACTTGATCTGTTCATGTGCCATCCGCGCCTGATTGTGCTGCGCAGCAATCCGATGCAGTTCGATGCTGAACTCAACCGCGCTGGTGGCGGTTTCAAACAACGCCAGAATGCCATCGCCGCGTACTTCGATCACCCGGCCCTGATACTGCTGGCAAATCGTCTCAAGCTGAGACAGCAAAGATTTCAACGCGTTATACGTATCCATCTCGTTCTCGCTCATCAGACGGGAATAGCCCACAACGTCGGCAAAAAGCACCGCGCCGAGCTTCTGTCTGAGTGAGGGGTCTGAACCGGTTGTATTCACTGGCAATACTCGAATGTCGTGTCGCGTCGAATCCGACGAGTGTACTCTAGCAAAATCTGCCTCGATACAGGCGTTATTTCAGTCATCGCAATCCGCCCGGGGCGGCCAGCTCCAATCGGCCGAGCCGAAACTGACCACAGTATCGGAATGCAATTCCTGCGCCAGAACCTGTCGCCGTGCGGTCCAGTCCTGCTGCAACATGCCAACAACCACCATGTCGTGGAACTGTCCGTCTGCGAACCACGCCTGTCGCATGGTGCCCTCGATCTGGCAGCCGACCTGACTGATCAGATCGCGGCTGCTGTGATTATCGGCCCGGTAATACGACGTGATCCGGTTGAGCCCCAACTGCCGGAACGCAAAATCCAGCAGCAGCGCAATCGCCCGGACAGCGACGCCATGGCGGCGCACGGATTTGTCGATGAAGATCGGGATCACGGCGTCGCGGTTGACCTGTGAAATCGCTTCGAGCCCGATCATACCCACCGCGTCACCGCCTTCGGATTCGATGATGAACCAGCACTTCCTGCAATCGGGCGCGGAGCTGAGCGCCTCTTCCCACATCTGTTCAGTTTGCATCAGATTCAGCGGAACGCGTGACGTCCGGTCAAACAGTGCAAGGTCATGCACATCCTGAAACCAGCGCGCAGCCGTTTCCATGTCCGACTTCTCGAGCGGACGCAGCCGGAACAACCGGGGTGTAGCATTGGGCAAAGGCAAAGCCTCCGAATACAAATACAAAAATCTATCCGCGCGATACTAGCACAGATGATTCAAAAACGAGAAATAACTTGTTCACACAAGGATTCAGATAAGCCGAGACCCGCTGAGTGGGCCGGTTTCTCAACAACGTGCGCGAGGTCCTAGCGGTTTTCAGCCCGGATCAGGAAAATGTTGCGCAGATAGATCGACAGGCCCATCGACTGACCGAGAATGAAGACGGGATCACGGCGATAGATCGCATAGCTGAGCAGGATCAGCCCGCCGCCGATGGACAGATACCAGAACGCCATCGGGATGACCGACTTCTTGGCCCGTTCCGAGGTGATCCACTGAACGATGAACCGGGCGCTGAACATCAGCTGCCCGGCAAGGCCGATAAAGACCCAAAGCGCCTCCGTCGGACTGTCGACACGCAGGATTTCGAGAATGGCTTCTTTCACGACCGTCCCGCCTCTTTTGCCGAGACCGATTTGGCGCGGCGCATCAGCCAGACGACGCCGAACAGATCCCAGATGCCGACCATCGCACGGCCGAAATTGGTATATTTGGATTGCCCCGACAGACGCTGCTGATGTGCGACATCAACCAGCGCGACCTGCCAGCCATAGGCTTTGAACAGCGCGGGCAGATAGCGGTGCATGTGATCGAAATAGGGCAGGTTCAGAAAGGCCTGCCTTCGGAAGGCCTTGAACCCGCATCCGGTATCGCGGGTGCCGTCCTTCAGCATCCATCCCCGCAGCGCATTCGCCGCGCGCGAGGCCAGTTTTTTCGAAACGGTGTCCTTCCGCCCCAGCCGCTGCCCGGCCACAAGACCGATCTGCCCGCTGTCATCCGCCAACAGCGGAGACCAGATCTTTGGCAGCTCCTCGGGCGGGTTCTGGCCGTCACCGTCAAGCGTACAGCAAATCTCGGCCCGCGCGGCCTGGACGCCCGAATGAACAGCGGCGCTTTGCCCTCCGGCAGGTTTGTGCTGCAGGATACGCAGTTGCGGGCAGGATTGTTGGAACGTCTTCAGCGCCTCATAGGTGCCGTCTGTCGAGCCGTCATCGACAGCGATGATCTCGAACGCCGGCAAATCCGCAGCGGCAGCACAGATGCCTTGCAGCAGATCAGCCGCGGCGCCTTGCTCATTATGCATGGGGATGACAACAGACACGGTGGGTCGGCTATCGGACTGAGGCTGAGTATCGCTGGGCATGACGAATTTGTGTTCTTGATTCAGACACCATGGCTTGTGATTGATCAGGAGCGTAAATTCAAGTAGCCAGCCAGCCGAAAAGCGGGTTTCAGCACAACTGATCGAAAGGTGGGCGTGGTGAACGTCAAATCGACCGAACGCCTTCTGGCGCATGACTGGGCGCCTTACATCGTGACGGGCATCGTCATCGCGATTCTGTGGTGCTGGTACACGATCGGGCTGGGACAGGACGGGCTGTCGAAGATCGATGAGTTCTTCACCTATGACCGCAGCCTCGGCTTTGCCCGCAACGGCGATTGGTTCACGGTCTTTTCACAGAACGAACCCAGCCTGAAGAAACCTCCGCTGCAATATTGGATGACGGCGGCGATGATCGAGATGGGCCTGTCACATATGACAGCCCTGCACCTGCCTTCGATGCTGTTTGCGCTGGGCACGTTGATCGCGACCGCTTGGCTCGCACGGGTCATGGTGCCGGATCATCCCTGGCTGATGCTGCCTGCGGTACTGCTGGTCTCAAGCTCTCAGAATTTCTGGGGTCACGCCACTTCGGCAATGCTGGACAATGGCGCGATGTTCTTCTCGACCCTTGGCGTCGCCATCATGCTGGCCGCTTTTGAGCGTCCGCGCCTGTGGCCCTGGTTCGCCGTTACGGTGTTTCTGTCCGGGATGCAGAAAAGCCCGACACCGCTGGCCTTTCTGGCGATCGCTTTGCTGACCTTGATCCTGACGCAGCGTTGGCAGGACCGTCCCACAAGTGAGATCTGGAAAAACCGGACATTCCTGTGGAGCATGGCGGCCTGTCTGCTGCTAGCTTTCTTCTGGCCACTGTTTCAATATCTGCGCTTTGGCTTTGGGGCCGAGTTTCAAGGCAGTGTGCGTACCGAGATGCTGGATCGTTTTGCACCCAGCGTTTCCGACCGAAGTCTGAAGAAACTCTCGGAGATCATTCTGGGCAACGCGCCGGGATTGCGGCTGGTGGGGTTGATCGGGCTGTTCTTCCTGCCCTTCAAGTTTGGACGCCCCCGCCTGCTGGCCGTAACCGGGATAGCCGTGGTTTTCTTCCTGGGCATGTGGATGGCATCGGGAAAGGTCTATGACCGCTATACGCTGCTGATCCTGCCAATGCTGATGGTTGGCGCTGCGGGCGGTATCATGTTGATCTCGAAACGGCTTTGGGTGCGCGTGCTGCTGATCGCAGTGCTCTGCCTGTCCGAAAAAGGTCCGCTGAAACGATCCGTCGACTATAGCCACCCCACCACGGCCGAACAGTTCGGCATTGACCTGCAGGACCTGCTTGAGCCGCTGCAATCCATGGTTCAGCCCGGCGAAACACTGGTGGTATGCGGCTTTGACAACCGGCACCGTCTGCCGCTGGGGGCAGCCTCGGTCTATGCGTCACCCGATCAGCGTTTCGTTTATATCAGGCGCCCTGATCTGCGCGGTTATCTGGATCGGTTTGGCTATGTTTCCGGCCCGTTGCGCGGTGTTTGCCGCGCGAAAGAGCTTGATCAAATTGCCGATGACCTAGACGGTCTCGCCCGGCAGCCTGTTGACGGGACAAAATTTGTCTATTGGACAGCGGACAGCTTGATCAACCAATAGGACCTTGACCGTAATGGCTGTATCGCCTCGGGGCTTTGCAACCCTAGACTGGGCCTTCGATTCTTCCAGGCATTCCTGAACATCGCCTCTGGCAGCGTTGAGCATGTTTTATTTTTTCGTTGCCGAAACCGGTTTCGGTACGAATTAATAGGGAATGATAACGAATCCAACACTGCAAAGGCGTCAGTCTTCACCGCATCGCCTCTCGTCCCCCAAAAGGGTAAAGCTGGACGAGTTGGCAAAGCATCTCGGGCTTTCCAAAAGCACCGTGTCGCGCGCCTTGAACGGGTATCCGGATATTTCTGAGGGCACGCGAAAGCGCGTTGAAGTCACAGCGCGTAAGATGGGGTATCGTCCGCTCAGCCATGCGCAGGCCATCCGAACCGGGCGGGTGCGCGCCATTGCAATGGTGATCAACAGCGAAGAACCAGACCGGCATAATCCTTTTCTTCAAGACTTTCTGGCAGGCGCGTGCGAAGCGGCGAGCGCGTCAGATTGGACAATGACAATCTCCACGGCGAAGTCCGAGAAAGACATGCTTGAAGTACTGGGGCGGCTTGTCGAAGAACGCAAGGCCGATGGGTTCATCCTGCCCCGGACCGAGGTCGACGACCCGCGCGTGAAATACCTCAGAGAGCTGGGAGTTCCGTTTATCCTTTATGGACGTACCGGATACGGGCAAGCGGGCGCGCAGCATGACACATCCTGGTTCGATATCTCCGGCGAAACGGCGATACGGGATGCGGTTGATCGACTCGTCCGTTTTGGCCATACGCGCATTGGCTATGTCGGCAGCGATCCGAAATTCAACTACAGCCATCTGCGCCGCGACGGGTATCTCGAAGGTCTCAAGGCCGCAGGTCTGCCCGCCGATCCTGAGCTGATCCGGGAAGGCGCGCGCACGCGCGAAGAAGGTGCTGTTGAGGCGCGCGCGCTTTTGACATTAGGTCGCCCGCCAACAGCGATCGTGTTTGCAACGGATCTGGCCGCGCTGGGGTGTTATCCGGTCTGCACAGAACTGGGCCTTGAGATCGGGCGCGACGTTTCAATCCTGGGATATGACGGCATACCCGAATGCCAATATGTCAGTCCCGGGCTGACTACCTTCAGCGTGGACTCTCAGCGTGCCGGTGAACGCCTTGCAACCATGTTGATCCGCCAGACTCGCGGTGAAGCACCCGCTGATCTGCGCGAGCTGAGCGAGGCTGTGCTGATCGAGCGCGAATCCGACGGGCCACCGCGGCTGACCCCCGAGGAGCTGGCCCGGAAAATCCAACTTTAGAACGTTCATAACCGGGGAGGAGACCGACTATGAAAATTGCACCTACAGCATCGCGAATGATGCTTGGAACATCGCTTGCGCTGATACTGACGGCGGTGTCGGCGCAGGCGGATACGATCCGCTTTTGGACCACCGAAGAACAGCCCGAGCGGTTGGCCAAGCAACAGGAAATGGCGGATCAGTTCAAGGCTGAAACGGGCACGACTGTCGAGGTTATCCCGGTCACAGAAACCGATCTGGGCACCCGCGCGACAGCCGCCTTTGCCGCAGGTGATCTGCCCGATGTGGTTTATCACCCGCTGCAATACGCGCTGCCCTGGGCCGAGGCCGGCATTCTGGACACCGAAGCCGCGACCGAGGTGATCGAAGAACTGGGCGTCGACACGTTTGCCCCCGGTGCGCTTGGCATGGCGGCGTTCAATGACGAAACCGCATCAGTCCCGGTTGATGGCTGGACCCAGATGGTCGTCTATCGCAAGGACCTGTTCGATGAGGCCGGTCTTGAGGCCCCTAATTCCTTTGATAACGTTGTCGCCGCTTTGGAGCAGCTGCACAACCCGCCCGAGATGTATGGTTTTGTCGCCGCCACCAAGGTGGACGAGAACTTCATGAGTCAGGTTCTTGAGCATGTGTTCCTTGCCAATGGCGTGACCCCGGTCGGTCCCGATGGGTTCCAGCCGCTGGATGAGGCAAAAACCACCGAGGTGCTGGATTTCTACAAAGCGATCTCGAAAGCCTCGCCCCCGGGTGAGCTGTTCTGGAAGCAATCGCGCGAGCTGTATTTTGATGGCAAAGCCGCGATGATCATCTGGTCTCCGTTCATTCTGGATGAACTGGCCGGTCTGCGTGACAGCGCCCCGCCCACCATCAACGATGATCCGACCTCGCGCGATCTTGCGTCGAAAACCGGTATCGTGACCAACTTCGCTGGCCCGTCCAATCCGGATGGCGCGGCTTGGGGTGACGTTCGTTACTTTGGCATCACCAACGACGCGGATACCGACGCGGCGATGGAGTTTGTGAAATACGCCATGGATCAGGGCTATACCCAGACGCTGGCCATCGCGCCCGAGGGTAAGTTCCCGGTCCGTCGCGGCAATGCTGACAACCCAACCGCCTTCTCCGAAGCCTGGGCCGAATTGCCCGTCGGTGTCGATCGCAAGGCGCCGTTGGGCGAGCTGTACGATCAGGCGATGATCGACGAGATCGTTGGTGGTCTGGACGTGGCGCAGCGCTGGGGCGTCGCCGAGGGTCAGCTGGCGTTGGCGTCCAAAATGATCAATAGCCAGGCCATCAACCGGGTCGTGCGTCAGTATATCGATGACGAAATTGATGCAGCCGCTGCGGTGGCCGCGATGAACGACGAACTCGCCAAGGTTCAGTAACCTTGTGACATCTGCAGCGGCGAATGCGCCGCTGCACCCAACCCTTCGAGGTATCCCATGACTTCGGCCACCCCACCGACAGGAACCGGGGCGTTAGCCAAACGCGAGGCGCGTCTGGCCTGGACGCTGCTGGCTCCGACCGTGATCAGTGTATCGCTTGTGGTGATCCTGCCCTTGCTGGCGATCATCTGGATCAGCTTCAAACCGTTCACCCTGTCCGACCTGCGCCCGCCTGCACCGGTCGTTCGTGAAAGTCTGCGCGGATCCGGCGACGATCTGCGGATCGAATACCGTCTGCGCAACTCAAGCCAGGAGATCGCCGTTGGCGGCGTCACCCTGACCGATGTTCTGCCAGACGGCGTAACGGCGCGCGAGGTGACAAGCCCCTGCGTTCTGGACGGGCAAAACCTGTTCTGTGATTTTGGAACTCTGGAAGGCGGGCAGCGCGAACGTATCCGCATCCCCGTTACAGTGGACGGTGATCCAGACGCGTTTGAGGACCTGATCGAAGGCTCCGAACCCGACCTGACCGGCAGCGGGCCCAGCGTGCTTACCAACTTTGAATTCAGCCTGGAAAACTTCGCCCGTGTCTTTGACGGTGACGAGTTCTGGGGCGTTCTATGGGTCACGTTGTTCTACACCGTTGTCGGCACCATCGGGGCTTTGGTGATGGGCCTGTTTGCAGCCTTGTTGCTGAACAAAAGCTTCAAAGGACAAGGGTTCATACGCGGCCTCTATCTGTTCCCCTATGTGGCGCCAGTCATCGCTGTGGCCTTCACATGGGTCACCTTGTTCGACCCGTTCTCAGGTTCTGCCAACGCATTGTTGGTGCAGATGGGACTAAGCAGTGAACCGATCAACTTCTTCGGGGAACGCCCTTTGGCGCTGATCATGGTGACAGTGTTCGAGATCTGGCGCTATTTCCCGCTGTCCTTCCTGTTCATTCTGGCGCGGATGCAATCCATCGACTCTAGCATGTATGAAGCAGCGGATATGGATGGAGCCTCACCATTCCAGAAGTTCTGGCTGCTGAGCATCCCGCAACTGCTGGGCATCCTGTCGGTACTATTCCTGCTGCGCTTCATCTGGACGTTCAACAAGTTCGACGACATCTTCCTGCTGACCGGCGGCAACGCGGGTACCCGCACGCTGACGGTGAATGTCTATGAACAGGCCTTTGCGATTTCAAACATCGGCGCAGGCGCGGCGGTGGCTGTAGTAATCCTGCTCTGCCTGATCGCATTCAGCTTCGTCTTCTTCCGCTTCATCAGCCGTGAGGAGGGTTTGTGATGCGCAAAGGGTATATAACCGCGCCGTTGTTGGGCGCGCTCTGGCTGGTGGTGATCGCCACAACTGTCGCCATCACCATGTCATTTTCAACCGGGGCAGCGTTCCGACCTCAGGTCCTGCTCTGCCTGATCTGGGGGGCTCTGGCCGGTCTGATCTATGTCCGCTTCCCGGCGCAGCGCGCACCGGCTCGTCTGGGTATATCCGCACTGTTGGGCCTGTCTTGCCTGACCGGGTTCGGGCCGGTTCTGATCGGCTCGGACACCTCGTTGCAGGCGGTTTTGGTCACTGTGGTGGCGATGGCGGTTGTGATGCACCTGTCCATGGCAGCAATCCTGCAAGAGACGCCGTTCGGAGAACTCACGCGTCATGAATACGAAGCGGCGGTGATCCGGTTCTGCACGGGTTTCGGCTATATCTTCTTCACCGCGATTGTGATCATCCCGTTCTATGTGATGGTAATGACCAGCCTGAAATCGCAGCAGGCCCTGTTGCAGAACCCGCTGGATTTCTCGGTCGATCTATCGCAAGGCACCGCGCTGTTTCGCAGCTATACCGAGCTGTTTCGGGATTTCAACTTCGGCACCTATCTGTGGACCTCGCTTTATGTCTCAGTCTTGACGGTGTTCATCACCTTGCTGTTCAGCGTCCCCGGTGCCTATGCGGTGGCACGGTTCCGGTTCAAAGGGCAAAAGGCGTTCTCACGCTCGATCCTGCTGATCTACATGGTGCCAATGATTGTTCTGGCACTGCCGATCTATATCGCATTCTCACTGACCGGGCTGCGCAACTCAATCCTTGGCATCGTCATGATCTACCCGGTCACCACGATCCCGGTCGCGCTGTATATGCTGCAAGGTTATTTCCGTGGCCTGCCGACGGAGGTGGAAGAGGCCGGTCTGATGGATGGGCTGTCGCGGCTGGCGGTGATCTGGAAAATTACCCTGCCACTTAGCCTACCTGCGCTGGCGTCGGTCTCGCTCTACGTCTTCATGATCGCATGGAATGAGTTCCTGCTGGCCTTCATGCTGCTGGACGACCCGTCGAAATTCACCCTGACCCGAGGCGTCACGATGCTGAATTCCTCGGAAATTCCCCGACAGCATCTGATGGCCGGTGCGGTGATCGCCACCGTTCCGATCATGGCGCTGTTCCTGGGACTTGAACGTTTCATGACCAAGGGCCTGACTGCGGGGTCCGTCAAAGGATGACTGAGATGAACCAACATACAAACCCCGACCGCGAGGCGCGCAACATACTGGTTGCCAATGATCGCGGCGGCTACACCATCCCGACCGAGGGGCTGTACCCCTATCAATGGAACTGGGACAGCGCGATTGCGGCGCTTGGCTTTGCCGAGTTCGACATAGACCGGGCATGGGTCGAACTGGAAACGCTGTTCTCAGGCCAGTGGGACGATGGAATGGTGCCCCACATCCTGTTCCACAAACAGGATGATGGATATTACCCCGGTCCGGATGTCTGGGGTGGCCATGGGCCGATCCCGTCCTCTGGCATCATTCAGCCCCCGGTGGCTGCAACTGTGGCGCGGAAAATCTGGGAAAAAGACGGCGATGCGGGCGCGGACCGCGTTCGCGCGCTCTTCCCATCTCTGCTGGCGTGGCATCGCTGGATCATGAGATGGCGACTCGACGAACACGGCGCGGTTTGCACCACACATCCGTGGGAAGCTGGCCGGGATAACGCGCCCGACTGGGACAAGGCGATGAAAGGCGTCGACCCCACAGGCGTTGGAGACTATCAGCGGCGTGACACAAGCCACGTCAACAGCGCCGATCGACCAACAAAGTACGACTATGATCGGTATATCAAACTGGTTCAGATCGGGTGCCAGGTCGGCTGGGATCAGCAGAAACTGCTGGGCCTGAACCCATTCCGGGTCGCCGATCCCACTATGACGTTCATCACCCTGCGCGCCGCGCGCGATCTGCTCGTGATCAGCGAAAGGCTTGGTATTGCGGCAGATGGGCTAAGCGATGACATTCAGAAGCTCAACGCCGGCGCTCGGTCATTGTGGAACGAAACGCTGAACTCGTTCGACTCGCGCGATGCGCTGACTGGTGAATGGGCAGGAAGCGTCTCTAACGCGTCGTATCTTTGCTGGTATGCGGGCCTTGATTCACTGCAAATGCTGGAACGGTTGCAGGCGGTGCTTGCGAATGTGCCATATCCAGTTCCCAGCTATGACCCGGCGATGCCCAACTTCGACCAGCGCAGGTATTGGAGAGGCCCCACATGGGGTTTCATGAACATGCTGATTGGGTTCGGACTGGCTGACATGGGGCACCTGTCAGAAGCCGAAGCACTACGTCTGAAAACCGCGCAGCTGATCGCAACGAACGGCTTTGCGGAATATTACGATCCACTCACCGGCAGCCCCGCCGGAGGAAATTCATTCACCTGGACTGCGGCTGTCTGGCTGCACTGGGCAGGGAGGAACTAATGGGCAGCATCGAACTAAAATCAGTCGAAAAATGGTTCGGCACGGCTCAGGTCATCAAAGGTGTCGACCTTAAGATCGAAGAGGGTGAGTTCATTGTCTTCGTGGGCCCATCCGGCTGCGGAAAATCCACGCTGCTGCGCATGATTGGCGGGCTTGAAGACATCTCGCGTGGCTCGCTTTTGATCAATGACCGCGACGTCACGGACCATCCGCCGTCCAAGCGGGGGCTGACAATGGTCTTTCAATCCTACGCGCTTTATCCGCACCTTACGGTCGCTGAAAACATGGGCTTCTCGCTCAAGGTGGCCGGGGTCTCGAAGGCTGAGATCGCCGAGCAGGTCAACAAAGCCGCCGAAGTACTGAAGCTGGGGCCCTTCCTGGAACGTCGGCCCAAGGACTTGTCCGGCGGTCAGCGTCAACGCGTCGCCATTGGCCGGTCCATCGTACGTGATCCGACGGCGTTTCTGTTCGACGAGCCTCTCTCAAACCTCGACGCAGCCCTTCGGGTCGAAATGCGGTATGAGATTGCAAAGCTTCACCAAAACCTGAAGCGAACGATGATCTATGTGACGCATGATCAGGTCGAGGCGATGACCTTGGCTGATCGCATCGTGGTGCTGGAATACGGTAAAATCGCGCAAGTCGGCACCCCGCGAGAGCTTTATGAACGCCCGGCCAATCTATTTGTGGCGCAGTTCATCGGCAGTCCGAAAATGAATATATTACCCTGCACTGCTCAAGATGGCAGCTACACTCTGGAACGTGGCAGAGGTGGCAGTTTTTCTGGGTCTGGAATTGCCAACAGGCTTGGCATCCGACCCGAACACATCGAAGTGGTCGCGGCAGGAGACGGCCAAAGCGATGGCGTCATAGAAGTGATCGAATACCTCGGGGCAGACACGTTCCTGATCGTGGATTGCGGTACGGAAGAGAAAGTGACCGTTCGCCTGAACGGGGACACAGACCTCAAACCGGGGGCAAATATTGGCCTGCAATTCCCGACTGATATGTTGCACTTCTTCGACGAAAACGGCGACGCGCTGAGTCTGGAATAAATTCGGCTGACCTTCTGCTTGAAGCTGTTCAGTCAGTTCAAATGAATGGGTCACACCTCGACCGTAATGAAAAGCCGAGATGCCCCTGAACCACAACAATTGCTGGCCCACACCCTGTGCGGCCAGCACCCTCGCAACATTTTCCTAATGATATCAGTCAGGCTGGCGACCCCGGCAGGATTGGTTACCGCATTGCGAAGCTAAGTTTTTATTTTTATCAATAACTTATGTCAACGGTGAAAGCTCATGTGTCACCCTTTGTGTCACCTTGCGGAAAATCGGTAACTTTGGGTTCCATAGTTAACAGCTTCTAAAAATACAGGTACTTCCTAGACTCCTCACCGCTTCAATACACAACATCAACGTAGGTTGTGTATGTTACACTCAGATCAAACCGATACTGGCATAGGTGGACGAACCAACGTTCTTATTTTTGGTTCGCTGAAGAAGGGGTGGGGGATTTGAAAACCGACTTCAAAAAACGGGGGGTTTATTGTTGTTGTTATTATTGTTCTTTTTTCTGGCCGGTCATGACTTGAAGCTGTATCGGGCCACCAAGCCGACTTTCGCGGCAAATGCAGCGCATAGAACTAGCAACGGCAGCAATGCGGGCGTTTGCTCGTGCAGAAGGTTCTGAACCGCACATTTCGGAAGTTCAATATCAGGTGTCAGATGGCTGGAAAGCGGACAGAGCACCTTTTGGCTGCGGTTGCGCCAATGACTGCTTTTGAAAACACCGACAATAATTTGAGGTTTTCGTCATTGGCTGAAATGCAATAGTTCTGAGAAGACGATGCTAACGCAGTGAAGACCCGGTTAGGATATCCTCGAGTTAAGCCGAGGTTACTCTTAAAGAACCGCTAAGAATTCCTTATGATGGCCGTAGGAGTTTTCTTGCTAGGATGATCGATAATGCATGACGCACGAGAAGATGAAGCACCTTTTGACTTGAAGTCTTCCCCACCACCCAACGGTCAGTTTGAACGAACCAATCATTCGAAGCGAAAGAACAATCTAAGGTATGGAAAATAAATACTTTTTTAGAGAAGTCTGGCGACCCCGGCAGGATTCGAACCTGCAACCTGCCCCTTAGGAGGGGGCTGCTCTATCCAGTTGAGCCACGGGGCCGCGCGACGTTTTCTGTAGCGGGGTTTTTTTGGATTGTCATGGGCTTTGCACAAGTGTTGAACAGATTGCCCTGTTCACGCTACCATCGGCGAAACAACAATGCAGGTATCCCGGTGACAACAGAAACTAAACGCCCGCTTACCCTTCGTGATGTGTCAGAAGCGTCCGGAGTGTCTGAAATGACGGTCAGCCGGGTGCTGCGCAATCGAGGGGATGTCTCGGACGCCACCAGAACCCGTGTTCTGGCCGCCGCGAAAGAGCTTGGGTATGTGCCCAACAAGATCGCAGGCGCGCTGGCGTCCAGCCGGGTGAATCTGGTGGCGGTGATCATCCCGTCTCTGTCCAACATGGTCTTCCCAGAGGTGCTGACTGGTATAAATCAAGTGCTGGAGGATACCGAGCTGCAGCCAGTGGTCGGCGTCACCGACTATCTGCCCGAGAAGGAAGAGAAAGTACTGTACGAGATGCTCTCGTGGCGGCCTTCGGGCGTGATCATTGCCGGGCTGGAGCACACCGAAGCCGCGCGCGCCATGCTGGATTCGGCCGGCATTCCGGTGGTCGAGATCATGGACACCGATGGCAAGCCCGTAGACGCGATGGTGGGGATTTCGCATCGACGCGCCGGGCGCGAAATGGCGCAGGCGATCCTGAAGGCCGGATATGAGCATATCGGCTTTATGGGCACCAAGATGCCTCTGGACCACCGCGCCCGGAAACGGTTCGAGGGTTTCACCGAGGTTCTGGGCAAGCACGGGGTCGAGATCGAAGATCGCGAGTTCTACTCGGGTGGCTCGGCGTTGGCCAAGGGGCGCGAGATGACGCAAGCCATGCTGGAACGCTCACCCGAATTGGATTTTCTGTATTATTCCAACGACATGATCGGCGCAGGCGGGCTGCTGTATCTGCTGGATCAGGGGATAGATGTTCCTGGTCAGATCGGCCTTGCCGGTTTCAACAATGTGGAGCTGTTGCAGGGTCTGCCGCGCAAGCTGGCCACTATGGATGCCTGCCGGACCGAGATCGGGCGTACCGCTGCCCAGATCATCGCGGCAAAGCTGGCTGATCCGGAGGCAGAGGTCGAAACCCGCGTCACCCTGACCCCCAAGATCAGCTATGGTGATACGCTGAAACGGCGCTAAGACGTCATGGCGCTGCAACGACTGGACAATCGGGCGGCGCGTGCCCTGTTCATGGACCGCCATGCGCTGCTGGAGCAACCCGCAGGCGGCTCCAAGGGCGAGGATTTGTTGCAACTGATCCATCGGTTAGGGTTCGTTCAGTTGGATAGCATCAACACCGTCGCCCGCGCCCATGACATGATCCTATATGCGCGCAGACCCAGCTATCGCGCGCGTCACCTCAAGCGGCTTTATGAACGCGACCGGGCGTTGTTCGAGCATTGGACACATGACGCCGCGGTGATTCCGATGGAGTTTTATCGTCATTGGCATCTGAGATTTCTGCGCGATGCCGACATGCTGAAAGCGCGTTGGAAGAACTGGCGGCGCGACGGGTTTGAGCAGAAGTTCGAAACGGTCCTGCAACATATCCGCGATCATGGCCCGGTTGGGTCCTCTGATGTTGGAAAGGACGAGAAAAAGGGCTCGGGCGGTTGGTGGGACTGGCATCCGTCCAAGACCGCGCTGGAATATCTTTGGCGGTCGGGCGCACTGACGGTTGTGGGCCGGGACGGGTTTCAGAAACGCTATGACCTGACCGAGCGCGTGATCGACACTCATCTCTGCCCCGGAGGCTCATGCGATGCCGAAGCCACGGTGGATTGGTTGTGCAACGCAGCACTCGACCGATTGGGATTCGCGACATCCGGTGAGCTGGCAGCCTTTTGGGATACGGTCAGCGCCGCCGAGGCCAAAACATGGTGTGAACAGGCTCTAACACAGGGTCATATCGAGGAAATAGCTATCACTTGCGCAGACGGGAATGCGCGGAAGGTTTTTGCACGCCCCGGCCTTTGCGATGAAGCCGCTGCTTTGGAGCCTGCCCCTGGTCGGATCCGGGTGCTCAGCCCGTTTGATCCAATGTTGCGCGACCGGAACCGCGCCGAGCGGCTATTCGGTTTTCATTACCGGATCGAGGTTTTCGTACCCGAGCCCAAACGCGTCTACGGTTATTACGTATTTCCGTTGCTGGAGGGCGACCGGCTGATTGGGCGGGTCGACATGAAGGCGCAGCGGGATCGGGACCTGCTGCATGTCCGGGCAGTGTGGCCCGAGCGCAAGCTGCGCTGGTCAGATGCGCGCACCCGACGGCTGCAGGCCGAGCTGGACCGGGTACGCCGATTTGCAGCGCTCGGGGATGTGGAATTTGCGGAGAACTGGCTGAAAGACCCTAAATAGGGTCTATTTAGTCCAGAAAACCCTGCTGCTTGATCAATTGTTGAAGTTCCGACAGCGAAACCTCAACCGATCGGCCCGAGGTATCCATCTGAGCATCCGCACGACCATAAAGCGCCTCACGGCTGGCCAGGATACACTTCAACTGTTCCATCGCTTCCGGGTTTCCTGCCATGGGGCGTTCATCGCCCTGCGCACGTACCCGATCCATATGCTCGGACGGTGAGGTGCGCAGCCAGACCGTATGAAACCGATTGAGCAGGTTCGTATAGGTCGCGGGTTCGGACACGATCCCTCCGGCCACTGCCAGAACCAGCCTGTCATATGAGTTGATCACCCTGTCCAGCGCCTGCGCTTCGAGGTTGCGATACCCATCCTGACCGAAAAAGGCCATGACCTCGGGCAAAGGCATGCCTGCCATCTCTTCGATCCTGGTCGTCAACTCGACAAAGGGCAGGTCGAGTTCAGCCCCCAACAACGCACCCAAAGTCGACTTTCCAGCCCCTCGCAACCCGATCAGGCAGATCCGTTGCGCCTGTGCGTTCCAGTCTGGTTGCGGGCGCAAGGCCTTCATTACGACTTCTTTGACGTCGTCGCTGGCTTCGCGATACAGCTCGGTCATCTGCAACGCGTCCGAATCCCAAGGATCATCCTCTCCGACCAGCCATTCGACCTTGTAGTCCAGGGCCTTGGCAACGCGCTGCAACAATCCGATTGAGATATTGCCCTCGCCCGCTTCAAGCTGCGCAAGATAGCGGGGCGAAACTTCGGAGCTTTCGGACAGAACCCGGCGCGGAATGCCACGCATCTGCCGCGCGCGCCTGACACGAGCGCCGACGCGGGCGCTCAGATCCTGGGGGTCGGTCTCATTTTCCGCATTTGGCGGCGTGGAGGCATCCATTCCGGTCAAACCGTTTGTGTAATATAATGCACAGGCTACGACGCGATATCCAAACGGGCAACGATTTTGGTAAATTCACCGGCCCTTGAGCAAATTTTATCAGAGAACTGTATCCGAGGTTTATTCCGAAAACCCTTGAATAGAGCCTATTTACATGCCTTGGCTACGGGTCCAGATCATACAACTCGCCCAGCAGGTCCAGCAGCATCTCGTGCCGGTCTTCACCCAAAAGCTTGCGCATATGTGCCGCCTGTTCGAGGATTGCGGTCAGATTGGCCTGGATAATCGCCAGCCCTTCATCGCTGATTTCAACAATCTGGCGGCGGCGATCCTTAAGATCCTGGCGCCTGACGATCAGCTTCTTATCTTCCAGCTTCTTCAGAATCCGGGTCAGGCTGGGCAACAACAGACAAGCCCGCTCCGCGATCAGAGTAGGCTCTTGCGGGCCTTCTTCCTGCAAGACGCGCAGCACGCGCCATTGCTGTTCCGTCACGCCTGCATGGGCCAGAACGCCACGTATGGGCCCCATCACCTTTTCCCGCGCACGAAGCAGCGCAATCGGCAAAGAACGGGAAGTCAGGGGTAAGTCGTCAGCCATAGGGAATTTTGGCGCAATTTCAGATATTTCGCAAGAGATCGCCGACTATGGCCGATCATGTGGTCTAGACTTTACTTAACTTGTTTAATATATGGGCCTTGAAACGCTGACAGAAGAACATCTGAAGGGGATCATGATGAAGTGGAATGAATTCTCCGACTGGGGCAAGAAGGTCGCTGAATGGACACAGGATTATCACCTGACGGTCGGAGACAAGCCCGTGCGTGCCCGGACCGAGCCCGGCGATATCCTGAACGCTCTGCCTGCTCATCCGCCCGAGAACGGTGAGCCGGTCGAGGGTATCTTTCGCGATTTCGAAGATATCGTGATGCCCGGCATCACCCATTGGCAACATCCCCGGTTCTTCGCCTACTTCAACTCGAACGCCTCGGCCCCGTCAGTTCTGGCCGAGTTCTTGGCCAGCGCCATCGCGCCGCAATGCATGCTGTGGCAGACCTCGCCCGCCGCGACCGAGATGGAAACGCGGATGATGGAGTGGCTGCGCGAGGCGCTGGACCTGCCGGAAGGGTTTGCTGGGGTCATTCAGGATTCGGCATCATCCGCGACGCTGGCCGCTGTGCTGACCATGCGCGAGAAGGCGATGAATTGGCAGGGCAACAGCCAGGGTCTGTTTAGTCAAAAACCACTGCGCATTTATTGTTCGTCCGAGGTCCATACCTCAATCGACCGCGCCATCTGGGTTGCCGGGATCGGACAGGATAATCTGGTGCGCATCCCGGTTCAGGGCGACTGGCGCGGGATGGATCCTGTGGCGCTGGAGGCGGCAATTCAGTCCGATTTAGACTCTGGTTTTCAGCCAACAGGCGTGATCCTGTGTGTCGGCGGAACCGGAACAGGCGCAACTGACCCGGTGGATCGTTGCCTTGAGGTTGCACGGAATTATGACCTCTACACCCATGTGGATGCTGCTTGGGCCGGGTCAGCCATGATCTGTCCGGAATATCGTCATTACTGGCCCGGGATCGATCAGGCCGACAGCATCGTGTTCAATCCACACAAGTGGTTGGGCGTCCAGTTTGATTGCTGCGCGCATTTCCTCAAAAACCCTGATGATCTGGTGCGCACGTTGGCGATCAGCCCGGAATACCTGAAGACACATGGCAAGGACGGGATCATCAACTATTCGGAATGGTCCGTGCCACTGGGCCGACGGTTTCGGGCGCTGAAGCTGTGGTTCGTCATCCGAACCTATGGGCTGGAAGGGCTGCGCGCACGGCTGCGCAATCACGTCAACTGGTCTGTGGCGCTGCATGACCGGCTGGCAGCAGAACCGGATTTTCGGATCGTGACGCCGCCGATGTGGTCACTGTGGACCTTCCAATATGCACCACAAGGGGCAACCGATCTGGACGATCTGAACCTGCGACTGGTGAATGCAATCAATGATGACGGGCGGATCTACCTGACCCAGACCCGTGTGGACGGCGATCTGGTCATCCGCTTTCAGGCCGGCCAGTTCGAAACCACCGAGCAGGACGTGATGATGGCCTATGACGTCATCACCGAGGTCGCGCGCGGGCTTTAAGCCCGCATGTCGGCTGCGGCCTGGGCATAGCCGCCCGAGGCTCCGTCAACGAAATGAACATGATCGTCGCGCATGGCCGAGGGCACAAAGCAGGTCATCATCGCCTCTTGCTGGGCATGCAGACCGTATCGGATTTTGCCCTGCGCTTGCGCGTCTTCCAGCATCCGGGTGATCTGCTCCAACGTGGCCGGGTCACAATCCAGCGTCATCTTCAGCCCGTCATCGAACTTGCGGAAATCGGCGTTGCGGCTCACCATCTCTTTGTAGTGGTTGGGTTCGAACTGCCCCAATCGCATGCCAGTTTTGAACAGCAGCCCGATCATCATATTCCCAATCGTCAGCCGTATCTTCTGCAACAACAAATTGCGCCCGGCGCGTGAGACATGGGCATCGATATCGACACCGGGCGGAGGGAAACTCATTGGTGGTCCCTTGGGGGGAACCGGGTGTCCGGCGCGCTCCAACCCTTCGGCGAGGGATAAAACGGATTGGGTGAGGGCGGCGAAATCTGCCTCATTAGACTCTAATGTGGGTTGAATAACGACTGAAACGATCTGCCCATGCCGCGCCGGGCTATTGGACCATCGGCAGGACAGGCCGGTCAGGTCAGGCGAGGCATCTGGCCCCGCTGGTTGAATGGCGAAGTGCCCGGATTTCATCTGTGCCTCGGCCCAGGCCAGACCACCGCCCGAGAACATCGCATAATCGACACCGGTCGAGGGTGCATAGCGGGCCACGCGCAGATCGCGCCCAGCGGTGCGAAGATCGGCAACAGCGACCAGCGCCGTACGCAGTGTGATGGCGAATTCAGCCTCAGCCCAGCTTTGCAATGCTGCCAGTGTTTCCCGCGCAGTTTCGGCATCCTCGCCCGGCACGGCAAACCCGGCCCCATCGCCCCCGAAGACGTATGGAAAGACACGACCGTCCAGTGCATTGATCATGCCTGAAATCACCGCGGCCCCAACCATGTTGACGGTCTTGTACCGGCCCCGCGCGATCTCGCCGGTCGAATCCACGATGTCGGCAACGCCCAGAAACCAGGTGTCGGGCACCGGTGTGAACCGCGCGGGATCGCTGAGGCTCAGGAAACTTTCTGAAATGGGAACTGAATCATAAAATACAGGGTCTGAGGGGGCCATGGCGCTCTCTGAAAATCTTAAAGCTGATCTGAACATAGCCCAAAAGTGAAGAATGTCCGCCCCTGATGGGACGTCGCGCGTGCTTGTGCAGGCCAGCATGACGTGCCAAGCATCGCTGCAAAGCATTCAGGCGAAGGGGCAGCAGATGCAGGCAGGATTGATCGTTTTGTGTCTGGCTTATGTCCTGAGCCAGTTTTTTCGCGCATTCCTCGCCGTCCTGACCACCGATCTGGGCCATGATATCGGGGCCACGCCCGAGGACCTCGCCTTTGCCTCAGGCCTTTGGTTTCTGATTTTCGCCGCGATGCAGATACCCGTCGGCTGGGCGCTGGATCGTGTCGGCCCAAGGCGCAGTTCCGCGGCGTTGCTGCTGATCGGCGGCGCAGGCGGGGCTGGCTTGTTCGCGGTTGCGACCACCCCGTTCCACGTGGCACTTGCCATGGCGCTGATCGGGGTTGGATGTTCGCCTGTCCTGATGGCGTCCTACTACATCTTCGCCCGAGAGTTTCCGCCCGCCAAATTCGCCACGCTTGCCGCAGTGATGCTGGGGGTGGGGTCTGTCGGCAATCTTGTGGCCTCTTACCCGACCGCATTGGCGGTCGAGCTGATGGGCTGGCGCGCCACGCTGGCAGGGCTCGCGATCATCTCAGGTGTGGTGGCCGCGGGGATCTGGCTGACGGTGCATGATCCCAAAAAGGTCGAAACCGAGCAAAAAGGATCGGTTCTGGACCTGCTGAAAGAACCTGCGCTGTGGGCCATTCTGCCGCTCATGCTTGTGGCCTATGCGCCCTCGGGGGCGACCCGAGGGCTCTGGGCCGGTCCGTATCTGAATGACGTGTTCGGGCTGAGTACTTCTCAGATCGGGACGGCAACCCTGATCATGGGGGCCGCGATGATTGCGGGCACTTTCGCCTATGGGCCGCTGGACCGTATCCTGGGCACCCGGAAATGGGTGATCCTGGGCGGAAACCTGATGGGAGCCACGGCGCTGGGTCTGCTGTGCCTGTGGATCGACCGCGGCGTATGGACCTCAGTTCTGTTGCTCGCCGTGATCGGCTTCATGGGCGCCAGCTTTCCGGTGATCATGGCCCATGGCCGGGCTTTTGTACCCCCGCATCTGGTCGGGCGGGGCGTCACGCTGCTGAACCTCTTTGGCGTCGGCGGCGTTGGGCTGGCGCAGTTTGCCACCGGACGCATCCATGCGGCCAGCGCCGGGATCAGCCCAGCCGCGCCCTATACCGCGATCTTCGGCTTTTTCGCCGCCGCCCTTGCCATTGGCTGCATGATCTATCTATTCAGTCGGGACAGCGTGGACTGAAACCGGAGACCGCCCGTGCAGGACATTGAGGTGATTGCGCCCAATCTGAAGCATTCCCTGTCGGGCGTGACAACCACGGTGATCCGGCTGCTGCCAATCCAGCAGAAGATGATCAGCATCCGCGCCACCGGGCCCGGCCTGCCTGATGATTTGCCCCATATCAGACTCTGGAAACTGCTGTTTCTGCGTAATCGCAAACGGGTCTGGCATGCGCGCCGCAACACCGAGATGCTGATGGGTCTGGCCCTGCGCACTGTGCTTCGGCGCAATTACAAGCTGCTGTTCACATCGGCCGCGCAACGGGATCATTCCGGGTTCACCAAGCGGCTGATCTCGAAGATGGATGCGCTGATTGCGACGACCCCTCAGGCGGCCTCGTTTCTGGAACATCCCGCAACCGTCATCATGCATGGTGTGAATACCGAACTGTTCCATCCCGCCGAGGATAAGCACGCCCTGCGTCAGAAGCTTGGCCTGCCAGACGGGCTGTTGATCGGCTGCTTTGGCCGTATTCGCCCTCAGAAAGGGGTCGATCTGCTGGTTGAGGCCGCCCTGCAGGTCCTGCCCAATCACGCGGACGCCCATGTGATCTTCACCGGGCGCGCCACCAAGGAATTCGAAGCGTTTCAGGCTGAACAGGAACAAAAGCTGCAGGATGCCGGGCTTGGCGACCGCGTGCATTTTCTGGGTGAACGCCCCTGGGATGAGATTGTCGAGACCTACCGTGCGCTCGACCTGTTCGTCGCCCCTGCGCGACACGAAGGTTTCGGCCTTACGCCGCTGGAGGCGATGGCCTCGGGTGTTCCTGCCGTTGCCTGCCATGGGGTTGGCGCGTTCAGCGCGCAGATCAAGGATGGTGAGACCGGACGGCTGGTCGAAAAGGACAATGCCCGAGCGCTGGCTGAGGCGCTGGAGGATATGCTGCAGGATCGCACTGCGCTCGCTGCTGCAGGGAAGGCCGCGCGAACCCATGTCGAACAGAATTTTCGAATCGAAGGCGAGGCTCAGGCCATCGTCGAGGTTTACCGAACGTTGCTGAAACAGGACTGAATCGCTCTGAACTGCGTCAAATCGCTGTGGCAGAGTGAAATAAGCCGAAACCCCTCTTTTTTCTTTGCCGCAACGCGGCTATGAACGCGCGTCCTTAACTTTGGAGACATGAAATGGGCTATCGCGTCGTAGTCGTCGGCGCCACGGGCAACGTGGGCCGCGAAATGCTGAACATCCTGGCGGAACGCCAGTTCCCCGTCGATGAACTTGCCGCCCTGGCAAGCCGTCGTTCGCTGGGCACTGAGGTGACTTTTGGCGACAAGACGCTCACTACCAAAGATCTGGACACATTCGATTTCACTGGCTGGGACATGGCGCTGTTTGCTGTGGGTTCCGAGGCTACCAAGGTCTACGCCCCTAAGGCGGCGGCAGCTGGCTGCGTGGTGATCGATAACTCGTCGCTGTATCGCTATGACCCGGAGATTCCGCTGATCGTGCCGGAATGTAACCCCGAGGCGATCCACGACTACAAGAACAAGAATATCATCGCCAACCCCAACTGCTCGACCGCGCAGATGGTTGTCGCGCTGAAGCCGCTGCATGACCGTGCGAAGATCAAGCGCGTTGTGGTGTCGACTTATCAGTCGGTTTCCGGTGCCGGTAAGGAAGGCATGGATGAGCTTTGGGATCAGACCAAGGCCATCTACAACCCGACCACTGAGGTTGAGCCGAAGAAATTCCAGAAGCAGATTGCCTTCAACGTCATTCCGCAGATCGACGTCTTCATGGAAGACGGCTCAACCAAGGAAGAGTGGAAGATGGTTGTCGAGACCAAAAAGATCGTCGATCCGTCGATCAAGGTCACCGCGACCTGCGTGCGCGTTCCCGTGTTTGTCGGCCATTCCGAGGCCGTGAATATCGAGTTCGAGGAATTCCTGGACGAAGACGAAGCCCGCGACATCCTGCGTGAAGCACCGGGCATCATGGTCATCGACAAGCGCGAAGCCGGTGGCTACGTCTCGCCCATCGAATGCGCGGGCGATTTCGCCACCTTCATCAGCCGCATCCGTCAGGATTCGACCATCGAGAACGGCCTGAACCTGTGGTGTGTATCCGACAACCTGCGCAAAGGTGCGGCTTTGAATGCGGTACAGATCGCCGAACTGCTGGGCCGTGAGGTTCTGAAAAAGGGCTGAGCCGTTTCAACAACTTGAATGCGAAGAGGTCGTATCGAAAGATGCGGCCTCTTTTCTTTATTGAGGCTTGTCAGAGGCTGAATTGCCTGCAACCCTTGCGGGAAGATGACACCGTTTCTTTTGCGAGATTTCATGCGACAGCTTCTATATCTTCTGGCCCTCGCCCCAACTCTTGCTCAGGCCGACACCTTTGCAATCGACACCAAGGTCAGTGAGGTCACTGTTTACCCTGAAGGGGCCGAGGTGATCCGAACCGGGTTGCTGGATATTCCGGCCGGGCGTCACCGATTGGTCTTGTTGGGGGTCCCGGCCAACGATACCGACACTCAGCTTGCGACGATGCAGGTCCATGCTGAGGGTCTGACACAGACCGCGCTGGTGGTGCGCGGAGATGATGTACCGTGGCACGATTACGCAAGCGACGATATCAAACAGGCCGAGCAGCGCATCGAGGATATCAAAGACAAGATTATTGAAGTGCAGGATCGTGCTGATGCGGCGTTGCTAAAGGCTGATGCCGCGCGGCACAAAATTGCGTTCCTGGCCAATCTGGGCAGCAACGAAGGGTTGGCCGGATCAGATGCCAACAGCCTGCGCGAGATCGCCCGCATGGTCGGTGACGAAGGACTGTCTGCTGAAGAAACCGTTCAGTCCGCCGAAATCGAAGCACGGACAATCCGCAAAGAGCTGGGTGATCTGAAGCTCGAACTTGAAGCCGCCCAAGATGATCTGGCCGCTTTGGTTCCCGAAACCGAGGAGCGTCTGTTTCTGGCCGTCGATGTGGTCGCAGACAGCGCCATCAACAGCACCGTATCGGTGTCTTATCTGGACTTTTATTCGGCCAACTGGGTACCGGGTTATGAGTTCGACCTGACCACCGGCGACGCGCCCGAAGTCACAATCAGCCGGCAGATTCGGGTCAATCAGAGCACCGGAGAGAACTGGAAGGACATCACCTTGCATGTCTCGACGCTGCAGCCGGTGGGCCAAAACAGCGCCTCACCGCTTTATCCGCAGCGCAGATCGATCCGGGAAGAACCAAAGGCCCAGGACAGATTTGCGAGCCTGGCAGAAGGCGTGGTTGAAGCGCCCGTGGTCGTCGAAGAGACCTCTCAATGGGCCCCCAGCGCTGCGTCGGTGCAGGGCACCGGGATTACCTATACGCTGCCGCAACCGGTCTCGATCGCCAGTGATCATGAACTGGCCGAATTCGAACTGGACAGCATGACGCAATCCGCCGAGGTCTATGCCCTCGCGATACCGTTGCGGGATAAAACAGCCTTTCGTACGGCCCGCTTCACCAACCCTTACAAGCAGAACCTGCTGACGGCACCCTTGGCGCGGTGGCGTGTGAATGGCGTATTGGTGGCCACTGAATATTCTCCTGAAATTGGGCCATCCGAGCAAGTGGAGATGGGTTTTGGCCCGCTCTATGGCGTGACCGTTGACCGCCGAATTCTGGATCGCAGCAGCGGTGACACCGGCCTGATTTCCCGCTCGAACCAGCGTGTGGAACGGGCACAGATCACTGTGGAAAACCTGACAGATCGCGCCTGGCCTTTGCGGCTTGTTGATCGCGTGCCTTATTCCGAACAGGAAGATCTTGAGATCAGCTGGACCGCAAATCCCCGACCGACCGAAGAAAACGTCGACGACAAGCGCGGTATTCTTGCGTGGGATATGGATCTGGCGCCGGGTCAGCCCGAAATCATTCTGCTGGATCAGGAAATCAACTGGCCTGAAGGGATGGTGCTGGACTGATTATCCCTGCCCCGTCAGACCGGGCTGCTGCGGCATTGGAACCGACTATAATGATGATTGATCTAGTGCTGCATTAGCATCGGAGGCAATTCCCCAAGTGCCACAGGTGTCGCAGAGACCCCGTCTGCAACCTTGAAAAAATCATAGACCCGGCTGCCGTCCGGGGCGAAGAACTGATCTTGCCATTGCGCCTGCAGTCCAGGGCCACATTCCCTGAATCCATCGCGGACACAATCCGCCATGATCTGCGCGGATTCTTCTGTCCATCCGGCAACATAATCAGCATGCGCGGACATGCCCTTGGGCACATTGTGCATTTGGTCAGATGAGAAAGACCAGCCCGAGTCGAATGGCACGCCAGCCCAGTTCACATTCTGAGTCAGCTGCGGGATCGTATAAGGATGCGAGAGCGGGCAATCGCCGTGTGAATAGGCCATGTGGTCAGTTCCGCCCGGACTGGACAGAACCGGGTCCCCATTTTCATCAACGGCGATACAGTCGGGGAAGATCACCTCGAGCGTGAGCCCATCAGTCGGGGAAATTCGGATGGATGCTGTCCATCGTTCCTCGTCAATCTTGCTGATAGCGATCCCGCCCGAGCCCTCTACGTCTGCATTGGTCAAAATCTCAAGGCCCGCCGGAATTGGTTTGATTTTACTCCGATCATTCACCCAGCTTTTATAGTAGTTGTTGATCAGGGTCGGCAGCACAACTTCTCCGTCTTCGTTATAGAGCGCCGGTATCCAATAGGCCGATCGGTTGGTGATCCCCCCGTCGCAGGTCGTTCGCCCTGAATTGGCGATTTGATCACCGGTCGAATGAGCGTCGACCTCTGTGTTTCCAAAGAACATATGCAGATGCGCTGCCCCTTCCTGACCCGGAAAGACAACCGGATCGTGATAGGAATAATGCGACGGGACGCAGAAGAAGCGAAAACCGTGGTGGTCCAGAACATCATTGCCACCTTGCGGTGCCGGCATAGAGCTTTTCTCGGTTCCGCGCGTCACCACATAGTTGAATTCTGGCGCGACGTGCTGTGCGTGCGCCGATTGTGCTGTGCCATCAATTACAACACCGAATGTCGAGACCAGACACCACGTCAGCACCGATCGCCCTCCGCGCGATTGAGCCGGGGTGCCCGGGTACCGGAAGCAAGCCGTCTGAGAAATCCGTTGTGTCATCTGCGCTTCTTCTTTCACCTATCCGAGTGCTAGGTCGAAGTGGTGCGGCGTCGAATTGATTTAACCAACACCTGATCCAGCTGTCAAAAGCCTGAGCGCAGATGTGATCAAGCAGATGCTTCCAACCGTCGGATACTTGGCAAGCGGTCCGAAGACCGGATGCGACAGGTTCATACCTTCGTCTTACGTAGTGGGCGCGTTATCCTCAATCAATCAGCTCTGCCCTTCGACCAGCGCCTTCAGGTTATCCAAGCCGCGCTCATAGTCGCTACCGACCCAGTGATCCATCATCAACCCCATCCAGCGAGTCATCGGGTTCATACCCAAATCGGAGGTGAACCCCCAGGTAACCTCGGTTCCCGCCCCTTCGGGCTGCAGCACAAATGACGCCGAGGCCGTGCCCATCGGCCCGAAATCGAGCGAAGTTCTGACCTTCTGGTTTTCGACACTTTCGACGATTTCCTGCGACCCGGAGCCAACCTGCGGATGCTCCGAGCTCCAGTTCAGGGTGTTACCAACCCCGGTTTCGGGCCCGCTGTAGGTCAGCTTTGTTTCAGGGTCGCGTGACAGCCACGGAGACCATTTCTCGGTCTCCTGCATCGAATTCACATAAGGAAAGATCGCTTCGGGTGGGGCATCTATCGTGATGCTGCGCGACACTTCGGCCTTGCCGGGCAACAGATAAGATACCCCGGCGAGGGCCACAACAATCACGATCAGAGTGACGATAATACGTTTCAGCAATCGCATGAGAATGATCCAATTCGTAAAGCTACGTTAGGATCATATCAAAAAATGGCGGTAGATCAGAGGCTGATCTACGCTGCCCTGCGTTTTGCCCGGTCAAACGGTAACGAACTGCTTCTCATGCGGATCGTAACATTCCAGCCCACCTTCACCGATATCGGTCCACAACCCATGTAAGCTGAGCGCGCCTTCTTCAACGGCCGAGGACACGAAAGGGAAGGTCATCAGGTTCTCGAGCGAGGCCACTACCGCATAGCGTTCAAACTGACGTGCCTGATCGGCGCTGTCTTCGATATCGGCAACCAGATCGAATTTCGGCTTCAGGATTTCCATCCAACGCCCCACAAAGCTTTCCTTGGCTTCCAGTTGTGGTGCCTGCCCCTTGCACATGTCGATGCAGCCCTGCACCCCACCGCACTGCGAATGCCCCAGCACAATGAGATGCGCCACTTTCAACGCGGTGACCGCATATTCGATGGCCGCGCTGGTGCCGTGGTGATCGCCATCCGGCAGGTAGGGCGGCACAAGGTTTGCGATATTGCGGTGGATGAAGAAATCGCCCTGATCCGCCCCGAACATCGAAGTGACATGCACCCGGCTGTCACAACATGAAATCACCATCGCCCGTGGACGCTGACCTTCGGTCGCGAGCCGTCGGTACCAAACCTGATTTTCCGAGTAGGTTGTCGCTTTCCAACCATGATACCGTTTGACCAGATAGCTCGGCAAAGGTTTGGCAAGTTTCATTCTGATATTCCTGTGGTCTGACTGTTCTGCTCTCTAACCCAAATTCGCACAAAATTCGAGACATTATCCCGATACAGCGCAACGATTTGCAAAGGTATGTGATGACAGGGTGACCCTATGCCGTGGGGGCATGAAATTAGGGGTGAATGTGGTGGAAAAGATAATCACGCTTGAACAGAAGGAATCCGTGCGTCTGGACCCGGACCGGCTGAGCAGCCTGTATCATCAGTTGGGCGACGCCAACGCGCTGGACGTGCTGTGCCGCACAGTCGAGGAACTGGCGGTGCGTCTGTCGAATTGCCAACGCTTCTGGCGGCAGCGGGACTGGGCGGCATTGCGCAAATGCGCAAGGTCACTGGTGGCAATCGCGGGTCAGATCGGGATGACGGCGCTGGCCCGCGTCGCGGGCGATGTTGCGCATGCGGTCGATACCGGCGATGTGGTGGCCACAGGGGCGACGCTGGGACGTCTGATCCGAGTCGGCGAACGCTCGCTGACTGCGGTCTGGGATCAGCAGGACCTTTCCGTCTGAGGGGGGTTGCGGGCGGATCGCAGGCGGCTAGTCTGGGCGCAACAAGATCCAGTCGAGACACCTATGACCCTTTGCTTTGCCCCGCCTTCCGATCCTGCGCTTCCGCTCTACGTACTCGACCAGTCCGAGCTTGATGGATGGCTATCGGATCAACCCAGCCCGGTGCAGAATTGGGTGGCGGCGAATGGCTTTTCCGCTGCTTTGGGGCAGACCTTGTTGATCCCGGGACCAGAGGGCGCACCAGAGGTTGCACTGGCGGGCTACGGCAACGCAGCCAAGCGGGCGCGCAAGCGCTTTCCGCTGGCAGCAACGGCCGAGGCTTTGCCCGAAGGCACCTATCGCATCGCGTCCGGTGTACCGGCCGACGTGCTGGAGGCCGAATGCTTCGGCTGGCTAATGACCGGCTATGTTTTCGATCGATACGCCCCGAGCAGCCCGGCCAAGGCCAAACTGGTCGCCCCTGAAGGCATCGATACAGCGCGGATCGAAACTCTGGCCAATGCCGAGCTTCTGATCCGACATCTGGTGAATACGCCAGCCTCGGATATGGGGCCTGAGCAGTTGCAGATTGCGGCAGAAGTTCTTGCCGAGGAATGTGGCGCGCGCTGTTCGGTCATCACGGGCGATGCTCTGCTGGAACAGGATTTCCCGATGATCCACACGGTCGGTCGTGCCGCCGCACAAGCGCCGCGCCTGATCGAGCTGAACTGGGGCAGAAGTGGGCCAAAGCTGACGCTGGTCGGCAAAGGGGTTTGTTTCGACACTGGAGGACTGAATCTGAAGCCCGGCGCCTCCATGGGCCTGATGAAAAAGGATATGGGCGGTGCCGCCAATGTGTTGGGGCTGGCGCAGATGATCATGAAGCTGGGGTTGGATGTGCAGCTGCGCGTGCTGATCCCGGCGGTTGAGAACGCGGTTGCGGGCAACGCCTTCCGGCCAGGAGATATCCTGACCGCGCGCAACGGGTTGACCGTCGAGATCAACAACACCGATGCCGAAGGGCGACTGGTGCTGGCCGATGCTCTGGCACTGGCCGAGGAGGGAGAGCCTGATCTGGTGATTTCGATGGCAACACTGACAGGCGCGGCGCGGGTGGCCATGGGGGCCGATCTGGCCCCGTTTTATACCGATGATGATGGGGCCGCAGAGGCTCTGGCGCGCGCAGGCCGTGCCGCTGCTGATCCGGTCTGGCGAATGCCGTTTCACGAACCTTACGAGGTGTTGATCGAACCGGGAATTGCCGATCTGGACAATGCGCCATCTGGCGGATTTGCAGGCTCGATTACCGCCGCGCTGTTCCTGCGTCGTTTTGTGGGTAACAGCCGGTACATGCATTTCGACATCTATGCATGGCAACGCGGCAAGGAACCGGGGCGCAACAAAGGCGGATTGGGTCAAGGTCCCCGCGCCCTGCTGACCGCTCTGCCTGAGATTCTCGATCTATGAGTGAAGCCCGCATTATCCGACCGGTCGTCGATCTGCTGCGTCAGCCCGAGGGGCCACGCGACCGGCAATTGTTGTTTGGAGACACCGTATCCGTCGTCGAAGAGCAGGACGGTTGGAGCAGGATCATATCGGCAAAGGACGGCTACCCCGGCTGGGTCGTGACAGACAATCTAGGCCCGATTGAACCACAGACGCATTGGATCGTTGCCGCCGCGACCCATGCCTATGCCGCGCCGGATATGAAAAGCCTCGATCAGATATCGCTGAGTTTTGGAAGCAAAATCAGGGTTCTGTCAGAACAGGATGGATTTTTGGAAACGGCGCTGGGGTTCATCCCCAAGGCTCACGCGGTGCCCGCCTATTCCCGCCTTACCGATCCGGTCGCTGCCGCGCAGCTGTTTCTGGGCACGCCATATCTATGGGGTGGCAACAGCCGGTTCGGGCTGGATTGTTCAGGTCTGGTGCAAGCCGCCCTTCTGGCCTGCGGCATTCCCTGTCCCGGAGACAGCGGCGATCAGGTACATGCCGTTGGTGAACCCGTGCCCGAAGGCACCCCCCCAAAACGCGGAGATCTGTTGTTCTGGAAAGGCCATGTCGCATGGGTCGCCGCCGAGAACCTTCTGCTGCATGCCAACGCCTATCACATGGCGGTTGCGCTGGAACCGATGGATCAGGCTATTGCCCGCATTGCACAACAGGGCGATGGGCCAGTCACGGCGCATAAAAGGCTCTAATCCGGGTCAACAGCCCGGATCAGTTTGCGCTCCAGCACCCGCAGAACGGCACGCAGATCATGTCCGCGCTTCAGGATGCGCCCGTCCATACCAACCACCGAATACATCCCCTGCCGCAGCCGCAGACGGGGGTGTTTCTCGACCCGATAGATCGGATGCTCGGCCGTCCGGCGAAAGATTGAAAACACCGCCGTATCGCGCAGGTTCGAAATCCCGTAATCGCGCCATTCTCCGGCGGCGACCATTCGGCCATAGACTGACAGGATTTGAGACATCTCGCGCCGGTCAAACGCGACCGGCATCTGGGCAGAGCCGGACCCGAACCGGCTGGGAGGCTGCATGTTCATGCCACAAGCCTTGCCGGAAATTGCATTTGAATCAAGCCCAGCGCAAAACGGGTGTTGTATTTTTGAAGCGTCGTGTGCGGTTACCGACGCCCGACCTGACGGCAAATCAGGATCACCGGCAGCAGCCCGACGGCCAGAATGACTAGCGACGGCACCGCCGCGCCCTCAAGCCGTTCGTCCGAGGCCAAACGATACGCCTGAACCGCCAGCGTGTCGAAATTGAAGGGCCGCATGATCAGGGTTGCGGGCAGCTCTTTCATCACGTCGACGAAAACGATCAGCAGCGCGGTTAGCAGCGACGGCGTCAGGATCGGCAGATGCACCCGGCGCAGGGTACCCAGAGGACTCTGTCCCAGCGACCGCGCGGCAGCGTCCATATTGGCGTGCACCGTGCTCTGGCCGCCTTCATAAGCGCTGAGCGCGGCGGCCAGAAAGCGCACCATATAAGCGGCAATAAGTAACCATATGGACCCGGTGACCAGCAGCCCTGTCGAAATATCAAAGGTTTGGCGCATCCACGCATCCAGCGCGTTGTCAAATCCAGCAAAGGGCACGATCAGTCCAACGGCGATCACCCCGCCCGGCACCGCATAACCCAACCGTGCTATGTAAGCTGCCGAAGCCGCCCCGCGCCCCGGGCGCAGACGTTGGAAGAACCCCACCGAAATTGCCGCGCAAACCGTGATCACCGCTGCAGTACCGGCCAGCGTCAGTGAGTTTTGTATGAAACCGATATAGCGGCGTGAAAGCAGGTTCTGTTCGGATTCCAGACCCATCTGCACAAGGATCACTACGGGCAGGAGGAACCCGAACAAGACCGGAATCGCGCAGAGCAAAAACGCCGCGAGCGATTGCCAACCCTTCAACTTTGCCGCTGGCAACACTGCATGACGTTTGCCCGCCTGATAATATTTGGCCTTACCCCGTTGCGTACGCTCAGCCACGGCCATGACCAGAGCAAAACCCAAAAGACACAGGGCAAGCTGCGCCGCAGCGGCGCGGTCGGCCATGGAAAACCAGCTGGTATAGATGCCGGTGGCAAAGGTCTGCACACCGAAATAGGCGACGGTGCCGAAATCGGCGATGGTCTCCATCACCGCCAGCAACACACCTCCGGCAATCGCCGGGCGTGCCATCGGCAGCGAGACACGCCAGAAGGCATGCCACGGGCCATTGCCCAGCGCTCGAGCCGCCAGAAAGGCCGTGGCGCTTTGCTGCAGGAAGGCCGCGCGCGCCAGCAGATAGACATAAGGGTAGAGCACGAGGATCAGCATCACTGCTGCACCCTCGGTCGAGCGGACTTCGGGGAACCAATAGTCGCGCGGGCCCCAACCGGTGACCTCGCGTAGTGTGGTTTGCACAATTCCGGGATGGTCCAGAATGAAGGTGTAGGCATAGGCCAGCACATAGGCCGGAAAAGCCAGCGGCAGGACCAGGGCGATCTCCAACACGCGCACGCCGGGGAAGCGTGTCATCGTAACCAGCCAGGCAGCGCCGACGCCAATCGAGAACGTGCCCGCCGCGACCAGCACCACGAGGATCGCTGTGGTCAGGGCGTAGCCAGGCAAAACAGTCTCTAACAAATGAGAAATCGTGTCAGTGCCACCGGTCACCGCCGCCAGAACAACGGCCACCATCGGCAACAGGCAGGCTGCGGCCACTGCGTATGCAATACCGCCTACCAATCGCGTGCCCAAGGCTCCGCGATTGTGCGTTCCGTGTTCTGAATATTCGACTTCGGCCATGGCGTCTGACTGAGAATCCCGCAGGGTCTGCCTTTAATCGACCAAAACGCTAAGAAACACCAGTGGGCGGGCCAACAAATCTGCGGCAGATCGCTATTCGTAGACGCGCTGATCCTCGATCACCAACCCGTCCTTGGGCAAAGAGCCGGGGGCCACGACCTCGATCGCGCCTTTCAGTTTCAGCACCTCGACCACCGATTTGGCATAGGCCCCATCATTCTCGCAGGGGCTTTCGATCTGGACGGTCATGGTATCCATCTCGCCTTGGCGGGCGGCGATAACGCGGGCCTTGACGATCTCATCATGCTTGTCGACCAGCGCCGCAACCTGCTCGGGGCGGACAAACATGCCCTTGATCTTGGTGGTCTGATCGGCCCGACCCATCCAGCCCTTGATCCGCAAGTTTGTGCGTCCGCAAGGGGATTCTCCGGGCATGATCGCCGATAGATCGCCCGTGGCAAAGCGGATCAACGGGTAGTCGGGGTTGAGCGTCGTCACCACCACCTCACCAACCTCTCCGGGTGCGACCGGCGTACCGGTGCCGGGGGTGACGATCTCAACAATCACATGTTCGTCGATGATCATGCCTTCCATGGCGGGGCTTTCATAGGCGATGTTGCCCAGATCAGCTGTCGCATAGCATTGCAGACAGGCAATGCCCCGATCCGCATATTCCTGACGCAGAGATGGGAACAGCGCACCGCCACCCACAGCGGCCTTCGAGAATTGCAGAGCAACCCCCATCTCATCAGCTTTGTCGAGGATGATCTTCAGATAATCCGGCGTGCCCGCGTAAGCGGTGCAACCTATGTCCCGCGCTGCGGTCACCTGCAGCTCTGTTTGCCCGGTTCCTGCGGGCAGCACGGCAGCTCCAACGGCTTGTGCGCCGCTTTCAAAGATCATCCCGGCAGGTGTCAGGTGATAACCGAAGCAGTTCTGAACGATATCGCCCGGGCCAACCCCGGCGGCATTCAGGAACCGGCCCATCCGCCACCAGTCATGGTCGGTGCTGCCCGGTTCATAAATCGGGCCCGGCGACTGAAACACATGCTGGAAATGACGCGCGGGTTTGACAGTAAAGCCACCAAACGGGGGGCGGGAGCCCTGCGCCTGTATTAGATCCGACTTGCGCAGCACCGGCAAACTGGCCAGTGCCTCGGCGCTGGTCACGGCGTTCGCGTCGATCCCGGCAAGGATATCCGCATAGCCGGGGGCCGATTTTGCGCGCGCGATCTGTTCAGGCAAAGCGCGCGCGTGATCGGCGTTGCGTTCATCGGCGGATCGGGTTTCAAGCTTGTCGAAATAGGTCATCGAAATATCCTCCACCCGCTTACAGCCATCTCTTGCGGCGGCGGTATGAGCGCACATCGCGAAAGCTTTTGCGGCCTTCATCCGACATGCCGAGGTAGAATTCCTTCACATCCGGGTTTTCGCGCAGTTCCGCTGCGGGGCCGTCCATCACCACGCGACCGGATTCCAGAATATAGCCGTAATGCGCAAATCTTAGAGCCACATTTGTGTTCTGCTCGGCCAGCAGGAAGGACACGCCTTCTTTCTCGTTCAGGTCCTTCACGATGCCGAAAATTTCTTCAACCAGCTGTGGGGCCAGACCCATCGAAGGTTCATCAAGCAGGATGGTCTCGGGGCGCGACATCAGCGCCCGGCCCATCGCCACCATCTGCTGCTCTCCACCCGAAGTATAACCGGCCTGGCTGCGGCGGCGTTCCTTGAGGCGCGGGAAGTAATTGTAAACCAATTCCAGATCCTGCTGGATCGCAGCCGAGCCATCCTTGCGGGTATAAGCGCCGGTCAGCAGATTTTCCTCGACCGTGAGGTGTTCAAAACAATGGCGGCCCTCCATCACCTGAATGACGCCCTTTTCCACCAGATCGGCGGGATCACTTTCGTGAACGCTCTCGCCGCGGTACTTGATCGAGCCTTTGGTGACCTCTCCGCGTTCTGAATGCAGCAGGTTCGATACCGCCTTCAACGTCGTAGTCTTGCCCGCGCCATTGCCGCCCAGCAAGGCCGTGATGCCGCCTTTGGGCACAGTCAGGCTGACGCCTTTCAGCACGAGGATCACATGGTTGTAGATCACCTCGATATTGTTGACCTCAAGCAGGGTTTCCGCCTGCACGTCAGTGGTTTGTGCCGCATCCAGCATCAGCGCGTGTCCTCATGCCTGCCCCTCAGGGGCGGTTCGTGAGGAGCGGCAGGCAACCCGCCGCTCCGATTGTCTATGCGCCCCAGATCGTTCGGGGCGCAGCGTTGTTTATTCGCAGCGTGCCGAAATGTTGTTTTCAGTCGCGTAAGCGCCCGAGTCTTCTTCGATCAGCGCGTTGATGACCTCGACATCGGTTGGCTTGAAGTCCTGAACTGGGTTCCAGGTGCCAGCTGCCGCATCCCACTGAACGACGCCGACCAGTCCGGGGCCACCGTGGTTTTCACAGGAAACCGAGAACTCGGGCCCGAAACCGGCCATGCCCAGACCTTCCATCTTGGCATTGGTGATCTCCAGCGCTTCCATGCCATCGCGCATCATCGATGCGTCGATGTCAGCAGTGCCGTGCATGTCCTGTGCGGTCTTTACGGCTTCGGCCGCCAGCATCGCGGCATAGAGACCGCGGTTGTACTGAACCGTGCCCAGCTGATCACCTGAGCCTGCAGCTTTGCCCGCGTCCACAACATATTTCTGCAGATCGTCATAGACCGGATAGTCTTTGCCGAGACCAGTGAAGGTCAGCGCCTTATAGCCGGTGGCTTTGTCGCCTGCGGGCTCAACGTCGAATTCCGCGCCGGACCACCAGACGCCGATGAAGTTCTCCATCGGGAAGCGGATGTTGGCAGCTTCCTGAACCGCAACCTGGTTCATGACGCCCCAGCCCCACATGATCACATAGTCGGGCTTTTCACGGCGGATCTGCAGCCACTGCGACTTCTGCTCCTGACCGGGGTGGTCAACGGGCAGCAGGGTCAGCTCATAGCCATGCTTTTCAGCCAGTGTTTCCAGCGTGCGGATCGGCTCTTTGCCGTAGGCCGAGTTGTGATAGACCAGCGCGATTTTCTTGCCGCTCAGGTCGCCGCCGTTTTCATCAAGCAGATAGTTGATCGAACCCGATGCACCGTTCCAATAGTTGGCCGGATAGTTGAACACATGGCTGAACACTTTGCCGTTCGCGGCAGAGGTCCGACCATAGCCCATCGTGTGTAGTGGGATACCGTCTGCTGTCACTTTGGGGATCAGCTGATAGGTGATGCCAGTCGACAGCGGCTGATAGACCAGAGCACCTTCGCCTTTGGTCGATTCATAGCATTCCACGCCTTTTTCAGTGTTATAGCCGGTTTCACATTCGATCACCTTGGCCGGAACACCTCCGATGCCGCCATCGCGTTCATTCAGCAGGGTGAAATAGTCGGCGTAACCGTCTGCAAACGGGATACCGCCTGCCGCGTAAGGGCCAGTCCGGTAGCTGAGCGACGGGAACACAAGGTCGGCCATGACCGGGCCTGCGGCCATCACGGCGCCCAGCGCCAGGGTTGCCAGTTTCTTGTTCATCGGGTGTCTCCTCCCTTGATTGATCCGATGTTGGGTTTCGGGTTTCACACCCGTCTTTTCGTTGGGCAGACCCCTTAGTGCGGGAACGGCCAGAGTCTGAGTTTTTCTTTCGCCACACGCCACAGCTGCGCCAGCCCGTGCGGTTCGAGGATCAGGAACATGATAATCAGCGCGCCCACGATCACGAGGTTGAGATGCGCGACGATATCCGTGGGCCAGCCCAGCAGATCGACGCCAAGCAACTTCAGTACCACCGGCAGCAGAACCAGAAAGGCTGCCCCGGCGAAGGACCCGAAAATCGAACCTAGCCCGCCAATAATGACCATGAACAGCACCAGGAATGACTTCTGGATACCGAACACCTCGCCCACTTCGACAGCGCCGAGATAGACGGCAAAGAACAGCGCACCCGAGATACCGACAAAGAACGAACTGACGGCAAAGGCGGTCAGCTTGGCCTTGAGCGGGTTCACCCCGATGATCTCGGCCGCGATGTCCATGTCGCGGATCGCCATCCAGGTCCGGCCCGTGGTACCGCGCGTCAGATTGCGGGCGATGATAGCGCAGACCGTCAGGAAGATCAGGCAGAACAGATAGGTCGCCCACGCCGGCGCGTTCGGGCCAGTGATGATAATGCCGAACACATCCCGTTCCGGCGCGTTGATCTGACCCGAGGCCGAGTAGTTGTAGAACCACGGCACCCGGTTGAAGAGCCACACAAGGAAGAACTGCGCTGCCAGTGTGGCCACCGCCAGATAGAACCCTTTGATCCGCAGTGACGGCAGGCCGAACAACACGCCCACCAGCGCCGTGACACCTCCGGCAAGGATCACATGGATGAACATGCTGACATCAGGAAAGGCCGTCATCAGCTTGTAGCAGGCATAGGCCCCCACAGCCATGAACCCACCGGTCCCCAGCGAGACCTGCCCGCAATAACCAACCAGAATGTTCAGCCCGATCGCTGCAATGGCGTAGATCAGGAAGGGCAGAAGCAGCGCATTCGCCCAATAGTCGTTGATGATGAACGGAATGATCCCGAACGCCACCGCCAGCACGACATAATACCGATACCGGTCAAACTTGATCGGGAAAGTCTGGCTGTCGGCGATGTAAGAGGTTTTGAAATCCCCGGCCTCACGATAAAACATATCTTACTTTCCCCATTCTTCCTGCGCCCGGTTCCGGGCTGCGGCGTCCAATTGGTTGGTGCCTTTGGCATATCCGGTTGCCTCAGAGGCGCGCACCAGTTTCATGTAAGCCAGAACACCCATGACCAGCCCGGCAAAGGCCAGAATCGCGGCAATCACCAGTTGACCTTCGCTCAGGTCATCGGAGGTCAGAGCGATATATCCGAAGGCCCAGAACCCTGCCCATGCGATCACGTTGATGATGGCGATCAGCTTGGTCATCGCTACACCCTCTCGATGATCTTTTCGCCGAACAGACCCTGCGGCCGGAACACCAGAAAGATCAGCGCCAGAACATAGGCAAACCAGTTCTCGGTCGCGCCACCCAGCGCGGGGCCGAGTGCGAACTCGAACAGCTTCTCGCCCACGCCGATGATCAGCCCACCGACGATGGCGCCGGGGATCGAAGTGAACCCGCCCAGCATCAGTACCGGCAGCGCCTTGAGCGCGATCAGAGACAGCGAGAACTGCACACCTGATTTGGTGCCCCACATGATGCCTGCGACCAGCGCCACAAACCCGGCCACCGACCAGACCATGACCCAGATGAAGTTCAGCGAGATTCCCACCGACAGCGCCGCCTGATGGTCATCCGCCACCGCGCGCATCGCCCGGCCCTGCTTGGTGTACTGGCTGAATGCGACCAGAGCCGCCACTAGAAGTGCAGCGATGATCGTCGCCACGATGTCCAGATTGTCGATAAAGAAGCCGTAATCAAAGATGTTGAAGGTCGTCTCATCGATCCACAGGTTGATGCCTTGCGGCAAGCCTACATCCAGCGTCTTGATCTCGGATCCCCACATCAGGTCAGCCACACCCTCTAGGAAATAGGCCAGACCGATGGTTGCCATGAACAGGATGATCGGTTCCTGCCCGACCAGATGGCGCATCACGAACCGCTGCACCGCCCAGGCCAGCAACACCATTACGGCCATGGTCAAAAGGATCGCCAGCAGCGCAGGCACGTTCCAACCGAAATTATAGACATGCGTGCCGAAGGTCGCATTGATCAGATGCGCAAAGGGCACCTGACCATTCATGATCCCAACCAGCGTCATCGCTGCGAACAGGGCCATAACCCCTTGGGCGTAATTGAAAATGCCGGATGCCTTGTAGATAAGCACAAACCCCAGCGCGACCAGAGCGTAGAGGACCCCGGCCATCAGACCGTTGAGGATGACCTCCATCGCAAATACGAGTTGTTCAGGCATCAGAGGGTCCTCCGATCAAATGTTGTCGGGTACAGGGCAGGAGAAAATTCGGCGAATTTTCTTGGCGCGGCTCGAAGGTCAGTCATGGCTGACCCCCAGATAGGCGTCGATGACCTCTTGGTTGTTGCGCACCTCGTCCGGCGTGCCATCACCAATTTTCTTGCCATAATCCATCACGACCACTCGGTCGCTCAGGTCCATTACAACGCCCATGTCATGTTCGATCAGGGCAATCGTTGTGCCAAACTCATCATTCACGTCGAGGATAAAGCGGCTCATGTCCTCTTTCTCTTCAACGTTCATCCCGGCCATCGGTTCGTCCAGCAACAGTAGCTTGGGCTCTGCCGCCAGCGCACGTGCCAGTTCAACGCGTTTCTTCAAGCCGTAGGGCAAGCGCGACACGGGTGTCTTGCGGATGTGTTGAATTTCAAGGAAGTCGATGATCTTCTCGACGGCCTCGCGGTTTTCAGTCTCTTCCGCTTCGGCCTTACCCTTCCACCAAGCTTGCTGAAAAATGTTGGTCTTCATGTAACCCAAGCGCCCGGTCATGACGTTGTCCAGAACGCTCATTCCTTCGAACAGAGCGATGTTTTGAAACGTCCGCGCAATCCCTTGCTGCGCCACCTCAAAGGGCCGCATCGGCGGGCGCTTAGACCCGTGGAACCAGACCTCACCTTCCTGCGGGACATAAAACCCCGAGATCACGTTCAGCATCGAGGACTTGCCCGCCCCGTTCGGCCCAATGATCGCGCGGATTTCGCCTTCGCGAATATCGAACGAGATATCCTTGATCGCCACCACACCGCCAAAACGCAGGGTGATGTTCTTCATCTCCATCACCACGCCGCCGATCTTGCGGCCGTCTTCGGTGACATATCCTTCGGAATTATCCAGCATCAGCCTCTCCCAGACTTACGCAAAAACGGGACGGCGGGCGGGGCGATGACCGCAGGTCGAGCGGCGCGCGCCAGGCCCATCATTCCGCCGCCACCTTATGCTGTGCGACCGGCACCACCGGTGCGTCGACAATCTCCAGCGTCGCAGAAATCGAACCCTTGCGACCATCCTCATAGGTCACTTCGGTGGTAGTCGACACACTCTCGGACCCGTCATAAAGCGCTGCGATGATGTCGTGGAACTTCTCCTCGACAAAGCCACGGCGCACCTTGCGGGTCCGGGTCATCTCACCATCATCCGCATCCAGTTCCTTGTGCAGAACCACAAAGCGATGCACCTGACAGCCCGACAGCATCTCATCCGCCGCGACCGACTTGTTCACTTCTTCGACGTGGCTTCGAATCGTCTCTAACACACGGGGATGTCCCGCCAGTTCCTGATAAGAGGCATAGGCCACGTTGTTACGCTCCGCCCAGTTTCCTACCGCCGTCAGGTCAATATTGATGAAAGCCACGCAACGGTCCTTGCCATTGCCGAACAGCACGACCTCAAGAATATCGGGATAGAACTTCAGTTTGTTCTCGACATATTTCGGCGCGAACATCGACCCGTCGGCCATTTTGCCCACGTCCTTTGCGCGGTCGATGATCCGCAAATGGCCCGAGGTTTCCTCGATGAATCCGGCATCCCCGGTGGCCACCCAGCCTTCGGCATCTTTGGTCGAAGCCGTGGAATCCGGGTTGTTGTAATACTCCACAAACACACCCGGCGAGCGATAGTGAATCTCGCCGCTGTCATCGATCTTCAGCTCAACCGCAGGGGCCGGTACGCCAACCGTATCCGCGCGCACCTCGCCATCGGGTTGCTGTGTGATGAACACGGTCGCTTCGGTCTGGCCATAAAGCTGCTTCAGGTTGATCCCCAAAGAACGATAGAAATCAAAGATTTCCGGCCCAATCGCCTCGCCCGCCGTATAACCCACACGGAAACGGCCATAGCCCAACGTATCCTTGAGCGGCCCATAAACCAGCATATTGCCCAGCGCGTATTTCATCTTGTCGCCAAACCCGACGGGCTTCCCGTCCAGCAACTGGCCACCAACCTTCTTGGCGTGCGCCATGAAGTGGTGGAACATGCGCTGCTTCAGCTTGCCTGCATCCTCCATCCGGATCATCACATTGGTCAGCTGGGTTTCGAACACGCGCGGCGGAGCGAAGAAATAGGTCGGCCCGATCTCGCGCAGGTCAGTCATCATCGTGTCGGCGCTTTCGGGGCAGTTCACGCAGAAGCCGCACCAATAGGCCTGACCGATGGAGAAGATGAAGTCGCCCACCCAAGCCATCGGCAGATAGGACAGGATGTCCTCATTCCGGGTCAGGTGGTCGAATTCAGCAGAATTCTTGGCGCTTTCAATGACATTCCGGTTCGACAGCACAACACCCTTGGGCTTGCCCGTTGTTCCGCTGGTATAGAGCATCACGCAGGTATCGTCATAGGTGATCGCTGCGATGCGCTTGTCCAGCTCGGCATCAAACCGCGCGTGACCGGCGTTGCCCTCGGCCATGATGTCCTCGAGCGCGTTCATCTGGGAGTGGTCATACTTCCGCATCCCGCGCTTGTCGGTATAGAGTATGTGTTTGACCTGATGGAGGTTTTCCTGAATCTCGATGACCTTGTCGACCTGCTCCTGATCACCGCAGACGACATATTTCGCGCCACAATGTTCCAGCACATAGGCCATCTCTTCGGCGACCGAGTCCTGATACAGAGGCACCGGAACCGCACCCACCATCTGCGCCGCGACCATCGACCAGTAATGTGCAGGACGGTTGCGGCCTATGACGGCGATATGGTCGCCAGGTTCAACACCGATTTCCAGAAACCCCAACGCAATAGCGCGGATTTCTTTCGCGGCCTCTGCCCAGCTCCAGCATTGCCAGATGCCGAATTCTTTTTCACGGTAGGCCGGGGCATTCCCGAACTGCATGACATTGCGGTGTAACAGCGCCGGAAGAGATTGCATCCCTTCAGCGCCCGACTGCGTCTGAGCCAATCTTTTTCTCCTCCCCACCCGACCCCTCCTCCGGGCCGGAAATGGCGGCTCCGGGATAGTGCCCGAATGCCAATGCCCCGATTAGGGACAGGCGGAGGATCAGCGTCAAGTTTTGCCTGATGTTTTCTCAATTCTTACGAATTGTAACAGCGTCAGAGGGGTGATCTTCCGAGTTGTACAAGATGTACAAAATGAAAAACCGGGACAAGTCACGCTGCAACCGACAACAATAGATACAGTTGGACGAAACAGACGGCATACCCAAAGAAAGACTCCAATGCGAGTTGAGTTGGTTTGCAAGCCACAGTGTTTCGCCCCTGGCAATTGCGAATGAAGAAGCAATTGCAGTCGTGCCGGAGCTCTGACAAAACTCTCGCAGTGTCGTTCAACTGCCGCATGAAAGAATACCCTTAATGACCGAAAACTCACTTGGGCTGGTCCCGCCTGAAGATCGACACGCATTCTGGAACAGCTTTTATACCCGCTCAGCAGAGTCGTGGGAGCTGTCGCTGCCGTCACAGTTTGCCGCGTTTGTGGCCAATGAAATTGATCGGAAAGCACACGTCATTGATATCGGGTGCGGAAATGCACGTGATAGTTTTTTCTTTTCACGTCATGGATTTAAAGTAACCGGATTGGATGCATCAGAGGCCGCCGTCGAGTCAGCGCAGAAACACGCAGGATTGCAGGGCGGAGATGGCCTCGAGTTTGTCAGAACCAATCTTAAGGATGGACGGGTTCGACAGGTGCTGTCTGAGCGGCGCGCCGAAACCGTGTGCGTTTACGCGCGTTTCTTTTTGCACGCGATTACAGACGACGAGGAAGATGCGCTGATTGATGCGCTCCATAACGGATGTGAACCCGGAGATATTGTTGCATTCGAATACCGGACATTGGCAGATCGAAACACCGAAAAAGTCGCCGCTCCGCATTTCCGGCGCTACCTGAGCGCGGCTGAACTGGATGAAAAAATGGAACGGTGCCAGTTCATGAAATGCTACGGAATCGAAGGTATCGGTTTTGCCAAATACAAGTCAGAAGACGCAATCGTGGCCCGAGCAATCTATGAAAAACAGCCATGAATGAAGCAAAGGTCCTGAGGCGCGTCGCAGCACTGCGCACCAAAGTGTTTGAGCATGCTTCAACCCGAACCGCACTGCCGCGACCACGCAGAACGCGTCTGGCGTTGGAATCGCTGGCAGATCATGTTCGGAGGTTGGGAAATCCGACACTGCATGACGATTGGGAGGAAACCTATATTCTGTTTTCCTGCCATACGCGGATCAGGCCTGCACGAATACATGGTCGGCTAAAGCAGATGGAAATACGTTATGCAAAAAAGGGTCAGGAGGCCCGATTCACGGCCTTTTTTGCACTTATCAAACAAACTCTGCATCCAGATTTCATCACACCGCATGGCTACAACAGAACATTCGGTGAAATGGCGGATAATGACATATTCTCGAAACTCGACGCTGAGCTGGCACCCGTAGTTCAGCTGGGAAAACCGATAATACTCTATGCCGGAGCATTGTTGGGGCATATCCGGGAAGGCCGGCTGATCGCGCATGACGATGATGTCGATTTTGCCGTGCACCTGGGCGAGTGCACGCTTGAAGGCGTTTCTGAAAAATGGTCGCAATACCAAAAGGTCTTGTTGGATAGCGGCTGTCTGGACATCTCTTCTTCAGCTGGGAACTCGATCATATTCAAGGTGAAGAACAGCTTGGGTATCGATATCGACCTGTTTCCGGCATGGACAGAAAACGGACGCTTCAGCGTCTATCCCTACGCGCTCAACGACCTGCCGGAGAGTGCGATATTCCCGCTAAAGCCATTGAATGAAGGGGTTATCATGCTGCCCCAAGACGCACCCGCCTTACTGGCACAAAGCTATGGTGAAAACTGGCGCGTGCCCGATCCTCTTTTTCATTTCGACTGGCCTGCCGCACGCCGTAGATTTGCGCCCCTGTTGCAGCGGGATGTCGACCCCGGGTGACGAGACCACTTGTCAGCGTCGTCCTACGATTGCCTTTCGCATGGAACCATAACGGCCAAGACGCAAGCGGCGCTGGCTTCGCAATTTGATACGCAGACGCCGTGCTTAATCCTGATCTGGCAGGAAGGTGAGGCCTTACAACCAATCCCGCAAAATCGGAATCAGCGGCACGTCCGCCGCTGGCATTGGATAGTTCCGCAGATCATTTGCACGCACCCATTTCAGCGCCTGACCTTCTTTAGACTGCGGGATGCCCTCCCATTTGCGACAGGCGAACAGCGGCATCAGCAGATGGAAATCGTCATAGCTGTGGCTGGCGAAGGTCAGGGGGGCGAGGCAGGAGGCCCAGGTGTCGATACCCAGTTCCTCGTGCAATTCGCGGATCAGGGCGGCCTCGGGGGTTTCGCCGGGTTCGATCTTACCGCCGGGGAACTCCCAGAGACCGGCCATGGATTTACCCTCGGGGCGTTGGGCCAGCAGAACGCGGCCCTCGATGTCGATCAGAGCCACCGCAGACACTAATACTGTCTTCATGAACGGTAGTCCGCGTTGATCTCGATGTAGCCGTGGGTCAGGTCGCAGGTCCAGACTGTGGATTTGCCCTCGCCAAGTCCCAGATCGACGGCGATCACAAGGTCCTGGCCCTTCATATAAGCGGCGGCGGCGTCTTCGCTGTAGTCGGGGCTAACCCAACCTTTTTCGGCGACGAGGATATCTCCGAAGGAAATGCTCAGATGGTCGCGATCGGCGGCGGCGCCGGATTTGCCGATGGCCATGACGATGCGGCCCCAGTTGGGGTCTTCGCCCGCGACGGCGGTTTTGACGAGCGGCGAGTTGGCGATGGCCAGTCCGTGGGTTTTGGCGTCAGCATCCGTTTCCGCTCCGGTCACACGAATTTCTACGAATTTCGTGGCCCCTTCACCGTCGCGCACCACCTGCTGCGCTAGGTCCAGCATCACCGTTTCCAGAGCGTCCGCAAAGGCGGTATTACCGGTTGTATCGACGCCCGACGCTCCGGTCGCGCATAGAAGCAGGCTGTCTGAGGTCGAGGTATCGCTGTCGACAGTGATGCAGTTGAAGGTGCGGTCGGTCTGCGCACCCAGCATCACTTGCAGGGCGGATTGGTCGACCTGAGCATCTGTGAAGATATAGACCAGCATCGTCGCCATATCGGGCGCGATCATGCCGGAGCCCTTCGCAATCCCCGCAATAGAGACTGTTTTGCCGTCAATCTCGACCTGAGCGGAGGCCCCTTTGGGGAAGGTATCGGTGGTCATGATCGCCTGTGCCGCGTCCTTGATCGCGTGGCGGCTGAGGCCTGCTTTCAGCGTCTCAAGCTGTGCGACGATGCGGTCATGGGGCAACGGTTCGCCGATCACTCCGGTGGAGGAGGTAAAGACCCGCTCTACCGCGACACCCGTGGCTTTGGCGACCGCTTCGGTCACCTCGGCTACCGAGGTCTGGCCGTAGTGGCCGGTAAAGGCGTTGGCATTGCCTGAGTTCACCAGGATCGCCGCTGGCCCGTCAGATGGCCCGCCGATCTTGTCCTGACAATCCAGAACCGGTGCTGCGCGGGTAGCGGAGCGGGTGAAAACCCCGGCCACCGAGGTGCCCGGATCGAGCACCGCCAGCATCACATCAGTACGGCCCTGATAGCGCACGCCTGCCTCGACCGTGGCAAAACGCACGCCGTCGATGGCGGGCAGTTCGGGAAAGCCCGCCGGAGCCAGCGGAGAGACCTTGGTAATCGTCGCCACGGGAAGCTTACTCCTGAACCAGTTCAAGCTGACGCACGATCTCGGGGCCGGCACCGTCGAGCGCGGGGCGTTCGATCTGAGCGCTCTGGGTCAGCTCGTCGATCTTGGCCTGAATGGCCTCTTGCCGGATGGTCTTGGCCAGATCACCGCGCACTGCGTCAAGCGCGGGGGCCTCCGATTTGCGCTTGTCGTTCAATGCCACCACGTGCCAGCCGAACTGCGTCTGTACCGGGTCCGAGACCTGACCTTTTTCCAACGCAACAACCGCGTTTTCGAATTCAGGCACCATCTGGCCTTTGCCGAACCATCCCAGCGAACCGCCATTGGGGCCCGAGGGACCCGTGGATTTCTCTTTCGCCAGTTCGGCGAAATCGGCTCCGTCATCGAGTTGCGTCTTGATCTCGTTCGCCTCTTCCTCAGTCTCGACAAGAATGTGGCTGGCGTTGAACTCATCTTCGCCTACAAACTCGGCGAATTGCGCGTCATAGGCAGACTGGATCGCTTCGTCCGTCACTTCGGCGGCGGTGATCGCCTCGACCGTCTGCACCGCGCGCAGCGAACGGGTTTCATTTTCCAGCCGCAAGGCGTTCAGGGTGTTTAGCTCGCCCTGCTCTTGGCTCAGCAGGTGCTGCTGGATCAGTTGTTCAAGGATGAAGTCATACAGAACGTCGTCTTCCAGCTGCTGATACTGCGCGGGCAGAGCCGATGCGGTAGCGATGACGTGACCCAATGTGATTTCGTCGTCATTGACGCGTGCTACAACAGTTGACGCATCCGGTGCGGTTTGGGCGGCCAGCGGCAGAGCCATCACGGCAGCAAGCGCCAGCGATGGCAGAAAAGTGAGGCCTTTGGGCATGGAATCATCCTATTTCTTTGCCGCGACAGGGCGCAGCGTTGACACTTCAGAACCTGCCGCTTACATCGCTTTGAAGCCTTGGACAGGGCCGCCTTTCACCCCCCGTATCTATGGGTTGCGCGCAAGGTGGGCAAGCCTGTCGCAACCACGATAAGAACAGATCCGCTGGAGTGAACATGCTGGGACTCGGAACGCTCGCCAAAAAGGTGTTCGGAACACCGAACGACCGCAAGATCAAGGCGACCCGCCCCCTGATCGAAAAGATCAACGCGCTGGAACCCGAGTTTGAGAAACTGTCCGATGAAGGCCTGATCGAAAAGACCGCCGAGCTGCGCCAACGCGCGCTGGATGGAGAGAATCTGGACGCCCTTTTGCCCGAGGCTTTTGCCAACGTGCGCGAAGGGGCCAAGCGGGCATTGGGTCTGCGGGCGTTTGACGTGCAGCTGATGGGCGGTGCCTTCCTGCATCAGGGCAATATCTCGGAGATGAAAACAGGTGAGGGCAAGACACTGGTCGCCACCTTCCCCGCTTATCTGAATGCGCTGACCGGCAAGGGCGTGCATGTGGTCACGGTGAACGAATACCTGGCCAAGCGTGACTCGGAATGGATGGGCAAGGTGTTCGCCGCCGTGGGCATGACCACCGGCGTGATCTGGTCGGGCCAGCCCGATGCCGAGAAGATGGCCGCGTATAAATGCGACATCACCTATGCCACCAATAACGAGCTGGGCTTCGACTATCTGCGCGACAACATGAAGGCGGATCTGGAGCAGGTCTATCAGAAGCACCACAATTTCGCGATTGTCGACGAGGTGGATTCGATCCTGATTGATGAGGCACGTACGCCACTGATCATCTCGGGCCCGTCGCAGGACCGCTCGGATCTGTACACCGCCATAGATGCGCTGATCCCGTCGCTGAGCGACGATCATTTCACGCTGGACGAGAAGTCCCGCAACGTGACTTTCACCGATGAGGGCAACGAGTTTCTTGAGCAGCAGCTGATCGCTGCGAGTCTGATCCCCGAGGGGCATTCGCTGTACGATCCGGAAAGCACGACCGTGGTGCACCACGTCAATCAGGGCCTGCGCGCCCATAAGCTGTTCCAGCGCGACAAGGATTACATTGTTCGTGATGGCAACGTGGTGCTGATCGATGAATTCACCGGCCGCATGATGCCGGGCCGCCGCCTGTCCGAAGGTCTGCACCAGGCCATCGAGGCCAAGGAAGGCGTGCAAATCCAGCCCGAGAACGTGACGCTGGCCAGCGTGACCTTCCAGAACTATTTCCGCCTGTATGACAAGCTGGGCGGCATGACCGGTACGGCCCTGACCGAAGCCGAGGAATTTGCCGAAATCTATGGTCTGGGTGTGGTCGAAGTGCCGACCAACAAACCCATTGCGCGTCTTGACGAAGACGATCAGGTCTATCGCACCGCCGGTGAGAAATACGGCGCGATGATTGAGGAAACCAAGAAGGCTCAGGAAACGGGCCAGCCGGTCTTGCTGGGTACAACGTCTATCGAAAAATCCGAAGTGCTGAGCCAGATGCTGCAGAAGGAAGGCATCGCGCACAACGTTCTGAACGCCCGCCAGCACGAGCAGGAAGCGCAGATCGTGGCCGATGCGGGCAGATTGGGCGCAGTGACCATCGCCACCAACATGGCCGGTCGCGGCACTGACATTCAGCTCGGCGGCAATGTCGAGATGAAGGTGCTGCAGGCGCTGGCCGAGAACCCCGAGGCCGACCCGGCCCAGCTGCGCGCAGCCGAAGAGGCCCGCCACGCGGAAGAAAAGGAAAAGGTTCTGACAGCCGGTGGTCTCTATGTGATGGCGTCCGAGCGTCACGAAAGCCGCCGCATCGACAACCAGTTGCGGGGTCGTTCGGGCCGTCAGGGTGACCCGGGCCGCACCGTGTTCTACCTGAGCCTCGAAGATGACCTGATGCGCATCTTCGGCTCGGAACGGTTGGATAAGGTTCTGACCACGCTGGGCATGAAAGAAGGCGAGGCGATCATTCACCCCTGGGTGAACAAATCGCTGGAACGGGCGCAGTCCAAGGTCGAAGGCCGTAACTTCGACATGCGCAAAAACGTTTTGAAATTTGATGATGTGATGAACGACCAGCGGAAGGTGGTGTTCAGCCAGCGCCGCGAGATCATGTCCTCGGATGACCTGTCGGAAATCGTCTCGGACATGCGCGAACAGGTGATCGACGATCTGATCGACGAATACATGCCACCGAAATCCTACGCCGATCAATGGGACACGGACGGGCTGCATGAGGCGATCAAGGACAAGCTGACCATTGACGCGCCGGTTCAGGACTGGGCCGCCGAGGAAGGCGTGGATGATGAACAGGTGCGCGAGCGTCTGATCAACGCCGCCGATGAGATGATGGCGCAGAAGGCGGCTGCTTTTGGCCCCGAGAACATGCGCAACATCGAGAAGCAGGTTCTGCTGCAGACCATCGACGGAAAATGGCGCGAGCACCTGCTGACGCTGGAACATCTGCGCTCGGTCGTTGGCTTCCGGGGTTACGCCCAGCGCGATCCGCTGAACGAATACAAGAACGAAAGCTTCCAGCTGTTCGAAGGTATGCTCGACAGCCTGCGTGAGACGGTGACACAGCAATTGTCGCGCGTCCGCCCACTGACCGAAGAAGAGCAGAAAGAGATGCTGGCGCAGATGCAGGCACAGCAAGCGCAGGCACAACAGGCAGTGGATCAGGCGGCAGATCAGGCCGAAGCGGTTGCCGAAGCCGAAGCTTCGGGCGATGCACGACCGGGGTTTGTCGAAGATGATCCTTCAACCTGGGGTAACCCCTCGCGCAATGACAGATGCCCCTGTGGATCGGGCAAGAAATTCAAGCATTGTCATGGTAGGCTGACCTAAGGTCACCTTCTATCCGACACAATGAGTCCGCCTCGCGGCCACATATTGGCCGTGATTGAGGGTCAAATTGCGACTCGCTCCTTCAACTGGGGAGGGTGTCTTGTTTGTAATAAAGAACTACGTGACCACGGGCGGAACCGTTGCCTGCGCCCTGGCTATCGGATACTTGATGCAGAGCGAATCCGCTCAGCACCCCGCGCCTGATGCGGGCTCGGAACGTGTTGCTTCGATCGCGCAGCAATCGGTGGGCCTGTCAGGGCTCGAAGCTGTTGTGCTGACCTCATCGACCCCGACCGCCGCACGTAAAGATGTATTACCCGACGCCCCTCTGACATCGCGTGTTCAGCCACGCTTCCCCTCGAACTGTGACCTGAGCGCGCGTGCAATGGCCGTACCCGGCGCGAATGTCCGGCTTCGGGTCAAAGCGCCTTGTCATATGGATCAACCGATCGAGATTCATCACAGCGGGTTGGTGTTTTCGACCCGCACGGATGCGCTTGGCCGGCTGGACCTGACGGTACCGGCGATGGCGGAATACGCCATTTTCCTGATTTCCTTCTCTGATCAGAAAGGCACCGTGGCCACGACCCACGTGCCCGAGATCAAGACTTATAACCGCGTTGCGCTGCAATGGGAGGGCGAGACCGACCTTCAACTGCATGCGCTCGAATTCGGTGCCAGCTATGGCGAAAACGGCCATGTCTGGTCCGGTTCCGAGGCCGGTGGCGCGGGTTCCGTGATCCATCTGGGCCAGGGCGATTCGGAGAAGGCGCACAGTATCGAGGTCTATTCATTCCCGACCAATACCGGGATCGAGGCCGGATCGATCGCGCTGTCGGTCGAAGCCGAAGTGACGGAAGCCAATTGCGGTGCAGATCTGCATGTGCAATCGTTGGAATGGCGCGCCGATCAACGTCTGCGCTCGCGCGATCTGACGCTGGAAATACCCGGCTGTGACGCGACTGGTGATTTTCTGGTGTTGAATAATCTGTTCTCAGACCTGACAATCGCTGCAAAATAAACAGCTGGCAGGTCGACACTTCCTCATGACATTTTTTCGTGCGGCGATAGCTGCGCTATTTGTCTTGCCCGGCGCAACGGGTGCAATCGCGCAGGACATCACCCTGACCTCACATGACGGCAAGGTTGAGGTGGTGGGCACTTTGCTGGGCTATGATGGCGAATTCTACCGGGTCGACACCCAGTTCGGAGAGCTGACGGTCGACGGCTCGGGTGTAACATGTGACGGCCCCGCCTGCCCCAACCTGACCGATTTCGTGGCCGAGATTCGCATGTCCGGCGCATCTGTCATGGCCGAAACGCTGCTGCCTGCGCTGATTCGGGGCTTTGCCGCGCAAGAAGCGCTTGAGGTTGCGCATTCACAGGATGGAACCACCTATGCGCTGCACCAGCCGGATCGGCAGGCCCCGCTGGCCCGCTTGATCCTGCGCGCAACCGATACCGGGCAAGGCTTTGTCGATCTGGTCGAAAACACCACGGATATCGTTCTGGCCCAACGCGAGATACGGGATACCGAGCAGGACCTGACACGTGAGGCAGGGCTGGGTGACCTGACCCATCCGCGCAGATCCCGCGTTCTGGCGCTGGACGCAATGGTGCCGGTTGTGTCTGCGGATAATCCGGTACAGCAGATCTCGGCCGCTGATCTGGCGCGGGTATTTGCGGGTGAGATCATCAACTGGGCTGATCTGGGCGGGCCGGACGCGCCGATTGCGCTGAACCTTACGGTGCCCGGATCGGGGCTGGCACAAGCGGTGGACGATCTGCTTATGAAGCCAGTGGATGCCACGCTGGCCGAGGCAATCACGCGTCATCCCCGCAACAGCGATCTGGTGCGCGTGGTCTCGGACGACCCATTTGCCATTGGTATTGCCAGCCTTGCCGAGACCGGTATTGCGCGCGTGTTGCCGCTGGCCGGCGGATGTGGTCATGCCATCATGGCGACGCGCCAATCGGTAAAGACCGAAGATTACCCGCTGACCGCGCCGATGTTCCTGTATCTGCCACAACACCGCCTGCCCAAACTCGCGCGGCAGTTTTTGTCCTATACGCAAAGCCCCGAGGCGCAGTTGGTGATCCGGCAGGCCGGATTTGTCGATCAGTCGCCCGAAGCCATCCGCCTTGGCCTGCAGGGCGACCGGCTGGCCAACGCCATCGCAACCGGCGGCACCGAGGTCGGTCTGGACGCGCTGCAACGCATGATCGAGGTCTTGCGCCCGATGACCCGACTGTCGCTGTCCTTCCGGTTCGAGCCGGGGTCATCCCGCCCTGATGCCCAGTCACGCTCGAACATTCTGCAATTGGCCCAGGCATTGGAAAGCGGCGCTCTGGACGTGCGCAAGCTGAGCTTTGTCGGGTTCAGTGACGGGGTGGGCGGTGCCGACGCAAATACGAGGATCGCCCTGCGGCGTGCCCAGACCGTTCGCAATTTGGTACTGGCTGCGGTTGAAACCAACATGCCCGATAGTGTCGAGATCACGACCGAGGGCTTTGGCGAAGCCATGCCAATGGCCTGCGATGACACCGAATGGGGCCGCAAGGTAAACCGCCGAGTCGAGGTCTGGGTGCAGTAACCGTCACAGATACCCTTGCGAGCGGAAGCTCAGCTCGGTCGATTTTCCGATGATCAGATGATCATGCAGGGTTAGTCCCAGCGCCGAGCAGGCATCCTGTATCCGGTTGGTCATATCAATATCCGATTGCGAGGGCGTCGGATCGCCTGACGGATGATTGTGAACCAGGATCAAGGCCGAAGCGTTGAGCTCCAGCGCGCGTTTGGCCACCTCGCGCGGGTAGACCGGAACGTGATCGACGGTGCCTTTGGCCTGTTCCTCATCCCCGATCAGCGCATTCTTGCGATCCAGATAAAACACGCGAAACTGCTCAATCTCGCGATGCGCCATCGTCGTGTGGCAATAGTCCAACAGGGCGTCCCAACCCGAGATCACGTGCTTCTGCATCACCCTTGCGCGGGCCATGCGATGCGCGCAGGCCTCAAGGATTTTCAGATCGGTGATCACGGTGTCCCCGACGCCCTTGATCTGGCGCAGCCGTTCTTCGGGCGCAGTCAGCACCCGGTTGAAATCGCCGAATGCATCCATCAGCAGCCGGGCCAGCGGTTTCACATCCTGCCGGGGGATGGACCGGAACAGGACCAGCTCCAACAGTTCATAATCCGGCATCGCGGACGAGCCGCCCGACATGAACCGTTCGCGCAGCCGCTTGCGGTGGTCTTTGATGTAGGAGGGTAACCGACCACCGGGCAGCGGCTGCGCCGGCGCTTCGTCTGTGTCGAACAGCATGGGGGCTTCGGCAAAGGCGTCCTGTGTCATGGGCCTACCCTGACGCAGAATCAGTTTCCGAATGGTTAACGCATCTCGCCCGCCATGCGCGCCGTGGCGCGGCGGACAACCATGTGCAGCACAATCGAAAACACGCCCAATGTCAGCATCGCGGCAAACATCAGGTCGGTCTTTGCACGACCATTGGCCAGCAGCATCAGATAACCCAGCCCCTGCGAGGAGCCGACCCACTCGCCGATCACCGCCCCGATGGGCGCATAAACCGCCGCCAACCGCATCCCCGAGGCCAGCGACGGCAGGGCGGCAGGGATACGAATGTGCCAAAGAACCGACCGCTTGCTGGCCTGCATCGTTCGGGCCAGATCCAGATAGCCCGGCGGCGTCCGCATCAGCCCGTCAAAGAAAGATGAGGTGATCGGGAAATAAATGATCAGCACCGCCATCGCCACCTTCGACCAGAGGCCGTAGCCCAGCCACAGCGTCAGTAGCGGGGCCAATGCAAAGACCGGCAGCGCCTGCGTGAACACCAGCATCGGCTGCACCAACACGCGCGCCGCCCGCGAATTGGCCAGCTGCAGCGCTGTGACCACACCCAGAAGCGTGCCACAGGCCAGACCGATCAGCACTTCGATGGCCGTGATCCAGGTGTGTTCGGCAATCAGCCAGCGGTTCTGCCACCAGGTCTCGGCAACGACGGCAGGTCCGGGCAGGATGAATTTGGGCAACCCGGTGATCGAGACGATGCCTTGCCAGATGGCAAGGGCAAACAGGGTCGCGGCGAGGGCAGAGAGGTACTTCATACCGCCCCCTCACGCAGCAGCCGTAGCAAAGCGCCTTGGGTTTCAAGCGTTTCAAGATCGTCCACGTGGCGCGGGGCCGGAGCTTTCGGGGGGTCGCAGGGCGTCAGACCCTGCTGCGTCATCACGGTGATCGATTGGCCCAGACGCGCGGCTTCTGCCGGGTCATGGGTGACAAGCAGAACGGTCCGGCCCTGCAGCACCTCGGCGGCCAGATCCTGCATATCAGCGCGGGTGCGGGCATCGAGTGCCGAGAATGGTTCGTCCAGCAACACGATGGGGCGGTCTTCCATCAGCGTGCGGGCAAGGGCCACGCGCTGACGCTGGCCGCCTGACAGCTCGGCGGGCTTCTTGGTCATATGATCTTGCAGGCGCATCCGCGCGATCAGGCGCTCACGACGGTCCAGATCGATCGCCTCACCCCGCAGGCGCGCGCCCAGCGAGACATTCTGCGCCACCGTCGCCCAAGGCAGCAGCAGATCGTCCTGCGCCATATAGGCCACCCGATCCGGGACCGATTGCCCATCGCTGGCAGTGATCTGGCCTGAGAATTCGGCCCCGGTCTCCAGCCCCGCAATCAGCCGCAAGACGGTTGTTTTGCCCACGCCCGATCCGCCCAGCAGGCAGGTCCACGCCCCGGCCCCAAGGGTCAGGGTCAACGGAGCGAATAGCGTCGCCCCGTCGATGGTGGCCGTGCCGCTGATGGACAGATCGGGCGCCGGGGTCATGGGGTCAGGCCCATCTGCCAGAAATTCACCTCCAACTCGGTCGCGGTGCGGAAGGTCTGGCAAAGGCGTTCCCAGCGCGGTGAGGCCTTAAAATCTGCCCCAATACGCCTTGTTAGAGCATCATCCAGAAGCGCGCCGACCGCTTTGCACGCGCCCTGGTAGTCTTCACCGGCATAGGTGCTGATCCAGTCGCGATAGGTCTCAGACGTCGCCTCGACCGCCAGCCGCTTGCCGATCTCGCCATAGCCCATGACGCAGGGCGCAAGCGCCGCCAGAAGGTCGAGCAGATCGCCACTGTACCCGGCCTCTAGCACAAAGCGGGTATAGGCGAGATTTTCGGCGCGTTCGGGGGTGGCGAACAACTCCTCCTGCGAAATGCCCGCTGCTTCGCAAATGCCGATATGCAGCTGCATTTCTTCGGCAACCAGCGCATTTACGGTGCCCACGGCAGTCAGCATCTCGGAATGCGTTTCCGATTTCACCACCGCCAGCGCCCAGGCGCGGGAGAAGTGGATCAGAAACACGTAGTCCTGCCGCAGGTAATGCAGGAACGCCTCACGCGGCAGCATCCCGTCTTTCATACCTTCGACAAAAGCGTGGCGGGTGTAGTCCCGCCACGGCCCTTGCGCCGCATCACGCATCAGCTTGAAGGCTTTGCCAAAATCGCTCATTGCGCGGTCACGTCGATGGCGATGTCGCTGACAGGGTTGATGCTGTCTATCATGCCGCTATCCTTCAGGAAGGCTTCGAACCGCGCATAGCGACCAGCCTCAAGGCCCGCAGGACGCAGCGCAAAGCGCGGCAGCGTGTCGACCCAGGCGCGGGCGTTCAGCTCGTCCTGCAATTCGGGCGAGGTGCCCGAGAAGATCTCCCAGCTTTTTTCGGGGTTGTTGACGATATATTGCGTCGCCTTCTCGGTTGCGGCGAGGAAGCGGGTCACCTTGTCGATATCCATGGTCTCGGGGTTGGCCACATAGATCAGCTCGTCATAGGGCGGCACGCCTTCTTCCTCGATATAGAAGCAGGTGCCGGGAACACCTTCGATATCCATCTGGTTCAGTTCGAAATTGCGATAGGCACCGATCACGGCATCAACCTGACCGGTCATCAGCGAGGGCGAAAGCGAGAAATTCACGTTGATCAGCTCAACCTCATCCAGCGCTACGCCGTATTTGCCGAGAACCGTGCTCAGAACAGCCTCTTCCACACCCGCGACCGAAAAGCCGATTTTCTTGCCTTTGAGGTCGGCGGGCGATTTGATCGGGCCGTCTTCCAGCACCAGCAGGCAGTTGAGCGGGGTTGCAACCAGCGTGCCGACGCGTTTCAGGGGCAGGCCCTCATGGATCTGCAGATGCAGTTGCGGCTGGTAAGACACGGCCAAATCGGCCTGTCCGGCGGCCACCAGACGCGGCGGCGCGGACGGGTCGGCGGGCGGGACGATTTCGACCTCAAGACCCTGTTCGGCGAAATAGCCGTTTTCCTGCGCTACGATGATGGGGCCATGGTCGGGGTTGATGAACCAGTCCAGCAGGACGGTCATCTTGTCCTCGGCCCAGGCGGGCGCGGCGGCCAGCAGGGCGATTGCAGCGATCAGTTTCTTCATATCTCGCGTTTCCTTTTCATTCACGAGGTTGAGGCCGCGACGAGGACAATCTCGCCCGGCCAATCCGGTTGAATCTTTTCAGCCGCGCGCCATGCACGCAGACCGGTGGCACAGCACAGTGCAAGCCGTTTGCCATTATTAGGGTCTATTTCATGCAGTTTATCCGGCGAAACGCGCGCCGCGCCGGGATGCACGGGGATGGGCGCTTCGTCGTGACTGCGCAGGTCAACAATCTGGTCATCTGTCGTCAGTTGGTCGGCCGAAAGGAAGCGAAAACAGCTGTTCGGCTCGGGCGCATCGTCGAACCGGAAACTGCTGCTGCGCAGGGTACGGCCATCATATTGCACCATCTGACCCTGCGGCGATGGCTGGATGCCAAGGATCAGGTTCAGCGTCATCTGCGCCTGCGTCGCACCGATGATGCCCACGACCGGACCCAGAACCCCAGCGGTCGCGCAGCTGGCCCCACTGTCCGGTGCGTCCGGGAACAAGGCACGCAACGACGGGGCACCGCCGCAAAACCCGCCAACATAGCCAGACAGGCCCAGCACCGAGGCGCTGATCAGCGGTTTACCCTGGGCCAGACAGGTGTCCGACAGGATATAGCTGGCCGCATAGCTATCTGCGCAGTCGAGGATCACATCCGCCTGCGCCACCATGGAAGCGGCATTCACGCTTGTTAGAGCCTGTTTTTGACCGGCAAGCTCGATCTCGCCATTCAGCGCCCGGCAACGATCAGCCGCGACATCCGCTTTGAAGCGCCCGCAGTCCGCCTCAGTAAACAAGGTTTGACGATGCAGGTTCGACAGATCAACGGTATCGCCATCGACGATCGTAATCTGCCCGATCCCGGCCCCGGTAAGCAAAGGAAGCGCCGGAGCAGCCAGACCACCCGCGCCGATGACCAGCACATGAGCCGACGCGAGGCGGGCCTGCCCCTCGGCCCCTGCTTCGGGCAGCAAGGTCTGGCGGGCGTAGCGGCTCATCTGGTGACCTCGATCCACTGACGCACGCGCGCCTCGGGGTCGGTGTTCAGGGTGATATCCGTGACAACCGAGACGATGTCTGCCCCAGCATCCAGCACACCCGGCGCACGTTCAACGCTCATCCCGCCGATACCGACCAAGGGAATGTCCCCGACGCGTGCCTTCCATTCGGTCACGCGCGGCAAGCCTTGCTGATGCCACTTCATCTTTTTCAGGATGGTCGGATAGACCGGCCCCAGCGCGACATAGTCCGGGTCCATGGCCAGAACACGCTCAAGCTCATCATCGTCATGGGTTGAAACGCCCAGTTTCAGGCCGGCTTTTCGGATAGCGGTAAGGTCGGCATCGTCCAGATCCTCCTGCCCCAGATGAATCCAGTCACAGCCCAGATCGATGGCCATTTGCCAATAGTCATTCACCACCAGAACAGCACCCTGAGCACGGCAAAGGTCTCGTGCGAGTGCGATCTGCTCGCGCACCACCGCATCGGGCTGGTCCTTCACTCGCAGCTGCACCAGCTTCACGCCCAAAGGCAGCATCCGCTGCAGCCAGTCCACGTGATCAAAGATCGGATAGAAACGGTCCAGTGTCATGACAGGAAGGCCTTTCCAATCACGGGGGTCGAGGGTTCCGCCATATCGCGCGCCTCAATCGGGTCGGCCTGATGGGCCATTTGCCCGGCCTCAATCGCGCGCATCATGGCGCGGGCCATCATCCCCGGATCACCGGCGCGAGCCACGGCGGTGTTCAGCAGAACGGCGTCATAACCCAGCTCCATCGCGTGCGCAGCGTGGCTGGGCAGTCCAATACCCGCGTCGATCACCAGCGGCACATCGGGGAATTCCGCCCGCATCGCACGCAGAGCGTATTCATTGTTCAGCCCGCGACCCGAGCCGATGGGTGCACCCCAGGGCATCAGCACCTCGCACCCGGCCTCAAGCAGGCGTTCGCCCACAATCAGATCATCGGTGGTGTAGGGGAAAACCTGAAACCCGTCCTCGGTCAGGATGCGCGCAGCCTCGACCAGTTGGAACACATCCGGTTGCAGGCTGTCAGTGTGACCGATCAGTTCCAGCTTGATCCAGTTGGTGTCGAAGACTTCGCGCGCCATCTGGGCGGTAGTCACCGCCTCTTTCACTGTATGGCACCCAGCCGTATTGGGCAGGATCAGCACGCCAAGGTCCTGAATCATCTGCCAAAACGTCTGCCCGGCCCCGGATTCCCGGCGCAGGGAAACCGTCGCCACCCCTGCCCCGCTGTCGCGGAAGGCTTGCTCCAGAATCGCGGGGCTGGGATATTGCGCGGTGCCCAGCATCAGCGGGTTGGGCAGTTCGGTTCCATAGAATGTCTTCATCCTCAGCCCCCCTGCATCGGCGCGACCACTTCAACCCGGTCGCCATCCGTCAGTTTGTGGGCGATGCGCAGGCTGGAGGGCACGAAATCTTCGTTCACAGCGGTGGCGACGCGGCCCGAAAAACCGCATTCCTCCAACAGCTCGGTCAGAGTTTCGGCCCGCACTTCGCGCGCCTCGCCGTTAAGCACGATCTTCATCGACCATCTCCGAATGTTTGTTCTCAAGCGCCAAATCAGCCACGCCTTTTGCCAATGCCGGGGCGAGCAGATAGCCGTGGCGGTACAGCCCGTTGGCATAGATTGTCCGACCCAAGCGCCGGATACGTGGCAGGTTATCCGGAAAAGCGGGGCGCAGATCGACGCCGATCTCCAGCACCTCCGCCTCACCAAAGGCCGGGTTCAACGCATAGGCCGCGCTGAGCAATTCGAGCATCGACCGCGCCGTGATCCGGCTGCTGTCCTCGGATTCGATCATCGTCGCGCCCAGCATATAGACACCATCACCACGCGGCACGATATAGAGCGGCATGCGCGGGTGCAGCAGACGCACAGGTCGCGTCAGCACCACATCCGAGCAGCGGATTACCAGCATCTCACCCTTCACGCCGCGCAGATCATGCAGAACCTCACGCGCGTGCAGCCCCCGGCAATCAATCGCGTTCTCAAGCCGCGCAGGGGCGAGTTTCTGATGAAAGGTGACGCCCTGATCTTTCAGGTCACGATATAAGTCCTGCAACGCCTGGCGCGGATCGACATGAGCCTCATCCGTGAAATAGAGGCCTTTACCAAATCCATGCAAATCAGGCTCTAACGTGGAGATATCGTCGTGCGCCACCTCCTCAAAGCCATGCGTTCGACGCGCAAAGCGGCGCAGATCCGGCAGGTCCCGGGCATTGGCCACAACCAGCGTCCCCCGGCGATCCATCCTAGTCCGCGTCGCCCACCAATCGATGGCTTGCTGACCCAGGCGCAAAACCGGCTCTTCGGCGTTTTCAAACTCACACCAAGGGGCCAGCATCCCCCCGGCCCACCAGGAACATCCATGCGGACCCGGAGAACCACCAGGATCAAACACCTGCACCCGCGCCCCGCGCGAAGACATCTCACTGGCCACCGCAAGACCGGCGACGCCTGCCCCTATGACGGACCAGACAGTCACGCGGACCAGACCCGATGAAAGTGATGCACCGGCCCGTGACCCCGACCGATCCTCAGATCATCCGCCGCCAAGATTGCGCCCTGCAAATACTCATGCGCCTGAGAAACCGCCCCCTCAAGCGAAAGGCCTTGTGCCAGTCCAGCCGCAATCGAAGAGGATAGGGTACATCCAGTACCATGCGTGTTCCTGGTGTGTTGCCGCGGCGCCTTAAATTCGTGCAACGGGCCCAATGCGTCAATCAGCAGATCATGACAGACATCCCCGGCGCCATGTCCACCCTTCATCAGAACAGATTTTGCACCCAGCGCACACAACGCCCGTCCCTGTGCAACCATGTCATCGGGCGATTCTGCCACAGATTGCTCAAGCAGGCGCGCGGCCTCAGGCAGATTGGGGGTCAATACGGTGGCGCGCGGGAGAAGAACCTCACGCAGCGTCTGCACCGCCTCATCTGCCAGCAGAGCATCCCCCGACTTGGCGATCATGACCGGATCGAGCACGACCGGACCATCAAACTCGGAAATTGCACTCGCCACCGTGTGGATAATGTCGGGCGTGGCCAGCATGCCGATCTTGATGGCCCGAACGTTCAAGTCACTGAGAACCGCATCGATCTGCGCTGCGATAACGTCGAGCGGTATACCGTGCACAGCCGTCACGGCCCGCGTATTCTGCGCGGTCACGGCGGTTATGACGCTGGCACCGTAAACGCCCAAGGCCGACATGGCCTTAAGGTCGGCCTGAATCCCAGCCCCGCCGCCACTGTCCGACCCCGCGATTGTCAACGCAATAGGCGCCATCCGCATGCTCCATCTGTTTAGGGGCAACGGAGGCGTGGAAAACGTCTGCTCAGTGTAAGACCGTTCCCTCCGCCGGTATTGCCCGGATCAGGTTCGATGGGTTGATGCAACAGCAGCTCTCAGCCCCTTGAAAGGGCACCCCAACGGTTGGCGCGGACCATCTCAGGTGGGGCGCAAAGAATCAAGGGGATTTTGCGAGGCTCTGCCTCGCGCTCCGGGATATTTGGGGCCAGATGAAGAACGGATCCCCCGCTTCATCTGGCTATGAATATCCCAAGGGAGACGCCCGAAGGGCGGCGGGGGCAGAGCCCCCTTTTTTGAAGCGGTTCAGCCCTTCATGCCATCCCAAAAGGATTTGACCGAAGAGAAGAAGCTTTTTGATTCCGGGTGGTTATCTTCGCCCAGATCGTCAAACTCGCGCAGCAGATCTTTTTGGCGGCTGGTCAGGTTTACCGGCGTTTCCACAGCCAGCTCGATGAACATGTCGCCGACACCGCCGCCGCGCAGGGCAGGCATGCCTTTGCCGCGCAGGCGCATCTGGCGGCCAGACTGGCTGCCTGCAGGGATCTGAACGCGGCCGCGACCGCCGTCGATGGTCGGCACCTCGATAGATCCGCCCAGCGCGGCCTTGGCCATTCTGACCGGCACGCGGCAATAGAGGTTTACGCTGTCGCGTTCGAACAGTTTGTGCTCGGACACTTCGACGAAGATATAAAGATCGCCCGGAGGACCACCGCGCATTCCAGCCTCGCCCTCGCCCGCCAGACGGATGCGGGTGCCGGTCTCGACGCCAGCAGGGATGTTCACCGACAAGGCGCGTTCTTTTTCGACACGACCAGCGCCACCGCAGGATTTACAGGGGTTTTTGATGATCTGCCCAAGACCGGAACAGGTCGGGCAGGTGCGTTCGACTGTAAAGAAACCTTGCTGTGCGCGAACCTTGCCCATGCCGGAACAGGTCGGACAAGCCGTTGGTTCGACACCACCTTCGGCCCCCGTGCCCTCGCAAGAAGAACAGGCAACAGCCGTGGGCACGTTGATGGTTTTTTGCAGGCCTGCATAGGCCTCTTCCAGCGTCACGCGCAGGTTATAACGCAAGTCCGACCCGCGTGCGGCGCGGCGTCCGCCGCCTCCGCGCTGACCACCCATGAAGTCGCCGAACAGGTCGTCGAATACATCCGAGAATGCGCTGGAGAAATCGCCTTGCCCGCCAAAGCCGCCACCGGGGCGGCCTCCGCCCCCCATGCCGTTTTCAAACGCGGCGTGGCCAAAGCGGTCATAGGCGGCCTTTTTATCGGCATCGCGCAGTACATCATAGGCCTCATTGGCCTCTTTGAACTGCGACTCGGCATCAGGATTGTCCTTGTTGCGATCGGGATGCAATTCCTTAGCTTTCTTGCGAAAGCCTTTCTTGATCTCATCCGCAGAAGCGCCCTTGGACACGCCGAGCACTTCGTAATAGTCGCGTTTGGACATCAGTATTTCCTTCTGCCTCAACGTAATCGGGCCGGCCCGGCAACCGGACCGGCCCAAATTGGCCCGGTTACCCGTTAGTTACGCTTGTCGTCGTCCAGATCTTCGAACTCGGCGTCGACGATGTCATCTTCACCCGGCGCTTCATCGGCGGCAGCAGGCTCTTCTTCGCCCTCTTCCGCTTGCGCCTTGTAGATGGCTTCGCCCAGCTTCATGGCCGCCTCGGTGACGTTCTGGATGCCCGACTTGATCTTGTCAGCATTGTCCGTTTCCAGCTCATCCTTGAGCGCGGCAACGGCCAGCTCGATCGCTTCGACGGTCGACGGGTCGACCTTGTCGCCATGTTCCTCGATCGATTTCTCGGTCGCGTGGACAAGGCTTTCGGCCTGGTTCTTGGCTTCGACCAGCTCTTTGCGGGCCTTGTCCGCCTCGGCGTTTTCCTCGGCGTCCTTGACCATCTTGTCGATATCTTCATCCGACAGACCGCCCGAAGCCTGGATAGTGATCTTCTGCTCTTTGCCCGTGCCTTTGTCCTTGGCCGAAACCGAGACAATGCCGTTGGCATCGATGTCAAAAGTCACCTCGATCTGAGGCATTCCGCGCGGTGCGGGCGGGATCTCTTCCAGATTGAACTGACCCAGGATCTTGTTGTCCGCAGCCATTTCGCGCTCACCCTGGAAACAGCGGATGGTCACGGCGTTCTGGTTATCCTCGGCGGTCGAGAAGACCTGAGACTTTTTGGTCGGGATCGTGGTGTTGCGGTCGATCAGACGGGTGAACACGCCACCCAGCGTCTCGATACCCAGCGACAGCGGAGTCACGTCCAGCAGAACCACGTCTTTGACGTCACCCTGCAGAACACCAGCCTGAATGGCGGCGCCCATGGCAACCACTTCGTCCGGGTTCACACCCTTGTGCGGCTCTTTACCGAAGAACTTGGTGACCTCTTCGATCACTTTCGGCATGCGAGTCATACCACCGACCAGAACAACTTCGTCCACGTCGCCAGCCGACAGGCCCGCGTCTTTCAAGGCAGCCTGGCAAGGCTTCATCGACTTTTTGATCAGATCGCCAACCAGCGATTCCAGCTTGGCACGGGTCAGTTTCATGACCATGTGCAGCGGCTGACCGTTCGAACCCATCGAGATGAACGGCTGGTTGATTTCAGTCTGCGAAGTCGAAGACAGTTCGATCTTGGCTTTTTCAGCGGCTTCTTTCAGACGCTGCAGGGCCATCTTGTCAGCAGAAAGATCGACACCGTGTTCCTTTTTGAACTCATCTGCCAGGTAGTTGACGATGCGCATGTCAAAGTCTTCACCACCCAGGAAGGTGTCACCGTTGGTCGACTTAACCTCGAACAGGCCGTCGTCGATTTCCAGAATGGTCACGTCGAAGGTACCACCACCAAGGTCATAAACCGCGATGGTTTGGGTTTCTTCTTTGTCCAGACCATAGGCCAGAGCAGCCGCTGTCGGTTCGTTGATGATCCGCAGCACTTCCAGACCGGCGATTTTGCCGGCGTCTTTGGTGGCCTGACGCTGCGCGTCGTTGAAGTATGCCGGAACGGTGATGACCGCCTGCGTGACGTCCTCACCCAGATAGCTTTCGGCGGTTTCCTTCATCTTGCCCAGAGTGAAGGCCGAGATCTGGCTTGGGGAGTACTTTTCACCGCGGGCTTCAACCCACGCGTCGCCATTGCCGCCATCAACGATGGCATACGGCACCATTTTCTTGTCTTTTTCGACTTCGGCATCATCCACACGACGACCGATCAGACGCTTGACGCCAAAGATCGTGTTGTCGGGGTTGGTGACCGCCTGACGTTTTGCAGGCTGACCGACCAGTCGCTCATCTTCGGTGAAGGCGACGATCGAGGGCGTGGTCCGCGCCCCTTCGGCGTTTTCGATGACCTTCGGCTGCGAGCCGTCCATGATGGCCACACACGAGTTGGTGGTACCGAGGTCAATCCCGATTACTTTTCCCATATTTTCAATCCCTTTCTCTTCAAGGCGATGTCCCGAGGGTTGGACCCGTTGCGGCATCCTGCCCCCGATTGTTGTGCGCGACAGCACTACACCATCGCGCGTCGAGGCGTATATAAGGACGAGATCAGGGGCCTGCAAGCGTTCAGAAACGCTGGTTTTAGGGATTCTGCGGCCTTTTTTGGCAAGGTTTTGGCAAGGTTTGGGGAATCTTGAATGGCGCGGCTGCTTTTGCGCGGATTTGATATCCGCAAGGGCTATCTGGATGCGGTGGCGCAAGCTGGTTTGATTGACCTGCTACGACCGATTCTGAAAGCTGCGCCGCTCTATCGGCCCGTCACGCCTTCGGGCAAGGAGATGTCGGTGCGCATGACCTCGGCCGGGGCGTTGGGCTGGGTCACAGATCGGACGGGGTATCGGTATCAGGACAGCCATCCAAAGGGCATGACATGGCCCGCGATTCCGGATGAGATTTTGGCGATCTGGCAGGACTTAACTGGCGCGGACCGGAAACCCGATTGCTGTTTGATCAATTACTACGGCGAAGGCACCCGGATGGGCCTGCACCAGGACAAGGATGAGGCCGATTTCTCGTGGCCGGTTCTGTCAATATCATTGGGCGACGACGCCCTGTTCCGCATCGGCAACACCACGCGCGGCGGCAAGACCGAGTCGATCTGGCTGAGCTCGGGCGATGTGGTGATCATGGGCGGCCCGGCACGGCTGGCCTATCACGGGGTGGATCGCATCCGGTTCGGCTCATCCCGGTTGCTGCCGAAGGGCGGGCGGATCAACCTGACGCTACGGGTTGCGACCTGAAGCGCAATCCGACAAGTGGGAGCCGGTTTTCGGAACAAATTTCGCGGCTCGCAAAGATCAGCGCCGCGCATCCCAGCTTTTCGAGACCTGCTTGCGGGTATAGAACTCGGCCAGAAGCCCGATCATGGTCAAAACGATGCCGACCCAAAGCGCGTATTCCCAGCTGCTGTTGCGGGGAAAATAATTGCGGAACACAAAGCCCCGGCACTGGTCGATGATATGAAACAGAGGGTTCCAGGCGAACATGGTCAACATGAAACCACCCAGCGCATTGCCCACGAACATCTTACCGGAAAAGACCATGTTCATGCGGCGATAGACGTTGTTCAGGATCGTCGCCGTGTTTGGAAACCACGGCTTGATCGACAGAAAGACCAGCCCGACTGCGCATCCTGTAAACCACGCCAACACCAGCATCGCAAAGGCTCCGCCAGGTTCCTGAATCTCGAGCGGTGAGACTGTCACGCTGTAGACAAACAGGATTATCAGGATCGACATCAGCTGCGTATATAGCGCCCCGAAAGCCGCAGCTGAAAGCATCACCATCATGGTCATCGGTGAATGCAGTGTCATCGGATTGTTGCCAGTCCCAACACCAGAAACGGCCCCAACCGTTTTGATATGCGTGATGAACAGAAACACGCCAGACAGCAGAAACAGAATGAACTCACCCCGGATTTTTGCAATCCGTGTGCCCATGAAGGACAGGATGAAATAAAATGCGGTTGCAACCACAACCACCTGAAGAATGTTGATAATGATCGCCATCACGGCATTGGCATGCTGTGAGCGGATATTGCGCACCACCGCGTGAAAAATCAGTTCGGCCGTGGTGAAGGCCCCGCCCAGCAGTGACCGATTTCTTTGATACTTGAACACTCGACTGCTCTTTTCTGCTGCGTTGCCCGCGACTGTGGCACGAAATTCTTGCCGTTCCGTATCCGCCGCATCATAAGTCCGTCAGCAACACGGATCAACAAACCTCAGGAACGGAGCTTTTTTGTGACCTATGACGCCCTAATTCCCGTCATCCGGCGGCTGGCCCTTCAGGCCGGGGACAAGATCATGCAGATCTATGAGGCGGATGATTTCGACGTCAAAGTCAAATCCGATTCCAGCCCGGTGACCGAGGCGGATGAGGCGGCGGATGCGCTGATCTCAGAGGGCTTGCGCGAGGCCTTTCCCGATATCCTGCTGGTGACCGAGGAACAGGCGGCCTCGCATTCGGAAAAGGGTGAGACTTTCCTGATCGTTGACCCTCTGGACGGCACCAAGGAATTCATCAACCGGCGGGGTGATTTCACGGTGAATATCGCGCTGGTCGAGAGTGGCGTGCCGACGCGAGGTGTGGTGTATGCGCCTGCGCGGGGTCGGATGTTCTATACGCAGGCCGATGGGCAATCGGTCGAGGAAACCGGTGTCCTGGACAAAGATCAGCCGGGCGCTCTGTCACCGATATCAGTTTCTAAACCGGACAATTCGGCGTTGATGATCGTTGCGTCCAAGTCGCACCGGGATCAGGCAACCGAGGATTACATCAACAAATATCAGGTGCGCGACAGCAAGAGCGCCGGGTCGTCGCTGAAGTTTTGTCTGGTTGCGACCGGAGAGGCCGACCTCTATCCGCGCGTAGGCCGCACGATGGAGTGGGACACTGCCGCAGGCCATGCCGTTCTGGCCGGTGCCGGTGGCGATGTGGTGCGTTTTGATGACCATTCGCCGCTGACCTATGGCAAGGACGGCTATGCCAACCCGTTTTTCATCGCCTATGCTCCGGGCGTAGATCTGAAGGAAGCCTGATGTCTGTATTGATCGCCATTCCCGCCCGCTATGCCTCGACCCGCTATCCGGGCAAACCTCTGGTGCCGCTGACCGGCGCCAATGGGGCCAGCATGACTTTAATCGAACGGTCCTGGCGCGCGGCGATATCCGTTTCGGGCGTGGACCGTGTGGTTGTGGCCACCGATGACGACCGCATCCGCGAAGTCGCCGAGGGATTCGGGGCCGAGGTGGTGATGACCTCGGACACCTGCCGCAATGGCACCGAACGCTGCGCTGAGGCGCATGCGGTGCTGGGCGGTGGATATGATATCGTGGTTAACCTGCAGGGTGACGCGCCGCTGACCCCGCATTGGTTCGTCGAAGACCTGATCAACGGGTTGCGCGCCGCGCCTGAGGCTGGCGTGGCCACCCCGGTTCTGCGCTGTGATGGCGATGCGCTGAACGGGTTGCTGAATGACCGCAAACATGGCCGTGTGGGTGGCACGACGGCGGTGTTCGGGAACGATCACAGCGCACTTTATTTCTCGAAAGAGGTAATTCCCTATACCGCCGAGACCTATTCCAGCACCGACCCGACCCCGGTGTTCCACCATGTCGGTGTCTATGCCTATCGTCCCGACGCGCTGGCGGCCTATCCCGGCTGGACAAGCGGTCCGCTGGAAACTCTGGAAGGGCTAGAGCAGCTGCGGTTTATGGAAAACGGCCGCAAGGTTCTGTGCGTCGAGGTCGAGGCAAAAGGCCGTCAGTTCTGGGAACTGAACAACCCACAAGACGTCGCCAAGATCGAGGAGATGATGGCCGCGATGGGACTGGAATGATCCATATTCTGGTCACCGGCGGCGCTGGTTATATCGGGTCGCACGCCTGCAAAGCATTGGCGCAGGCGGGTTATGTTCCGGTGACCTATGACAATCTGATCACGGGTTGGCGGGACGCGGTGAAATTTGGACCCTTCGAACAAGGCGATCTGATGGACCGCACCCGGCTGGATGAAGTGTTTAGCAAATACCAACCCGCCGCCGTGATGCATTTCGCCGCCCTCAGCCAAGTGGGCGAAGCAATGAACGAGCCGGGAAAATACTGGTCGAACAACGTGACCGGGTCCTTGAACCTGATCCAGGCAGCAGTGGATGCGGGATGTTTGAACTTCGTCTTTTCCTCGACCTGCGCCACTTATGGCGACCATGACAATGTGGTTCTGGATGAGGCGACGCCTCAGCACCCCCTGAACGCTTATGGCGCGTCAAAGCGGGCCATCGAGGATATCCTGCGCGACTTTCAGGCGGCTCATGGGCTGAACCACGTAATCTTCCGCTATTTCAACGTCGCTGGCGCTGACCCCGAGGCGGAGGTTGGCGAATTCCATCAGCCTGAAACACATCTGGTACCGCTGATGCTGGATGCCATCGCGGGTAAACGCGACGGGCTGACCGTGTTTGGCACGGACTATGACACGCCCGATGGCACCTGCATTCGCGACTACGTGCATGTTTGCGATCTGGTTGATGCGCATGTTCTTGGGCTGCACTGGCTGGAGCAGGGCAAAGACAGCTGCGTATTCAACCTGGGTACAGGGTCCGGCTTTTCGGTGATGGAGGTGATCGAGCATTGCAAAGCCATCACCAACCGCGAAGTGCCCTATACGATTGGGCCGCGACGTGCAGGGGATTGCACACGGCTCGTCTCGGGCTCGGTCCGGGCCGAAGAAGAGCTGGGCTGGGCGCCCAAAAGATCCACGTTAGAGACGATGATCACCGATGCGTGGCGCTGGCATCAGACCGGCAGCTATTCGACGTGAGTACACAAGATCAGCCGCTGAATTGGGTGCAGCGCTATAAGCTGCGCCTGAAACGCCGGCGGTTGTTGTGGCGATCGTTTCGCAGCCGTCATCAACTGACGGTGCTTTCAGATCGGACAAACCAGATCAAACCGGGTGACATTCTGGCCTTCACCACCCTGCGCAACGAAATCACCCGTCTGCCCTGGTTCTTCCATCACTACCGCAGGCTGGGCGTTAATCACTTTCTGATGGTGGACAATGGCAGCGACGATGGTTCCGTCGCTTACCTGTCGGAACAGCCCGACGTATCACTGTGGCGGACCGAAGCCAGCTACCGCGCGGCGCGGTTTGGGCTGGACTGGCTGACATGGTTGCAGATGCGCTATGGCCACGGCCATTGGACGCTGATGGTCGATGCCGATGAACTGCTGATCTATGCCCATCATGAAACACGCCCGTTGCAAGACCTGACCGCATGGCTGGATGCGCAGGATCAAGCCGCGTTTGGCGCGTTGATGCTGGACCTGTACCCCAAAGGGTCTTTGGGGACACAAACCCATGACCCTGAAGCCGACCCGACCCAGATTCTGAGTTGGTTTGACCCCGCGCCCTATCGCGCCCAGCGCCAGCAGCCTTTGGGCAACCTGTGGGTTCAGGGCGGGGTGCGTGAGCGGGCGTTTTTTGCTGATCAGCCGAAGAAATCCCCAACGCTGAACAAAATCCCGCTGGTGCGCTGGTCGCGGCGCATGGCTTATGTGAACTCCTGCCATTCCGCTCTGCCGCGCGGGTTGAACTTTACCTATGACGGGCCAGAAGGGCAGGCCCCGTCGGGCGTGCTGCTGCACACCAAATTCCTGCCCGAAGTCATCGAAAAGTCCCGGTCAGAGAAGACGCGGCATCAGCATTTTCACGACCCGGACCGGTTCGGTGCCTATTACGACGGGATCATCAGCGGACCTGATCTTTGGACCCCACAATCCGAGCGGCTGCGCGATTGGCAACAATTGCAGGCCCTCGGTCTGATGAACGCAGGGGGATTTCCGGCCACAGCGGGGAAGTAAACCGTATTTAAACCCGTTGCCTCACAAGGTGCGAAAGTGTCATAAAACGTTAATTGTCCGGCACCACTCAGGCCCCAGGCGGCCCCGGGCAGGCACACGTATCAAAACGGGTTGGGCAGCCGCGTGAGCCTTTTGGATTCCTATCGCATGAGATTGCGGCGCAAGCGCCGTCTTCTGCGTTGCCTGCGCAAGCGGCGCGAATTGAAGGCGGTCCGCAACCAGACCGCGCAGATCCGGCCCGAAGACGTTCTGTTGATGAGCGTCGTACGCAACGAAAAGATCCGCCTGCCCTATTTCCTTGACTATTACCGCAAACTGGGCGTCAGCCATTTCCTGTTTGTCGACAACAACAGCGACGATGGCACGCGCGAATACCTCTCGGATCAATCCGACGTGTCCGTGTGGTGGGCCGATGCCAGTTACAAGCGGTCGACCTATGGCGTGGACTGGTCGAACTATCTGCTGCGCACATACGCCCATGGCCATTGGGTGCTGACGGTCGATCCTGATGAGTTCCTGGTCTACCCGTTCTGTGACACCCGCCCGATCGACGCGCTGACCGATTGGCTGGACGATACCGGCGTACGCAGTTTCGGCACTATGCTGATCGACATGTACCCCGAGGGCACGATTGAAGATGCGCCCTATGACGAGGGGCAAAATCCGTTCGAGCTGGCACCCTGGTTTGACGCTGGAAACTACATGATCACCCGCAACCCGGCCTATGGAAACCTGTGGATACAAGGCGGTGCACGGGCGCGGGTGTTCTTTCAGGACGCACCCAAAAAGGCCCCCGCACTGAACAAGATCCCGCTGGTGAAATGGCATCGCCGCTATGCCTATGTCAGCTCGACCCACGCGCTACTGCCGCGCGGCCTCAATCAGGTCTATGAGGAAAAGGGCGGCGAGAAAACCAGTGGCGCGCTGCTGCATGCCAAGCTGATCGACACGTTGGGCGACAAGGCGCGGGAAGAGATGCAGCGCGGTGAACATTATCGCGCCTCAGGTGAATACAAGGCCTATGCCACGCAGTTGGACTATAATCCGGTGTTCTGGAACAAATGGTCCGAGAAATATATCAACTGGCGCCAGCTTGAGATCCTTGGCCTGATGTCGAAAGGAAACTGGGCATGAGCCTCGGCATCGTCATGCTGGTCCACACCGCGCTCGACCGGGTCGAGCAGGTGGCACGGCATTGGACGGCCTCGGGCTGCCCGGTGGTGATCCATGTGGATCGCAAAGTGCCCGGGAAAACCTACTCCGACTTTGCGGCAGCCTGTGCTGACGATCCGCTGATCCAGTTCTCGGACCGGCATGTCTGTGAGTGGGGCGGTTGGGGAATTGTCGCAGCCTCGCAATCCGCTGCTGCGCTGATGCTGGAACGGTTTCCGGATGTCCGGCACGTCTATCTGTCCTCGGGCGCCTGTCTGCCCCTGCGCCCGGTGCGCGAATTGATCGACTATCTGGCCGACCGTCCCCGCGTCGACTTCATCGAAAGCGCCACGACACGGGATGTGAGCTGGACCATGGGCGGTCTGGATCTGGAGCGTTTCACCCTGCGCTTCCCGTTCTCATGGCGCAAACAGCGTCGATTGTTTGACGCTTACGTGCGCCTGCAGCGCGCATTGGGGATGCGCCGCACCATACCCGAAGGGCTGGTGCCCCATATGGGCAGTCAGTGGTGGTGCCTGACTCGACAAACCCTGTCCGCGATCCTGCAGGACCCGAAGCGCGAGGAATATGATCAGTATTTCCAGCGCGTCTGGATCCCGGACGAAAGTTATTTCCAGACGCTCGCGCGGCTCTATTCCACCCATATCGAAAGCCGATCGCTGACTCTGTCGAAATTCGATTATCAGGGTCGACCGCATATGTTCTATGACGACCACCTGCAGCTGCTGCGCCGGTCCGACTGCTTTGTGGCACGCAAAGTCTGGTACAAGGCGGACCGGTTGTATCAGACCTTTCTGACCGACCAGAGCAGCGCCATGACCCCGGCGGAACCCAATCCCGGCAAGATCGACCGGCTGTTCTCAAAAGCGGTCGAACGCAAAGTGCGCGGGCGCGATGGGCTGTACATGCAAAGCCGCTTCCCACGTCACAAAGCTGAGCTGAATTTAACAGCTTATCCCTATTCGGTTTTTCAGGGCTTTACCGAGCTGTTCGAAGATTTCGAACCCTGGCTGGCCAACACCACCGGTGCGCGGGTGCATGGTCGCCTGTTCCACCCCGGCCACGCGCAGTTTGCAGGCGGTGAGCCCCTGATCAACGGCAGCCTCTGCGATTGTGCCGCCTTGCGCGACTATAACCCTGATGCGTTCCTGTCGAACCTGATCTGGAATACCCGCGGTGAGAGGCAGTGCTTTCAACTCTGCCCGGCGGATACGCAGAAGATAAATGAGTTCCTTGTGCGCGATAAAAACGCCCAGATCGCAATCGTCACCGGTGCCTGGGCCGTGTCGCTGTTCCGGTCCAACATGAACTTTGCCGATATCCGGTGCGAGGCGGCGCGCTTGCAACAGCTGGAGAGCAAACAGTTGGAGCTTCTGGATACGGCCAGGGCCAGGGCGCGTATCCGAACCTGGACGATGGCGGAATTCGTGGAATCTCCGATGGATCCGCTGCAGACCATTCTTGAGGATATGGGCGTACCGCAGCCCAACCACCTGACAGAAGCACCGACGATGGTGGATCTGACCGGGTTTGGAAAGTTCCTGCAAAACCTCAAGAACCAGGGGATGCACCCCTATCTGATGGGGGATTTTCCGGTCGACGATGTGTTCGGCACGCAAGCCAAGACCTTCAAGAAACCCTATCTGGTGCAGTAATCCTGAATGACCCGCGCCTTTGACACTTTCATCGTGCTGGCCGATATGCGCACAGGATCGAACCTGTTGGAACAGCATCTGAACACGTTCGAGGGCATCACCTGCCATGGGGAGGCGTTCAACCCGTATTTCATCGGTTTGCCGAAACTGGATCAGCTTCTGGGTTTCACCCTGAAAGAGCGCGATGAAAACCCGAATGCCCTGATCAAGGCAATCCGGAACGCGCCCGGCGCAATCAACGGGTTTCGCTTTTTCAGCGATCATGACACGCGCGGCCTTTCGCCAATGCTGGACGATCCACGCTGTGCCAAGATCATCCTTACCCGTAATCCACTGGACAGCTATCTGTCGTGGAAGATCGCGATGGAGACCAAGCAGTGGAAACTGGTCAACATCAAACAACGGCGCGAGGCACAGGTTGCGTTCGATACCAATGAGTTCGCCGAACAACTGCAGCAGCGGCAGAGTTTTCAACAGACGGTACTAAGCCACCTGCAACGAACGGGGCAGGTGCCTTTCCGTATCGACTATGAAGATCTGAACGATCTTGAGGTCCTGAACGGCCTTGCTGCTTGGTTGGGGGTCGATGAGCAGCTCGAAGCGCTGGATCAGCATCTGAAACGACAAAACCCAGCGCCCGCGCTTTCGAAAGTGACCAATCCCCAAGAGATGGCAGAGGCGTTGTCGCATCAGGATCGGTTTGGCCTGCACCACCTCCCCAATCACGAACCGCGTCGCGGCCCGGCTGTATCGCGTTATGTGGCCACTCCACGAACACCGCTGTTGTATCTGCCCGTGCGTGGCGGCCCCGAGGCCGAGGTAGCGCAATGGATGGCTGATCTGGACGGTGTCGAACCGGACGGTTTGCTGACCGGGCACAATCAGAAACAGATGCGCAGCTGGATGCAGGGGCATCCCGGGCATCGCAAATTCACCGTTCTGCGCCATCCGCTGGCGCGCGCGCATTCGGTGTTCTGTTCCCGCATCCTTAGTACCGGGCCGGGTGCCTACAAAAAGATCCGCAATATGTTGCGCAGACGGTACGAGCTGCCGATTCCCGAGGCCCTTGATCAAGACGACTACACGCTTGATCAACATCGGGAGGCGTTTGCGGCATTCCTCGAAATGCTTCAACGCATTCTGGCCGGTCAGACACCGATCCGGGTCGACGGGGAATGGTGCGGTCAGGCGCAAACGCTTGAGGGGATGGCCAGTTTCGCCATGCCCGACCTGATCCTGCGCGAGGATGAGATGGCGACCGCCATGCCCGCGCTCGCCGCCAAGCTAGGCCATCAAGATCCCATAACCCCAATCGCTGCGCAGACAGACATGCCATTCTCGCTGGAACAGATTTACGATGCGCCGTTGGAAACGCTGGCAGTGCAAGCCTACCAGCGCGATTATCTGCTGTTTGGGTTCGAAAGCTGGAAACCGCTTAACATCAGGCGCGCAGAGTGATGACCGTGCCCTCGTTCACCATCGCGTAAATCTCTTCGATCTCTTCGTTAGTTACGGCGATGCAGCCAGCCGTCCAATCCGGGGTTTTCTTCGCGCGCTTGAACTCGGATCGCAGGTTGGGCTGGCCATGGATAAAGATATCACCACCCGGATCAACACCCGCGGCCTTGGCTTGCGCGATATCGGCCGAGTTCGGATAGGAAATGCCCAGCGACAGGTGATAGCGACTGCGCGGATTGCGGCGGTCGATCAGATAGGTGCCCTCGGGCGTGCGCCCGTCGCCCTTCTTAGTTTTGGTGCCGGTCGGCGCAAACCCAAGATCGACCTTATATTCCTTCAGGATCTGCTCATTATGCAGAAGATAGAGCTTTCGCGCGCCCTTGTTGATAACCAGAGAGGTCACCTCGGGCCCGTTATATGACAAAAATTTAGGGCTGGCTGATGCACAAGCCGAAAGGCTTAGCGTTGCCATCGCCCCCAATCCAAATGCTCGACGATCCATGAGATTCACTGCCTGCTGCTCTTTTTTGCCAATTATTATGCCAGATTTGTGCGAAACTGAAATCACTTTTTGATGTTCGACTGCTCTGCCAGGCGGCGTTCGATCGATTCTAAACGTTCGAGAACCTCGTCACGGTAAGCATCGGTTTTCACCTCATCCTCGGCATGGTGGGCATCCTGCATCGAGTTCACGATCAGACCGACGAGCAGGTTTACCACCGCGAATGTGGTCACCATGATGAAGGGCACAAAGAACAACCAGGCATAAGGGTAGATATCCATCACCGGGCGGACGATGCCCATGGACCAGCTTTCCAGCGTCATAATCTGGAACAGGGTATAGGCCGACAGACCCAAATCGCCGAACCAGTCCGGAAAGCTGTTCGAGAACAGCTTGGTCGAGATCACAGCCCCGATGTAGAACAGGATCGCCATCAGCAGGAACACGCTGGCCATACCCGGCAAGGCCGAGATGAACCCTTCGACCACCCGGCGCAGCCGAGGCGCGACCGAGATGACGCGCAAAACCCGTAGAATCCGTAGCGCCCGCAGAACCGAAAGCGCCCCGGCGCTGGGTACAAGGGCAACACCGACGATCACGAAGTCAAAGACATTCCAGCCGCTGGTGAAGAACCGGCGCCCCGTGGCGATCAGTTTCATCACGATTTCGATAACGAAGATGGTGAGGCATAGCTTGTCGAGCGTCACGATTAGCGGACCCGCCACCTCCATCAGCGTGGGTGAGGTTTCCATCCCCAGCAGAATCGCGTTGAACAGAATCACACCGGTGATGAATTTCCCGAAAGCCGGGGCTTCGATGACAGGCAGCAGACGTTGGGCGATCCCCATGCGGGTGGTCCTTATCTCAGGGCTATTTGTTTAAGACGAACCGAGCGGCAAGTTCGGTGTGTGACGACCATCGAAATTGGTCAACCACCTGTACCCATTCAAGGGTATATCCGGCGTTAACCAACATTTTTGCATCGCGGGCAAAGGTCACCGGATTGCATGAGACATACGCGATCACCGGGCGTTTGGCTTCGGCCAGCTCAACCACCTGCGCCTCGGCCCCCGCACGCGGCGGGTCGAGGACAACGGCATCGAACTTCCGCAGTTCATCGGGCATGAGAGGGCGGCGAAACAGGTCGCGCGCCTCGGTTGTGACCTGTTTCAGGCCTTGAGCCTTGCGCCAGCCCTGATCCAGGGCTGTGGTCATCTCGGCTTCGCCTTCAACCGCGTGCACCTCGGCCGATTGGGCCAGCGGTAAAGAGAAGGTGCCGCAGCCCGCGAACAGATCAACAATCCGCTTAGCGCCCTGAGTTGCCTCGGTAACGGCCTGTAACAGAGCCTGTTCTCCGTCTTTTGTGGCCTGCAGGAAAGCCCCGGGCGGCGGGACCACACCGGCGGCGCCAAAGCGCTGCAGGGGCGGTTCCCGCATGGCAATCACCTCATCGTCCCAGCTGAGCCGGGCAAGGCCGTGATGTTCGGTCGCTTGCGCCAGCGCCAGTTCCAGCGGGCCGTCCAGCGGCTTGCCACCTTTCACCGCCACATCCAGACCGTTTTCGGACAGGGTCAGCGTCACGGCCAGCACACCCTTGCGACTGCCGCCCAGAAGGGCCAGCGCCTCGGCCACCGGGATGGCGGCGATCAGGGCGGGGTGCAGCAGATGGCAGTCGGGGATTTCGGTGATCGTGTCCGACGCGCGGCCATGGAATCCGGCCAGAGTGCCCTTTTTGGTGCGCCGCACCGCGATAGTGGCCCGGCGGCGCGAATGTTCGGGCGAGGTGTGAATGGGCCGCATCGGGGCATCGAGCCCCTGCGCGGCCAGCGCGTTGCGCACCACCGCAACCTTCCAGTCGGCGACAAAATCATCGGCCGCGTGCTGCAACTGGCAACCACCACAGGCGTTGTAATGGCGACAGGGCGCTTTGACCCGCTGATCCGACGGGGTTTCAACACGGATGTCGGACAAGACCTGTCCGTCGAGCGTTCCGCTGACCACCTCGCCCGGCAGCGTGCGGGGCGCGTAGACAGGCCCATCGGCGATGCCGTCACCCTGATGGCCAAGGCGGCTTATGGTGTAGTGCTGCGTCATGAGGGCCTGATAGCGGGGGTTTGGTCGCAACAAAACCCCTTATTCCGCGGCCTCCGCCTGAATGAACCCGCCGGATTGGCGATGCCAGAACCGGGCGTACAGCCCGCCGCGCTCTAATAATGCCTCATGCGTGCCGCTTTCGACGATGTGACCGTGATCCAGAACAATAATCCGGTCCATTTCGCTGAGTGTAGAGAGGCGGTGCGCGATTGCCAGAACGGTCTTGCCCTGCATCACGCGATGCAGCGCAGCCTGAATCGAGGCTTCAACCTCGGAATCCAGCGCCGAAGTGGCTTCGTCCAGCACCAAAATCGGTGCGTCTTTCAAGATGGCGCGGGCCAGAGCGATCCGCTGCCGTTGCCCACCGCTGAGCTTCACGCCCCGTTCCCCCAGATGCGCATCATAGCCCTTACGGCCCTGCGCATCCTCAAGCCCGAGGATAAATTCATGCGCCTCGGCCTTGGTTGCGGCTTCGATCAACTCGACCTCGGATGCGTCGGGGCGGCCATAGAGGATATTCTCACGCGCCGAGCGATTGAACATTGCGGTTTCCTGCGTGACCATGCCGATCTGGCGGCGCAAGCTGTCCTGAGTGACCTGGTTGACATCCTGCCCATCGATGCGAATAACGCCTTTTTCGCCGTCGTAGAGCCTGAGCAGCAGCGAAACCAAGGTCGATTTTCCTGCACCTGACGCCCCCACAATGCCCAGCTTTTCGCCTGGTGCGGCGGTGAAATGCAGATCGGAGACACCGCCAATATCGCGGCCATAAGCAAAACTGACATGATCAAACGCAATCTCACCTTCTGAGACAATCAGCTCAGAGGCGGTCATCGCATCCTCGACCCGGTCGCGCTTGGTCAAGGTATGCATCCCGTTCTCGATCTCGCCGACGTTGGCATAAAGGCCCATCAGCGTGAAACTGACCCAGCCGGTCATTTGTGAGATCCGCACGGATACCGCCCCTGCGGCGACGATATCACCCGTGGTCGCATTACCTGCCTGCCACAGCCACAGCGTTGCCCCTATCAGCATCACCGGCAAAACACCCGCCAATGTCATCAGGATCAGCCGGAAGCTGGCCGAGAGCAGCCCGAACTCCAGCGACCGTTCGCGCAGATCGACCATCGAGCTGCGCGCCGCTTCATCCTCGTGCCTTGCATGGGCGAACAGCTTGACGGTTTTGATATTGGTGATCGTATCCACGATCTGCCCCGACACCATCGCCCGTGCCCCCGCCCGCGCGCCCGAGCGTTTGCGGATGCGCGGCAGATACCAGCGCACCAGCAGGAAATAGACCACAAGCCATGCCACAAAGGGCAGCATGACAAACGGATGAATAGATCCTAACAAAAGCAAAGAACCCACCAACGAGGCCAAGGCAAACACGATTGCACTGATCGTTTCCGACACGACAGAGGTCAGCGCCGTTGCCGTCTGAACCTGCTTTTGCGCGATCCGGCCCGCGAAATCATCGTCGAAATAGGTGACCGATTGGCCTAGCGTCCAATGGTTCAGCTTGGCCAGAACCAGCGGCGGGATATTGGGCATGACGATATAGTTGTTCGAAAAGGCCGACAGGCCGAAAAACACGGGACGCAGCAGCATGAAAAAAGCCACGGCGCCCAGGATCATCCACAGATTGCCGCCGGTCAGAAAGGCATCGGGTCCGCCTGACGTGGCTACGTCGATCACGCGCCCCAATATCCACGCGGTTCCGGCCTCCATCGCGCCCGCTGTGGCCGAGAAGGCGGCTGCGACAAACAGCATCGGCCACGCCCCGGACAAGGCCCAGCGAATGAACGCCCCCAGCGATTGCGGCGGGGGCGTTTGGGTGGCGTTGAACGGTTGGATGAGGTCTGCAATCCTCATTCAGCGGCCTCCGGGTTCAGGAAGCCACCAGATTGCCGCGCCCAGAACTGGGCGTAAAGCCCTCCTTGCGCCAGCAGATCGGAATGACCGCCCTGTTCGACGATCCGACCACCATCCATGACCAGAATGCGGTCCATCTGCGCGATCGTACTGAGCCTGTGCGCAATGGCGATCACAGTTTTACCTTGCATCATGCCGTAGAGCGTTTCCTGAATCGAAGCTTCGACCTCGGAATCTAGGGCGGATGTGGCCTCGTCCAACAGCAAAATCGGCGCGTCTTTCAGGATCACCCGCGCAAGGGTCACGCGCTGCCGCTGACCGCCGGACAGTTTCACGCCCCGCTCGCCCACATGCGCATCATAACCGGTGCGGCCCTGCGGATCCTGCAGATCGAGGATAAACTCATGCGCTTCGGCCTGTTTGGCTGCGTCGATCATCTGTGCCTCGGTGGCGCCGGGGCGGCCATAGAGGATATTGGCCCGCACCGAACGATGCAGCAGAGCGCTGTCCTGCTGAACCATCCCGATATGGCTGCGCAAACTGTCCTGCGTCACGGTCGAGATGTCCTGACCATCGATCAGAATCGCCCCCTGCTCCACGTCGTAAAACCGCAAAAGCAGCTTGACCAAGGTCGATTTCCCGGCACCCGAACGTCCGATCAGACCGATCTTTTCGCCCGGTTTGATGGTTAGGTTGACGTGATCCAGCCCACCGGCCTTGCGGCCATAATGATGCGACAGGTCACGGATTTCGATCTGTCCCTGCTCCAGCCGCAGGGGCTCGGCCTCGATCTCATCCAGCAGTTCGATGGGCTGCGCGATGGTCTCCATCCCTTCGGCGACGACACCGAGTTGACGGAAGAAACTGGTCAGGGCCCACATGATCCAGCCGGTCATGGAATTGAGCCGCAGCGTCAACGCTGTCGCCGCTGCGACCACCCCAACCGAAGCGCTGCCCTGCATCCACAGAACAAGCGCCCAGCCGACAACCCCAACGATCAGCATGCCATTCAGTGTGACCAGCACCGCATCCATGATGGTGAAGATCCGCATCTCGACCTGAAAGGTGTGCCGGGTTTCCTCGATGGCTTCGCGGGCATAGTCCAGTTCCTGCGAGTCATGGGCGAACATCTTGACCGAATGGATGTTGGTATAGCTGTCCACCACACGCCCCGTCACAGCCGAACGCGCATCGGATGCGGCCTTGGAGGCCGGCCCGACCCGCAGAACCGCCCAGCGCACCAGCAACGCATAAAGAGCAAACCAGATGACCAGCGGCAGCAGCAGACGGGGATCGGCTGCCATCAACAGAATCCCCGCGCCGACCAGATAGGCCAGTGAAAACGAAATCGCGTCGAAGACCTGAAAAACGGCCTCACCCGCCGCCGGAGGGGTCTGCATGATCCGATTGGCAATGCGGCCGGCAAAATCATTCTCGAACCAGCCAACCGACTGACGCAAAACATGCTTATGCGCACGCCACCGGAAGATGGTGCCGATATTCGGCAGGATTGCGTTGTTCAACAACAGCACGTCGACGACATGGAGCAAGGGCCGCAGCAGCAGGACAAACGCCGCCATCAGCATCAGCTCGGTACCGTGTGCTTGCCAGACTTCTGATGGCGCGCCGGACAGCAGATCGACGACACGGCCCATGTAGTAGATCAATCCGACCTCGACCGCGGCCACGACAACCGAGATCAGGCCTGCCCACAGGAACACGCGATAAAACGGACGGGTATAGTCCAGCATGAAGGGCCAAAGCCGCGTGTGCGGCGTATCGACTTCTTCATAGGCGACAAAAGGGTCAACAAGGTTTTCAAAATAGCGAAACATGGAGGGTGCTCCGATTGAGCAGAAAATAGGTCATGCGAAGAAAGATGGCGCCAGAACACCACCCCTACGGGTCACGTGTTCCGGGCTTTAGCCGAACCAGATCCCGTAATACATTCGCATTCCTCCCTCCATTATGAGATAGGCGCACCCTGCCAAATCAAATCGAGTTTGTCATCCCCTTTTGAGACTTCCCGCTAGTCCGCCAGCAAATCTTCGCGGCTGAGCGCGAAATCCGACGCGATCCAGCGCGCCTCAAGCTCGGCCAGTTTTGCGCCCAGAGCCGGGCCCGAAAAGGCGGGGATCAAATCCGCCGCTTTGATCGGAAAACTGGCCGCGGCCCCTTGCTCCAAGGCGCGGCGCAGGCCGTCGGACCAGGGCTGTTCCAGAAATGCGCAGCGCAATAGCGTCTCGTGCAATCCACCTTCCGCGCCATAACGATAGCCAAGTTCCGCGACGCTGGTCGTTGCTGCCGCCTCATCCCGCATCCGGGTCAGGCGCTGCAGCTGTGCCTTGCTGAGACGTAGGGTTTTGGCCACCTCAGGCGGAGCAATCGCGGCCAAACGACGAATCGCTTCGGGCGTGGCGTGGGCGTCTTGCTCCAGCTGGATCAGGATCGCCAAAGCCCGGTCATCCGCGCCGGGCAAAAGCCGTGCCAAAACACCCGTGCTGCGCATGGCGGCGACCGACGGCGCGGGGTCGGGCGCAGCCAGAAGCTTCAGCATCTCGGCCCCGACGCGTTCGCGAGAAAGAGTCTCTAACCCGTCCAAATTCGCGGCAATCGCATCAAGCGCATCGGGGTCAAACCCCTCGTCTGCATCACCATACCAGGCATGAAACCGGAAGTATCTGAGCGACCGCAGGTAATCCTCGCGGATGCGATCACTGGCCTCACCAATGAAGCGCACATGCCGCGCCTGCAAGTCCGGCAAACCGTTCAGAGGATCAAGGATCGTGCCGTCAGGCCGGGCATAAAGCGCGTTCATGGTGAAATCACGGCGCGCGGCGTCTTCTTCGACCTTGTCGGAAAAGGCGACGACGGCGCGACGGCCATCGGTTTCGACGTCGCGGCGGAATGTGGTGATCTCATGCGGGATTCCACTGCTGACCACCGTGATGGTGCCATGCTCGATCCCTGTCGGGACCGGCTTCAGGCCCGCCTGTTGTGCCAGTTCAACCACATGTTCGGGCCGCGCATCGGTCGCGATGTCGATATCCGAGACCGGCGCACCAAGCAGCGCATTGCGCACACAGCCACCTACGAACAGCGCCTGAACCCCACCTGCGGTCAGTGCGGCGCATACCTTCTGCGTTGCTGCTTCGGTAATCCAGTCTTCGGTGATCCGCATCATTCGCTCATCCGCGCCGCCAACCCTCGCAGCATCCGCGCCGTCGCGCCCCAGATGTAATAGGGGCCATAGGGCGCAGCATAGTAATATCGCCTTTGTCCGCGCCAGCGGCGCGACTCGACGACATAATTCTCCGGGTTCAACACATGCGCAAGCGGGACCGAGAAAACCTCATCCACCTCACCGGGTTCGACTATCGTGTCGAAAGTCGTTTCGAGCACTGCAACGACCGGCGTTACCGCAAAAGACGTCACCGTTTCATGTGTCGGCAGATGACCCAGAATACGCGGCAAGTCGATCGGCAAACCGATCTCCTCCTGCGCCTCGCGCAAGGCCGTGGCGGTGACATCCGCATCACCCTCATCCTGTTTGCCACCCGGAAAAGCGATCTGCCCCGGATGGTGTTTCAGGGCTGACGAACGCTTGGTCAGGATCACCCGAGGTGCGTCATAAGCCAGAGAAACAGGCACTAACACACCGGCAGGGCGCAGTTTGCGCCCCGCTGGCAGCACCGTCTCGGGGTTCAGGTCAAAGTCACTGGACCCGGAGCCGTCGCGGCCCAGCGCCGCTGTCAGCTCTGAGATCAGATCACGCGCCATCCGGGCCTTCGGCCTCGAACCCGACGGTCGCAGGGTCCAGCACATAATGCGCGCCGCAGAATTGACAGTCTGCTGTGACGGTGCCTTCGTCCGTGGTCATTGTCGCAATATCCTGCGCCGAATAGATCGACAGGCTTTGACGCACGCGATCTTCGGAACAAGTGCAACCGAATTTTACCTGCTGCGCATCATAGACGCGAGGCTGTTCCTCGTGGAACAAACGTACCAGCAGGTCAGTCGGCGCAACCGACGGCCCAATCATCTCCAGATCATCCACGGTGTCGAGCAGGATGTTGACGCGGCCCCAGTTCTCGCCCTCTTCACCGTCTACCAGATCTGAGGCGGTCAGTATCTCTCCGGTCCCCTCGCCCGATGCGGCAAAGGGTGAGGCCTTGGGCATGTGCTGCAGCATGATCCCACCCGCGCGCCAGTGTTCACCAACACCGGGTTCGGTCGATTTGCCGAAGCTGAGCGAGAACCGGGTCGGCAGCTGTTCGGACTGCGCAAAATAGGCCTCGGCACAGGCGCTCAGCGATCCTCCGGCCAGCGGGGTGATGCCCTGATAGGGATGCGTGCCCTCGCCTTGGTCGATCATGATCGCGAAGTACCCGTCACCCACCTGATCAAACGGGGCAGCGTCGGTCAGACGATCCCTGTCAAAGCTGGCATAGGCGCGGATCTGCGCGGGTTCACCTTCCTGCTGAGGTGCATAATAATCGGTCGCGATCATACGCACCGCGCCTTTGGATTGCACCTGCAGAGACAGCTTCCAGCGCAGCGACACCGTTTGCCCGATCAACGCGGTCAGCAGGGCCATCTCAGCCACCAGTGCCTCGACCACTTCGGGGTAGTCATGCTGCTTCAGGATGCCGCCCAGCACCCCATCCAGCCGGGCCACGCGACCACGCATGTCCGGTACATCGAGTTGAAATGGCAGGACGGTATCGTCCCACGCGATTTTGGTTCCAAGAGACATGAGGGTTTCCTTACACGCCACAGGTTGGCATACCGCCACCATATAGGTCGAACAGATTGGGTTGAAAGGGGCCATACATGATCAGACGGTTCGGTGAAAGCCCCGAAGCCGGGCGGACATATACGCGACGCGTCGGTGTCTATTCCTTGTTGCCGCAAGGCAACCGCCTGTTGCTGACCTGTCAACTGGAACCCGGCCCCGATCTGCAACTGCCCGGCGGCGGCATCGATCCGGGCGAATCCCCGATCACTGCCTTGCACCGAGAAGTGTTCGAAGAAACCGGTTGGCAGATCGCCGCCCCGCGCCGCGTGGGCGCGTTCCGCCGGTTTACCTATATGCCCGAATACGATCTGTGGGCCGAGAAGATCTGCCTGATCTATCGCGCCCGCCCCGTCCGCCGTATCGGTCCCCCGACCGAGCCGTTTCATGAAGCCTTGTGGATGGAGACCACGGACGCCGTGCATCTGCTGGGCAATGAGGGGGATGCCTATTTCGCCCAGCGGCATCTGCAGGGGCTGCTTTAGGTCCCGTTATATTCGAAGAACACGGCCGAGACGTCATCCTCCAGCCCGTGATCCGGCGACATGACCTGAGTCAGGTGCCAGAACATATCGTCCAGGAATTCTGAGCCAACATTCTCGGTCAGGCACTCGGTGGCCATCTGCTGCAGACCGCCCTCGTCCAGCAAGCTGCCATCCCTGAGGCGGCATTCAGTGAACCCATCAGAATGAAGCAGCAGCTTGTCGCCAGGCTGCATATAAGTTTCGGTCTGCTGAAAGCAGACATCCGGTAACAGGCCGATGGGCAAGCCGCCCTCGCCCAGAAACTCAGCCCCGCCATCGGCGCGCAACAGCAAAGGATGTGGGTGCCCGGCCTGCACCATCTTCACGTGCCCGTTGCGCAGATCGACGATGGCGTAGACCATTGTAAAATATTCCTCGACCCCGGCATCGGCGATCAGGCGCGAGTTCAGCTGCTCCGCGACCTCCTCAGGCGGCAGCAAGGCGTAGAACTTGTTGAAGCGCCGCTCCATCGCGACGTTCTGGTCGAAATACGTGCTGGACAGATACCCACCCAGCCGCGCCGTCATCATCGCCGATGTGATCCCGTGGCCAGAGACATCGATGCTGTAGAAGCCCAGCCGATTGACGCCGGGCGAGAACATGCCCACCAGATCGCCGCCGATATGACCACAAGGTTTCAGCAACAGGCTGACGCGGGACTTACCAAATTGCCCGGTCAGTTCAGGCACCAGAGATTCCTGAATTTTGCGAGCCTGCATCAGGTCCTTGTCAATGGCATCATGCGCCAGTTTCAGTTCATCCAATGCAGTCTCGATCAGGCGGTTTTTCTTGGACAGTTCACGCTGCATGTCCAGAATCCGGGCACCGGCCGAAATGCGGGCGCGCAGCTCATCAGCCTCCAGCGGTTTGATCAGGAAATCATCCGCCCCTGCATCCAGTCCCTTCGCGACCTCCTGCTTTTCGCTTTTTGAGGTCAGCAGGATGAAATAGCTATATTGCTCGGTTTCGAGCCCACGAAAGGCGCGGCAGAATTCCAGCCCGCTCATCCCCGGCATGACCCAATCGCTGAGCACCAGGTCAGGTCTGTTGTCTTTACACAGGTCAATCGCGGCCTCACCCGTATCGGCCTCAAGCACCTCAAACCCCCACTTTTTAAGTGAGGCAACCAGAATCCGCCGTTGCAGCCTGCTGTCATCCACCACCAGAACCCGACGGATCGCGCCGAAGTCCAGCTCAACCCGGCTGTCTGATTGACCGACTTCCGGCACCATTAAATCCCTGTGCTCATCCAATATCTCAGTTGGGCCAACGCTAAGACCGCTGGTTTAACATCTGGTGAAAAACCGCACGCCTAGAGCTTAACCACTTCTTTACCGCTGCGGCGGTATGCACAGACCAACCGCAAGAGGGTGGCATGATACAGTGGTCCAGAGTCAGGCAATTGCGCGACGAGGTCGGCGCGGATGAGTTCGACGAGGTGGTCGAGATTTTCCTGGACGAAGTGCAAGAGGTGATTGCCAAACTGCGCCAGGATGCAGGGCGTTCCGAGATGGAGCAGAACCTGCATTTCCTGAAAGGCAGCGCGTTGAGCCTTGGTTTTGATAGCTTCTCGAAGCTTTGCCAGGACGGAGAGCGCCGTGCCGCCGCGGGTGAAAGTGCCGCCGTTGATCTACCTGAGATTTTCGCGGCCTATGACGAGTCGAAAACACTGTTTCAGACCGGTCTGGCCGACAACCTGCGCTAGATCACAAACTGCGCCAATGTCTCGTCTTCGGTGATGTCCGTATAGGTGAACCCGGCCTCATCCAGATGCGCGAACAGACGCATGAAATTCTCGGGCTTACGGGTTTCGATCCCGATCAGGACCGATCCAAAATTGCGCGCCGATTTCTTCATGTATTCGAAACGTGCGATGTCATCTTCGGGGCCGAGGATGTTCAGAAACTCCTTCAACGCTCCGGGGCGCTGCGGCAGGCGCAGGATGAAGTATTTCTTCACTCCGGAATATCGCTGGGCGCGCTCTTTGACTTCGGGCAGGCGTTCGAAATCGAAATTACCGCCTGAGGTCACACACACCACGGTCTTGCCCCGGATAAAGCTTTGAATATCGCCCAGCGCCTCGATCGCCAGCGCGCCGGCGGGCTCCAGCACGATGCCCTCGACATTCAGCATCTCAATCATGGTGGTGCAGATGCGGTCTTCGGACAATGTCAGCACATCCGACAGGTGACGCGATTTCAGCAGCTCAAAGGGTTTTTCACCGATCCGGCCCACCGCCGCGCCATCGACAAAATTGTCCACATGGTCCAGCGACACCGGATGCCCCGCTGCCAGCGCGGCGCGCAAACAGGCCCCACCCGCTGGCTCGACAAACAAACAATGCGTGCGGTCGCCAAACCAGGTTGCTACTCCTGCGGACATGCCGCCACCGCCCACAGGCAACAGCACATGATCGGGAATGCTGCCCAGTTGTTCCTCAATCTCAGCCGCAAGCGAGGCCTGACCCTCGATCACATCCTCATCGTCGAAAGGAGACAGAAAATGGCCACCCTGTTCCGCGCACCATTTCTGCGCGGCAGCCAGTGTGTCATCGAAATAGTCGCCGATCAGGTGAACCTCGATATTGTCGCCGCCAAAGATGCGGGTCTTCTGGATCTTCTGCTGCGGCGTGGTCACCGGCATGAAGATCACACCCCGCACGCCCAGATGCTTGCACATATAGGCCACACCCTGCGCGTGATTGCCCGCGCTGGCGCAGACAAACAGATCCTGCCCCTGCTGCTTGCGCATAGCGTTGAACGCACCACGAATCTTGTAGGACCGCACCGGGCTGAGGTCTTCACGCTTGAGCCAGATCTCGGCCCCGTAACGGTCAGACAAATGGGCATTCCGCTGCAGCGGCGTTGCGGGAAACACAGAGCGCATTGCCTGTTCGGCGGCGCGGGCGCGGGTCATGAAATCGGTCATGTCGATTTCCCTGCCCGATCACCGCTGAAAGGGCAAGGAATACATATGTGTACGCGGGTCAGGAGAGTTCGCGCTTTTCGATGAACACGCCATACATCGTGGTCAGAATGCTGACATTGATCAACGGAACCACCAGCATCATGGCAAAGACCACAACCAACGGCCCAATGATCGGAACAAACAGCAATATAGATGCCAGAAACTGAAGCAGCATCTGAAACAGCGCCGACAGGATCACCAACAGGACAATCGCACCCTCAGCACCAGCTGTTGCCTGCCAAGCTTCTGACAGCTTCAGGTTTCGTCCGATTGCCGCACCGGGCAGGATCGGAGAAACCCGATAGAATGCCACCGTCAGCAATACGACAACCAAAAACCAGACCAGGATTCCCACCACCGCCGGAGCTTGCCCCAACATCCCTATGACGAACATGGCCGGGATCATAGCGACTGCTGCCAGCAGCAGCAGCATCAGGAGTCTCCCAAAATAGGCCAATACGCGATCCGATCTGAATGCGGGAAGAAAACCGACCGGATATTCTTCGAGCAGCACGAAACGATGCCAGGACACGACGATCCAAAGCATGATCGTAAAAATCGAAAGCAGCACACTCAGAAGAAAACCTGCAATCGCGCCTGACGAGGCGGCGTCAGGCAAGCCGTTCGGCTCCGTCGAGATATCCTCGAATGAAATGCCAAACAGAACACTGAGAGCTATGACGATCATGCCTCCAATCAGCGCAGGCACCAACGAAACCTGGAGAGCCTGCTTCAGGTTCCTCAAAACCATCTTCACCGAGTGCACGAAAATCTCTAACCCCTGCATAAATACTGCCCTCTCAACCAATCCTTGTTCTCTGTCCGCCCGTTTCACCCCAATTCCCAGCCTGCGTCAATCCACGCCGCTTGCCCCCGCGTCCAAAACCCGTTAGGGGCCAGTCGTTCTACGCATAAAGGGAAGTCAGATGTCCGCGCCCAAGAAAGTTGTTCTGGCCTATTCCGGTGGCCTTGATACCTCGATCATTCTGAAATGGCTGCAGACCGAGTATGGTTGTGAGGTCGTGACCTTCACCGCCGATCTGGGTCAGGGCGAGGAGCTGGAACCCGCCCGCAAGAAAGCCGAGCTGCTGGGGATCAAACCCGAGAACATCTATATCGAAGACATCCGCGAGGAATTCGTCCGCGATTTCGTTTTCCCGATGTTCCGCGCCAATGCGCAGTATGAGGGGCTGTATCTGCTAGGCACGTCGATTGCACGCCCGCTGATCTCGAAACGCCTGGTCGAGATTGCTGAGGCAACCGGCGCTGACGCTGTCGCCCATGGTGCGACCGGCAAGGGCAACGATCAGGTTCGCTTTGAACTGGCCGCTTACGCGCTGAACCCCGATATCAAGGTGATCGCGCCGTGGCGCGAGTGGGACCTGACCAGCCGCACCAAGCTGCTGGAATTTGCGGAACAGAACCAGATCCCGATTGCCAAGGACAAACGCGGCGAGGCGCCCTTCTCGGTCGACGCGAACCTGCTGCACACCTCATCCGAGGGCAAGGTTCTGGAAGACCCCGCCGATATGGCGCCCGACTATGTCTATCAGCGCACCGTCCATCCCGAGGACGCGCCGAATGAGCCCGAATTCATCGAAATCGGCTTTGAAAAAGGTGACGCGGTCAGCATCAATGGCGAGGCGATGAGCCCGGCCACCATCCTGACCAAGCTGAACGAATATGGCGGCAAGCACGGCATTGGCCGTCTCGATCTGGTCGAGGGTCGTTTCGTGGGCATGAAATCGCGCGGCATCTATGAAACGCCGGGCGGCACCATCCTGTTGGAAGCGCATCGCGGGATCGAGTCCATCACCATGGACCGTGGTGCGATGCATCTGAAAGACCAGCTGATGCCGCAATACGCCGAGCTGATCTATAACGGCTTCTGGTACTCGCCCGAGCGTGAGATGCTGCAGGCCGCCATCGACAAGTCGCAAGAGCACGTCACCGGCACCGTGCGGGTGAAACTGTACAAAGGTCTGGCCTCGACCGTTGGCCGTTGGTCTGATCATTCGCTCTATTCCGAGGCGCATGTGACCTTTGAGGAAGACGCTGGTGCCTATGACCAGAAAGATGCAGCTGGTTTCATTCAGCTGAACGCGCTGCGCCTGAAACTGCTGGCCGCACGCGACAAGCGGCTGAGCAAGTAAGCGAACTCACATATCGACACCAAAGCCTGGCAATCCTTTGGATGCCGGGCTTTTTTGTGGGCGTCTTCCCGCTGCGTCAGGCTTGATCGACGCATGGGAGTGTCTTTACGCATACGTCAATCAGGAAAAGGACGGATCATGCTGCAGGACATCGCCGACGGGATTCAAAAAGGTCTGGATGGCAAGAACTTTGACGGATCGCTCAAATTCGATTGCGGCGATGACGGCGTGATCGTTTTGGCCGACAACACAGCTTCGACCGAAGATCGTGAGACAGACTGCACCATCCGCATCTCGCAGGACAACCTGACCAAGCTGCTGACCGGAAAGCTGAACCCGATGACGGGGGTTGCACTGGGTAAGCTGAAGATTTCGGGCAATATAGGTGTCGCGATGAAGTTGGGGCAGTTGCTGGGGTAACGGGCGATCACGGATAAACTCGTCTCACCAGCACGTGACAAACGATGTCAGCGCATTGCAAGCGGGTGAAACTGAGGGCAGCTTGGTCTCGGAAGGAGACCTGCCATGACCCGGACTGCTTATCTGAACTGCATCAAACCCTCTCTGCTGTTTGCGCTGATCCTGCTGACGGCCATGTTGCGTGCTCTGCCCGCCCCGGCAGCGGGGTCCGAGACGCTGACGGTCGCCGGAGGCTGTTTCTGGTGCGTGGAATCCGATTTCGAATCCGTCCCCGGCGTGCTTGGGGCGGTGTCAGGCTATACCGGTGGCAAGACGGCGAACCCCACCTATGATCAGGTGTCCAAAGGTGGCACCGGTCATTATGAGGCGGTTCAGATCACTTTCGACCCCGCCAAAGTATCGCGTGAAACACTGTTGAACATGTTCTTCCGCTCGGTTGATCCCACCGATGCAGGCGGCCAGTTCTGTGATCGGGGCGACAGCTATCGCACCGCCATTTTCGTCTCTAACACAGGGGAAAAGGCGCTAGCGCAGAAAGCCAAAGGTAATGCTCAGCAGGCATTGGGGCAGACCGTCGTCACACCGATCCTGCAGGAAGGCACATTCTATCCGGCCGAAGAATACCATCAGGATTACTACAAGGGTGACAAGCTGGTCTTTACCCGCTTTGGCCCCAAGCGCCAGAAGAACGCTTATAAGGCCTATCGAAATGCGTGTGGCCGCGATGACCGTGTCCGGCAATTGTGGGGTAGCGCTGCGCCCTTCGCTGGGTCTTAATCGAGCTGCGCCTCGCGCACCTCTTTCAAATCCGGAATAACATCCGCTGTGCCGTGCCGCGTGACCATCAGGGCCGCGGCACGCATCGCTTGGGCGATCGCCTGCGCCATCGGCATCCCTCGATCCATCCCCGCCAGCACATATCCGGTGAAGGTATCCCCCGCGCCGGTCGTATCGACAGCGCTGACCTTATGGGCCTCGAACTGCTGAGGGTCATGGCCTTGATGGTAATACCGCGCGCCTTTTGCACCCAGCGTCACGATCACATGCTCTACAGGCAGGTCCGAGGGCGCAAGGCCTGACGCGGCCTGCAACTGCTCGGCCTCGACCTCGTTCAGGATCAGGAAATCCAGAAATGGCAGGACAGCCTGAACCGCGTCGGCCTGAAATGGGGCGGCGGCGTAGCAAACGGTCAGGCCAAGGTCGCGGCCCAGCCGTGCTGCCTCGATCTGTGCGTTGGTTTCGTTCTGCATCACCAAAACGTCCCCGGTGACGGCCTCACCCAAGGCCCGTTGCAGCTGCTGCGCCTCCAACGCGTGATTGGCACCGGGGTAGAGGATGATCAGGTTTTCACCCTCGGCATCCACGGCGATGATTGCATGACCGGTTGGGGTGTCGGTCTCAGAGATAAACCGGGTATCAACCCCATATTCGGTCAATCGGTCGCGCGCCCAGCGCCCATCTGACCCGACGGCGCCGATATGCGCCACCCGCGCCCCAGCCCGGGCTGCCGCCACCGACATATTGGCCCCCTTGCCACCCAGAAACCGATCAAGCCCGCCCGCCGCTAAGGTTTCGCCCGCTTCCGGCAAATGCGGCAGGGCATATACCATATCCGCGTTGATCGAGCCCAGGTTCCAGATCGTCATGGTCTATCCAATATCGCAGGAGGCCAGAATAGCCATGTTCAGAATGTCATTCGCGGTCGAGACGGTCGAGCAGATCTGAATCGGCTTGTCGACGCCGGACAGGATCGGGCCGATCACGGTCGCCCCGCCCATTTCCTGCATCAGTTTGGTCGAGATCGAAGCCGAGTGCCGCGCCGGCACGATCAGGATATTGGCCGGCCCGGTGAGGCGCTGAAACGGGTATCCAGCTTGCTGATCCACGTTCAGCGCGACGTCCACGGTCATCTCGCCCTCGTACTCGAAGTTGACGCCGCGCTGGTCCAGAACCACCGGCGCGCGGTGCATCTTCTCAGCCCGCTCGGACACCGGATAGCCAAAGGTCGAGAAGCTGACAAAGGCCACCCGAGGCTCCAACCCCATGTGACGCGCCACCGCGGCCGAACGTTCGGCGATCGTGGCCAGATCATTTTCATCGGGCCATTCGTGCACCAATGTGTCACCGATCAGAACGATACGACCTTTGTGCAGCAGTGCAGTCACACCGGCTGCACCATGGGCGGCATCGGCATCAAATACGTGATTGATACGATCCAGCACATGCGCCGATTTGCGCGTAGCACCGGTCACCAGACCGTCGCCATGACCATGCGCCAGCATCAGGGATGAGAACACATGCCGGTCGCGCGCCGCGAGGCGGTAGATGTCTTTCCGGTCAAAACCCTTACGCTGCAGGCGTTTATACAAAAAGTCTGTATAGGTCTCGAGATGTGTGGTGTTGGCCGCATTCACCACTTCCAACTCGCGTACCGCATCCCCCAATCCAGCTTCTTCCAGCTTGAGTTTGACATCGTCCGGACGGCCCACAACCAACGCCTTGCCGAAGCCCGAGCGCTGATAGGTCACTGCGGCGCGCAAGACGCGGGGATCGTCGCCCTCGGCAAAGATCATCCGGCTTTGTGCCTGACGCGCACGGGCGTTCAGGCCGCGCAGGATGCTGGCAGTTGGGTCCATGCGGGATTTGAGGCTCAGCTCATAGGCGTCCATGTCGATGATCGGACGGCGGGCTGCGCCAGTGTCCATACCCGCCTTGGCGACAGCAGGCGGAATACGGTGGATCAGGCGCGGATCAAACGGCGTCGGGATGATGTAATCACGCCCAAAGGTCAGCGACTTGCCATAAGCCATGGCAACCTCATCCGGCACGTCCTCACGCGCCAGATTGGCCAGCGCATGGGCGCAAGCGATTTTCATCTCATCATTGATGGCGCGGGCATGAATGTCCAAAGCGCCGCGGAACAGATAGGGAAAACCCAAAACGTTGTTGACCTGGTTCGGGTAATCGCTGCGTCCGGTGGCGACGATGGCATCGACGCGCACTTCATGGGCTTCTTCCGGCGTGATCTCGGGATCCGGGTTGGCCATGGCGAAGATCACAGGATTGTCGGCCATACTGGCAACCATATCTTGTGTCACGGCGCCTTTGACCGATACGCCCAAGAATACATCGGCCCCCTTCATCGCTTCTTCGAGAGTCCGAAGATCGGTGGAGATCGCGTGCGCCGATTTCCACTGGTTCATGCCCTCGGTCCGACCCTGATAGATCACGCCCTTGGTGTCACAGACGATGCAGTTCTCATGCCGCGCGCCCATCGACTTGAGCAGTTCGATACAGGCGATGCCCGCAGCCCCGGCCCCGTTCAGAACGATCTTCACATCCTCGATCTTCTTGCCCGAGATATGCAGCGCGTTGATCAGACCCGCCGCACAGATCACCGCTGTGCCGTGCTGATCATCGTGGAAGACGGGGATGTCCATCTCCTCCTTCAGGCGCTGTTCGATGATGAAACATTCAGGTGCCTTGATGTCCTCAAGGTTGATACCGCCAAAGGTCGGCCCCATCAGGCGAACCGCGCGGCAGAACTCATCCGGGTCCTCAGTGTCCAATTCGATATCGATCGAGTTCACATCGGCGAACCGTTTGAACAGGACAGATTTCCCCTCCATCACCGGTTTCGAGCCCAGCGCACCGAGATTGCCAAGGCCCAGAACGGCTGTGCCATTCGAGATCACGGCAACCAGATTGCCCTTGTTGGTATAGTCATAGGCCGTTTCGGGTGCCTCGGCGATGGCTTCACATGGAACAGCAACACCGGGGCTGTAGGCAAGCGACAGATCGCGCTGCGTGGTCATGGGAACGGTGGCCTGCACCTCCCACTTGCCGGGGGTCGGGTCCAGGTGAAAGGCCAGTGCCTCTTCTTTGGTGATCTTCGCTTTGGGCATCTTCTGGGTCGTTTCCATGACTTCAGGGCTGATGCGTCATAGCGCAGGCGCGCGCGCGCCTCAACGACAATGCGTTTTCACCTTTCGTCGCACGAAGGGGATTTGTAAGGTCGCGTCCGGAAGACGCCAATAGGGGGCCGCTTTTGTCCACAGTCACGCCAATGATGGCGCAATATCTAGAGATCAAAGAGGCCCATGCCGACGCCCTGCTGTTCTACCGCATGGGCGATTTCTACGAGATGTTCTTCGAGGACGCCGTCAACGCTGCCGAAGCGTTGGACATCGCCTTGACCAAACGTGGCAAACACAACGGAACCGATATTCCGATGTGCGGCGTGCCGGTCCATTCGGCTGAGGGCTATCTGCTGACCCTGATCCGCAAAGGCTTTCGCGTCGCCGTCTGCGAGCAGATGGAAAGCCCGGCAGAAGCGAAGAAAAGAGGCTCTAAATCGGTGGTAAGGCGTGATGTCGTGCGTCTGGTGACGCCCGGCACGCTGACCGAAGACGCCTTGCTGGAAGCCCGCCGTCATAACTTTCTGGCCGCCTATTCCGAGGTGCGGGACGAGGCAGCGCTGGCTTGGGCTGATATCTCAACCGGTGCGTTTCACGTGATGCCTTTGACATCCGTTCGTTTAAGCCCCGAGCTTGCGCGACTGGCTCCGTCCGAGCTGATCGTAGCGGATGGCGCGGATCAGCCGCTGCAAGAACCGGTCCGCGATCTGGGTATCTCACTCACCCCTATCGGACGTGCAAGTTTCGACAGCACAGCGGCAGAGAAACGCATCTGCGGTCTGTTTCACGTGGGCGCGCTGGATGCGTTTGGTTCCTTCGGGCGCGCCGAAGTGTCGGCTATGGGCGCGCTGATCGACTATCTGGAGATCACTCAGAAGGGCAAATTGCCCCTGCTGCAAACGCCTTTAAAGGAATCCGAAGATCGCGTCGTTCAGATCGACGCCGCCACACGCCGCAATCTGGAACTAACCCGATCTCTGTCCGGCGGTCGTGCCGGATCGTTGCTGTCGGTTGTCGACCGCACCGTCACACCCGGTGGTGCGCGGCTGCTGGAGCAGCGCCTGTCCAGCCCTTCGCGCAATCTGGATGTGATCCATGCCCGGCTGGATGCGGTGACTTTCGCGGCTGAGGACAGCTTGACCGCCTCAGACCTGCGCGAGGCGCTGCGCAAGACCCCGGATCTGGACCGCGCCCTTTCGCGGCTTTCCCTTGAGCGTGGAGGGCCGCGCGATCTGGCCGCCGTTCGCAACGGACTGACTCAGGCGTCAACGATTGCCGAGCTTTGCGGTACGCAGGACCTGCCAATATTGCTGTCTACAGCCGTTCAAAACCTTGTCGGCTTTGATGACCTCTTGGGTCTGCTTGACGAGGCGCTGGTTGCCGAACCGCCGCTATTGGCTCGTGACGGAGGCTTCATAGCCCCCGGCTTTGACTCGGAACTGGATGAGGCCCGAACTTTGCGCGACGAAGGTCGCTCGGTCATCGCCGGGTTTCAGCAGAAATACGCCGAGCATACCGGCATTGCTTCGTTGAAGATCAAGCATAACAACGTGCTGGGTTACTTCATCGAAACCACCGCCACACATGCCGAAAAAATGCTGAACCCGCCGTTCAGCGAGACCTATATTCACCGTCAAACCACAGCCAATCAGGTGCGCTTTACCACCGTCGAACTCTCCGAGATCGAAACCCGTATCCTGAACGCAGGAAATCTGGCTTTGGAGATCGAAAAAAGGCTCTATCAAAGGCTATCTGACGAGATTCTTACCCTTGCTGCCCGCCTGAACCAAGCCGCACGCGGGCTGGCTGAGCTGGATTTGACCACCGCCTTGGCAGATCTGGCACGCGGAGAAAACTGGTGTCGACCGCAAGTCGATGCCTCGCGCGCGTTCGATGTGCAGGGCGGTCGCCATCCGGTCGTGGAACATGCGCTGCGCCAGCAAAGTGGCGATGCGTTCATCGCCAATGATTGTGATCTGAGCGCCGAGGACGGTGCTGCCATCTGGCTGCTGACAGGTCCCAACATGGCCGGTAAATCAACCTTCCTGCGCCAGAACGCGCTGATCGCCCTGTTAGCGCAAATGGGCAGCTATGTTCCGGCAGAGCGGGCGCATATCGGTGTCGTCAGCCAGCTGTTCAGCCGTGTCGGCGCGTCCGACGATTTGGCCCGGGGCCGCTCGACATTTATGGTCGAGATGGTGGAAACCGCTGCCATCCTCAACCAGGCTGACGACCGCGCGCTGGTCATTCTTGATGAAATTGGCCGCGGCACCGCCACCTATGACGGCCTGTCCATCGCCTGGGCGACGCTGGAACACCTGCATGCCGCCAATAAATGCCGTGCCTTGTTTGCGACCCACTACCATGAATTGACCGCCTTGGCAGGAAATCTGGAAGGCGTCGACAACGCCACCGTCGCGGTCAAGGAATGGGAAGGTGAGGTGATCTTCCTGCACGAGGTGCACAAAGGCGCCGCCGACCGGTCCTATGGTGTTCAGGTCGCCCAACTCGCCGGTCTGCCTGCATCCGTGGTTGAGCGCGCCCGCGTCGTGTTGGATCAGTTAGAGAAAACCGAGCGCGAGGGCGGCAAGCAAAAGGCCTTGATCGACGACCTGCCCTTGTTTTCGGCAGCGCCACCTCCCCCGCCTCCGGCACCCAAGGCCTCACCGGTCACGGATATGCTTGACGAGATCTTGCCGGATGAGCTGACCCCGCGCGAAGCGTTGGACCTGATCTATAAATTGAAAGAGGCGGCCAGATCCTGACCGCCTCAAAATTCTTGGTTTTACAACTGCTTAGCTTGCAGGCATAGACGAAACGCCGACCTGCGCCGGGCGCAGCAGGCGGTCATGCAGCATGAAACCTTCGGCCGAGACCTGAATGATGTCCCCGGCTTTGGTGCCAGGCACCGGAGCCTCAAACATCGCCTCATGTACATTCGGGTCAAACCGGTCGCCAACTTCGGGCGTGATCACTTCAATCCCGTGCTTCTGGAACACGTCCTTCAACGCTCGCATGGTCAACTCGACACCTTCCAGCAGACCGGCGGCAGACTCTTTCTGCTCGTCGGTCGCGGCCTCAAGCGCGCGCTTCATATTGTCATAGACTGGCAGCATGTCGCGCGCCAGTTTCGACCCGCCATACTGCTCAGCATCCCGGCGCGCCTTGTCACCGCGCTTGCGGGCGTTCTCGGCGTCGGCCAGCGCACGCATGAACTTGTCTTTATAGTCGTCTCGCTCAGCACGCAGCTGATCGATCTCCAGCGCCTCTTCGCTGATCTCAGCAAATTCCTCGGCAAACTCTTCCGCTTCTGCGGACATGATATCGTCCAGAAATTCTTCGTTCTTGGGCTCTGCCATCTCTTACCCTCTAGCTCCGGTCGGATATCAGCTTGCCGACCAGTTGCGCCGTATAATCCACGATTGGCACGATCCGTCCATAATTCAGACGTGTGGGTCCGATAACCCCGACCGCACCGATTATCTTTCGATCAGCGTTCATATATGGAGACACCACCAAAGAGGAACCCGAAAGTGAGAAAAGTTTGTTCTCGGAACCAATAAAAATGCGCACACCCTCGCCATCTTCGGTCAATTCGAGGAATTCGGCGATGTCACGTTTGCGTTCCAGATCGTCAAACAGCGTTCGGATCCGGTCCAACTCTTCAGTCTGACCCGGTTCATTCAACAGATTCGCCCGCCCGCGCACAATCAAACGGGCCGAGTCGCCGCCATCGCTGTCCCAAGCGGCCATCCCGCTCTCGACCATCTCACGCGCCAGCACGTCGATTTCTTGTCTGCGGGCGTCGATCTGGCTTTGCATCTGACGCCGCACTTCGCTGAGCGTGCGCCCCTCGATCAGCGCATTCAGAAAGTTCGCCGCCTCACGCATTGAACTGGGTGTCTGCCCTGGCGGGGGGGTGAACAGCCGGTTTTCCACGTGACCGTCCGAGAATACCAGAACCACCAAAGCCCGGTCATGGCCCAGAGAGACGAACTCGATATGCTTGATCTCGGCCTCGTGCTTGGGTGTCAGAACCAGAGAGGCACCTTGTGTCACGTGTGACAATGCCGATCCCACACGGTCCAGCATTCCGCCCACATCGCCCGCGTTAGAGCCTAAAGTCTCGTCTAGTTTCTGCCGATCATCCGCACCCAAATCGCCAACTTCGAGCAACCCATCGACAAACATACGCAGCCCCTGCTGGGTCGGAATACGCCCCGCACTGATATGAGGGCTGTCCAGCAGGCCCAGAAACTCCAGATCCTGCATGACGTTGCGCACAGTGGCGGCGCTGACTTTTTCGGACAAAGTACGCGTCAGCGTGCGGCTGCCGACAGGCTCACCGCTGTCCAGATAACTTTCGACGATCAGCCGGAATACTTCCCGTGATCGGTCGTTCATCTCATCCAGAATTTTGCTCGCTTCACTCATCGGCGGTCCCCTGCTGGATCGTCATTAAATCGCAGGTAAATGAAAGGTCAATCGGGGTTGCATCGTAACGCTGCGGGGCGGTATCCCCAACCCAGTAGATAAAGGAATTCCCATGCGACCCTCAGGACGTGATCTAAACGAAATGCGCGCCGTTTCAATCGAAACGGGCTTTACCAAACATGCCGAAGGTTCCTGCCTGATCAAGATGGGCGATACCCACGTGCTGTGCACCGCCACGATCGAGGATCGCGTACCACCCTTCATCAAAGGCTCAGGGCTGGGTTGGGTCACCGCCGAATATGGAATGCTGCCACGGGCGACGAATACGCGGATGCGGCGCGAGGCTGCCTCGGGCAAGCAGGGTGGTCGGACTGTGGAAATTCAGCGCCTGATTGGCCGTGCGTTGCGCGCCGGTGTGGACCGGGTCGCCCTGGGTGAACGACAGATCACTGTCGACTGTGATGTGATCCAGGCTGATGGCGGAACGCGCTGCGCTTCGATCACCGGTGGTTGGGTTGCGCTGCGTCTGGCCGTCAATAAGCTGATGAAGACGGGAGAGGTGATTTCCGATCCGCTGGTCGATCCGGTTGCCGCTGTGTCCTGCGGTATCTATGCTGGTCAGCCGGTTCTGGACCTCGACTATCCCGAAGACAGTGAGGCCGGTGTGGATGGTAATTTCATCATGACCGGTTCAGGCAAACTGATCGAGGTTCAGATGAGCGCCGAAGGCTCGGTCTTCAGCCGCGCCCAGATGGACCAACTGATGGATCTGGCCGTAAAAGGCGTGGGCGAGCTGGCCGCAGCACAAAAGGCCGCCACCGCATGACCCGCAGGTTCGACGGGGACAGGCTGCTGGTTGCCACCCACAACAAAGGCAAGCTTGAGGAGATGGCGCATCTCCTCGAACCCTTTGATGTGACGGTGGTCGGCGCGGGCGAGATGAACCTGCCCGAACCGGAAGAGACCGAAGACACATTTGTCGGCAACGCCCGGATCAAAGCTCATGCCGCTGCGAAGGCGACCGGCCTGCCTGCCCTGTCGGACGACTCCGGGATCACCATTGATGCACTGGACGGCGCGCCCGGTGTCTATACCGCCGATTGGGCCGAAACCGGAAATGGCCGCGATTTCCTGATGGCCATGACCCGTGCCCATACTGAGCTGGAGGCTAAAGGTGCCGCGCATCCCCGCACCGCACAGTTCCGCAGCACATTGGTTCTGGCCTGGCCCGATGGTCACGATGAGGTATTCGAGGGCATCGCCCCCGGTCATCTAGTCTGGCCAATCCGAGGCGAAGGCGGGTTTGGCTATGACCCGATGTTTGTCCCCGACGGATACGACATTACCTTTGCCGAGATGGATCGTTGGGAAAAGAACAAGATCAGCCATCGCGGCCGCGCGGTTGAGATGTTCGTGAAAGGCTGCTTTGGCGGATGATTGGCGCAATGGGGGCTTTGGCCTGTATGTGCATTGGCCCTTCTGCGAGGCTAAGTGCCCCTATTGCGACTTCAACAGCCATGTTTCCAAAAATATCAATCAAAAACAATGGCTTGGTTGTTATCTTAGTGAACTGAAACGATCTGCCGCTGAAACACCAGATCGCGTGTTGAACACGATCTTCTTTGGCGGCGGCACCCCGTCGCTGATGGCGCCGGAAACTGTCGCCGCCATCATAGACGAGGCCCGCGCCCTGTGGCGGCCCGCAAACGACATGGAGATCACGCTTGAGGCCAACCCAAGTTCGGTCGAAGCGGGTCGATTTGCGGCCTATCGAGACGCCGGCGTGAATCGGATCTCGATGGGTGTGCAGGCGCTGAACGATGAAGACCTGCGTCGGCTGGGCCGCATTCATACCGTCGCCGAGGCCCGAGCAGCCTTCGATATCGCCCGCACTTGTTTTGACCGCGTTAGCTTTGATCTGATCTACGCCCGGCAGCATCAGACTTTGGACGCATGGCGCGCAGAGTTGACCGAAGCCCTTTCGATGGCCGTCGATCATCTGTCTCTCTATCAATTGACGATCGAGGACGGCACGGCCTTTGGCGACCGGTATGCTGTTGGAAAACTGCGCGGCCTGCCCGAAGATGATAGCGCTGCCGATATGTATCTGGCCACGCAAGAGATCTGCGAGGCCCACGGATTACCTGCTTACGAGGTCTCAAACCACGCGCGGCCCGGTTCGGAATCGCAGCACAACCTGATCTATTGGCGCTATGGTGATTATGTCGGCATCGGCCCCGGCGCTCATGGTCGGATCACGCTGAATCGACGAAAGTTTGCAACCGAAACCCACCTGGCCCCGACGAAATGGCTCAAGTCTGCCGAGAATGGATCAGGAGAGAGCAATCGTTCAGAACTGAGCCGTCAGGATCAGGCCACCGAATACCTTATGATGAGTCTTCGCATATTTGAAGGACTAGATATTGAGAGATATCAAGCTCTCGCAGACCAGCCCTTAGCGCAGGAAAAACTACAGGCTTTAAGTGATATCGGCATGATCACGATTGGCGAAAACCGATTGCAGGCGACATCTGATGGGCGCACCGTGCTGAATGCCGTAATCCGGGAATTGTTGGAGTAGCGCATGCAATATCTCTGGGCCGGTCTGGGATTGCTCTGCGTTGCGCTCGCCATGATTGGCGTTGCCCTGCCCCTGCTTCCAACTGTACCGTTTCTACTGCTGGCTGCATTTTTCTTCGCACGTTCGTCGTCACGGCTGCACAACTGGTTGCTCAGCCACCGAACTTTTGGACCGATGATCGTCGACTGGCAAAGCTCAGGTGCAATCCGACCAGCGGCAAAAAAGGCGGCCACCGTTTCGATCGCCGCCGTGTTTGTCCTGTCGGTCGTGATCTCAGTTCCGACACATGTCCTGATCATTCAAGCCATTGTGCTTGGGTGTGTCATGGTCTTTATCTGGACGCGCCCTAACGGCTGAGCTTGGCGCACAGATCGTCCAACTGATCCAGATTCTCATAAGCCAGCACCACTTGCCCCGATTCCGCACCAGCCTTGTGGTTGATGGTCACCTTCATTGCGAGAATCGCTGACAAGTCTTTCTCCAACGCGCGCGTATCGGCATCCTTCCCGGCATTCAGGTTTCTGGATCGGGGAGCGGGCTTATCAGCATCGCCCTGTTGTTTCTTAACCAAAGCCTCGGTCGCGCGTACCGACAGCCCATCGCGCACCACCTGTTTTGCCAGCTCTGACGGGTTTTCCGCGGTGATCAATGCCCGCGCGTGCCCTGCTGAAAGCTTGCCTTCAATGACTAGCGTCTGCACATCCATCGGTAATGAGAGCAGACGCAGCAAGTTGGCGATGTGGCTGCGGCTTTTGCCCAAAGCCTCGGCCAGTTTTTCCTGCGTGTGACCAAAACGATCCATCAACTGCTTGAAACCGGCAGCTTCTTCCACTGCATTCAGATCCGCGCGCTGAATATTTTCGATGATGGCGACCTCAAGCACCTCAGTGTCATCGAACTCACGAATAATGACAGGGATTTCATGCAGTTGCGCCATCTGGGCCGCGCGCCAGCGACGCTCGCCAGCGACAATCTCATATTGTCCACCTGTGATGCTGCGTACGATCAGAGGCTGAATGATCCCCTTTTCCTTGACCGAAGCCGCAAGTTCGTCCAGTTGCTCTTGCGCGAACCGGCGGCGTGGCTGATCCGGGTTTGCTTGCAGTTTTTCAATCGGAACCTTCAGATCAGGACGGCGCGGTTCAGCTGTGATCCGACCATCCGCCTCGGGCGCTACATCAGCCATCAATGCCGACAAGCCGCGACCTAATCCCCGGGATTTGCTTTTCTTGACGCTCACTATGCCCTCCTGACGTCCGCTTAGGCGGCTACTTTGTTATTCTTATGCATGATCTCTCGAGCAAGATGCCGATAGGCCATCGCCCCAAGAGACCCGGAATCATACTGCAGAACCGGCAACGCGTAAGACGGTGCCTCGCTCACCCGTACATTCCTGGGTATCTTGGTTTTAAATACCATCTCACCCAGATTGTCACGCGCATCCTTTTCAACCTGACGGGACAAGTTGTTGCGGTTGTCATACATGGTCAACACAACACCTTCGATTCTAAGGTCTGGATTCGCGGTCTGGCGCACCTCTCGAATGGTCAGCATGAGCTGGGACAGACCTTCAAGCGCAAAAAACTCGCTCTGTAGTGGCACGAGGACAGAATGCGCCGCGACCATTGCATTTACAGTCAGCAAATTCAGCGACGGAGGGCAATCGATCAGCACAAAGTCCAACCCAAAGGTATCTATTGCAGTCTGACGCAATGCGTCATGCAACAAATAACTGCGTTTTTCGTTTGAAATCAGTTCAATATCCGCTGAGCTAAGGTCAACCGTCGCTGGAACAACATAGAGATTGCTGATCTCTGTTTCCTGAACAACGGCCTCCAACGGGGCATCATCGAGTATGAGATCATATGTCGTCCAATCCCGGTCCTCGACACCCAAACCGGTCGAGGCATTACCCTGAGGATCGAGATCCACGACCAAAACCTTGCAACCCGCTTCTGCCAATCCAGCTGCCAGATTAATCGCTGTTGTCGTCTTTCCCACCCCGCCCTTCTGGTTGGCAACCGCAATAATCCGGGGCCCGGCAGGGCGAGACAGATCAACCACGAGAGACTCCTTTGATCTTCAGGATAACGGCTTGAGGTTCCGTTAAACTTGTAATCGGCTCAACCTCGAATTTCCATTCCTTGCAGGCCTCATCCAATTCTTTTTTCCAGGTTGCGCCTTTCGGCAACAAAGCAACGCCTTCAGGGCTTAAATGCCTATCACAAAAGGACAATAGACTGGTCAGATCTGACAACGCCCGTGCGGACAGGATGTCTGCCCGAAGCGGTTCAACATCTTCGATTCGCTTGGATATGACTTTGCAATTCGCGCCAGTTTCTCGTGCAACATTGCGCAGAAACGCCGATTTGCGTTGATCGCTTTCAACTAAGGTAAACTGCGTGTCCGGAGCAGTTTCAAGCGCCATGATCGCGCAAACCATGCCCGGAAATCCCCCACCACTTCCCAGGTCCACCCAATGAGCGACGGAACCTGAGCAGTGAAACACTTGCACCGAATCCTGGATGTGACGGGTCCAGATTTCTTTAAGACTGTTACGCGAAACCAGGTTTATCTTGGGATTCCAACGCTCAACAAGTTCAACATATTTGCGCAAGCGCTCCAATGTTTCACGTGAAACATTCAGGTTATCGGGCGCCGCACCTTGGATGGCACTCATGCTTTACGCACCTTCATATCGCGACGAAGCTTTGCCAGCACCAGAGTCAATGCCGCCGGCGTCACGCCTTCAACCCGACCCGCCTGAGCGATATTAGCTGGTTTGGCCTGGGACAGTTTTTGCTTCATTTCCGTCGAGAGACCATCGAGCGAGAAATAGTCAAAATCCCTTGGAATCACATGTGATTCATCTCGCTTCATAGCCTCGACATCCCGCTGTTGTCGCGCAATGTAATTGGCATAAAGCGCATCTCGCTCAATCTGACGGCGTGTCCTGTCATCGGTTTGGGAGAGTTCTGGTTCAAGCGCTATCAAATCTTCGAATACAACATTCGGAAAGGCCAGGACAGCCATACCATCCCGGCGATTACCGTCCTGATTGACCTCGATTCCAGCTGCGCGAATTTCTTTCGGCGTAAAAGTCCGTTCTGTGAGTTTTGATTTTGCCGCCAAAAGCTTATTCAGTTTTTCGGTAAAGGCTGATCGCCGCTTCTCTCCCACGCAGCCAAGCTCAATTCCCAATGGCGTCAAACGTTGATCTGCATTGTCAGCGCGAAGCGAAAGACGGAATTCTGCTCGTGAGGTAAACATTCTATACGGTTCCGCAACACCACGAGTGGTCAGGTCGTCGATCATTACGCCGATATAGCTGTCAGAACGTGTAAAAAACACCGATTCCAGCCCCTGAACTTCTCTGGCAGCGTTCAGACCGGCTACTATACCTTGGGCGGCCGCCTCCTCATATCCTGTGGTTCCATTGATTTGGCCCGCAAGATATAGCCCCGGTACATCAGGCAGCGACAGGGAAGCATCTAAGACTCGAGGATCAACATAGTCATATTCGATCGCATAGCCCGGTTGCTGGATTTCGGCCTGCTCAAGCCCTTTGATCGAGCGCACATATTCAACCTGAACATCCTGAGGTAATGATGTGGAAATACCATTGGGGTACACCGTGTGATCGTTTACGCCCTCGGGCTCTAGAAAAATCTGATGCGAGTCCTTATCCGCAAATCTCACGATCTTGTCTTCGATCGAGGGGCAATACCTAGGCCCCACGCCATCAATATGCCCGCCGTACATCGCGGACCGCGACAGATTACGCTCGATAATCTCATGCGTTTTGGCGTTGGTATGTGTGATACCACAGGCAATTTGCGGCGCCGTCACCGATTCCGACAGGAACGAAAACAAGGTAGGTTCGGTATCGCCATCCTGCCGCTCCAGCACATCCCAGTCGATTGTCCGGCCATCGAGGCGTGGAGGTGTCCCGGTTTTCAGACGCGCCATCGGCAGTGCGAAGCCGTCCAATCTTTCTGCCAGCTTCACTGAGGGTCGGTCGCCCATGCGACCTCCGGGCTTCGAAACGTCGCCAATATGAATGACGCCCCGTAGAAATGTGCCGGATGTCAGGATAACAGTCTGCGATGGGATCACCGAACCATCCGCCAAAACAACCCCGGTTACGCGTTTTCCATCCATTCGAAAATCGACCACTTCACCAGTGATGATGGTTAAATTCGGCTGATTCTGAGTGGCTTGAACCATGGCCGCGCGATACAGTGCGCGATCAGCCTGCGCGCGCGGGCCCTGCACTGCCGGCCCTTTTCGGCGGTTCAAAAGGCGGAACTGAATGCCTGCCTGATCTGCCACACGGCCCATGACACCGTCCAACGCATCGATTTCGCGAACCAGATGGCCTTTCCCAAGACCTCCGATGGCGGGGTTACAGGACATCACCCCAATATCCCGTTCGGACAAAGTGACCAGAGCAGTCGACACACCCATACGGGCGGCTGCATGGGCGGCCTCAGCCCCTGCATGGCCGGCACCAATCACGACAACATCAAACTCCGAATGTTTCACGTGAAACACTCCTCACTTACCCAGACAGAAACTGGCGAATATCTCATCCAGAAGAGTTTCGACATCGATTCTTCCCACCAGCGATTCAAGTGCACGAATGGCAGTTCGCAGCTCTTCTGCTGCTATATCATACATATCGGGACCTGATTCCAGAACCGCCTGCGCGGCGTTCAATGCCTCACTTGCCCTTATCATCGCAATTCGATGCCTTTCGCGTGTCGCAATACCATGACTGGTAGTTCGGTCACTCAAGACACGCGAAATGTTGTCTATGAGCCTATCGATCCCCTGCCCGGTTTTACCCGAGATTCCGTCTTCGGAATCGTCGCGCAGATCAGATTTTGGCAGAACATGGATATCACCCTTCTGCATATCAACACCCAAGGAGTCTGGATTGTCAGTCAGAAACACACGTAAATCGGCAGCATCCGCACGGCTGCGCGCCAGTTCAATCCCGAGGTTTTCGACATGATCCTCAGTCTCTCTCAAACCGGCCGTGTCCAACAATGTGACGGGCAAGCCTGCGAGATCCATTCGTACCTCGATCACATCTCGCGTTGTGCCTGCGTATTCCGAGGTGATTGCTGCCTCTCGACCCGCCAAAGCATTCAGCAACGTTGACTTCCCGGCATTCGGAAGACCAACAATCGCAACCTCAAATCCAGTACGGATCCGCTCAGCAATCTGTACGCCATTGGCCTCACGAGTCAGATCAGCCTTTACACCAGAAATCAGGCTCCGGACTTCGGGCGTTACATCTGTCGGTACTTCTTCATCTGCGAAATCAATCACAGCTTCCAGCAATGACGCCGCCCGGATCAGATCCCGCCGCCAACCCTCAGCCAGGGAACCAAGCGCGCCGGCCAGAATGGTCTGAGCCTGTTTACGCTGCGCTTCGGTTTCAGCGTCGACCAGATCGGCAAGCCCTTCGACCTGAGCCAAATCCATCTTGCCGTTTTCCAAAGCTCGACGCGTGAACTCACCCGGCTCTGCCAGACGCAATCCATCCAAGTCAGACAGGCAACGCAGAACTGCATTGACCGAGGCGGTACTGCCGTGAATCTGCAACTCAACCACGTTTTCACCTGTGAAACTAGCCGGGGCCTGAAAGGTCAGCACCAACCCGTCATCCAGGCGCGCGCCATCTGGCGTGCACAATGTGCGCAGATGCATCCCGCGCGAGGGTAGCCCGCCCCCGGCCAACGTGTTCGCGGCCTCATGGGCATCAGGCCCCGAAAGGCGAATGACCGCTACACCTGCTTTACCCTGGGCGCTGGCCAGGGCGAATATCGTATCCATGGATAGCCCCCGCGACAGTGCCGGTTCGGCGTCAGGTGTTCATTGAATCGAAGAATTCCGAATTCGTCTTGGTCTGTTTCAACTTGGACAGAAGGAACTCGATCGCGTCGGTCGTGCCCATCGGGTTAAGGATGCGGCGCAGAACAAAGGTTTTCGCCAGATCGCCCTTGTCGACCAGCAGGTCCTCTTTCCGGGTACCGGATTTGAGGATGTCGATTGCCGGGAACACGCGCTTGTCTGCAATCTTGCGATCCAGAACGATTTCCGAGTTACCCGTGCCTTTGAATTCTTCGAAGATCACCTCGTCCATCCGGCTGCCGGTATCGATCAGCGCCGTGGCGATGATGGTCAGCGAGCCACCCTCTTCAATGTTCCGGGCAGCACCGAAGAAACGCTTGGGCCGTTGCAACGCGTTTGCGTCCACACCACCGGTCAGAACTTTACCCGAGGACGGAACCACTGTGTTAAACGCCCTACCAAGTCTTGTGATCGAGTCGAGAAGAATAACAACATCTCGTTTATGCTCGACCAGACGCTTGGCTTTTTCGATCACCATCTCAGACACAGCCACGTGGCGAGTCGCCGGTTCATCGAAGGTCGAAGATACAACCTCACCCTTTACCGAGCGCTGCATGTCCGTCACCTCTTCAGGGCGTTCGTCGATCAGCAACACGATCAGGTAACACTCTGGATGGTTCTGTTCGATCGAATGCGCGATGTTCTGCAGGATCACGGTTTTACCGGTCCGCGGCGGGGCCACGATCAGCGAACGCTGACCTTTACCGATGGGCGAGACTAGGTCGATCACACGGGCCGACTTGTCCTTGATGGTCGGATCTTCGATCTCCATCTTCAAACGCTCTTCGGGATACAGCGGCGTCAGGTTGTCGAACAGGATCTTATGCTTGGCCTTGTCCGGATCTTCGAAGTTGATCTTGGTGACCTTTGTCAGAGCAAAGTACCGCTCGTTCTCATCCGGTGCCTTGATCTCGCCCTCAACCGTATCCCCGGTGCGCAACGAGTGCTGGCGGATCATCTCCGGAGAGACATAGATGTCATCAGGACCCGGCAGATAGTTCGCCTCGGGCGAGCGCAGGAAGCCAAAGCCATCCTGCAGGACTTCCAGCACACCATCGCCACCAACGGTCCAACCCTCATCCGCGCGCTCGCGCAGAATCTGGAACATCATCTCGCCTTTACGCATGGTCGAGGCGTTTTCGATCTCCAGCTCTTCGGCCATCGCCAGAAGGTCTTTGGGACTTTTGGCTTTCAGGTCAGCCAGATTCAGGGCGTCAGTTGTCATGATATATACCTTCACCGCTGATCATGCGGCACGAAGTGGAATTTCAGTACGGAAGATACGCCGCCCGGACGGGCGTGTTGTGATCTACATATGCGTCCGGACGAGCGGAGTCAAATAGGCGCTCAGAACTTCACTACGACCGCCAGAACGATGGCAACCATCAGAACAGTCGGAACCTCATTCATCATGCGATACTGCCGCCCTGTGAGCTTATTTCGGCCCTCTGCGAAGTCTTTGCGCCGTGCCATCAGCCAATGATGGAACCAGGTCATCCCGATCACCGCCGCGCCCTTGATCCAGGGCCAGCTCCAATCCCAGCCAACGATGCCCGGGGTGAACACCATGATCAAGCCACAGACCCAGGCCACGATCATTGCAGGGCGCATGATCACCCGCAGCAGTTTCTCTTCCATTTCAAAGAAAATCTGTTCTGCCCCGTCGACCGCTTGCGCCTTTTCAACGTGATAGACGAACAACCTGGGCAGATAAAACAAACCGGCCATCCATGAAATCACGGCCATGATATGCAGTGACTTCACCCACGGATATATCGTGAAAAGAAGATCGGTCATTTTGGCTCCGAACGTTGCTCGGAACTCTCCCTAATAAAAAAATAAGAAAAGAAAAAGGATGATGGTTTTGTAGGGTGCGTAAAATCCGTGGATTACTTTTTTACCCATGGGTTTTCCCCAGGTGGATGAATTCTTCCGGTACGCAAGCGATTCTGTTGGCGAAATAGAAAAACTTTATATTTCATATAGTTAATAGGTATCTTTGTTCGTACTTCTGGGGATAACTCTCAGAGTAAGTTGGGACATAACGGTTATCCTGCCAATCTGAGTTATCCTTACCCAGATTGGATGGTGTTCGAACGACTCGGGGAAGTTTTGCACCAAAATCCCGGGCTTGCGTGTCAACCGGAAAACCATACAAACCATTCAGGAACGCTCAACGATTTACACAGGTGGTTTTCCACATGTCTGTCCCCATTCTGCTGGCCTCAGGTTCGGCCATCCGGGCGCAGTTGCTGCGCAACGCGGGTGTGCCCTTTGACGTGCAGACCGCACGCGTGGATGAGGATACCGCCAAGCAAGCGCTGTTGGCGGAGGGTGCATCGCCGCGCGATATCGCCGATACGCTGGCTGAGATGAAAGCACGCAAGGTCAGTGACAAGAACCCCGGTGCGATGGTGCTGGGTTGCGATCAGGTGCTGGATTTCGACGGGCAGTTGCTGTCGAAACCTCAAAGCCTCGAAGAGGCGCTGGCGCAGTTGAAGGCGATGCGGGGTAAACGGCATATACTGCTTTCTGCCGCTGTGATCTATCAGGACGGTGAACCGATCTGGCGGCATGTCGGGCAGGTGCGGTTACGGATGCGGATGAGCTCGGATGCTTATCTGCGCGACTATATCGACCGGAACTGGGACAGCATTCGCCACGCGGTTGGGGCTTATAAGCTGGAGGAAGAAGGCGTGCGATTGTTTGCGACCATTGACGGAGACTATTTTAACGTCTTGGGTATGCCCCTGCTCGAGCTGTTGAATTTCCTGGCAATCAAAGGTGTGATTGAACAATGACCAAGACCCGCATTCCCTTGGCCGGGGTGATCGGACACCCGATTGCGCATTCGAAATCTCCCGTTTTGCATGGGCATTGGCTGAAATCCTACGGGTTGGCTGGGCATTATATTCCAATGGATGTCGCCCCGGCGGATTTGGAACAGGTTCTGCGCACGCTGCCAAAGGCAGGCTTTGTTGGTGCCAACGTCACCGTCCCGCATAAAGAGGCCGCGCTGAGGGTGGCCGATCACGTCTCGGATCGCGCCTCGGTAATCGGGGCGGCAAATACGCTGGTGTTCCGCGAGGATGGCTCTATCCATGCAGACAACACCGATGGTTATGGGTTCATGCAAAATCTGCGCAGCGGCGCGCCGGACTGGGTGCCGGGTGATGGCCCGGCAGTGGTCTTCGGGGCCGGAGGGGCCGCGCGTGCGGTCCTGCAGGCGTTGGCCGAGGCCGGTGTCCCTGAAATCTTGCTGACCAATCGCACGCGCACGCGCGCGGATCACCTGAAAGAAGAGTTCGGCCAGCGCATTACAGTGATCGACTGGGTACAGGCCGGCAATGTGATCGAAACCGCTGAACTGGTGGTCAACACGACCTCGCTGGGGATGCAGGGCCAGCCGGAGCTGCGTGTGCCGCTGGATGGGCTGCAACCCGGAGCCGTGGTCACCGATCTGGTTTATGCACCGCTGAAAACCCGGCTGCTACAGACCGCGGAAGAGGCCGGATGCACCACTGTCGATGGCCTTGGAATGCTGTTGCATCAGGCGGTTCCCGGTTTTGAGCGCTGGTTCGGTATCCGCCCCGAGGTGGACGAGGATCTGCGCGCGGCAGTGCTGGCATGAGTTTCGCGCTGGGCCTGACCGGTTCCATTGGGATGGGCAAAAGCACTACGGCGCAGATGTTCGTGGATGAAGGCTGTGCGCTGTGGGACGCGGATGCGGCGGTGCATCGGCTGTATTCCAAAGGGGGTATGGCGGTCGAGCTAATGCGCACGGCTTTCCCTGAGGCTGTTATTGATGACGCGGTCAGCCGTGATGCGTTGAAGCGGATCATCGCAGGGGACGCAACCGCCCTGAAACGGATCGAGGCGATTGTGCATCCGATGGTCGCTGCGGATCGGGCGGCGTTTCGGGACTCGGCGACAGCTGATATTTTGGTCTTCGACATTCCATTGCTGTTTGAAACCAGGGGTGACGCTGCAATGGACGCTGTTGCCTGCGTCTCAATCCCGGCAGAGGAACAAAAGCGTCGGGTGATGGAACGCGGTACGATGACCGAGGCGCAGTTTGAGAAGATCCGCTCCAAGCAAATGCCGAATGAAGAGAAATGCGCGCGGTCGGATTATGTGATTGTGACGGATACGCTGGACCATGCCCGCGCGCAGGTGCAGGATGTGGTCAGGCGGATACGGGCGGGGATGGCAGATGCGTGAGATTGTACTCGATACTGAAACCACAGGGTTCGATCCCGAAAGCGGTGACCGGATCGTCGAGATTGGTGCGGTTGAGCTGTGGAACCACGTCGCCACGGGCGAGACCTATCACGTCTATATCAACCCCGAACGGTCGATGCCCGACGAGGCATTCGGCGTACACGGTATCGGCCCCGACCTGCTGGAAAACCCACGCCCGCCTGAAAAGGGTGAGGTAACGCTGAAGGACAAGCCAGTCTTCGCAAAAGTAGGCCAGAGTTTCCGCGATTTTGTGGGCGACGCCAAGCTGGTAATTCACAACGCTTCGTTCGACATGAAGTTCCTGAATGCGGAACTCAAGTGGATGGGCGTGCCGCTGATCCCGATGGATCAGGCAATCGATACGCTTGCTATTGCACGCAAGCGGTTTCCGGGATCGCCAGCTTCGCTGGATGCATTGTGCCGCCGGTTTGGCATCGATAACTCGAACCGGGTTTTGCACGGCGCGCTGCTCGACTCGGAAATTCTGGCCGAGGTTTATCTGGAGCTGATCGGTGGAAGACAGCCCGATTTCGGCTTGGCCTCGGCGGCCTCAAACGCAGCTGGTGGGGCGGATGAATGGCGCCCGACCGCGCGCCCGACGGCATTGCCGTCCCGCATCACAGAAGACGAGCGCGCAGCGCATCAACAATTTATAGAGAAACTGGGCGAGAACGCCCTGTGGACCCGCGCCTGACCCAAGCCACGCGCGGGTCAGATACTTATGCGTCAGCTTGTTGTGCCTGAGCAGCAGCCTGACGGCGTGCCAGCTCATTGCGGTACAGCGCGACGAAATCGATATTGTCCAGATTGACCGGTGGATAGCCACCGTCGCGGGTGATGTCGCTGACGATGCGGCGCAGGAACGGGAACAGCATGCGCGGGCACTCGATCATCAGGAACGGGTGCAGCTGGTCCTCGGGCACGCCTTCCACATGGAACAGACCGCAATAGTCGAGCTCACACAGGAACAGAACGTCTTCCATGCCTTTGGCTTTTGATGTCAGTTTCAGCTTGATCGAAACTTCAAACTGGTGATCTGCCGGGCGTTTCTTGGCGTCCAGGTTCACCTGAACCGAAATCTCGGGCTGTACATCGCCCGAAACGCCCTTCTGCGCCATCACGTTTTCAAAGGACAGATCGCGAATGAACTGTCCCAGAACGCGCATCTGGATTTGCGGGGCGGCCTGGGCCGCTGTGTTTTCTGTGGCGTCTTCGTCGGCCATGGATCTACTCCGAAAATGAAATTCGCCACTGCTTAGCAAGTTGGGCGGGGTAGCTCAATGCTGGTGCGGCCCTTCCACCCATTTCGAGGGCTTTGAGGGCTCCTGACGTGGTCGAACCTCGGTAAACTCTCCGTCAATCACATCGTCCTGATCAAACGGGTTTGGCCCAGACCGGAATTGCGTGCCGGTACCCATCTGGAAATGTGTGATGGTGGCCTTGGACTTGAGATAGCGAAACACCGCCACCCGGATGCCGGGAACAAGCAAAGCAAAGCCAATGGCATCAGTGAAAAACCCCGGCGTCAGCAACAACACGCCGGACAACAGGATCATCGCCCCGTGGGCCAACGGCTCAGTCGGGTCGTCCAGTTCAGCGAAGGACCGCTGCAGATTGGCCAGCGCCATGCGACCTTGTGTCCGCACCAATATAGTGCCCAAAACGGCGGTCAGGACCACGATTGCAAGCGTCGGCCACAGTCCGATCAGGCCGCCAACCTGTATGAACAGGGCAATCTCGATGATCGGAACCAATAAAAAAGCCAAGAACAAGTACATTTGCGGTATCCTTTAGCATGTGTCGGGCTGTGGACTTGCCCCCAACTGTCACCTACATAGTGGCAGAGGGCTGCGTATACAAAGCCCGGGTTCTGAAATGAGGACGAAATGAACTCACCCCTGATCCAGCTTCTGGTGCTGGCCGGAATTGCCATTTTCCTGATCCTGCGCTTGAAAAGCGTTTTGGGAACGCGGGAAGGTTTTGAAAAACCACCCCTTCAGCAGCAGCCTGACACCAATGGCGCGCGCCGTGATTTCGAGGTGATCGAAGGCGGCCCGGATCATGACATTACCGACCATGTTGCGGAAGACAGCGAGCAGGCGCAAACCCTGGCCGCGATGAAGCGGGTCGAGCCCAGCTTTTCCGTCAGCGAATTCGTGCAGGGTGCACGTGGTGCCTATGAGATGATCGTGATGGGGTTCGAAAAGGGCAATCTGGACGAAATCCAGCCTTTCCTGTCCGAAGAGGTGTTTGACACCTTTGTTTCGGTGGTCGCTGACCGTGAAGACAAGGGTCTCACCATCGAAGCCGAGTTTATCGGCGTGCGTGAGACTACTTTGGCCGATGCGAAATTCGACAAGGATTCCAATCAGGCTGAAATTACCATGCGCTTTGTGGGTGAGCTGACCTCGGTCGTACGTGATCGCGGTGGCGACATCATCGAAGGCAATCCCAACACCGTCAAACGTCAAAAGGACAGCTGGACCTTTGCCCGCGTCATGGGCTCGGACGATCCGAACTGGCTGCTTGTCGCCACGGACGCATGATTGCAGCGCTCCGGTCGCTTTTTCTGGGGGTCGCCATGACCACTGCCAGCGCCGCCGGAGCCGAGGCGACGCGATCCATCCTGTCATTCGATGACCTCGATGGTTGGGCCGCCGACGATCACGGGGCGGCCCTTTCGGTTTTTCTGAACACTTGCGGCGATCTGGATGATCCAGATTGGCAGGCGCTGTGCGGCGTGGCGCAGACTTATGAACCAGAGGCAGCGCGCGCCTTCTTCGAGTTGTTCTTTCGCCCCGTTCTGGTGGAAGATGGCGATGATGCTCTGTTCACCGGATATTTCGAACCCGAACTGGACGGCTCGAAAACCCCGACCGACACATACCGCTATCCACTCTACCGAATGCCACCCGAGGCGCGCGGGGCAGGCCAATGGCTCAGCCGCCGTGACCTGCTGACCGGAGAGGTCATGCAAGGCCGCGGCCTTGAGATCGCGTGGGTCGATGACCCGGTTGAGCTGTTCTTTCTGCAAATTCAGGGCTCGGGCCGTATTCGCTTGCCCGATGGCGGTGCGATGCGGGTTGGGTATGGCGGCGCGAACGGGCATCCCTATCGCTCGATCGGGGCAGAACTGGTCCGGCGTGGCGCGTTGGGCGCGCATCAGGTGAGTGCGCAGATGATCCGGGCCTGGGTGCGCAAGAACCCCGAAGCCGGGGCTGAACTGCTGTTTCACAACCCCTCTTATGTGTTCTTCCGGGAGGTGACGCGGGTCGCGCCCGAGTTTGGTCCGCTGGGCGCAATGAACCGTTCGGTCACGACTATGCGCAGTATCGCAGCTGATCCGGCCTATACCCCTTTGGGCGCACCGGTCTGGGTTGAGAAGGATGGTCGGGACCCATTGCGACGGTTGATGATCGCGCAGGATACGGGATCGGCCATCAAAGGTGCCCAGCGGGCAGATATCTTCTTTGGCACCGGCGATGAGGCCGGTCAGGCTGCCGGACGTCTGAAGGATCCCGGCCGAATGGTGGTATTGCTGCCGATCCAGCGGGCCTATGCGATGTTACCGGATGAATTCTGATGACACGGCGCAAACTCACCTCGGATGAGATCGAGCTGTGGCGCAAGGTCGCCAAACAGGCCGAGCGGTTGCACCCCGAACTGCCGCAAACCGTTCACCCCGTTACCCTGCCCAAACCCAAGCCGACCAAAACACCAAAAGCACGGATCGAGACGTTTGAACTGGGTCAGATGGCTGCTGCGAAACCCGCGCGACACAATCTGAAACCTTCGGTCACCGAAGGGCTGCGCGCCAGTCCCGTGCAGATGGACACCAAGGCGTTTGGCCGGATGAAGCGGGGTAAGCTGAAACCCGAAGGCAAGCTCGACCTGCACGGAATGCGGGTGGACACGGCCCATCCGGCATTGATCAGGTTCGTCCTGACCGCACAGGCGCAGGGAATACGTCTGGTTCTGGTGGTTACGGGCAAGGGCAAGGACCGCGACGAACCCGGCCCGATCCCGACACCGCGTGGGGTGCTGCGCAATCAGGTGCCGCAATGGTTGTCTCTGCCACCGCTATCGCAGGCTGTGCTGCAGGTGACCCCGGCCCATATCAGCCATGGCGGCGACGGGGCTTATTACGTGTATCTCAGGCGCGTGCGCTGAGCGACACGTCACGGCGCACTGATCTGCGCCTCGCCTGTCTCGCTCAATACGATTTCGGTCGCGCCGGTTGGGTTGCGGGCGCTTGCAGGCGCAATTACATCAAGCCCGCGCTGTTCGGTTCCAAACGTGTTACTGACGCGGCGGGCCGACCCTATGATGGCAAGCAACGCCGGAGAGGTCGCTGCCACGAAATGCGAGGATTCTGCATCGCTGTTGAATGCGGTCGTATCGATGATGTTGATCTTGTAGTCAGACAGCGCTTCGGTGGAGCTGATATTTCCCAGCCGTTCACCCTTGGTTGTGCCACGCAGCCTGGCTGAAATATTCAGCAGCTTGTCCTTTTGCGAAACCATTACGATGAACGGATCGGGCGGCGTTTTGATCGTATCCATTTGCGATCGGAACAGGTCCACATCCAGATCGGGCGAGATCAGAACGACCCCTTCAAGATTGCGGTTGGACCAACCAGGTTCGCGCAATTCGGCCTGGCGCATCATTTCCATCGTCAACGCGGTTCCCATGGAATGTGCCACCAGAACCACGCGCCGGACACCTATGGATTTCAAATGGCGGACGGTTTGTTCCAGTCCGTCACGCGCGAACAGCATACTGTCCAGATCATAGGCATAGCCATAACCTGTGGCCTGGCTCGGCCAGGAATAGACCATGGTTGCGCCCGGAATCTCCAGGTCGCGCCTTAGCTGAGCAGCACGAAACGCGGTTTCCGCCTGGGTCGTGTTGTAGCCATGAATGAAGATCGACACTTCATCCATGCCGCGCAGGCGGGATCTCAGATCGGTCGGTCCCTGCAATTCTTCCACGCCCGCCATGACGAATTGCTTTTTCGGGTTTGGATTGGCGTAGGAAAAATCCAATGTCCCCGGCGTATGGTTTGGTGGGATCGAAACTGTCATTTCGAGAAACTGCAACGTCTCACCCCGTCGAAACCCGTAAGAGCCATCAGGCTCGCGTGCACGGGTTGTCGTCGCATAGATCGTTTCCGGCGTGCCGACACTCAGCGCAGAGGGCACGGTTTCAGATATCGAGCGGTCGACGCAAGCGGTCAGCGTCACTGCCATTGATGCAATCAAGAGATAACGAAGCACGATAACAGCCCTTTGGGATTCCTTCCCCAAAGCTAACGGATTCCCACCCTGCGTCCAGCGCCACAGGGCAGCAATAGCGGCGAAAACCGGCCTGTCCGTGTTACAGAACGTAACGGCTGAGATCGGTTGATTTGGTCAGTTCGCCCAGATTGTCTTCAACGAACTGCGCATTCACCGTGATCTCGGCCCCTGCCTGATCGGGTGCGTTGAACGAGAGCTCCTCGAACACGCGCTCCATCACAGTATAAAGGCGCCGCGCACCGATATTCTCGACGCTTTGGTTGACGTCTGCCGCGATACGCGCCAGGGCGGCGATACCGTTTTCTGTAAAGCTGACGGTGACCTCTTCAGTGCCCATCAGGGCGGTGTATTGGCGGGTCAGCGCGTTGTCGGTCTCGGTCAGGATGCGCACGAAATCCTCTTCGGTCAGTGCGCGCAGTTCGACGCGGATCGGCAGGCGGCCTTGCAGTTCCGGCAACAGGTCAGACGGCTTGGCGATGTGGAAGGCGCCTGAGGCGATGAACAGGATGTGGTCGGTTTTTACCGGGCCATGTTTGGTGCTGACGGTGGTCCCCTCGATCAGAGGCAACAGGTCGCGCTGCACCCCTTCCCGGCTGACATCGCCGCCGCGCGCGTCCGAACGGGCGCAAACCTTGTCGATCTCGTCCAGGAAGACGATGCCGTTCTGTTCCACCGACTCCAGCGCCACGCGACTGACGGTTTCATCATCCAGCAGCTTGTCAGCCTCTTCCCCGATCAGCGCATCATAGCTTTCGGCAACGGTCATGCGTTTCTTGACGGTGCGCCCGCCGAACGCCTTGCCAAAAATATCGCCCAGATTCATCATGCCCATCTGGCCTCCGGGCTGGCCCGGAATATCGAACATCGGCATCGGGTTGGAAGTGTCCGACAGTTCCAGCTCGATCACAGTATCGTCCAGCTCTCCTGCTTTCAGTTTCTTGCGGAACATATCGCGCGTCCCTTCACGGGCGTCTTCGCCTGCAATTGCGGCGATCACGCGATCTTCGGCAGCCTGATGGGCGCGCGCTTTGACGTCTTCACGCATGTATTCCCGGGTCTGGATGATCGCCGCATCGGCCAGATCGCGCACGATCTGCTCCACATCACGACCGACGTAACCAACCTCGGTAAACTTGGTGGCTTCAACCTTGATGAAGGGCGCGCGGGCAAGTTTGGCCAGACGGCGGCTGATCTCGGTCTTGCCCACGCCGGTGGGTCCGATCATCAGGATATTCTTTGGATAAACTTCATCGCGGATGTCATCCGCCAGCTGCTTGCGCCGCCAGCGATTGCGCAGCGCCACGGCCACGGCGCGTTTTGCGTCTTTCTGACCGATGATAAAGCGGTCCAGTTCCGAGACGATCTCGCGCGGGGTCAGGTCGGTCATGTCAATTCTATCCGTCTGTTTCGCAGCGGAACCTAATCATGCGGCGCGAAAACACAAGCCGATCACGAAAAACTCACGTCCAACACACGCAGATTCGTATTGATGTGAATCGCCGGACGCCTAGTGGCTGCCGCATAGTTCCTTGTGTCGGGCAAGACTGCCTGCGTTAATCAATGGAGATACCTCATCATGATGACTCGTCGTTCGCTTTTTGTGAAAGCTGCTGCCACCGGTGCGGCGCTGACCTTGGCCAGCACCAGTGCCGCGTTGGCCGGTGGTGCCAAAAAGAAGGGGTCGTTCGAAGGCCGCTCGAACCATATCACAACCGGTTCAGTGAAACTGGTCAAAGATGGCGAACGTTACATTGTTGAGCTGGGTGACGATTTCTCGCTGGATGGCGGCCCCGATCCGCGCGTGGCCTTCGGCAAAGACGGCACCTATGCTCCTGACAGTAAGCTGGGTGCGCTGCTGAACCTGACCGGCAAGCAATCCTACGCCGTGCCGCCTACTATGGATGTGTCGGGCTATAACGAAGTGTACATCTGGTGCGAAGTTGCCGGTGTGCCGCTGGGCGTTGCATCGCTGAAGTAAACGTCATGGTCAGAGGCTGTCTTTCCGGCCTCTGACACGCCGTTAGGTAACCAAGCCGCACTCTGATACACTCGCCCCAAGGCATTGGAACCGGGGGCGTTTTTATGACCAAGATTGCCAAGATCACCTTGTTGTTCGTTGTGTTTGTCGACCTGATCGGGCAGGGGTTGGTCTTTCCCATTATCAACTCTCTGATCATGGAGACGAAATCCGGTTTTCTGCCGGAAGGCACGCCCGAAGGCCGGCGGCATTTCTACTACGGCCTGGTGATCGGTTGTTTCTTCCTGTCCTGGTTTCTGGGTGTTGTCTATGTCTCAAAAGTCTCGGACTCGATCGGACGCAAGAATGCCCTTCTGGTCTGTCTGGGCGGTGCGCTTGCCGGATACGCCATCACCATTGCCGCACTGTTCATGAACAGCCTGCTGTTGCTGATCATCGGGCGTTCGATCACGGGGTTCACTGCAGGAAACCAGCCAATCGCGCAGGCGGCGATGATTGACGGCAGCACCGATGCGGCCGACCGGGACCGCAACATGGGTTACATTGTGACCGGCGTCAGCTTTGGCCTTGTTGGCGGCCCGATTATCGGAGCGGTTCTGTCAGACGCCGCCCTTCTGGGCAGCTATGCCACCCTGAAAACACCGTTCTACGGCGCTTTCGTTCTGGTGCTGGTCGCCATCTTCCTTGTGACGACCTTCTTCAAGGATACCCGGACTGAGCGTGCACCCTTTGTTTTCCGGCCCCGTGACATCACCGACAGTCTTATTGCCGTGCGCGGTCATCCGATGGTTCTGAAAATCCTGCCGGTTTACTCGTTCTTCATGATCGCCAACGTGACATTCTATGTCTTCGTCGACAATTTCCTGACCAGCGCCTTTGGTTACGGCGTGATCGGAGGCAGCATGGCCATGGTTGTCATCGGCTTTGCGCTGGCCTTTTCAAGCACCTTCCTTGTCAAACCCTCACAGGAACGATTCAGCAAGCATTCGATCATCTATACATCGCTGATCGTGATGATCATTTGTGGCATCGCTTTTGCCTTCAGCCCCAATGGGGTCTTCAGCTATGTGCCGGTCTTCCTCTTCTATTTCCTGTTTGGTGTCGCCTACCCGACCATGCTGGGCCTGTTCTCCTCCAGCGTCAGCGAGGCGGATCAAGGCTGGGTCATGGGTGTGACCACCGCAGTCTTCTGTCTGGCGGGCGGTGTAATGTCTCTGATCGGGGGCGGATTGATGAGCATCGATATCCGCGTGCCCTACTACATCGTGGTTGTCGCCGCGATCTGCGGGCTGATCGGCATGCACCGACGCTGGAAAGGTAAAGAGATCAAGGCGCTCTTAGCCTGAGATCGTCTCGACCGTCAGATTGCCATTGGTATAGACGCAGATATCAGCAGCAATCGCCATCGCTTCGCGCGCGACCTGTTCGGCCTCTTTGTCGCTGTCCATCATTGCGCGCGCTGCGGCCAGCGCAAAGTTTCCACCCGATCCGATGGCGGCCACGTTATGCTCAGGCTCAAGCACATCCCCTGCCCCGGTGATGACCAGCAGGTCCTTGCCGTCGGTGACGATCAGCATCGCTTCAAGCTTTTGCAGATACTTGTCGGTGCGCCAGTCCTTGGCCAGCTCGACCGAAGCACGGGCCAGTTGGCCGGGCGTCGCTTCCAGCTTGGCCTCCAGCCGTTCCAGCAGGGTAAATGCATCCGCGGTCGATCCGGCAAAACCTGCCACAACCTCAAATCCGCCCGGCGACAGGCGGCGCACCTTGCGGGCGGTGCCCTTGATCACGGTCTGGCCCAGGCTGACCTGCCCGTCCCCGGCAATGACAACCTGCCCGCCCTTCTTGACGCCAATAATGGTCGTGCCGTGCCATCCGGGAAAATCGCTGTCTGCCATGGAAGCCTCCGTTTTCTCTGGCGTTCTATATGGGCCGCACGCGTCGGCGGCGCAACCGTTCTTAAACCGCTCAAAAGATATGCAATAGGCGCAAACCGGGACTGTTGAGTCAGCATTTGTGAGACTCAGTTGCCCGAGTTACATCAGCCTCACAACCGACAACGGGTCGGCTGTTTCTGTTATAAGGAATACGCACATGGCTAACGCAATCGCAAAAACCCATGCGCCGCTCGGAGCAGTCACCATCCTGCACGCAGTGGACGCAATCTTCCATCGCCTTGAAGACGTTGTCGAATGGCACCAATCGCGCAAGACGCGCAAGGAATTGTCACGCCTGACTAACGCTCAGCTGGATGATATCGGTCTGAGCCGCGGCGACATCGCCAAGTTCTGATCTGGCTTCAAACGGAAGCACAAGACAAGCCGCTCGACCGAGCGGCTTTTTCTTTGTCATCTCAGTACGTATTTTCCCGCCTGCGACGGTACAAAGGCCTCGATCGCGGCGGTTGCAACCACGTGGCGGGTGCCCGCTGCGTCATCCAACACATCCTGTCCGCCCGGAACCGCGAGCACTTCGGCGCGCCCCCTTGGCAGGTCCGCGGCGACAAGAGCGCAATCCACCTTGTCTGGGCGCTGGACGCCGATCGTCACCTTCACACGCATTTCATTGTGATCAATTCCCAGAGTCGAGAATAACGTGATTGAAGAATGGTGCAGCGCGTCCTGCACCGCGCGCCGGGCCGCCTTGGTATAATCCTGACCATACAGGTCGTTCCCCATACCCATTTCCAGAATGATGCGCTGTTCTTTCATCACGCGCCCTCCATATCGAACGAGACCGCAAGGGCAGCGTTGGCAATGACTGTGCGTCCCACACCGTCCGGCTTGTCGATATCCAGGCCGCCTTTGGTGACAGAGATATTTGGCGTCCCATAAGGGAATATAGCCTCAAGCTTGCCGATCTCGACCTGTTCAGGCTGCTGCACTCCGATCTCGACATCGATGATCATGGCTTCTTTTGGAAACCCAAACAGATCTGCCATGTTGATCGAGTTGTGCCACAGCGCATCCTTGATCGCACGCAGCGCCGCCTCGGTATAGTCGATACGCCGCAATGATGTGCCCATCCCGAATTCCACAAGCACCCGTGTCTTGGCCATCCGTCCTTCTCCGATATCTCAACAAAAAAGGCGCCCGATTACAGGCGCCTTTCATCGTATACTGATCACATCGGATCAGATCGATTCATCAATCCAGCTTTGCAGCGCGGCCTTGGGTGCGGCGCCGGCGCGGTTTGATACAACCTGACCGTCCTTGAAGATGAACAGCGCCGGAATGCCACGCACGCCCATGGCGGCGGCTGAGTTCGGGTTGCTGTCCACATCAACCTTGGCGATCTTCACCTTGCCGCCGTATTCCGTGGCCAGCTCTTCCAGAGCGGGGCCAATCTGCTTACAGGGTCCGCACCATTCGGCCCAGAAATCCACCACAACGGGGATGTCAGAGTTCTTGACTTCGGCGTCAAAGGTATCGTCGGTAACGGCAACGGTCGACATATTCTGTCTCCTGAATGGGGAATGCTTGGGCACAGAACCTAGGTGCCGCATTGAGGGAGGTCAAGATATCGAGTGGTGTGCCAGAGCATCTGTCACAAGATCGTGTGGCAACCACATAAGCTGCGCGCTGCGGGTCCAGAGGATCGCAGTCCGGATCCGGCGATCAGGGTAAATCTGCGCCAGCGCATGAGCATAGGCCCCCATCTGGCGCAACAGCCCGTCCGGACAGGTGCCAGCGCTGTCTGGAACAGTGGCATTTGATTTGAAATCAATCGCATGGATTTCGGTATCAGAGATAATCAATCGGTCGATGACGCCATGCATGCGGGTGCCATTCAGATCAGCAGAGATCGGAACCTCGGCCAGCGCCTCCGGCGCAAAAACCGCTTTCAGGTGATCCGCAGCCAGTACCGTTTCCGCCTCGTGAAACAGCTCTTGCCGATCCGCCTCGTGCATATCGGGTAGTAACTGGGTGCAAAGCTGTGGCCATTGGCCGCTGTCAACAGTGGGCAAGTGTTCGAGCAGCAGATGCAGGCGCGTTCCACGCAATTTCGCGGCCTCTTCATCCTGTCCGGCATCGCCGGGCAGCGCCTTTGCACCGCCTAGATCGGAAGGGCTGAGCGTTTCCGCAGGCGTGGGCGGTTCCTTTGCCATGTTGTGGAACATCTCGGGAAGGGTTTGGTCTTCGGGCATCTGGGTACGATGCTCAGTCAAAGGCAACGCTTCCCAATCGCCATGCGCCAGTCGTTGCGTCTGCGTTCCGGGTATTTGCGTCGCGCCGGCACGGGTCATTGCGGCTTCAACCATCTGATACCAGCTGGTGCCGTCCTTGCCGACATCCCCTGCCGCAGCCACGATCAACCACTTTTCCGCTCGTGTTAGAGCCACATATAGCAGGCGAAGCCGTTCATTTTCCTCTCGTTGACGGGCCTCTTCCCGCGCCGTTGCGACAAGGGCGGGCGATGCATCGGACGGCACTTTCCACAGTGGTGTCTCTCCGGCCATCATGATCTCGGCATCGCGCGGAGGTTGCCGTTTGCCCGTATCCGGTAGGATCACGATCGGTGCTTCCAGCCCTTTTGAGCCATGCACGGTCATCACCCGGATCATGTTGCCGACACCGCTCATCTGTCGTTTGATCTCAAGATCATCGGTCTGCATCCAGACCAGGAACCCGGTCAGGCTGGGGATATCCGTGCGCTCATAGGCCAGTGCTTGTGACAGCAACGCGTTGATCCCGTCCTCAGCCTCGGCCCCCAGCCGACCGAGCAGCTTCCTTCGTCCGTCATGTCGGGTCAGAATCCGTTCGATCAGATCATAGGGGCGCAGAAAGTCGGTCTGCCCGCGCAGGTCGTTCAGGATGGCGAGTGTCTCGGGGAATTCTTCGGCCCGCTTGCGCAGTGCGGCCCACAGGAACCCCTCGTCCCGTCTGTGCGCCAGATCGAACAATTGCTGTTCCGACCAACCGAACAGAGGTGATTTCAGCACGGTCGCCAGCGACAGGCTATCTTCGGGCGTGGCCAGAAAACTCAGCAGCGCCGCGAGATCCTTGACCGCGAGTTCGGCGCCGACTTTGAGACGGTCAGCGCCTGCGATGGGCAGATCAGCCGCCTTGCAGGCGCGAATGATTTCGGCAAACAGGTCCGAGCGGCGCTGAACCAGAATGAGGAAATCCCCTGGCTGCACCTTGCGGCGTACAAAATTGCCGGGCGTGTCGCCATCTTCCGGAATGGTCTCTTCGTTGTCGATCAAGTCTTTAATCGACTTTGCCACCTGCTCGGCCAGAACCACAGTATGGTGTCGCGCGCCGGGTCGATCTACGGGGTCGGTCCAGTCGCCTTCCTCGTCTTCTTCGACCTTTTCAACCACGGGCCACAGGTCGACGCGACCCGGAAGATCACCCTTGAACGCGCGGTGCAGCGCGTCTTTGTGAAACCCGGCCTCAGCGCTGTTTTCGAACAGAATATCCACCAATCCGAGGATCGCGCTGGACGATCGGAACGAATACTCCAACGTCGAATCCCACAGTTTAGAGCCTGATTCTTGCAGTTTTCTCCCAAACTCGGCCTGCATCTGATCGAAAGCCTGTGGATCGGCACCCTGGAAGGAGTAGATTGACTGTTTCTTATCCCCAACGACGAAGATCGTACGTTCAATCCCGGAGCGGGCCCCCTCCCCGCTGGTGAATTCCTGCGCCAGTTTTTCGATCACGTCCCACTGATCCGGGCTGGTATCTTGCGCCTCGTCCACAAGAATGTGGTCGATGCCACCGTCGAGGCGGTACAGAACCCATTCTGCCACCGCCGGGTCGTTCAGAACCTGCCGTGCGCGCAGGATCAGGTCGTCGAAATCAAGCCAGCCGCGCAGCTGCTTGCGCCGCTCGTATTCCGGTAGGAAGGCCGCGGCAAAGCGATGTAAAACAAGGGTTTTCTGCGCTGCAACCAACGCCAACCGTTGTTCCCGCGCAGCTTCAACGCGCAGCATCAGCGCCTCCAGCTGTGGCATACGATCCGCCAGCAGGCCTGCGCGCAGCGCTTTGGTAGGAAAGCCGTTGATCTTGGCAGAGAACGGCTCCTTTGCGCCTTTGCCGGTCAGCAGCACGTTTTCCAGCAGCGGCAAGTGGCTAAGCCGCGCGTCGGTGAACGCGGCCAGTTTGTCGGCAGCCTTTGCGTTGTTACCGCCGCTTTCGTTCAGTGCGGGCAGCATGGATTGGATCAGCTCAACCTCACCACCCAGATAAACCCGGCCCAGCAGCGCATTTTCGTCAAAACTTGCGGGCAGTTCAAACAGTTGCAGCACATCATCCCACTGCAATGATTGTGCAAAGTGGCTACGTTTCTGCGTGACAGCGGCAGTCAGCTTTTCGAAGCCAGCATCGGTGACGAACCGGGCGACATCTTCGATCAAAGCAGCCCGCTGACCCTCGGCAAAGTCCTCGACAATCTCTTCGCGCAGCAAGGCAGCGGCGCGGTCCTCCATCTCGGCAAATTGCGGGCTGACCCCGGCCTCAAGCGGAAACCGCCGCAAGAGCGAGGCGCAGAATGAGTGGATGGTCTGGATCTTCAATCCGCCCGGTGTCTCGATGGCGCGGGCGAACAGGGTCCGTGCTTGCGCCAGACGGTCAGGATCAATCGCGCCTGTCACGCCGAGTTCGACCAACTCGCCCTCAAGGTCGCTGTTGCCCAGCATCGCCCACTTACCCAGCCGCTTGAACAACCGGTTCTGCATCTCGCTGGCGGCGGCCTTGGTGTAGGTCAGGCACAGAATATGCTGCGGCTGCACCCCATCCAATAACAACCGCGCCACCCGGTCGGTCAGAACCCGTGTCTTGCCCGAACCCGCATTTGCAGCAAGCCAGGTCGATGCATCCGGGCGCGCGGCCTGCACCTGCCGTTCGGTGGCGTCGTTGCGCGGGCTCAAATCAGGTCCTCCGGACAGGTGTCGGCTGAACGATCCCATTCGCCGAACCGGGCCAGATGATCATAGTCACCGATATCCGTATCCTTGTGCAGCATTCGGCGAGAGGTGAAGCCCTGATCAGGCTCTAAATAAGCGGAAATGAGCTGTTTGAGTTCGGCCAGAACCTTGTCTGCCGGCTCTTTCGTCAGCGGAGCATCCACCTCTTTATACGCGCCACCCATGCCAATAAAGACTGCCTGGGCCACGGGCAGCGGATCGAATCCTTCGATCCCGCCCTGCTCGGCAATCGCGGCTTCGATCAGGAGTTGTTTGTCGAACTTGGCCTGCTGGCTTTCGGACGGAGGCACGCCGGTCTTGTAGTCGATGATTCGCATCGCGCCGCGGCTGTTCAGGTCGATCCGGTCAGCGCGGCCCGAGATGGTGAAGTCCAACGGCGCAAGCGCCAGTTTCATCATCACTTCAAAGGCCACAGGCCCACCATCACCGCGACGCGAGCTTTCGGCGGCCAGAAAACTGTCGGTGATCCGTTCAAGCCGCGCGAGCCAGAGTTTTCGCGCCGTGGGCCAGGCGACGTGGTTGTCCAGCAGCGCTTCGGCGCGTTTCAGGAAGTTTTCGTGGGTCAGCAGGGCCGGGTCCAACACGCTGTCACGTACGAACTGCTCCAGTACCTCGTGAATCACGATCCCTCGCAGCAAGGCGTCGGGCGCGCGGACCAGAGGGTCCAACGGTTTCAGGCGCAAAACGTGGCGGGCATAGATCGCATAAGGATCGCGGATCAGGCGCTTGATCTCGGTGACGCTCAGGCGTCGGGGCCGGGATGCCACGGGGGGCCGGGGCGAGGGCCGGTGCGCCGCGTCGATCCGGGGGGCATGTTCCAGCGCCTCAGCCCAGCCGAGCAACTTGGCCCCTCGTGCACGCATCGCGGCAAGGGCATCGGTGCCGCCTTGGTCCGGCAGGCCTTGCAACAGGTTCGTCAGACGGTTGAGCCATCGCGACGGGACGGTTTCCGCATCATCCGAACGGGTGGAGCGGGACAGGACCACTTCGGTTGCTCCCACCGCCTGTTGAAAGTCGTGGGCCGACAAACCGATACGGCGTTCGGGCAGCAGCAATCCCGCAGCATTGCGCATCTGCCGGTTCAACCAGGGATCAGGCGCAGGGGCTTCGGGCCAACTCCCCTCATTGAGGCCACCAAGGATCAGCAGATCGGCGCCCTGAACCCGTGCCTCAAGGGTGCCCCAGATCATCAGATGCGGATGGGGCGCATCGCGATCACGCACCTCTTCGCCTGCCAGCAATGCACCCAGCAGATCCGCAAAATCATGCGCCGTCATCGCGCCGCCATGTTGCGCCTCAGTGTCCAGAGCAGCCATCACCGCCAGCGCTTTTTGACCGGCGTTTTTGTCCCAAAGCGTGCCGGTCTCACCATTTGATCCGGCTGAGATCGCTTCCGCCAACTCGCGCAAATGGGCAACCCAATCAGCCAGTGGGCGCTCTGCAGGGCTGTATTGGTCGCAGAAAGACTGGATCACCCAGCGGACCCAGTCCTCGGGCGCTTCTGCACGGATGGCAAAGGCGGTCAGGCTGGCGCTGTCGGGAAAAGGCGGGCCGTGGCGGCGCAGGTCGAGCTCCAGATCGCGGGTACGCAGCAGGTGCGCGCCGCGATCCGCCCCATCATGGCAGAGCGGATGCTTGAGCAGGGTCAGCAGTGCCTCGGCATCCAGCCGACGGGCAAACAGGCCCGCCACGTGGCGCAGGAACCGCCCCGGAGGCGACAATTGCAGCGGCAGGCCCGCGCTATCATCAGGCAGGATGTTCCAGCGATCCAGCGCAGCGCTGACCTGACGGGTCAGCATCCGATCGGGCGTGATCAGGGCGGCGGTCTGGCCGGTCTCGGCGGCTTGGCGCAAACGCAGGGCTATCGCCAATGCTTCGGCCCGGGGCGAAGTGGCCTCGATCAGCGTCACGTCTTTGGTTGCGCCCTGCAGATTGGTCAGGTTTGGACCTTCGGACATCCATGCATCGGTGACCGGGGCAGGGCGTAAGGCAAGCGAAATCAGCTTGTTACGTGCGGGCGAGGGGGGCTGTTCCTCTGTCCAGGGGTGAATCTGATCGGGTGTCAGATCAAGTTCGTGCATCAGCTTGCGAAAGCGGTATTGCGGATGATCTTCCGAGGTCAGAGCGTCATCGAGATTACGCCAAACCTGCCTTGGCTGGTCGAAATCATAGCCGGGCAGCACCAGCGCCCCTTGTGGCAGGCGCGCGATAGCTTGCATCAGCATCATTGTTGTGCCGCGCGATCCGGTAGAGCCGGCAAGGATGATCGGGTGGCCTGGAGGGGCCTCTTGCCAACGTGTGATCAGTGTCTCGACCACGCGCCGTTGCCGCGCCTGCGGGTCCATAGCGCCATCGCCTGCGTGCATGAAATGATCCGCGATACCGATGAAGGCCTGCGCGCGCGCCCAGTGGCCGGACATATCGCTGACATCCAGATTGCGGATCGCGTCGGGAGGAACGCCTTCGCCCTGCATCTCATCAATCAGCGCCGCCAGACTGTCGGACAAATCGAACAATGACGACCGCGCCGCCAGATCGGGCTGCTGATCCAGCAGCTTGGCGATCAGCTGAGTCAGTTCCAGCCGTCGCCGTAGCGGTGGAATGGCGGGCGGCACCTGCGCCAGATTGGCGCCTTTGCCCAGATCGGTGACCAGAGACAGCTTTGGCAGCAGGCAAGGTGGCCCCTGATCGAACAGCTCTCGCACGCGTCGCGCCATGCGGCGCGTGTTGACTACCAGCTGAACCCGCGCCAGTGCTTCGGGCGGGTGTGTTTCGAACCGTTTGCGCAGCCCGTCGACCAGCACACGGGGGAAGTCTGCACCCGGCGGGACGGCAAAGACCCGCGGCTGGAGGCTGGGCTCAAACATCGGCGATCAGACCTTCGGCGAGTGCGACCCCTTCGGGTCGGCCAACGTCGCACCAGCGACCGGGGTAGGACAACGCAAACAGGCGGCGGTCCTCCAGCATCCGATCCCACAGGAGATTCAACGAGAACACATCCTCGGCAACATCGTGCAGGCCTTCGGTTTTTAGAATTTGTGCCCCGCCATAGACCAGACCGGCGCCGCGGGTGATCCGACCGGTGTTGTCTTGCGCGAAATCACCCGGTCCTGAATGCCCAAGTGTTTGGCTTGTCGGGATGCACATGAGCAGCGCATCCATTTGGTCGGGGTCCCACCGCTCTTGCAGCATTTGCAACGGGTTGGGCCCGGCCCAGATCGCATCACTGTTGAGTGTAAACACCGGATCCGGCCCGAGCATTGGCAAAGCGGCCTTTAACCCACCTCCGGTTTCCAGAATCTTTGGTACTTCGTGTGATAGCAATACCCCTTTTGGGTCCAGATGCCTTGTCAACTGATCCGCGTGATAATGCGTATTGGCCACGACCCGCAAAGGCTGCAGCGGAGTGATCAGGTCCAGCGCGTGGTCGATCAGAGGCCGCCCGGCCACCTCAATCAGAGGTTTGGGACGGTTCTTGGTCAGCGCACCCATACGCGTGCCGAAACCGGCGGCAAACAACATTGCAGCCTTTGGTGCACGGGTCATTGCGACCTCAGCTTTGCAAGATTTTCAGGGCTGGGCGGGGGCAGGGCATCGCGCAGCAGATCGGCCACCGAAACAAGCGCCGGATGTTCCAGATCGCGCATCAGATGGGCCCAAGCGGCAGGGATCAGATCGACATAATGCGGCTTGCCATAGTCCGTCGCCAGCCGTGCGAACCCACCCAGGATGCGCAGGTTCCGCTGCGCACCCAACACTGCATAGGCGGTGCGAAAATCGTGACCATCGACACCAGTCGCCGAGATATAGCGGTCGATCATCCGCATCTCGATCCCGGCGGGTACATTGCGGCGCACGTCCTGCAGCAGGGACATCAGATCATAGGCGGGATGACCCAGCATCGCGCTTTGAAAGTCCAGCAGGCCGACACATGCGATCCCCTCGCGTTCGGGCAGCCAGATCAGGTTTTCGGCGTGATAATCGCGTTGTACCACCACCCGCGCGCCGCCGGTTTCCCGGTGCAGGATATCGGCAAAGCGCAACTCGAACCGCGTGCGCGTCTCGGTATCATGCGCGCCAAGAACGCCTTGCGCGTATTTGGTGAAAGACAATGCCGAAAATTCGGTCATCAGGGCGGGGTCGTAGCTGTCCAGTGACAGTGTCGGCCCCGCATGCAGATGCACCAGAACGTCCGTTGCCGCATCATAAAGCGTCCGCTCTTGCGATGGGTCGTCATCAAGCACGCGGGCAAACAGCGCATCGCCCAGATCTTCGAGCAACAGGAACCCGTATTCGGTATCTTCGGCGTAGATCTCCGGTGCGCTCAGGCCAAGCGATCGCAGGTAGTTTGCCATGCGCACAAAGGATTCAACATCTTCACCCTTGTCAGGCGGGGCATCCATCAACACGGCGGTCTGCCCTGTTGTGGGATCGGTTAAGCGTTCGTATCTGCGGTTCGACGCATCCCCGGCCAGAGGTGCTTGTTGCGCACCGCGCCATTTTGTTTGTGCAATCAGCGCTTCGGCCAGAATCGCTCGGTTCGTCATGGGGTCTTCTCCAGCCTGGACGTCCACTTCGGGCTGGTCCAGCTCAGTTCCAGATGCCGTAGGTCCTGATCGTCCGGGTCAGTTGAGAAGCGGATCAACAGCGCCGAATGCGGTTTCAGCGTGTCCAGTTTCTCGGGCCATTCGATCAGGCAAATGCTGGTTTCGAAGGCGTCAACCAGGCCCAGCTCTTCGATCTCTTCGACCGATGAAAGGCGATAGAGATCCGAGTGCCAGACCTCACCAACCTTCGTGTCATAGACCTGTACGAGCGTGAAAGTGGGCGAAGGGACATCTTCGGGTACGGCAAGAACGGATTGTATCAAAGCTCTTGCGAAATGAGTTTTACCGCTGCCGATTGCCCCATCCAGCAGAATGGTATCACCCGGCCGAAGTGCACCCGCCAAATTGGCGGCGAGCGAGGCTGTTTCTTCGGGGGATTTCATGGTCAGAGTCAACGGCGCAGTCATGGCGCCACAATGAACCTGCGCCCGGTCGGCTGCAACCCGGTTCAGGCACTGATTTTCTGTGGCGCAGCGCGGCTTTCCAACGCGTCCAGGGTACCGAAACGAACGATTGTTGCACCGTTCTGCATCGGGTTGATTGTGCAGGTCAGTTTGGCCCCGGTCTTCAGGGTCAGATCAGCCGACCATTCGGCACGATTCTCGCGGATGTTCACGAAATCCCGAATCTCACCCAGAACTGGCGTTGCGGTGCAATGATCCTGCCATTGGCGCGTCACTTCCAGCACTGTCGCGCAGTCCAGTCCGGCCTCTTCTACCTCGCCCCAAAGCATGTGGTAGGCAAGATTTGTGAACGCCAGCGTTCCGTCATCCGCAAAGACCGCGATGGCATCGGCAAGCTTATCGAGGATGGATTGCATCAAGTCCATCTCGGACCGGAAACGCCGGGTCAGAGTGATTTCGGCCGTGATGTCTTCGAATATAAAGGCAACGGCGCCGTCCGGATGTGGGCGGCCGCTGACTGAATACACCGACCCTGAGGGCAGCGACCATGTCTCTTGGTAATTGCCGTCTTCTGCAGCCTCGATCAGGTCGTTCATCTGCCGACGCCAGCTGCGGTAGTTCTTGGGCTCTGGCATCATGTGCTGATCCCGCAACCGGTCAAAGAAGCTGGACAAGCCCGGTCGACAACTGAGGAAGTCTGGGGGCAGCGTAGTCAGGTCGATCAGCGCAGGATTGAACAAGGCCAACTGCCGGTTCCGGTCAAAGATTGCCAGTCCGATTGATAGCTGGGCAAAGGTTTTGGTCATGGTCTGAACGAATTTGCGCTGGGCAGTTTCGGCTTCGACAATCGCATTGATATCAACCGCATAGCACAGCTGCCCTTCATCGCGGATCACGCGGGTGAGGTCGAACCAGAGCCGGGCATCGCTGTCTTTCACCGCAACAGAGACGCGGGATTTCCGGCCCAGCTGAGCATCGTCCGTAGGCGCGGGAACCAGAGGTTCGGTCAAATCCGCATCGGGGCCGCCAACCTTGCGCACCAGCGCGACATATGCAGCATTGCACCAGCTGACCCGATTGGAGGCATCCAGCAGCCAGACCGGATAGGGCGCCTGATCCATGGCCAGTCGGATCGGGTCATTTACATCCCGACGCTGAGTATGTGTCTGCCCGGTCAGGTCTCGCAGTTCGACGCGAATTATGCCTTCGATCCATTCGCACTGCACCTCGCGGTCTACGGTGCAATCAATGGCGGATACCACCAGGGTGCGGTTGGTGCGCACCGTGTCGGGGATTTCGGGAAAGGCAGGGAAATCGCGCTGCAGCAAGCGTTTGAGATCAGCCCAGGAGTTGACCGTTTCAAAGCCGTTCAGGGCGATGTCGGAATGGCTGATCAATCGGGTGCCGTCGAACAGAAACACGGTGTCAGAGCACAATCCGTAGTCGTCGCGCCGTGGTGTCGGGCGTGGCGATAGCCAACGAATGGCAAAGCCTGCTGAAACCAGACTGATCGCAGCCAATATGATCCAGTCGGCCATGGATTGCGCACCCCGAATACCTCATCCGGACCTATATGACCGGCAAGTGTTAACGGGGTGTTAACTCAGATCTGAAACGGCTGGTTGGCGCCCGAGGGAACCGGCGTGTCACCGATCTGAGCGTCGATCAACTTGCGCGGCCAGACGACCTTGACGATTGCACCGCGCCGCTCGGGCTGATCCGTCAGGTTCTGATAGGGATCGGAGCCATTGGCGAAATAGAGCTGAGCCCCGCTGCGTTCCAACAGGGTTTTGGCGATGAACAGGCCCAGACCCATACCCTCGTATTCGGGGCGGCTGCTGCGATCCGCCCGCCGCCGCCGCATGAAGGGATCGCCGATCCGTCCGATGATATGAGACGGATATCCGCGCCCGTCATCCATGATGCAGACGGTGATCAGTTCCGAGGTCCATTCGGCCTCAACCCAGACAGTGTCACGTGCGAAGTCCACCGCATTCTGGATCAGGTTGCGCAGCCCGTGAATGATCTCGGGCTTGCGCAGGATCGAGGGTTGTTGCACGTCGCCGTCCAGCACCGGACCTTCGGCAAAATGCACCTCTTTGCCCCGGTTGATGTGAGGTTCCGCCGATTCATGGATGACTGTCGACAGGGGTGCCTGACGCAGATGCAGGTCGTCTTTGCCTGCCCGTCCCATGTCGCGCAGAATATCGCGACAGCGGTCGGCCTGTTCGCGGATCAGGGCGGCGTCTTCCTTGAGCTCCGGCCGGTCGTCAAGTTCTTCGATCAGCTCGGAGCTGGCCAGCTTGATCGTGGCCAAAGGTGTCCCCAGCTCATGCGCGGCAGCGGCCACCACACCACCCAGATCGGTCAGTTTCTGCTCCCGCGCCAGCGCCATATGCGTGGCCGAGAGCGCCTCGGACATCGATTGCACTTCGGAACTGATGCGGTGGGAATAGGCGCCGATGAACACGATGGCGATGATGATCGCGGCCCAGTTGCCGAACAGCAGGATATCGGGGATATCCAGAACCAGCCCTAGATTGGTGCGCAGGGGCAAGTGAAACTGCGCCAACAACGTGGTCAAAATCACGGCGACCCCGCCGATAATCAGGGTTGAGCGCGTGCTCATGACGCTTGCGGAAATCGTTACCGGACCAACCAGAAGCAGGGCAAATGGATTGTTCAGCCCACCGGTGAGATAGAGCAGGACCGACAGCTGCGACAGATCGAACAGCACCATCAGAAAGTTTTCGAACTCTGACAGGCGCTTGTTCTCTGGAAACAGTAAGATGGCTGTGAGGTTGCCCATTACCGAGACGCCGATGGCAAAGTAACACAAGCCAAGCTCCAGCTGGACGTGGTAGTATTGCTGGGCCACCGTTATCGCAGTGAACTGGCCGACGATCGCGACCCATCGCAACAGGATCAGTGTGCGCAAACGAATCCAGGTGCTGCGTTCTTGTCCGCGCCAGAGGCTGGTCTTGGAATCGGTCATCGGTCGATTATGTCCTATTGCGTCGGCTCCTCATGTTGATAGGAGTGCGGGCCGAACCGATCAACAACCTTCGCATCAGGATAGTCCCAATGATTCGTCTTTACGCCGTGCTCGCAGCTGTTGTTCTGGCCGTTGGCGTGGGTGCAATGTGGCTGCTGACACGCGGCGGATCGGATGACAAGTTCGCGCAGTGCCGCTCAAGCCAGATTGCAGGCGGAACGGCGGCGATCGGCGGCCCGTTCGAGCTGATCAACAGCAAGGGCGAAACCATAACCGACAAGGATGTGATCACCGAGCCCACATTGATTTATTTCGGCTATACTTTCTGCCCCGATGTCTGCCCCTTCGATATGTCCCGCAATGCCGAGGCCATCGATCTTCTGGCCGAGCGCGGGCTATCGGTAACGCCTTTGTTCATCTCGATCGATCCCGACCGCGACACGCCCGAGGTTGTAGGTGACTATGCCTTCAACCTGCATGAACGCATGATCGCGCTGACTGGATCGCCAGAACAGGTCAAGGCCGCCAGCAAGGCCTATAAGACCTACTACAAGGCTCAGGACAAAAGCGACGAGTATTATCTGGTCGATCATTCCACCTTCACCTATCTGGTTACGCCCGAGGATGGATTCCTTGAATTCTTCAAGCGCGATGACACGGCCGAGCAGATGGCGGACAAGGTGGGCTGTTTCATTGATCAGATTTAGCAGGCAACGGGTTGTTTGACCTTTGGGGTGGCGCTGCTATTACTCATGTTCAAGCCAAAGGCATGAAATAGCGGAAAGACCAACATATGGCAGACAGTTCCCAGCTTGACATCGGCCCTGACAAATCGCTGCTCCTGGTAGATGATGACGAGCCGTTTCTGAGACGTCTGGCCAAAGCCATGGAAAAGCGCGGTTTTGAGGTTGAAACCGCCGGTTCCGTTGCCGCAGGCCGCGCCATATCCACCGCACGCCCGCCTGCCTATGCAGTTGTCGACTTGCGCCTGGAAGACGGCAATGGCTTGGACGTCGTCGAAGTGCTACGCGAGAAACGCCCTGACAGCCGGGTTGTGGTTCTGACCGGTTACGGCGCGATCGCCACTGCTGTTGCAGCGGTCAAGATCGGCGCAACGGATTATTTGTCAAAACCCGCTGACGCCACTGATATCACCAACGCATTGCTGGCCAAGGGCGACGAACTGCCCCCACCGCCGGAAAACCCCATGAGCGCGGATCGCGTGCGCTGGGAGCATATCCAGCGGGTCTATGAGCTGTGTGATCGGAATGTTTCTGAGACGGCGCGGCGCCTGAACATGCACCGCCGGACGTTGCAGCGGATTTTGGCGAAGCGTAGTCCTCGCTAAGTGTCAGTCACCGCTTCGTGATTTGCTAACTCGGGCTTTGTTTTCGAGTGTCCGCGTCGAAAGATAAAACAACGCAGGAAACTCGAAAATGATTGGCTATGTAACCATTGGCGTCTCGGACATGGAGCGCGCCAAGAAGTTTTATACTGATTTACTCTCGGACCGGGATGCCAAGGTGACGTTCGATGCAGGGCGCATTGCATTTATCGGCAATGAACCCGGTGCGCCAATGTTGGCCGTATGTGAACCCTACGATGGTGCGGCCTGTGCGCCGGGCAACGGCACGATGGTGGCCTTTCCTGCAGACTCAAAAGAACACGCTCAATCATTGTATGAAAAGGCAATCAGCTTGGGTGCTACCGACGAAGGTGAACCCGGTCAGCGCGTTCCGGACGTGTTCTACGGGGCTTATGCTCGCGATGCAGACGGCAACAAGCTATGTTTCTACGTCTTTGGCTAAATCTGTTTTAGCAGAGACTGATGTCGATCCGTATACGCCCGTCGCACTTCGACCGGCGGGCGTAATTTTATCTCCAAACCCTCCATCACTGCTTTATCAGGTCGACCAAAAAAATTCGTCGCCTCCGTCTCGGAAAAACCCGCGATCTGCGTTGCCTCCATCCAGGCGCTGATCTTGTCGGCCTTTTTGATCTGCCGTTTTACCGTCTTCGGCACCTCGGCCGGTAACCCGAACCGGATGTGGATTGCTGCCGCCAGACGGTCATCCAGCGCGCCGTAATCCGGGCCGACGGCGGATTTGACGGGGGAGATCATGTCTCCGATCACATATTCCGGCGCATCGTGTAACAGGGCCGCCAGTCGCCATTTCACCGGCGCTTTCGGCGCGATACGGCCAAAAAGCTCTTCGACCAGCAGGGAATGTTCGGCCACGGAATAGGCGAAATCACCCGCCGTTTGTCCATTCCAGCGCGCCACAAAGGCCAGACCGTGGGCGATATCCTCAATCTCGATATCTACCGGGGTGGGGTCCAGCAGGTCCAGCCTGCGGCCCGACAGCATTCTCTGCCATGCGCGGGGTTGTGTTGCCATTCTGCCATGCCTTGTGAAGTGGGACACATTAAAATCGTATTTTTCTGCTATGATGTACTTGTCAGGATCACCAGCTGCCAACGTTTTCTTGAGCATTCGTGCTTTGAAACCGAACCAACCGATCCCGACATCAAGGACTGAGGGGGGTGCTGACTCCTTTCAGTTGCGCCCCTCTCGAAACGAAACACGTATCGAAAGGAGCTTGCTATGTTCAAGCGTTTGTTTGCAATCGCCCTGACCTTTGGAATGGCTGCCACTGCGCCGCCCGTTTTTGCCCAGAATAACTGTGCCGACCGAGAGCAGCTGATTTCCAAGCTGCAGGACAACTATGCCGAAGAACTTGCCTTTGGTGGTCTGCAGAAATCTCGGGGCGCGCAGTCGGTGATGGAGGTCTGGACCTCGAAGGAAACGGGAAGTTACACCGTGCTGGTCACGCAACCCAATGGCATAAGTTGTATCGTTGCCGTTGGCACGGATTTTTTCCAAGCGATCCCGAAGATCAAGGTCGAGGGTACGCCGAGCTGATTTTCAAGGCGTAGATTCCCGTTTCCGGCCATCCACATTGCCTCCTGTCCCAAGGAATGCTAGGGGCAGCCCGGACCGAGATTTACCGGAGTGGAGAACCTGATGGCCGGGGACTATATCGTTAAGGACATTTCATTGGCGGGCTTTGGCCGTAAAGAACTGGATATCGCTGAAACGGAAATGCCGGGCCTGATGGCCCTGCGCGCCGAATACGGTGAAAGCAAGCCGCTATCGGGCGCGCGGATCGTCGGTTCGCTGCATATGACCATCCAGACCGCCGTTCTGATTGAAACATTAGTGGCGCTGGGCGCGGATGTACGCTGGGCGTCGTGCAACATCTTCTCAACACAGGATCACGCAGCTGCGGCGATTGCAGAGGCGGGTATTCCGGTATTCGCGATCAAGGGTCAGACGCTGGAAGAGCACTGGGATTATCTGGACAAGTCCTTCCTATTCGAAGACGGCCCGAACATGATCCTGGACGATGGCGGTGACGCGACGCTTTACATCCTGCTGGGCGCTCGCGCCGAAGCAGGTGAGGACATTATCCCCGTTCCGGGTTCGGAAGAGGAAGAGGTGATCAAGAAACAGATCGCCAAGCGTATGGCGGCGAGCCCCGGCTGGTTCACCAAGATGCGCGACCAGATCCAGGGCGTGTCCGAGGAAACCACCACTGGTGTGAATCGCCTGTATCAGCTGGTGAAAGACGGCCATCTGCCATTCCCCGCGATCAACGTGAATGACTCGGTCACCAAGTCGAAGTTCGACAACAAATACGGCTGCAAGGAATCGCTGGTAGACGGTATCCGCCGTGCCACCGACACCATGATGGCCGGTAAGGTCGCAGTTGTGTGCGGTTACGGCGACGTGGGCAAAGGCTCGGCCGCTTCGCTGTCTGGCGCGGGCGCGCGTGTGAAAGTGACCGAGGTCGACCCGATTTGCGCGCTTCAGGCTGCGATGGACGGCTATGAAGTGACATTGCTGGAAGATGAAGTTGCAACGGCGGATGTGTTTATCACCACCACCGGTAACAAGGACGTGGTCCGCATCGAGCATATGCGCGCGATGAAGGACATGGCCATCGTCGGCAACATTGGTCACTTCGACAACGAAATTCAGGTGGCCAGCCTGAAGAACCACAAATGGACCAACATCAAAGAACAGGTGGATATGATCGAGATGCCCTCGGGCAACCGTATCATCTTGCTGTCCGAAGGCCGTCTGTTGAATCTCGGCAACGCCACCGGTCACCCGTCCTTCGTTATGTCTGCGTCCTTCACCAACCAGGTTCTGGCGCAGATTGAACTGTTCACCAAGGGCGACCAGTACGAAAACAAGGTCTATATCCTGCCCAAGCATCTGGATGAGAAAGTGGCCCGCCTGCATCTGGACCGTATCGGTGTGAAACTGACCAAGATGGACAACGAACAGGCGGCTTATATCGGTGTTGCACCGGAAGGCCCTTACAAGCCTGAGCACTATCGCTACTGATTGCTGGTCCGGGTATGACCGAACCTTCTGGACGCCGCCGGGTTTTTCATCTGGCGGCGTCCTTTTTTTCTCTTCTTGTTTTTCTGTTTGTCTTCGGCGCGGGTGGTTACTGGCTATTGGCGCATCCTCAGTCTCCGGTGCCGGTGCACTGGAACCCGTTGCGCGATCTGAACGTGAAAGCCCCGGTGACGCCAATCACGGCACTACAGCTGCGCCGAGCCCTGGCGGATGAAACGCAATGTCGACTGGCTTTGACTCAGGCCGATGTTGCGTTCACTGAGATGGAGGATCTGGTCATCGATCAGAATTGCGGTATCGCTGGACAAGGTCAGCTATCAGGCCTGGTCAGCGCCGACGTCAGGGCGGTCGAGACACGCTGCACCACCGCCCTGCGATTGACCATGTGGGAACACCACGTCGTGCAGCCCGCCGCGCGGGATATTCTGGGCACTGATGCACGCGCCCTACGCCATATCGGCAGCTACAATTGCCGGCGGATGCGCACCGCGCGGGGTGCAAACAATGGATGGAGCAGTCATGCGACCGCAGATTCGATTGACATCGTGGGCGTGGAACTGGGCGATGGGCGAACCCTTAGCCTGATCGACGACTGGTCCACACCCGGCCCCGAGGCTGACTTTCTTCATCAGATCGGGCGCGGCGCATGCGATTGGTTTCGCGTTGTTCTGGGTCCGAATTTCAACCGCTTGCATGCAGATCATTTCCACTTGCAAGGACCCGGTTGGGGCTATTGCCGATAGATGTTCCGGTCCCGCCAAACAGGGTCGGGAAAGGGGTCGGCGACCACTGACTGCTTGAAGCGGGCGGTCTTGTTGGATTTCTTGCGAGGATTCCTCTCCATTGTTCGGAACAGATGAGCGGAGCATGGATACACTCTTCTGCATCGACACGAACATACGCCCATCGGGTCCGATCGCTAAATCGTCCGAGGGCATCAATTTTTCGAGTTCAAGATAGGTTTCCAGCTCGGTGGCAGAGTGATTCCGCTTACGGGGAATGTGCGGAATTTTTCCCTTTGTGTGAGCATTTCTTCTGGCTAGGCTGCCTGCATCTGTTTCTAGGATATGAAAATAACACCACAACATCTGTACTACGGGAGAGTGCTTAATGGGAAAACGCGACGAGCTGATCGCCAAGTATGCCGAGGATCTGAAATCCAAATGTGGCGTGGATGCCGATATGGACTTGCTGACCAAGGTGACCATTGGCTGTGGTCCGGCCATTTATGACGCTGATGCTTCGACGGTGGCGGCCAGTCAGGAAAGCGAGCTTGAGACGGTCAAGAACAACTTCCTGGTCAAAAAGCTGGGTCTGGCTGATGGCCCTGAGCTGATGGAAGCGATCAACAAGGTTCTGGAAACCTATGGCATGTCCGAGCGGAACAAATACCGCGCCGTCGTTTATTACATGCTGACCAAGCATTTCGGCAAAGAATCGGTCTACGGTTGATCCCGGTACCAAGCCTGCAACGCCCGTCGAAACACGGCGGGCGTTTTGCATTTGAGATTTAATTTAAGGACTTGGCGTTTGAAACAACCGCCGGAATTCGGTTAGGGTCAGGTCGTGACCAGGACGGTCAGAACCAGATAATTCTATACACGTGTGGTGAGTTGGGAGCACGTGGGGTAGGGAAGGTTCTGCGCTGTCAGGGCCTTCCCTTTAATCCGATTTCGTCTCGCCCATGGCGCAGATCAACGCCCATTCTTCATCAGCAACGGGTTGCACCGACAGGCGCGAATTCTTGACCAGGACCATTTTATCCAGCCGTCCCTCTGCCTTGATCTGATCCAGTGTTACAGGCCTGCTGAAAGGGCGAACGGCCTTGATATCCACGCATTCCCAGCGCTCATCATCGGTGGTGCTGTCGGGATGGGCTTCGGAACAGACCTCAACGATGCCGACAATCGCCTTGTCCTTTTGCGAATGATAAAAGAACCCACGGTCCCCGACTTTCATCTGCCGCATGAAATTACGCGCCTGATAGTTGCGGACGCCATCCCATTCCTCGCCCGCATCCCCTTTGTCGACCTGCTGATCCCAGCTCCAGGTCGAGGGTTCGGATTTGAACAGCCAATATGCCATCAGCCGATCACCCGCTTCCATTGGATTAGCTCGACCGAGTCGAACAGTCCGGCCAGCGCATAGGGATCGTTGCGCGCCCACTCCTGCGCTTCGGCCATGTCTTCGACATCCAGAACGATCAGAGAGCCAATCATGGCTTCCCCATCCAGCAACGGACCAGCCTGTGCCACTACGCCGGTCTCTTCGAGATAGGCCAGGTGTGCGGGACGATTATCCAGCCGGGTTTGCAGAGCGCCGGGTTTGTCACGGGCGATCAGAGCGATGAGCATCTTATTCCTCCTTGAGTGGGCGACCCAGCAGGGCCTGAATCGCGTCGGTCACACTGTAGGCACCGCTGCTGAGTTTCGCCACCGTTGTGCTGATGGGCATATCCAGCCCTTCGGATGCGGCGATATCAGACATGGCTTGCGCGGTGGCGACGCCTTCGACGGTCGTTGCGCTGTCAAACGGCTGATTTAGACCCAAACATAGGCCAAAACGGTAATTTCTGGACAATTCGGACGAACAGGTCAGGACCAGATCACCCAGCCCGGACAGTCCCATCAATGTTTCTGGCTGCGCACCGCGCAGGGCCGCAAAGCGCTGCATCTCGGCAAACCCGCGCGTGATGAGCGCGGCGCGGGCGCTGTCGCCCAACCCGGCCCCAATCGCGGCCCCGCAACCGATTGCCATAACGTTCTTCAACGCGCCGCCAAGCTCGGCCCCGACCGTATCTGACGTGCGATAAAGGCGCAGGTTCGCGGTTGTCAGCTCTTGCTGAAGGGAAGTGCCCAGTGCAGCATCCGCGCAGGCAAGCGTCAAAGCGGTCGGCAGCCCTCGGGCAATATCGTCAGCAAAACTGGGCCCGGTCAGAAGCGCCGGATGCGCATCGGGGATTGTCTGCGCGATGACTGAGATCGGCCCAAGACCTGAAGTCTGCTCAATCCCTTTGCAACAGGCCACGATAGACTTGCCCGGCAGTAAAGCAGCGTGGTCTCGCAGCGCCCCACGCAGCTTTTGCATCGGAACGGCCATCAGCAGGACGTCACTTTGTGCCGCGACCTGAATGTCTGATGTCACACGGATCGCATCCGGAAGAAAGACGCCCGGTAGCCGGGCAGCGTTCTCGCGATTTGCCGCCATCGACCGCGCATGTTCCGCGTTTCGTGCCCACAGGGTGACAGGCCCGTTTCCCGCGAGTGAGATCGCCAGAGCAGTCCCAAACGCCCCCGATCCCAATACAGAAACGCTCATGCCTTTGCCCCTTTCTTTCCGCTGCCCAGCATTGCCGGGCTGGTCTGGTCCAGCGGCCAGCGAGGGCGGGCGGTCAGGTCCAATCCATCCTGTGCGCCGGCGCGGAAACGCTCCAGACCTGCATAGGCAATCATCGCAGCGTTATCCGTACACAGGGCAAGCGGCGGGGCCGTAAATCGGGCGCCACAGTCTTGTGAAACAGTCTCTAACGCTGCACGAATTGCTGTATTTGCCGCTACACCCCCGGCCACTGTGATGACTGACTCCAAAGGGGTGGCCTCGAGGTAGAGCGAAATTGCACGCCGGGTTTTTTCGGCCAGCGTATCCACTATGGCCTGCTGAAATCCCGCGCACAGATCGGCGCGGTCTTGCCGGGTGAGGCCTCCCTTCTCGGCCACGATCTGATCACGCATCCGCATCAGCGCGGTCTTTAGCCCGGAAAACGACAGATCGCATCCGGGTCGATCCAGCAAAGGCCGTGGGAATCGAAATCGCCTGGGATCTCCGGTGCGGGCTTCGGCCTCGACCGATGGTCCGCCGGGTTGGGGTAGCCCCAACAGGCGCGCTGTCTTATCGAAGGCCTCACCGGGCGCATCGTCTATCGTTCCGCCCAATCGCGTGAACCGGTCCGACCCATGGGCGATCAGATATTGGCAATGCCCGCCTGAGACCAACAGCATTAGGTAGGGGAACGCAATTCCGTCGGTCAGGCGAGGGGTCAAAGCGTGGCCAGCCAGATGATTCACTCCGATCAACGGCAGCCCGGTTGCGGCGCTCAGACCTTTGGCGCACATGACGCCGGACATGACCCCTCCGATAAGGCCGGGGCCGGCAGTGACGGCTATGGCATTGAGATTACCAAGGCCAATATTAGCCTGCGTTAGAGCCTGTTTGACACAGATATCCAGCTTTTCCGCATGCGCCCGCGCCGCGATCTCGGGCACGACGCCCCCATAGGCGCTGTGCAGATCGGTTTGACCATGTACCACGGATGACAGGATCTGAGGCAGCGCGCCTTCACCGTGGCGCACGACGGCTGCAGCTGTGTCATCGCAGCTGCTTTCCAGCCCGAGGACTGTAAGTGTTTGCACCATTGGCCCGATCCGTTGCATCATGATTGGCAAGCGGGGTATCACCCTGCGCGGATGCAAACAATCCCAAGGCCGAAGGCGCCGATAGTTGTATTTGTTGATGACCCGCCCGCGTGCCGCCTCTGACAGGTTCGTCGCGCAGCTACCGGACCGCGTCAGATCGCAGGTCTCGGTTCTTGTTTCCCCACTGTTGGAGATCAGACCCATGGCCGTCCCGGTAGAGACGGACGGTATCGGCGGGTTGATCTTTACCTCGGCTAACGGAGTCAACGCAGCGGCCGCGCTGGGCGTAGATCGAGACCTGCCCGCGTGGTGCGTGGGTCCGTCAACCACAGAAGCGGCGAAAACCGCAGGTTGGATGGCCCAAATGGTGGGCGCAACTGCTGAAGAGTTGGTCGCGGGCCTGTTACGCCTCAGACCCGGCAGCCCATTGTTGCATCTGCGCGGAGAACACAGCCGCGGCAATATTGCTGAACGGTTGACCGGTTCGGGCCTGACCACGCGTGAACAGCCGGTTTACCAGCAACATTTGTTGCCGCTGAGCGATGAGGCGTCTTTAGCGGCTGAAGGCAACCAACCGGTTATTGCCCCTCTTTTTTCACCCCGCTCGGCGCGACATTTTGCCGAGGTTTGGGCCGGGACTGCGCCTCTGTGGTTGGCTGCAATCAGCGATGCAACGGCGGAACCCCTTAAATCCTTGGCTTTCGAGAGTTTGAGGATCGCGAATGAGCCGAGTCCGGACCAAATGCAGAAAGCCGTTAAAAAACTTGTGAAACATGCGATGCGGGTTGAGAGCGCGCCGGGTGCAGATTAACTTGGTCTGGTCTGTTGTTCATGTGTTTTTGGAATCGATAAGGGGAATAAGGCGGTGGCTGATAAGAAAAAACCCGATCAGGAACCGGTCGAAGACCCCAAAATTGAAGAGGTGGCAGAAGCTACCGAGGCCGAAAGCACTGCCGTTTCGGATGAGAAGTCTGTTGACGCGCAAGAGGCTGCAGATGAGGTAACTTCCGAAGCCGAAGCCGAAGCCGAAGCCGAAGCCGAAGCCGAAGCCGAAGCCGAAGCCGAAGCCGAAGCCGAAGCCGAAGCCGAAGCCGAAGCCGAAGC
>NZ_JBQFTW010000005.1:0-266667 GCF_056538865.1 Ruegeria sp. BE3 | reverse complement strand
AATGACCCCGAAAATGCAGCTAAAACCGCAACCTGTTCCTACCAACCCATGGCCCGGGATGTGCTCAGAAAGACAGGCATCAAGGACGGCGTTCCAAGCTGTAGATGCTTTTTGAGACGGTCTTGAGAGCCACGAGAAGGTTGAAGAACATGGGAAAGGATGCGCCACAGTGTAAGATGCAGAACAAACTGTCGGTTGCTCAAATTCAGGATCAGATTCTTCAACGCATTTGCGTTGCTCAATATCGCCCGAACGACCAACTGAAGGAGGCGACCTTAGCCAGAGAATTTGGTGTCAGTCGTACACCCGTGCGCGACGCACTGGCACGAATCGCTCATCTCGGGCTGGTCGAAACCCGGAACGGGGTTGGCACGGTCGTTATCGCGTTGTCCGACGAACGCATCCGACATCTCTATGAGGTCCGGCTGGCGCTGGCCTCGGTCGTCGGCGAGCTTTCCCCGGCCACCATTACGCAACAACACTGTGACGAAGCGCGTCTGATCCACCGCAAGGCCATCGCGCTTTGCGAAAACGGCGACGCGCAGAAATTTGTTGCCCTGAACCAGCAGTCGCAGACGCTGATAGGCTCATTGATAGGCAACGCGATACTTCGGGAGCTCTGGAACCAGGCTCATGTTCAAGCATCCAGCGTGTGGCACCGTATGGAGAAAACCGTTGGGCAGGAGGTTTATGACGCCCTCATGATTGAAACCAAGGAGTTGCTCGCTGCGCTGGAGCAAGACGACATAACTGCAATTGGACACATTCAACGCGTCCACATCGGATACGAGTACCGTCTGATCTGCATATACCTGCTCACGCACGAGGTTGAATCGAACGCTTGAAGCAAGCTTTCACAAGAAGTGTTCTGTGGGCCTGATAGACATATCAGACTGACAAGGCATCCCTGCAACGCCAACACAAGGATAGTTATCTGATGAAAATTGGAGTTATCGGCACTGGTACCATCGCAGTAGCAGTCGTCGAAGGAATGGCGGCTGATGGTCATCAGATCACTGTATCCCGCCGCGGTGAAACGCAGTCTGCCGGTTTGGCCCGTAAGTTCTCAAACGTGACGGTCGCAGACAATCAGAACGTGATCGACGCAAGCGACGTCATTTTCTGGGCTTGCTAGCTGAACAGGCTCACCCCGTGCTTGAAGGCCTAAAGTTCCTGCCGGATCAGCAAGTCATTTCACTTATGACCGGCCCTACGCTGGAAGAACTGACGGACATGGTTGCCCCTGCCCGCGCAGTGGCCAACATGATCCCATTTCCGGGGATTGCAGTTGGCGGCTCTCCAATTCTGGTGCTTGGCGATACATCTATTGTGGATGACCTGTTCGGCGCACGAAATTCGGTATTTCAGATGAATAATGTTGCCGAACTGAACGCCTATCTGGCTGCGCAGGCCGTGTTGTCGCCAGCTGTCTTTATGGTTCAAGGCGCAGGTGACTGGCTTGGTCAGCAAGTGCAGGACACCGAACAAGGCGAAGCCTTTCTGCGCACGCTTGTCGGATCAAGCCTGATTTCCGCGCCAAGCTGCCGACAGCTGGTCCAGTCACTGAACACGCCCGGCGGCTACAATCAGCGCCTTCGCATGCATATGGAATCTTCTGGGTTGCTGACAAATCTGAAAGAGGGGTTGTCCGATCTATGAAAGTATACGGGTTGGGTCTTGCTTTATCTGCATGAAGTCAGGGGCTGATCTCTGATTTGCAGCTTAAATCTCAACATCGACTGAAATAAGATGTATACAGCCCACTAAAATCGAACTCAGCTCACGCGGAAGGCTCCGATACTTGATTATTACCGAACGACAGATCGATGCACCTGCCAAGGTCACAGTTGACCAGATTCAGGAGCAAATTCTTGAACGTATCTGCTTTGCGCATTACCGGCCCGGCGATCAGCTGAAAGAAGCCGCGCTCGCTAAGGAGTTCGGCGTCAGCAGAACTCCGGTCCGGGATGCAATTCAGCGTATCGGGCATTTAGGTCTGGTCGAAACACGCAATGGTGTCGGGACAGTTGTCATTGAGCTTTCGGGCAAGCGTATACGCCATCTCTATGAAGTGAGGATGGTGCTGGCCGGTCTGATCGGAGAACTGTCACCAACCTCTATCGAAATCCATCATCAGGAAGAGATCCGGTCGATTCATGAATGCGCCCTGGCGCTGCGGGAACGGCTTGACTCTCAGGAGTTCGTGAAACTTAACCAGCGCCTTCAGGCGTTGATCACATCATTGATCGGCAATTCGACACTGCGCGAGTTCTGGAACCAGGCCTATTTTCAAGCGACCAGTGTTTGGCACCGCATGGAGCAACTGGTAGGGTCTGACGCATATGATGCACTGACCCGGGAAACATCCGATTTATTGATGGCGTTGGAACGTAAAGATATCGCGGCAGTCGGATATATACAGAAAATCCATATCGGATATGCTTTCCAATTGATTGAGCAACATCTGTTGGGCCAACCGAAATGACATCAGGATACAGCTTCACAATCAATCTTTCGATCCGATGGCCGGTCGCAGGAATTGTGATTTTGTGATCGGAAAATGGCGGAGAAAGCACATACCACATCTCTTGGCATCCTGATCTTTCCGGGATTCCCCATGGCTTGCCTGACCTCGTGTATCGAGCCCCTGCGGGCCGCCAACGAGATTTCAGGGCAGAATGTATTCCGCTGGACAGTGGTTGCTGAAAAAAATGCGCCTGTGCAGTCCTCTGCCGGAGTAACATTTTCGCCGCATTGCGCTTTGGCTGACGTGAAAGCCCTGGATCATTTGCTGTTTACCGCAAGCCCCAACAGTGTGTTCGAATACCCCTCCAAAGCGAACGCGGCCCTGCAAAGGCTGCTGAGCGACAAAACGCAGCTTGGCGCGATCAGCGGCGGTGTATTTCCTTTGGCCAGAACCCGGTTGACCGGAGATCAGCCCCTATCTGTCCACTGGTGTTATGAGGCCGCCTTTCAGGCCGAGTTTCCCGAGATTCCGATCACAGACACCGTAATTTGTACGGAAGGTGCCTTCACAACCATCTCTGGTGCATCAGCCGTGTTTGACCATATGCTGACGTTGATCGAAGACCACCTAGGCGACGACATCATGGCCGAAGTTGCGTGCTGGTTTCAGCACCCTTTCATCCGCAGCGCCGCCATGTCACAAAAAGTTCCGGCGCTCTCGACCGCCAAGAGTCAGGATTTGCTTCCGAAACAGGTGGCACGGGCTATTCAGCACTTTGCAGAACATATCGAAAACCCCATCCAGATCAGTGAAGTGGCCGATGCGGTCGGCCTGTCAGCACGCTCACTTGAGCGCGGGTTCAAAAAAGCGACCGGTCAAAGCCCGCTCAGCTATTACCGCAGGATGCGAATGAACCAGGCGCGACAGCTGGTACTGTATACAAACGACCCGATTGCAGAGGTGGCTTATATGGTCGGCTACGCAACCCCCGGCGCGTTCATGCGGCATTATCGGGAAACTTTTGGCGTCACGCCGATCAGCGACCGGCGTGCCAAGAATTCGATGCGGGTCGGCAGCGATGATGTGCTGCCATCAGGCTGACGTCAGGCGATCTATCGGGCCGGCAAGATCATTTTGTCCGCCAAGCTTGGTCGGTTTTTAATCTGGGCAGCATTGATTTGAACAATGAGGAAGAACTCATCCCATCACCCGGCAATCTAAATGTTAATGGGAGCTCAAAACCCTGATGCATTCAAAAGCTCAGCAGAACCGAAATGAAATGCAGAACATAGCTGTGCCGCCCTGATCCTAGGACCGCGGTTCCAAATTACGCTTGAGCAGAAACTGATTCTTGAAATTCTTGAGGCCCAGCATCACCTCGGCATCCACGATATCCTCAACGCCGTGAATGTGCTCTTCCAAAAAGGTCGCAAGATCATCGGGCTCGTCACAGACCAGTTCAACCATCAGATCAAATCGTCCCGTAACCCAGAGAATGTAAACCACGCTGGTCACTTCACCCAGTCGATCCGCGACGGTTTGCGGGGTCGTACCCGGCGCAACCTTCAAGCAGATCATGGCATCCGCCTTATATTCCGAAGCTGTGGGATCGGTGATCGCAACGATCCGAAGCAGGCCAGCCTCTTTCATGGCGTTGACACGATTACGTACTGTGCCCTCGGAAACATCAAGCTTCTGCGCGATCTCTGAAAATGGCATTCGCCCGTCGAGTTCGAGCATCTGAACGATCTCGCTGTTCAATCGCTCTCCGACCGAATGAGTGCCCCGTTGGCGGGACGGCCTGTCCGTTTCTGAGTTTCGCGATAAATTCACGGGGCGTCCTCTTGTTGTATCAGGCCAGCATTGCTTGGATCATAGGGCTGAACCCTCAAAGATTTCAAACCGATTTCCCGTAAACGCGAGGGCTATGCTGTGGATTTCAGGCTTTAACCAGCGCTTCAATCAGCTCCTGATTTTCCTTGCCTGATATGTGCATGATCTCTTTCGGTCCGGAAAATCCCTTCTAAACCCTTCAGGAAACAGCTGGTGTCTTCGCGCGGAAGTACCATTCCATCGATGATATCCTGAATGGCGAAATGCCTCTTGCGAACTATTCCTGCAAAAGCTCTCGAATCCCCGAGTCCAACGAGGCGGTGAAACCTGCATCGTTGCCCGGATTGGCGGCACAGTGACCCCAAGGAGAGTCATAGGGACGGAAGTCTGCATACTGCATGTGCTGCGCTTCGATGGCGTTGTCTTCTGGCGGGAAGTACAGATCCTGCTTGCATGGCATCAGGATTGCACGGGCCTTGATCGCACCAAGGGCCGCTTTGAAATCACCATTGTAAAGCGGGCCTGCTGAGATGTCGCCAGCTTGCCAAGTTGCCAGCTTGGCCAAAAGGTTGTTGGCGTCCCAGCCCTCAGCATGATCGATCTCCCAGTCAATCAGAAGGTCTTCGATCGTGTTGAAGCCAAGCTGCTTATACAGACCTTCGCGATAAAACGTCTGGGAAAATGCCCAACCTGCATAGACCCGCCCAAAGGCTTTTAGCCCCGCCGCGGGTGGTTCATCGTAATCGCCTCCGTTCCAGCTTTGATCAGCGCAGAGCGCAGCTTTGACGCCTTCGAGAAATACAAAATTATGAGGCGACGTTTTGGCTGAGGCGCAAAACGGCAGGATCGCCTTGACCATATCGGGATATTGCGCTGCCCATTGGTACGACTGGCACCCGGCCATGGACCAGCCTGCAACCAGCGCGATCTGCTCGATACCAAGATGGTCGTGGATCAAACGATGCTGTGCCGCGATATTGTCCCACATCTGCACCATTGGAAATCGCGGGCCATCCTGCGGCGCAGGTGTGTTCGAGGGTGAAGATGACCGCCCGTTGCCGAACAGGTTCGGGCTGACAATGAAATGCCGCGCCGGATCCAAGGCTCGGCCCGGGCCGAAGAACCCCTCGTTACGGGAATTGGTGCCGGTATAAAACGTCGGCAGCACGACGACGTTATCCCGCGCGGGCGACAGGGTTCCATAGGTTTGGTAAGCGAGCTTGGCACCCTTCAGTACCTCACCTGACAAAAGTGGGAAGTCGCCGAGTTCGAGCAACTGGAATTCCTGTGCCATGGATACCCCTGCTGTTAATTTGAGAATGGCCCCGAAAACCACCGGGGCCATCCGTGTTTCGGTCAGTAGAGCCTTAGGTATTCCTGCACTTCCCAATCAGTGACAGATTGGTGATACCGCTCCCACTCGTCGTTTTTGTACTCCAGATAGGACTTGCGCATGACCGGACCCATCACGTGTTCGGCCATCTCGTCATGACGCAACGCTTCGATTGCGTTCCACAAGGTGCGCGGCAGGCGGCGAATACCAAGCTCGGTCAGCTCACTGTCAGTCTTGGAATAGAGGTCGAAATCCGTGGGTTTGCCGGGATCGATCTTGTTCTTGATCCCCTGAACCGCACAAGTCAGGTGCATCGCCATAGCCAGATAAACATTCATCGTCATGTCGCAAGCGCGGTTTTCAATGCAGTGGCGGCTTTGCGGCAAGCGGAATTGGGCGGATCGATTGTTGTACCCGAAGGTGATGTTGGTCGGCGCCCATGTGACAGTGCCGCCTTCGAACCCACCCACGCGTGGAACCAAACCGTTATACGAGTTCACAGTCGGGCAGGTAATCGCAGTAATCGCCTCGGCGTGCTGCATCAAGCCTCCGACGGCGTAACGGCTTTCCTCCGACCACTCGCCATCCTCAGTCTTGAAGATGTTTTCGCCGGGGCGGCTTTCATGCTGCATCGACATGTTGATATGTGCGCCTGAGCGCCAGTCACCCACGGTGGGTTTCGGCATGAAGGTTACGAACATACCGTGTTTCTTGGCGACCTCTTTCAACACAATCCGCAAGAACGCCAGCCGGTCGGACATTTCCAGGATGTTGGTATAGTGGAAATCAAGCTCGAACTGAGAATAGGCGCCTTCAGCCACCACGTCATGCAGGTTCCAGCCCAGCCCTTCGATGATGTCGATCATGTCCTTCAGGAACGGCATAGAGTCGACTGAATATTCCACATCATAGCCAAACGCCTGACGACGCGGGCGCAAGCCATCCGCCGGATCGTTGTCGAAGGCTTTCACCGGTTGACCGGCCTCGTCATACTTCATCACGATAAATTCGGGTTCGACTCCGGCATAGCCTACATAGCCATCCTGCGCAGCCTCGTGCATCGCGCGCTTCAGTGCTTGGCGGGGGCAGACATTATAGGGCGCATCTTCCCAGTAGAGGTCCGAAAAGATGATCGCCATCGAGGTGTCCCATGGGCAGATATAGACCGCGTCCAGATCCGGCACCACGACCTGATCACTGTCGGCGGGGCTCAGTTCGGGGACATAGGAAATCGAATGCACCGCGAATTGTGGCCCTTTGCCCAGGCACAGCTCTTCGAAATCGCTCATCGGGACAGGCTTGGTTTTGGGGATGCCATGCAGGTCGATCCAGGCCCCCATCACATATTTGACGCCTGCCTCCTCTAACTGCTTTTTGACGGCGGGGATTTTGGGACGGTTGCGTTCAACCGCGTCCTGAAAGCTTTCGTAGTAGATCTTGCTGTTTGCATTGTCTTTGGGCACTTGGCTTCCTCCTGTTGGGGGGCCGTCAGGTTTCGGAACTCAGAACCTGACGGTCTGGAATTGGGCGGTGTTCTCGCCATGGGGAAAGCGGGTGTCCCGGACGTTGAGAGAGGAACAAGAACACCCGCCTTCAGGCAGCGTCGGACGTTCAGCCCGCCACGAAGTCGTCGGGATCGATGCCCGGAACTTTGGTGATCCCAGCCAGTTGTTTCCAGTTATGCGGATAGGCAGCGTAGAAGATCACACACTTCTCATCTGCTTCGTATGAGATGTGGTTGTCCTTGGGTACGAACAGAACGTCGCCGCGGTTGCAGATATATTCTTCGCCATCGCAGACCAGCCGGAAGGTGCCTTCCAGGCAATAGATGATCTCGTCACAGGTCAGGTCCCATGGCACCTTGATGTTGTTGAGCACATTGATGCCGCCGCACATGGTCTTGCTGAATTCGCTGGTCACCATCGGCTTGATATACGTGTCGCTGTCGCCCATCGCGTTGTAGCGATCCTCGACCAGATCGAATTTGAATAGCTGTGGTTTATCGCCCATGGATCAGGACCCTTCCTTGGCCAGATGTTTCAGAATGGATTCGTTCAGTTCAACCTTGTAGCCGTCCGGGTCTTCGCAGAACGCGATGACGCGAGTGCCGTTCTTCATCGGCCCCGGCGGGCGTGTGATATTCACCCCGGCAGCTGCCAGATCCTCACACGCCTTGTAGACATCCGGGGTTTCGATGCAGATATGGCCCCAGCTATTGCCGTGGTCATACGACTCTTCCTGATCCCAGTTTGCGGTCAGTTCCAGCGTCGGGAATTCCGCCTCGGGGCCATAGCCGATGAACGTGTTCGTGAATTTGCCTTCGTGGTAATCAGTGCGGCGCAGGACCTGCATCCCCAAGATCCCGCAATAGAACTCCAGCGATTTTTCCATATCCATCACCCGCATCATCGTATGAGCAAGGCGGAACCCGCTGCTGATATTATCGGTCACGGTTTTCTCCTCAATTCAGTGGTTTTCGGTGGCGGTCACATCCCGCGCCACCATTTCCTGGAACGCGCGCACGCTGTCCTCCCATGCCGGAGACAGCACGCCGCCTTCATCCGAGATGGATGAGGCCCGTCCCAGCTGCAGCCGTTCGGTCATCTCATGATCTTCTTTGTGCACATCCCACCACAGCTGCTTCAGGCCTTCGATCTCGTCCTGTGTCAGCGCCTGCCCTTCTGTGGTGTAAAGCGCCCGCTTCTGCATCATTGTGCCGGGGCCGGTGGGGATATTCAGATAGACCCCCATCTGGTCCGGAAAATACCGGCCCAGAATGAAGTTCGGATAGAGCGTCAGATAGCGCGAGCTGACACCCAGGCTGCCCGATGTCCCGATCTCTTCCTCCAGATCAACCGCACTGCCCATGCAGTTGCCGTCGACGATCGTATAGTGGTCTTCCAATGGCTGATCCGTGGTCGAGGAATGCACGAACTGGACATGGTAAGGCTCGATGAAATTCTCCATGATGAACTTCCAGTTACAGGCAATCTCGCCGAAATCGAGCGTTCCGATGCATTCCAACTTGTCCCAGTCCATCCCCTCCAAACGGCCCTGAATGGTGGCGGAATACTCGTCAAAATCTGGCGCGTTACCGTCGAGATTGACGAAGATCCAATCTTTCCAGACATGGCTGCGCACGGGGACCAGGCTGTTTCGTTTCTTGTCGAACCCTTCGGCCTGATGATCGTTTGCACCACCGAAATGAGGCGCAGCACGCAGCTGTCCGTCCAGATCATAGGCCCAGGCATGATAAGGGCAGCGGATGAGCTTACCCACATTTTTGGGCGCATCGACCAGGGTCAGACAACGGTGACGGCAAATGTTGTGAAAAGCCCGTATCTCGCCTGCAGTGTTACGGATGAGCAGCAAGGGATGTTCAGCCACCGTGACCGGGACAGCATCCCCTGCAGCACGCAGCTCATGTGCGAACCCGACACAAACCCAGTTGCGTGTAAAGACCGAGGTACATTCGGCCCGCCAGAATTCTGCATCCTTATAGGCCGCAGCGGGCAGGCCACGTTTTGGAGTGGTTTCTTCGAAGAAAGACTCAAGCAACGAATTGATTGGCTTCATCGTTCAAGTTCCTGACATAGGGTTTCGAAATCGACACCACGGCTCTGCGGCCGAGCGTTTTCGTAGTGTCTGCCAGCAATGAACTGCGAAAAACGCACCTTGTCTATTATTTTTTACGAATGCGTCACGTAAATTTGCATGATTCGCAAAAAATACCCTGAATCCGCTCGACAATTATGACGTTTTCGCAATTTCGCTGAGCAAAACTCAATACAATCGCCAGAATTTTTCGGCCGACCTCTTCGAATCAAGCAGCACATGTTCAACAGGGCTTCGAATACCGAACTCAAGCGGGCTTTGCGCTGCGCGATCCCGGCAAGCCCTACGGGATCACCTTGCGCTGCGCGTGCACCATCAACCGCTCGGCCTTTTGCGTTATTGTATTCAGGATATCCCCTACCGGCGGCATGTCTCTGATCAGACCTATCCCTTCGCCAACAGGTATCGTCGCATGTAAGTTACGCAAAGTGGGTGCGACCACAGGCTCAGGCTGGTTTTCGTCTGAGTTCAAGGCCTGAACCCTATCATCTCCGGTCGCATGCAGGACGACCTTGGCTAAGTCTGAATGAACTTGCCCTTCTTCACTGGCCCAAAGTCGAGCGCCCATGACAACACCATCCGCGCCCATTACCAAAGCGGCTGCCAGCCCGCGGGAATCGGCAATGGCTCCGGCAGCCAACAGCAGGGTGTCATGCGCCTCGCGATACAGGAAATCCGCGACTTCGGGCAACAAGGCAAACGTCGTACGTGCTCCTGATTTCTCCGATGATACGCTACTTTGCGCCACCACTACGTCAGCACCCGCCTCAACGGCCAACGCGGCGCCTTGCAAATCTAGGACCTGACAAATCAACGGGACATTGGCTTGTGCAATCCGGGGTGCAAACGGACGTGGGTCGCTATGAGAAAGGAAAACTGCGCGAGGACGCCGTGCCAGAACCATGTCCAACAGCTCGGGCGATTTTGCCAGATGCGAGGTCGTGAACCCGCAGCCCACCGGCTCATTTCCTGCGGCTTGAAACTGGCGTTCGATCCAGTCCGCATCGCGTTCCCCAGCACCGATCAGCCCCAAGCCACCCGCCCGTGCGACTGCCGCAGCCAATGACCCGTCGGCAAGTCCCGGCGTCGGCGCCAGAACAACGGGACAGGTCAGCCCGAAAAGACGGGTCAATCGGGTATCGATCATGCGCCACCTCACAAAAGATGATCGATTGAAACAGGAACGCCGGAGTGTAGGCGAACACTCCGGCGACATGGATGGTCTGATTGCGGCGTAAATCTGCGTGAATTTGCGCCGCCCAAACAGGATCAGATATCGAGCGTGTGTTCTTTTTCCCATCTTGAGAAGTGAGAGACGAAGGAGTTCCATTCCTGATGTTTCATCTTCAGATATGCTGCCGAGAACTCCTGGCCCATGGCCGCCTTCAACTCTGTATCCTTGTCGTAATCACGCAGCGCATCCAGCATGTTAAGAGGCAGCTTTGGCGCATCGGTGACCGTATGGCCCTCGGCATACATGTCGATGTCATAGCGACGGCCCGGATCAGCCTTCGAGCGGATGCCGGAGAGGCCGGCGGCGATGATCACCGCCTGCAACAGGTAGGGGTTGGTGGCACCATCGGGCAGGCGCAGTTCGAACCGACCGGGGCCAGGGACACGCACCATGTGGGTGCGATTGTTACCGGTCCAGGTCACGGTGTTGGGGGCCCAGGTCGCCCCCGACATGGTCCGCGGCGCGTTGATACGTTTATAGGAGTTCACCGTGGGGTTGGTGATCGCCGCCAGCGCGCTGGCATGTTTCATGATACCGCCGAGGAAATACTTGCCCTGCTCACCCAGACCGACCTCGCCGGTGGGGCCTTCGCCTTCGCCGGCGAACACGTTGGTTTTGGCATCCGCGCCCGGCGCATCCCAGACCGAGATATGGGCGTGGCAGCCGTTGCCGGTCAGCCCCTCCACGGGTTTGGGCATGAAGGTGGCGCGCAAGCCGTGCTTTTCAGCCACCGATTTGGTCATGAACTTGAAGAACGAATGCTTGTCAGCAGTCTTCAGAACATCGTCAAACTCCCAGTTCATTTCGAACTGTCCGTTGGCGTCTTCGTGGTCGTTCTGATACGGGCCCCAGCCCAGTTCCAGCATGTAGTCGCAAATCTCGCGCACCACATCATAGCGGCGCATGACGGCCTGTTGATCGTAACAAGGCTTCTCCGCCGTATCGAACGGGTCACTGATTTGCTCGCCATCCGGGGTCAGCAGGAAGAATTCCGCTTCGATACCCGTTTTGACATGCATGCCTTCTGCAGCGGCCTCGTCAATCAAGCGGCGCAGCACGTTGCGCGGGGCCTGCGCCACGTCCTTGCCCTCCATCACACAGTTTCCGGCCACCCAGGCAACCTCGGGCTTCCAGGGCAACTGAATGACCGAGGACGGATCGGGCACCGCCAACATATCCGGATGCGCCGGGGTCATGTCGAGATACGTGGCGAAGCCAGCAAAGCCCGCACCGTCCTCCTGCATGTCGGCGATGGCCTGTGCGGGCACCAGCTTGGCCCGCTGTCCACCAAACAGATCGGTGAACGAAATCATGAAGTATTTGACGCCTTTTTCTTTGGCGAAAGCAGCCAGATCTATCGTCATGGTCGGCTTCCCTTTCCCTGTTGATATGTCTCAATAGAAGAAAGGCGCCGCCCTTTCGGGCCGCGCCTTGGTCTCATGTGTCGATCAGAACCCTGCCTTGCCCGGGTACCAGTCGGTACCCGCCAGCGGCACACGCGCCATGGCGGCGGCCTCCATGGTCAGGGCACACAGGTCCTCGGGTTCCAGATTGTGCAGGTGATTGTGGCCGCAAGCACGCGCGATGGTCTGCGCCTCAAGCGTTATCACCTTCAGGTAGTTGCGCAGGCGACGCCCAGCCTCGATAGGGTCAAGACGCGCGGCCAGTTCCGGGTCCTGCGTGGTGATGCCCGCCGGGTCCTGCCCTTCGTGCCAGTCATCATACGCGCCGGTGGTGGTGCCGAGTTTCTGGTACTCGCTCTCCCATTTCGGGTCGTTGTCACCCAAAGCGATCAGGGCCGCAGTACCAATAGCCACCGCATCCGCACCCAGAGCCATGGCTTTGGCCACATCGGCACCGGTGCGGATACCGCCCGAGATCACAAGCTGCACTTCACGATGCACGCCCAAGTCCTGCAGGGCCTGAACCGCGGGGCGGATACAGGCCAGCGTGGGAATGCCAACATGTTCGATGAACACATCCTGCGTTGCGGCTGTACCGCCCTGCATCCCGTCCATCACCACCACGTCAGCCCCGGCTTTCACGGCCAGCGCTGTATCGTAATAGGGCCGGGTCGCACCGACTTTCACGTAGATCGGCACCTGCCAGTCGGTGATCTCACGCAGTTCGAGGATCTTGATTTCCAGGTCATCCGGCCCGGTCCAATCCGGGTGGCGACAGGCCGAACGCTGATCGATACCCTTGGGCAACGTGCGCATCTCAGCCACGCGGTCACTGATCTTCTGACCCAGCAGCATACCGCCGCCGCCGGGCTTCGCACCCTGACCGACAACAACCTCAATCGCATCCGCCTTGCGCAGATCGTTCGGGTTCATGCCATAGCGCGACGGCAGGTACTGATAGACCAGCTTGGACGAATGGCCGCGTTCTTCGGGCGTCATACCGCCGTCGCCGGTGGTGGTCGACGTTCCAGCCATCGACGCGCCACGACCCAGAGCTTCCTTCGCCGGACCCGACAGAGCGCCAAAGCTCATGCCCGCAATGGTGACGGGAATGTCCAGTTCGATGGGCTTCTTGGCAAAGCGTGTGCCCAGCGTCACCGAGGTATCGCACCGCTCGCGATACCCTTCCAGTGGATAGCGCGAAACCGAGGCCCCGAGAAACAGCAAGTCGTCAAAATGGGGCACCTTGCGTTTGGCTCCGCCACCGCGAATGTCATAAATGCCGGTCGCCGCGGCCCGCCGGATTTCAGCGTTGATCGGGTTGGTAAACGTCGCCGACTGAATCGGCATGGTGCGGGGGATGGTCTGATCCATATCTTTCATACCCTTCGTCCTCAGTAAGCGGCTGCGTTGTCGACGTCGAAATTATAGAGCTGACGGGCCGAGCCATAGCGCTTGAATTCCTCCGGCTTCGCATCCGTTCCGGCGCGTTCCAGAAGGTCGGCCAGCAGTTCCAGATGTTCGGACCGCATCTCTTTCTCGATGCAATCCGCGCCCAGACTTTTGACCGAGCCGCGCACGAACAGCCGCGCCTCATACAGCGAGTCACCAAGCGCATCGCCCGCATCGCCACAAACAACCAGATTGCCTGCCTGTGCCATGAACGCCGACATGTGGCCGATATTGCCATAGACGACGATATCGATCCCTTTCATGGAAATCCCACAGCGCGAGCTGGCATTGCCCTTGATCACCAGCAAACCGCCATGCCCGGTCGCCCCGGCATATTGACTGGCATCGCCTTCGACGATCACGGTGCCCGACATCATGTTTTCAGCAACACCCGGACCCACCGAACCTTCGACCTTGATGGTCGCCTGTTGGTTCATGCCTGCGCAATAATACCCGGTCGAGCCTTTGACGGTGACCTCAATCGGCGCGTCCAGACCCACCGCGATGGCGTGACTGCCCTTGGGGTTCTGGACTTCCCAGCTGGTTTGATTGGTCTCTTTACTTTGCGCCTGAAGGGTCGAGTTCAAACCACGCAGGCCGCTTTCTGCAACATCGTAAGTCTGCATCTTAGTGGCTCCAGAAATAGACGGTCGAAGGTTCAGGTTCCCAGACGCGGGCGTCTTCGATACCGGGCAGGTTAACCAGCGCGCGGTACTCACTGCCAAAGGCGACATATTGGTCAGTCTCGGCCATAACGGCCGGTTTACAGGCGATCGGGTCACGGACCACGCCGAACCCGTCTTTTGTGCCGACGACGAAAGTGAAGAACCCGTCCAGATCTTCCAGGCTGCTTTCCAACGCCTCACCCAGAGTTGCGCCGTTCTGCATCTTCCAGGTCAGGTAAGCTGCACCAACCTCGGTATCATTCATCGATTCAACGCGAACGCCTTCGCGCTTAAGCTTGCGGCGCAGCGCATTGTGGTTCGACAGCGACCCATTGTGCACGAGGCATTGATCCGAGCCGGTGTTGAACGGGTGTGCCCCCTCGGTGGTCACGGCAGATTCAGTTGCCATCCGCGTATGGCCGATGCCATGGCTACCGCTCATGGTCGAGACGTTGAACCGCTCCGCCACGTCCTTGGGCAGGCCGACCTCTTTGTAGATTTCAATCGTCGCGCCGTCCGACATTACGCGCAGTCCGGGGCGCAGCTCACGCACGGCCTGACGCGCCTGCTCGACCTTTGTGCTGTCCAATTCCAGAACGGCATGAGTGTCATTCGACCGCAAGGAAACTTTTGTTCCAATCGCGGCCTCAAGATCTGCCGCAAGGGTCCGAAAATCCTCGTCGGGTGAATCCGACTGCACCGTTAGTTTCGCAGCGCCGTTCGCCTCGGCGCCATAAATTGCAATACCTGCGCTGTCCGGGCCCCGGTCGGTCATCGTGACCAGCATGTCCGTCAGCATCGAACCCAATTGGGGCGCAAGTGACTGGTCTTTAAGGAATAGTCCGACAATTCCGCACATTAGCTTTTGCCCTCTGAAGTTTTGTCGAATCTGACATTATCAGCCCAACCTCAAGAAAACAACAAGAAGAAATAAATTTTCATGTGGGGAAAATGCGTAAGTAAGCTGGCTTGCATGCATCAAACACCCGAGGCGACTGCCACCCCGGTTCAAAAGAAAACAAGACGTTAAGGATCAACTGGTCTGAGGATATGAGATGATCGACAGATACTTGGCGGGCAACTTCACCAAAATCTCGGGCCCGTGAGGCGCGTCGGCATCAAAGAAAAGAGTATCCCCCGGCTTCAATGCATAGATGCTGTCGCCATGGCGATAATCGACCTCACCTTCCAGCATATACAGCATTTCGATCCCGTCATGCTGGAACGTAGGAAACTTGTCCGACTCCTCGGTCAGCGAAATCAGATAGGGCTCAACCACGACTCCGCTGGCATTGGCCCCCAAATGACCCAAAAGGTTGTACTGATGTCCAGCTCGGGTGCCCGCCCTCTCGGTCTCGACGCCCTCGCCCGCTTTCGTATGCACCGCGTTGCGAGTTTCCTCATAGCGGCGAAAGAACGACGTGATTGGTGTGCTTAACGCATTCGCAAGGGACTGCAGCGTTGTCAACGAAGGCGAAGTTGCGCCGTTTTCGATTTTGGACAACATACTGATCGACAAACCGGTCAGCGCCGACAATTCGGCAATTGTCGTAGCCTGCTGCAATCGCAAAGCCTTGATTTCGCGCCCGATCGCAGTTTCCAGATTCTTTTCGCTACTGTCCCGAACCTTATGTGGGTCCTGCGAAAAGATCACTTTTTCATCGGTCGTTTCGGCCTGCGCCATTCCGGTCCTCTTGATCTCTTTGGTTGTCCAATCCAACCATGACACATGACCACCTGATTTGGGTAGTCGGTCTTGGTGGACAAGTTTTTTTCATCTCAGTGCATTGGTTCCGGATTTCGGTAACGGGATCGTCCCAATCAGGAGCTTTTGCGCACAACGATTGATCCGTCGCAGCGGTGTTTCGGATTTTCTGTGTATGCTTCCTGATTGTTCTGACAGCTGCGACAACCGGCGCCAAGACTACTGACATCCAGCCAAGTACGCCTTGAGAGAACGGATACCGTTCGCAAGGTTCCGGGATAAGCTTCTAAACGGAGAGGTCGTTTTCGGCCTGCCGAGAATATCATCCAGGATCACTCATCAAGTAACTAATATTTATCTATAATAAAAAGTCAGTCATTTATCTTTACGATAACGAGAATCGCAATTACCAACTCCGGCAGCGCGACAGGAGGAGACACCACAGATGTTTGCGGCAGATAAAACGTATAAAGTAGTTCTGGGCGTAATCGGCGCTGATTGCCACGCCGTTGGAAACAAGATCCTGACCAGCCTGCTGACCCGGGCTGGGATAGAAGTCGTCAATCTTGGTGTCATGGTCAGTCAGACAGAGTTCGTCACGGCAGCACTTGCGGAAAATGCGGACGCGATCCTTGTGTCATCGATCTATGGCCATGGTGAGATCGATTGCCAGGGGCTGCGTGAGCGATGTGAAAACGCAGGGATTGGGGAAATTCTGTTGTATGTCGGCGGGAACCTTGTGATCGGCAAGCGGGACTTTGCGACTGTTGCGCAGTGCTTTCAGGACATGGGATATGACCGCGTCTTTCCAGCCTCGGTCAACATCAGCGATGTTGTCGCGTTGCTGAAGGACGATATCGATCTGCGCCGCATTCCGAATATCGGCCATAACTCCGGCGCAGTCTCGATCAGATTTACCGACTGGGCTGCCGTGTAGACGGCCGATGATGACATGACTGACATGCCAGAGATCACGAATACCCGGCTGGCCGATGCCGTTTTTGACGCTGAACGCGAAACCGTTCTTCAATCATGGCACACGGGTTCCGAAGTAAATTTTGAAACCGCGGTTGAGCGTCAGGCTGCACTGCCCGAGGACAAGCAATTCTCGGTGGCACTGGCACAAGCGGACGAAACAGGGAAAACACTGCTGCAGCCGCGCGCTGGTGTGGCGTTGTTGCGGGAACATACAGCGTTGATGGAAGGTCTGTCCCCGTATTGCGATGTGTTGCCCACCACCATCGACGCCTACACGCGCCACAACCGCTATGACGAGGCGCAGGAAGGCATCGATCGGTCCCGCGCTGCCGGAACCTCATTGTTGAATGGGTTTCCGGCTGTAAATCACGGTGTCACCGGGTGCGAAAAACTGGTGGATGCAGTGTCGAAGCCGATCCAGGTGCGTCATGGAACTCCGGATGCGCGGCTGCTGACCGAGGTGACGCTGAGCGCCGGGTTCTCGTCCTACGAGGGCGGCGGTATTTCGTACAACATTCCCTATGCCAAGAATATCCCGCTGGAACAGTCGATCCGCCACTGGCAATATTGCGACCGGCTGGTAGGGCGTTTCGAAGAGCACGGTGTGCGCATCAATCGCGAGCCTTTCGGCCCGTTGACCGGAACGCTTGTACCGCCATTCGTGTCTCATGTCGTCGCAATCATCGAAGGGCTGCTGGCGCTGGAACAGGGCGTGCGCTGTATCACGCTGGGTTACGGTCAGGCCGGCAATCTTGTTCAGGACGTGGCAGCGCTGCGGTCGCTGCGGCGGTTGGGTCATCACTATTTCCAGAACGCGGGTTATGAGGACTACAAGCTGACGACCGTTTTCCATCAGTGGATGGGCGGCTTCCCCGAAGACGAGGCTAAGGCCACAGCGGTAATTTGCTTGGGTGCCTTGGCCGCCAAACAAGCGCGGGCCACTAAGATAATTGTCAAGACTCCGCATGAAGCCAGCGGGATTCCTTCACTCGAGGCAAATCAAGCCGGTCTTAAGGCAACCCGGCAGATGGTGAACATGATCGCGGATCAGAACCGGAACGACGGCAATGAAATCCTCACTGAGGTTGAAGTGATCGATGCCGAAGTTCACGCCGTCATGCGCGCCGTATTAAAACTGGGAAAGGGTGACATCGCGCGCGGTGCGGTATTGGCCTTTGAAACCGGTGTAATGGATGTGCCCTTCGCTCCGGCCTCGGGTAACGCGGGGAAACTGACGCCAGTGCGCGACAACCATGGGGCATTGAGGATCTTTGAGACCGGGAACGTGCCGCTGCCCAATGATGTCATGACCTTCCACAAGGATCGGATCGCCGAACGCGCCCGCGCGGAAGGGCGGGACGTATCCTTTGACATGGTGGTCGACGACGTCCGTGCCATATCCGCCAGCAAACTGATTGGTCGCCCTGCGATCACCGCCTAACTCACAGAGTGTAAGATGAAGATCAAGAATGTCGTTTTTGCTCCGGGGCTCGCCTCGTACTATTTTGACGATCAGGCGGCCATCAAACTGGGCGCCAAGCAGGACGGTTTCGTCTATAGCGGTGCGGCCATAACCGAGGGTTTCGCCCGTGTCAGACAATTTGGAGAGAGCGTCTCGATCCTGCTTGAACTGGACAACGGGCAGATTGCCGAAGGCGATTGTGCGGCAGTTCAGTATTCCGGCGCCGCGGGCCGCGATCCCCTGTTTTTGGCCGGGCAGGTCATCCCGTTTCTAAAGCAACATCTGGCCCCTCGGTTGATCGGGCACGACGTCACAAACTTTCGCAAAAGTGCGGCGTATTTCGATAAGCTGACAATCGACGGGCAGCCGCTGCATACGGCGGTCAGATACGGCTTGTCACAAGCTTTGCTGTCGGCCGCGGCTATTGCGAAAGGCAGGATAAAATTTGAAGTTGTCTGCGACGAATGGGGGTTGGAACCGGTTATCGCTCCGTTGAAGCTGTTCGGGCAAAGTGGCGACAACCGCTATGAAGCCGTGGACAAGATGGTGTTGAAACGCGTCGATGCCCTGCCCCATGGCCTGATCAACAACATCCCGCAAAAACTGGGGCAAAACGGCGGCAAACTGGCCGAATATGTCACGTGGCTGTCACGGCGCATCCAGGACCTGCGCAGCGATCCAGGCTATCACCCGGTGCTGCATATTGATGTCTATGGCACAATCGGAATGATCTTCGACAATGACGCTGACAAGATCGCCAGCTATCTGGCCACACTGGAGCGCCGCGCTGCACCGTTCGATCTGTATATCGAAGGGCCAGCGGATGCCGGATCGCAGGAGGGCCAGATCACCCTGCTGGGTGATATTCGTACCGTTCTAAAGACGCTTGGTAGCAATGTTAAAATCGTCGCGGACGAATGGTGCAACACGTTCGAGGACGTTATGCGTTTTGTTGACGCTGGCTGCTGCGACATGGTTCAGATCAAAACGCCGGACCTGGGATCGTTGCACAATACCATCGATGCCGTTCTCTACTGCAAGGCCAATGGTGTTGCGGCCTATCAGGGCGGTACCTGCAACGAGACCGATATCTCAGCCCGTGCCTGCCTGCATGCAGCCATGGCGACCCGGCCCGACCGCGTTCTGGTCAAACCTGGCATGGGTTTTGACGAAGGCATGACAATCGTTGCCAATGAAATGCACCGCACCCTTGCCCTTTTGCAGACGCGAGACGCCGCATGACCGATACCCCATTCAAACCTTACGAAGGCCTGCTGGTTGTTTCATTGGAACAGGCCGTTGCGGCACCTCTTGCATCCTGTCACTTTGCCCAGGGTGGCGCACGCGTGATCAAAATCGAACGAGACACCGGCGATTTTGCCCGAAAATATGATGGAGCGGTCAAAGGTTCGGCCTCGTATTTTGTCTGGGCCAATCACGGCAAGGAAAGCCTGTGTCTGGACATCAAGAACCCTGAGGATGCCGCGCTGCTACACCGGATTCTCGATAAGGCGGATGTGTTCATCCAGAACCTTGCACCGGGCGCGATTGCCCGTGCCGGCTTTGGAGAGGATGTGCTGCGCAAACGCAACCCGCGCCTGATCACCTGTGACATCAGCGGCTATGGCGAGGATGGTCGTTATAGCGACATGAAGGCTTATGACTTTCTGGTGCAATGCGAGAGCGGGCTTGTGTCCGTAAATGGGGCCCCGGGCCATCCGGGCCGTATCGGTGTGTCGGTCTGCGATATCGGTGCAAGCATGAACGCCATTATTGGCATTCAGAAAGCCCTTATTGCGCGCGGCATCAGCGGCGAGGGCAGCGCGGTGAAACTGTCCCTGTTCGATACTGCCGCCGATTGGATGACCGTGCCCTTGATGCACACAGTCTACGCTGGCAATGCGCCGCAACCGGTGGGCCTGCACCATCCCTCGATCGCACCATATGGCGGATTCACTACGGCAGATAACGAAATTCTGGCGATCTCGATCCAAAACGAACGCGAATGGAAACGCCTGTGTGCCGAAGTGATCGAACAGCCTGAACTGGCCACGGACCTCCGGTTCTGCGACGCCGCGCAGCGCGTTGCCAATCGCGCCGCTCTTGATGAAATCGTGGCAAGCTTCTTCTTAGCACATGACCGGGCCGCGCTGGAGGCCAAACTGTTCAATGCGGCTATCGCTTATGGCGCGGTAAACTCGGTCGGAGCCTTTGCCGAGCATCCTCAGCTGCGCCGCACGGCAGTTACTCTGGAAAACGGCGAAGAGGCACATTTGGTTGCCGCGCCGGTGCGCCACAGCTTCGACCCCGAAACCCCGCATTTTGGTCGGGTCCCGGCGCTCGGCGAACATTCCGACATTATTCGGATGGAGTTTGCCGAGCAGGTCCCGGCATGATCCGGTCCTACCTGTTTACCCCTGCGCATCGGGCCGGTTTGGTGGCACGCGCGCATGAACGCGGTGCAGATGCGATCCTGCTGGATCTGGAAGACAGCGTGCCGCGTGACCGCAAACAGGCTGCGCGGGATGGTCTGGCCGACACGGTTTCAACGCTGGTGGCGCAAGATATGCCGGTCATTGTTCGGGTGAATGCCGATCTAGGCGAATGCGTGCGGGATCTTGAAACCGCCATCCTACCCGGGGTCGAGGCTATCATGTTGCCCAAAGTCATAGGAGCGGACCACCTGCGTCTGATCGACGATTACCTCTCCTTGCTGGAACGCCAGAACAAAGTGCAGGACCGTCAGATCGGACTGATTGCGCTTATCGAAACAACCGAGGCATTGTTGCACGCTTCGGTCATCGCACGATCCACGCCGCGATTGAAAGCTCTGGCCTTCGGCACCGAAGACTTCTCGACCGATTCCGGTTGTCTTCCCATCGCCGCCGCCCTGCAGCCTGCCGCACAATCCCTGATCTGGGCTGCAAAGGCAGCAGGTCTTGAAGCAATTGGGCTACCTGCAAGCATCGCCGAAATTGACAATATGGATCTGTTCAGAACCAGCGTCGAGCTTGGACGCAGTATCGGATTTGATGGGGTCATGTGTATTCACCCGCGCCAAGTCGGCGTCGTGAATTCCGTTTTCGCCCCGAATGCTGATGAGATTAACTATGCCACCCGTGTCGTCGAGGCATATGAAACCGCGGTTGGACAGGGTTTAGGGGCAATCATGTTGGACGGAAAAATGATAGACCTCCCAATCGTGGTCCGGGCGCAGGCTATGTTGCAATCCCGGCGTCTTTGAAAAAGTCTCGCATGAAACCAGGCCCTTCCTGATCGACAAAATCCCGAAAGGCACGCGCAGCAGGGCGCAAGGGCTTGTCGCGAAGATGAAGGACAAACCAATCGCGGTATTCCGGCATGCCTTCGACATTCAGAATCCTGAGCTTGTTCGCCATGATTTCCAGCGCAATCGTATGGGCCGATATGAAAGCCAATCCCATATTCGCCATGACCGCCTGTTTGATGTTGGCATTGCTTTCCATTTCCTGCGCTCGGGGCTGCGGCAGCCCTGAATCGGAAAAGAAATGTTCGTGTACCATACGTGTTCCCGACCCTTTCTCGCGCACCAGGAAATTATGGGCAGGCAAATCTGACCGGCGGATGCGGCTGGATCGTACCAGCGGATGGTCCGGATGTCCGATCAGGACATATGGGTGCTTGGCAAACTGGTGTGAGGTCGTTTCCAGCCGCCTCGGTGGGCGCCCCATCAGCGCCAAATCGATCTGACCGTCATCCAGCATCGCGATTACCTCACGACGGTTTGCAATCTTGAACTGCAGATCGCATTCGGGATGCTGCTGTTGAAATTGCGCCAACAGATGCGGCCCGAAATTGCGCGCTGTCGAGACCATGGCGACCCGCACACGGTGATCCAGTTTACCCTGCATAATCTGCACCACATCAACCGCCTCGGACAACGTTTCCGTCATCCGTTCGGCATAGGGCACAAGGGCGGTGGCCACCTCACTGGGAATGACCGAGCGCCCTGACTTTTCGAACAGAGGCGCGCCAAACGCCTCGCTCAAACGGCTCATCTGCATTGATACTGCAGGTGGTGTCAGCGACAACCTCTCAGCTGCGCGCACAAAGCTGCGGGTTTCGATCGCAACCAGAAGAATCTGCAACTGGCGTAAGGTGATCTTTTCAGACGACGGTGACATCGCAATTCCTATTCTTCAAAGGTTCGGCTTGCGTGTAAAGAAATCGCCCCCTTTGTCGTCAATAATCACAAATGCGGGAAAATCCACGACCTTGATGCGAAAAACGGCTTCCATTCCAAATTCCGGGAAATCAAGAACTTCAATGCTTTTGATGACATCCTTGCCCAACACCGCTGCCGCGCCGCCGACCGAGCCCAGAAAGAATCCGCCATAACTCTGGCAGCTCTGCACAACCGACACCGCCCGATTGCCTTTGGCGATCATGACCCGTGACGCACCATGTGCCTGCAGTTCCGGTACATATGGGTCCATTCGGGCTGCGGTCGTAGGACCAAATGACCCCGAGGCATGTCCGTCAGGCGTTTTGGCCGGACCCGCATAATATATCGGATGGTCCAGCATATAGCGGGGCAAGTCCCGGCCTTCATTGACCAATCGGGCGAGTTCCGCATGAACTAGATCCCGGGCAACAATCATCGTACCGGACAACAGAACAGGACTGGAAACGGATAGATCGGACAGCGCCGCGCAAATGCCGCCCATTGGCTGATCCAGATTGATCCGGGTCGCAGGCTGTGCCCCGAAATCTTCCGTGGGCAGAAAGCGGGCGGGATCATGTTCCAGTTGCTCCAGCCAGATACCGTCTCGGTCAATGCGCCCCTTGATCTGCCGATCAGCCGAACAACTGACCCCCATCCCGACAGGCAGGCTGCCACCATGGCGTGGTAATCGGATCACGCGCACATCATGGCAGAAATACTTGCCCCCGAATTGTGCCCCCAGGGACATATTGCGGGTCAGGTCCAGAATCTGCGCCTCAAGTTCAATATCCCGAAAGGCGCGGCCATCCGGGCTGCCGGTCGTCGGCAGGTCATCCAGTTCGCGCGCCGAGGCCTGTTTCACTGTCTTCAGACATTGCTCGGCCGACAAGCCGCCAACAACAATGGCCAGGTGGTAGGGCGGGCAAGCGGTGGTGCCCAAAGTCCTGATCTTTTCATCAAAAAAATCCAAAATACGCTCAGGTTCCAGCAACCTGCGAGTTTCCTGAAACAAGAAGGTCTTATTGGCCGATCCGCCGCCCTTGGCCATGAACAGGAAATCAAGGGCGTCGCCGGTATGGGCCTCAATGTCGATTTGTGCGGGTAGATTGGTGCCGGTGTTCTGCTCCTCGAACATAGTCAACGGCGCCATCTGAGAGAACCGCAGATTGCGGGTCTCCCAAGTGTCTCGTACACCTTCACGCACGGCCTCGTGCAGATCGCCCTGAACCAACACGTTCTGCCCCTTCTTGCCATGGATGATGGCCGTGCCCGTGTCCTGACAGCTGGGAAATTCCCTTTCTGCTGAAATCACGGCGTTTTTGAGTAACTCCAATGCCACATACTGATCGTTGGCCGAGGCTTCGGCGTCCTCCAGAATGTCTGCCAACTGCGCAAGGTGACTGGCGCGAAATAGGTGTGACACTTCCGCGAATGCGGTAGACGTAAGCGTTCTGACGCCCTCAGGTGAAACCTTCAGAAAAGCCTGGCCCTCGAAATGAACCGTCTCCAGTCCCTCTGATCCAAGGTATTTGTAACGCGTGTTGGCGATTGTTTTTGAAAGCTGAGTCATGGTGCGAGATTTAGCAGCAACAGTAAAAATGATCAACGATATCTAATGAATGGCATTTTTTGATAACTTTTAATTATTATTTTACTATGTGACTGCGAAGAAAGCGGACGGACTTTCCATCACCTGTTCTTTGGCTGCGGCAATGTTAGTCGAAAGGCCCGGCCACGCGGTCACCGTTTTGGCTTGGCTAACTCTGGTTGAGCACAGACAAACGATCGAGCGCTTTACACGAGGATTTATGAAACGCATTTTGCATATATGAAAAATGCGTCATCACAGTCATTCATTGCGCGTGTGCGCGCCAGTTTGCCAGAGCTTCACCCAAGCGAGCGGAGGTTGGCAGAAGCGATACTTAGTTTTCCGGGCGACTTGGCGGGTTATTCAGCTTCCGAAATCGCCGGTTTGGCAAGCGTTTCGAATGCCACAGTATCCCGGTTCGTCCGCAAGATCGGGTACGCATCCTATGAAGACGCGCGTAAGGCGGTTCGTAATGAAGGACAAACCGGTGCCGCATTGCATCGGCTGGCGGCGGGAGGCACGTCGGAGGGGAATGCTATAGCGCCTCATCTGGAGCAATCTCGACGCAACCTGGAAAAGACGTTCGAAGCATTGGACGATCAGGCCCTGAACGATCTTGTCGAAGCCATGTACGCCGCACCGCGCCTTTGGGTCGCTGGATTTCGGTCCGGTTATCCGCTGGCGAATTACCTTTCGTGGCAAACCTGCCAAGTGCTGCCGCAGGTCAGCCTTGTCCCTAACCCGGGCGAAACTCTGGCCGAAACCGCCGCAAGTTTTGGCCCCCAAGACGTGCTGATGCTGATTGGATTGCGCCGGGCGCCAAGCAACGCGGCGACTCTCGCTGCGGCAGCGCTTGATGCAGGAACCAGAACAGCATTTATTGGCGACGCCCCTGCAATAGAAGCACTTCCGGTGACGTGGCGGTTCACCTGCGTTACCGCATCGAACGGGCCCCTGCTTGATCACACGGGCGTACTGGCGGTTTGTAATTTGATCGCGGCGCGAGCCTTGGAGCGTTCCGGCACCGAGGGCCGAAACCGACTTGCCAAGATCGAAGACATCCACGGTCGGTTCGCCGAACTCTAAACACGCATATCCGGATAGATTGTTTTTCGGTTGTCCAAAAACACTCTCCAACAGGCCTTGCCTGCTCAGTTGAAGCAAATCGCGTGTCATGATGTAAAAATACTATTTCATAATTCACATTATGTGAAAAATTTTTTTCATACTATCAATACGAATCTTCACTGTCTCTCACGAGGAGCCCGACCGATGACACGATACTTTGTAATGACAACAGTTGCTGCTGTTTTCCCATTTTCCGTCGCCGCTGAGGCTGTCCTTCAGATCAATTCGTCTCTTCCGGAGGGCTCTTTTGCGCATGTCTTCCTGCAAGAATACGAACGGCGTGTCGAAGAAGCTGCACCCGGAGAAATCGACGTACAGATCTTCATGTCAAACACGCTTGGCAAGGAAGAAGACGTGCTGCAGGGCCTGTCACTAGGCACGCACCACACCTCATTGTCTGCCTCTGCTGTGAGCCAGATCAATTCGCGCACAGCGATTTTCGATCTGCCATATCTTTTTGAAGACCGTTCCGCCGTGCAAGTTTTTGCGGCGAGCCCCGCTGGTGAAATGCTTGCCGATGGGTTCGATGGTAGCGGCATGGTGCTTGCTGCGATGTGGGACAATGGCTTTCGTCAGATCACCAATAAGGTGCGCCCGATTGTGACGCCCGATGATCTGGAAGGGTTGAAAATCCGCACCCCCACAAACAAGCAACGCGTTGAAATGTTCAACACGCTTGGCGCAAATGCAACACCGCTTTCGTTTGGCGAAGTTTATTCGGCGCTTGATCAGGGCACCATCGACGGACAGGAAAATCCGGCAAACGTGGTAGACACGGCTAAGCTGTACGAAGTGCAAGGCTATATGTCGCTATCAAACCACGTCTACCTGCCGACATTCCTTGTCTTTGGCGAACCCTATCTGGCCAGCCTCGATCCCGCGTTAAAAGAAACGCTGATGACAGTGGCAAATGAAGTTGCATCCTGGACGTTCGAATGGGGTGAAAAAACGGATACCGAAACCATCGCTGCATTGTCGGACAAGCTGGAAGTGAATGAGATCGACTTTTCTGCATTCCAAGCCGCAGCCGCGCCGCTTTATGAAAGCCCTACGTTTGTTGACGTGATTGGCGCGGACATGATCGAAGCGACCAAGACTGCTCTGGGTATCGAGTAGGCTCATGAACCACTTGGCCACGCTTATCCAAATTGGTGACAGATGGATCACCGCAGCGCTCGACGCGCTGGTCGTAGCCATGGCGGGTTTATTGCTTTTGCTTCTGAACTGGGCGGTCTTTGCCCGGTTCATCCTGAACGACAGTGTGTCCTGGGGTGAAGAGCTTCCGGCACACATGTTGGCGGCTCTGACCTTTATCGGCGCGGCCTATCTAACCCGGACAAACGAACATTTGGGCTTTGACGCCGTATTACGCGTTTTTCCAGAAGCCTTGAAACGTGTGGTTACCATGGCCAACCTGATCCTTATGGGCGGCTTCGGAGCACTGCTGGCCTGGTATGGCGGGATTGCCGCAGAGAGTTTTGCGGGCCGGTCGCTGATCTCTATTGATCTGCCAATGATCCTGTTTCGCGGCACAATGGCGGTCGGGGGGGTGCTCATCGTGATCTTTTGCGCCGTACGCCTTGTCGGCATCATGACCGGCAGTATCCACCCTGACGATCTATTACCCGAAAGCGACGCCTGATGTTTCTTGACCCTGGCTGGATCATCCTGATTCTCCTCGTCACCCTTCTGATTGCCGGATTGCCAATCGCTTTCGTGCTTGGCGTCACGGCGGCAACCATGATCTTGCTTGATCCTGCAGTTGCACCGCAGATCATCGGGCTGATCCCCTTTGGAGGGGCCAACAACTATCTGCTGGTGGCAGCGCTGCTTTTCATGATTGCAGGCGAGATTATGAATCAGGGCAAGATCGCCGAGAAACTGATCGCCTTTGCATCGTCCCTTGTCGGACACATCCGGGGCGGGTTGGCACACGTCAATATTCTGACATCGCTCTTCTTTTCAGAAATCTCCGGCACCGCCACCTCAGATGCTGCGGCGATTGGGTCGGTAATGATCCCGCAGATGCGCAAGCGAGGATATCCGGCGGCTTTTGCTGCGGCTGTCACCTCCACATCAGCGACCATGGCGATCATAGTGCCACCATAACTGAACCTCATTCTATATGCTTATGTGGCCAATACATCGATTGCGGAACTGTTCGCTGCGGGCATTGTGCCAGGTTTGCTCGTCTGTGCGCTGCTGATGGGCACAACCTATATGTTGGCAGTCCGGCGCAACTATCCAACGGAAGGTGCGTTTTCCTTCTCACGCGTTGCAGAGACCGGTAAGGACGCGCTCATTCCGCTGACGCTGCCCGTGCTGGTCCTCGTTGGTATTCTGGGCGGGATCTTTACCGCCACCGAGGCCGGCGCCATTGCCGCGTTCTGGTCAATCGTTCTGGCCGCAGTGTTTTACCGGACAGTTCGGATCGGCACGTTGATCGACACGCTGCGAGTCGCGGGCAAACGGTCAGCAATGCTCATGTTTATCGTGGCAACCTCGACACTTCTGGGATGGTATCTAACCAACCAGCGTATTCCGCAGGATATCGCTCATGCTATTTTGGGTATTTCCGAGAATTACTGGGTGGTTCTGGCCGCTATTAACATCTTCTTCCTGCTGGCAGGCACCATCATCCACGGAACACCAGCGATCCTGATGCTGGTCCCGATTTTTCTGCCGCTTGCCGATCAGCTTGGAATCGACAGGGTGCATTTCGGTTTGATCCTCACGATTAACCTAGGGATTGGCCAGCAGACTCCCCCCGTCGCATCGGTCGTGCTGATCACCTGCGCCATTGCGAAGATTTCCATCGCGAAGATCATCCCCTCGATGCTCTGGTTCATTGGCGCGATGATCATTGCCTTGATCCTGATTAACCTATTTCCCTTCATTTCTCTCTGGCTACCGTCGGTGATCCTCTGATGCGGCTGCTGATTGTAAATCCGAATACGTCAGAAGGCGTCACCGCCAAGATCAAAGAGGCCGCAGATGCCGTGGCGTCGCCAGGTGATGTCTTCACAACTATGCCAGCTGCGTTCGGTCCGGAACTCATCGTGACGGATGCCGATACCCGCCTGGCGGTTGATGGCGTGAAAGCCGCCGTTGACGCTCATGATCAGCCATGCGACGGGATCATTCTGGCCTCTTTCGGCGATACAGGCGCCCAAGACATCCGACGCCTTCGACCCAATACGCCAGTCATTGGCATCGCCAGCGCTGCCTTCACCGCTGCCCACGCTTTAGGCGGCAATTTTGGGATCGTAACCTTCGGTGACAGAGTCGCCCCACCGCTTATTCAAAAAGTCAAAGAACTGGGCCTTACCGACGCGCTGATAGGCATCGCGTCCGTCACTGGTGGTGATCAAGGTGATCCCGGAACGGTGCAATCCCGCTTGCATGACGCCTTGAGCGCAAAATGCCGACACCTTGCCGCCCAAGGCGCGTCTTCTATCGTTCTCGGAGGAGGTCCATTGGCCGGTTTCGCCCGCAAAATAGGCCCTTCTGTTCCTGTACCTCTGATAGATGGCACACAAGCTGCAGTAGGATTAATGCGCGCCGTCACTAGCCAAACGGAAAATACAACCGTTCGCGCTTGACGTTAAAGTGCGGCAATTCTTGCACGACTACGCCGAGAACCCGTTCTATTACGCGGTCCACTCAAAATGATGCCCGCAAATGGCGAGCCCGGCGACATAGGTTGCAACGCATTATTCGAAGCTAGCGCCGTCGGCCATATGCCGTGGCTCCGGAATCTGAATCTATATCCAGCCAAGCGCTAATGGTTGAGTTTTTCACTTGCGCTCTTAAGCCGTGTTGCGGTCGGTTCGAGCATGAAAACAGAACCGTTGACGCATAAGCTTTATTTCGATATTTCGCGAAATATGGTAAAAGAAGTATCGAATCAACTCTCAGCTCTTGGCCACCCGCAGCGCCTGTCAGTGTTTCGCATGTTAATGCGACGTTTTCCTGACAAGGTACCTGCAGGCGAGTTGGCGTCTGAACTCGGCATCAAGGCCAGTACTCTGTCGAGCTATCTCAATGCGCTTCTAAGGGCCGAATTGGTGGCCCAGGAACGTGTCGGCACTTCTCTGCTCTATACAGTTGATATGAAGAACGTGCAGCACATGCTCGGCTTTTTGTTGAACGATTGCTGCCGCGGTCGCCCTGATATCTGCATGCCCCTGAAGCAAGGAAAAGGCACCATGACGGATCGGAAATTCAACGTACTTTTCATCTGCGTCGGCAACTCGGCGCGGTCTATTTTTGCCGAGTCGCTGCTGCGAGATATCGCCGGAGACAGGTTCAACGTCTATTCTGCAGGAACACGTCCCTTTTCGGAGCTAAACCCGTTTGCGGTGCAGGTCCTGAAAGACAAAGGGCACAACACCGACGTGCTGCGATCCAAGAACGTTGTTGAGTTTTCCGGCCCGGACGCACCACAGTTGGATTTTGTCTTCACTGTCTGCAACAAGGCTGCGAACGAGGAATGCCCTGCCTGGGACGGTCAGCCAATTAGCGGTCATTGGGGTATGGAAGATCCGGTGAAGGCCGAAGGCACTGATGCTGAAAAAAGCCTCGCATTCCAGAACGCTTACGGTGCGCTCAAGCGGCGTATTCAGGCTTTTACCTCTTTGCCGGTCGAAAGCCTTGACCGGATCGCATTGCAATCCGCCGTGGATGACATCGGCAGGACGCAACTTGAGGACGCGGAATGACGACTTACGCGGTAAACGGTCTGGGCCGGATGGGGAAACTGGCCCTGAAGCCATTGCTTGAAAAAGGTGCAAACATCGCCTGGATCAATGATGAGGTCGGTGATCCCGAAATGCATGCGCATCTGCTGGAGTTCGACACGGTGCATGGTCGCTGGGATGCAGAGTTCGCGCATGACGACAGTAGTGTGTCGATCAATGGCACACGCCTGCCCTTCGTTGGCACCAAGGATCTGACCAATCTTCCATTCGACGGCGTCGATGTCGTTATTGACTGTACCGGCGTCTTTAAGACCGAGGCGAAGCTGACTCCTTATTTCGAAGCGGGTGTAAAAAAGGTTGTTGTCTCAGCCCCGGTCAAAGATGGCACCGCCGCCAATATTGTCATGGGCGTCAATGAGGACACTTATGACCCCGACACGCATCATATCGTGACGGCAGCGTCCTGCACTACCAACTGCTTGGCGCCGGTGGTTAAGGTGATCCACGAGAACCTTGGTATTCGTCACGGTTCGATGACTACGATCCATGACGTGACCAACACGCAAACTATCGTTGATCGCCCCGCAAAAGATTTGCGCCGCGCGCGATCGGCGCTGAATTCGTTGATCCCGACCACCACAGGTTCAGCAACGGCAATCACGCTTATCTATCCCGAACTGAAAGGCAGGCTGAACGGCCATGCAGTCCGGATTCCCTTGCTGAATGCCTCGCTGACCGATTGCGTGTTTGAGGTTGAGCGTGAAACCACTGTTGAAGAGGTCAACGCCTTCTTCAAAACCGCCGCCGAAGGTGAGCTGAAGGGTATTCTGGGCTATGAAACCCGGCCTTTGGTGTCCACCGATTACACCAATGACGCGCGGTCTTCGATCGTCGATGCGCCCTCGACCATGGTGGTGAATGAAACTCAGGTGAAGATCTATGCGTGGTACGATAACGAGATGGGTTATGCTTATCGCCTGGTCGATGTTGCGCTGATGGTTGGGTCCTCGCTATGACCGAGCGGCCGGAGGGACTGTCAGCCTATATCGCAGTCACCGCGGCCTATTGGGCGTTTATGCTGACGGATGGCGCGCTGCGGATGCTGGTGCTGCTGCACTTTCATACGCTGGGCTTCTCGCCGGTACAGCTGGCTTATCTGTTTGTCCTTTATGAAATTGCGGGGATGGTGACGAACCTCGCGGCGGGCTGGATCGCGGCGCGCTTCGGGCTGACATCGACGCTTTATGCGGGGCTTGGGTTGCAAGTGTTGGCGCTTCTGGCTCTGACACAACTAAACCCCGACTGGGCGATTGGTGCGTCTGTCGCCTTTGTCATGATCGTGCAAGGGGCGAGCGGAGTGGCCAAAGACCTGGCCAAGATGTCTTCGAAATCCGCTGTAAAACTGCTGGCGCCCGCAGAAGGCGGCGGGTTGTTCCGCTGGGTGGCCGTGCTGACGGGATCCAAGAACGCAGTCAAGGGTCTGGGTTTCTTGCTGGGCGCTGTCATGTTGGCCACGCTTGGATTTCAGGCGGCCATCCTGGTCATGGCGGTCGTGCTCGCGGTAATCCTGTTCGCCGTCGTTCGATTTATGCCGCCGGGCCTGCCCAAAGGGCGCAAGGGGGCGAAGTTTTCCGAGGTGTTCTCAAAATCCGCCAATGTGAACTGGTTGTCGACCGCGCGTGTCTTTCTGTTCGGTGCACGGGATGTGTGGTTCGTCGTCGGAATCCCGATTTATTTCTACGCAGTCTTGTCCGACGGCACCGAAGTGGGCAATCGCAGCGCGTTTTTCATGATCGGCACGTTCATGGCATTCTGGATCATCCTTTACGGAGCGGTTCAGGCCAGCGCACCCAAAATCCTACGCGCCACGAACCGTTCCGAAGAAGACCTGATCCGCGCAGCGCGTAACTGGGCCGTAGCACTGTTCTGCGTTCTTGCGGCTTTGACGCTGGCTGTCTGGCTGTCATCTGGTCCTGAGACCTGGCTGACGACCACGCTGGTCGTTGGCCTGCTGGTGTTCGGGGCGATCTTCGCCGTCAACTCTTCGCTGCATTCCTACCTGATCCTCGCCTTTACCAAGTCCGAGCGGGTCACAATGGATGTGGGCTTTTACTATATGGCCAACGCGACTGGCCGCCTTGTCGGAACCGTTCTGTCTGGCTTCACCTATCAGATCGGCGGGCTGCCCCTTGTGCTAGGCACGGCGGCTGCAATGGTTGCCTTAGCTGCGCTCATATCCGGCAAACTGCAAGACCAGACTAAAGAGGCATATTCATGAGCATCTTCGAACGTTACTTAACCGTCTGGGTCGCCCTTGCCATGGTCGCAGGTGTGCTGATCGGTCTGGCTGCACCCGGTTTGGTCGGGCTTGTGGCTTCGGCCGAGGTCGCTAGTGTAAATCTTGTCGTGGCCGTTTTGATTTGGGCCATGGTTTATCCCATGATGGTCGGAGTCGATTTCGGCGCGGTCGCAGGTGTTGCACGCCAACCGAAAGGCCTGATCGTCACACTAACAGTCAACTGGCTGATCAAACCGTTCACCATGGCCCTTCTGGCAGTACTATTCTTCGACTATGTCTTTGCGCCATGGATCGAGCCCGAAGACGCCGCGCAATATACCGCTGGCTTGATCCTGTTAGGTGCCGCGCCGTGCACCGCAATGGTCTTCGTCTGGTCGCAGCTGACCAAAGGCGACGCCACCTATACGCTAGTTCAGGTTTCGGTCAACGACCTGATCATGGTTGTTGCATTCGCGCCTATCGTCGCCTTTTTGCTAGGGGTCACCGATATCTCAGTCCCGTGGCAGACACTGGTTCTGGCCACCGTGTTATACGTCATCCTTCCCTTGATCGCCGGTCTGATCACCCGTAAGCGGCTTGGATCGTCAGAGGCCATCGACAGCTTCTCGGCCCGAGTCAAACCTTGGTCCGTAATGGGGCTGATTGCGACGGTGGTGATCCTGTTCGGTCTTCAGGGCCAGACGATTCTGTCCAAACCGATGGTCATCGTCCTGATCGCCGTCCCGATTCTGATACAAAGCTATGGGATCTTTGCCCTGGCATACGGGGCGGCCTATGCGCTGAAGGTCCCGCACCGTATCGCGGCTCCTTGCGCGATGATTGGTACCTCCAACTTTTTTGAACTGGCCGTTGCCGTCGCCATAAGCCTGTTTGGGCTGAATTCAGGCGCAGCTCTGGCGACGGTTGTAGGCGTTCTGGTTGAAGTCCCCGTAATGCTCTCGCTGGTCGCCTTCGCCAACCGAACGCGTGATCGTTTCCAACCTGCCTAAAGTCGCGATCCCTTTGGTATTCACACCTTGAAGTAAATCCGCCGCTTCTGGTCGGACTTAGGTCTTATTGACAAAAGGGGTTCACCGCCAAGAGGTATGATTCAAGCTGCCCCGGTGCCGCAACAAATCAACTGTCACGAAGTTCTTCGTCCAAATGATGGTGAAGGTGACACCTATGCGTTGTTACTCCGCACAACATGCAATACAAATTTCGCACGCAGGGGAGTCCCACCAAGGGGACTGAGAGGCTGACGGGGCATTGCCCGGCGACGCGACCCTTTGAACCTGACCCAGTTGACACTGGCGTAGGAAGCTAGGGTGCGCAGGCCGGAAACCGGGCAGGCGCTCTCCGAACAAGGGGGCTCCACGCCCTCTCGTTTCCCCAAGCCACGACTCATCTGGTGTCTTTTTGAGTTGAATTGCTTGAGGAGCACCATAATGAACGTCCCCAATCCCAAGATCACCACGGGTGAATTACCAGCGTCGCGCAAGATTTACGTGAGTGGCACGCGGCACCCTGATGTGCGCGTCCCGATGCGCGAAATCTCGGTCCATCCAACGGCCGGTGAACCGCCGCTGCCGGTCTATGACAGCTCGGGTCCCTACACTGATCCGAATGTGATTACTGATATTCGACAAGGTCTGGCCCCGTTGCGCCGAAAGTGGATCGAGGCGCGCAGCGATGTCGAGGAGTATGACGGGCGCGAGATCAAACCCGAGGATAATGGCTTTGTCGACGGGGATCGGCTGACCCCGGAATTCCCGGTCCGTCCGCGCCCGCTGCGCGCCACGGATGGCAAGGCAGTGACGCAACTGGCCTATGCCCGCGCCGGGATTATCACCCCGGAGATGGAATTTATCGCCATCCGCGAAAACCAACTGCGCGAGGCTGTGGCCGAGCAACGCGAAGGCAATGACTGGGGTGCCAACATACCAGATTATGTGACCCCGGAATTCGTGCGGGACGAGGTTGCCGCAGGCCGCGCGATCATCCCGGCCAACATCAATCATCCCGAAAGCGAACCGATGATCATCGGGCGCAATTTTCTGGTCAAGATCAACGCCAATATGGGTACTTCGGCTGTGACCTCCTCGATGGAAGAGGAGGTGGACAAGATGGTCTGGTCAATCCGTTGGGGCGCGGACACGGTGATGGACCTGTCCACCGGGCGCAACATTCACAATACCCGCGAATGGATCATCCGCAATTCACCCGTCCCGATCGGCACTGTTCCGCTCTATCAGGCGCTGGAAAAGGTGAATGGCATCGCCGAGGACCTGACCTGGGAGGTATTCCGCGACACGCTGATCGAACAGGCGGAACAGGGGGTGGACTATTTCACCATCCATGCGGGCGTTCGGCTCCATATGGTGCCGATGACTGTAAACCGCGTCACCGGTATCGTGTCCCGCGGCGGCTCGATCATGGCCAAGTGGTGCCTGCATCATCACAAGGAAAGCTTCCTCTATGAACATTTCGAAGAGATCTGCGACATCTGCCGTGCCTACGACGTATCATTCAGCCTCGGTGACGGCCTGCGGCCCGGTTCTATTGCAGACGCAAATGACGAGGCACAGTTTGCCGAACTTGAGACGCTGGGCGAACTAACCAGGATCGCTTGGGCCAAGGATTGTCAGGTGATGATCGAAGGCCCCGGCCACGTGGCCATGCACAAGATCAAGGAAAACATGGACAAGCAGTTGGAGTGCTGCCGCGAAGCGCCCTTTTATACGCTTGGCCCCCTGACTACAGACATCGCGCCGGGCTATGATCACATCACCAGCGGCATTGGCGCGGCGATGATCGGCTGGTTCGGCTGCGCGATGCTCTGCTATGTCACGCCCAAGGAGCATCTGGGCCTGCCCGACCGGGATGACGTGAAAACCGGCGTGATCACCTATAAGATTGCCGCCCATGCGGCCGATCTGGCCAAAGGCCTGCCGGGTGCGCAACGTCGCGACGATGCCCTGTCCCGCGCCCGGTTCGAGTTCCGCTGGGAGGATCAGTTCAACCTGTCGCTGGACCCGGACACCGCACGTGAATTCCACGATCAAACCCTGCCCAAACAGGCGCACAAGGTGGCGCATTTCTGTTCCATGTGCGGGCCGAAATTTTGCTCAATGCGGATCAGCCACGACATTCGGTCTGAGGCGCAGAAGGAAGGAATGGAGGCAATGGCCGCGCGGTTCCGTGAAGGTGGTGACCTCTACATACCTGTGGAACCCAAACAGAGCTGACAAATGTCACCGGAGCTGAATTCCGGCTCCGGTGATACCTGCACGATTGCAGCGTATTTTGCTCATGTCGTGCAAACAGACGTTTTCTCACTTATCTCAGCACGGGGTACTTCGCTTGATTGTCGGGCCTATAAGACCTGTTCGCCCTAACCACGGTTGACGCATGTGCGTGATGATATGGCTCCACCAGGTATCTACGGCTGCGATCTTGTGCCCTGTCAGATCAGAAACGTGGACAAACTTGGAAAATAGCTCAGCAGAACTAGAACTGCGGCCACTGCGATCAAAAACGGCCAGAGCGATTTCAGAATCGCACCTGGCGTGGTTCCGCTCATGGAAGATGCAATATAAAGACCTATGCCGACAGGCGGCGTCAAAAGCCCGAGCACGAGGTTCAGGCAGGCTACGACCCCGAACTGATAGGGGCTGATGTCATAAGAGCCGGTCGCGATGGGCAGCAGGATGGGCGTGATCAGGATGATCGCGGCGATACCGTCGATGACCATGCCGATCAACAGAAGCGCCACGTTGACGATCAAAAGGAACATGAAGGGATCCGAAGTGATCGATGTGATCAGATCAGCCAGTTTCTGCGGCAATTCTTCATAGATGATGACCCAACCAAAGACGCTGGCCGCTGCGATCATGAACAGGATCATCGACGCATTTGAGGCTGTCCGCCTGAACATCTCGCCCAATTTTTGCGGGTCAAGATCACGGTAGACCAGCCAGCCGATAAGAAAGGCTATAAGCGAAGCAACGGCGGCGGATTCCGTTGGTGTTGCGATGCCCAGCAGGATGCCCCCGATGATGGACACCGGTACCAGCATCGCTGGCAGAGCCTGAAGCAATGCGCGTACGGCTTCGCTGCGCGACATCCACTCGCCTTTTGGAAACTGCTGCGACCAGCCGATTAGCGTTATCACCAGCGCAAAGCACAGTGCCAGCAGAAGCCCGGGAATGATTCCGGCAATAAACATTTGCCCGATGGGGATCTGGGCCAGAACGCCAAAGATGACAAACATCATCGAAGGCGGAATGACGGGGGCCAGAAGCCCCCCTGCCGCCGTTGTTGCTGCGGCAAACCCCTCATCATAGCCTTCGTCTTTCATGGCGGGCACCATTGCGCGCGACATCACCGCGATCTGAGCAGTGGCCGAGCCGATGATCGCAGCCATGAACATATTGGCCAGCAGGTTGATATAGGCCAACCCTCCGCGAAACCCGCCAACAAAGACACGTGCCAGCGCGACAAGGCGGCGGGTCATGCCACCTTCGTTCATCAATTCACCGGTCAGCATAAACAGCGGAATGGCCAGCAGGCCATAATTTTCCAGCCCTCCGAACATCTTCTGGGCAAAGCTGTCGAAAAGAACCGTGTTGCCGCTTTCCCAGACATACCAGACCGCGGTGATTGCAAGCACAATGGCAACGGGCACGGACAGCAGCAACGCTACCAGAAAAAGTACAGCGCTCATGCTGCGTCCTCTGTCTGTGCCGCTGACAAAAGATGCGTCGTTGAATGCAGCGTCGCGCCAAGGGCAAAGAGCCACATTACCAGCCAAAACAGATATTTCGGCAAGCCTAGCGTCAGCGTTGGTTCAGCATAGATGAAGTTGAAAGTGCTGCCCTGAAACTTCACCGTGTCGAATCCGGCACTGGCAAGATCGGCGGGCAGAAACCATCGCCAGCAGAACCACAGCATCGCCAGCGAAAAGGCGAAGACGATGACATCGACACATTTGCGGATCACACGACGCCATCGATGGGACGCGACATCGGACAGGATCGTAATCGAAACCGAGCTGCGATAGTGCAACGCGGCCGAGGCGCCAAGAAAAGTCATCCAGACCATGGCATAGATCGCCAGTTCGTCGACCCAGAACAACGCTTGCCCAACATTGCGGGTAGCAACATTCAGAAGGATCAATAGCGTCACGCAGACCGCCAGCAAAGCTGCGGCCTGCAACTCGATCCGCGCCCAAGCGGCTGACACACGATACAACATGGCCCCTTCCCCACGAAAAAAGGGCGCGAGCGTACTCGCGCCCAGTTCACTGCCTGTATTGAACCTTACTCGGTTTCTGCTGCCGTTGCGCGCAAAGCTTCAAGCGACGAGGTTTTTTCGGACCAGGTGGCATTCCATTCGTCAATCGCATCGCCAAAGAACGAGGCATCCACTTTGGTGTAGGTCTTGCCCGTGCCTGCGATCTGCTCCAGCCAGCCTGCTTCGTTGGCGACATAGCTGTCGATGGTGCTGTCCACATGTTTGGCCATCAGATCGCCGATCATGGCGCGATCCTCATCTGATAGCCCGGCCCAGACCTTGGCGGACACAAGGCCGACCATCGGGAACATCATATGATCCGACTGCACGATGGTATCAGCGTGATCATAGTATTTCAGGACCCAGATCAGTTCCGCATCCATGTCAATGGCATCGACCTGACCATTGGCCAGTGCATCATAGACTGCGGGAAGGGGCATCGGGGTCGGCGCGGCACCAACAGCGTTGTAGAAATCCAGAATCGGCGTGAAAGGCGTGATTCGCAATTTCAGCCCGGCAAGATCCTCCGCAGAGCCGATTTCCCCACGACTGACGATCTGGCGCAGACCTGCCATGCCATAGCCGACACCGACGACCCCCACCTGCCCGGGCAGCGGTTCAAGCATGGATTTGGCCGTGTCTGAGCGAAGAATGCGGCCCGCATGGCCGATATCATTGGCTAGGTAGGGTGCATAAAACGCTCCAAGCTCGGGCGCCCGGTTCGAAACCTCGGCGACCGTCATGAAGGCCATATCAAGCGCACCGGTTTGCAACTGCTGCAGCATCTCGGCCTCATTGCCCAACTGGCGGGCCGGAAAGACGGAAACACTGTGTGCACCACCCGAGGTGTCGGCCAGCTCAGCGCCGAAGGCTTCGGCGGCCTTGGTCCAGATATGTGGGGGCGGAGTGATCAGCCCCAGTCGAAATTCTTCGGCCTTCACGGCAACGGATGACGCGGCCACGAGGGCTGCCGAGGTAATAATCTTGGCGAAGTGTTTCATCGTTTTCCCTGTCTTTTTTCTGACCTATTATAGCTTTACCCAGCCTTCAGGAGGTTCCTTGCCCGGATGCACGGTACCACAATTCGGGCAGGTTCGGTCCTCTTCCGACGCATAGAATTTCTCGTAAACCGGTGGCAGGTCCTTGACGATGGACTGCAGCTGAAACTCGGCTCGGAATACTTTGTGCTGACATTCAAAGCAGTACCATTCGATTGCATCGAACTGCCCTTGCTGACGCTTAGGTTCGATCACCAGCCCCACCGAGCCCTCCTGCGGACGCTGCGGCGAATGGCGCACATGCGGCGGCAGCAGGAAAATCTCACCCTCGCGGATCGGCACATCATAGAATTCTTCGCCATCATAGAGCTTGAGTAGCATATCACCCTCAAGCTGATAAAAGAACTCCTCGACCGGATCGTCGTGATAGTCGGTGCGCTTGTTGGGGCCACCTACAACCGTGACCATCATGTCAGAGTCTTCGAAAACCATCTTGTTGCCCACCGGGGGCTTAAGCAGATGACGGTGTTCATCAATCCAGGTCTTGAAGTTGAACGCGGACAGTTTTGACATGACCTTCTCCCATCGCGAAAAATTCTGTGTGACAATCTCCATAGCTGCAAAGAAATTGTCCGTAAGTAGGTATCTGATTTACTTATATCAAAGCTTCAGTCCGCATTCGTTGAACCCGTTGCGGATAAGCTCTTTCTCTGCCTCGGTCAGCTCTAACATAGGTGCCCGGACACGCCCGCCATGCTGCCCCAGAAGTTCTTGCCAGTATTTGCCAAAAGCGGTGGGTTTGCTGGCCGGTTTGGTGCGCTTCATCGCATCCCGCACTGGGTTGAGGCTGTCAAAGACGCGCCGCGCCTCTTCTGCTTTGCCTTCAAATGCCAGCCGCGTGTATTCATTCATGCGCTGATCATTGGCCGTCTGCAACTGATAGGGCGGGGATGAACACAGATAGAGCTTCCAATCGAGCTCCAGAATGTTGTCCAGCCATTCGTGTTCAGCTGATGTCGAGACATGGATCTTATCACCAACCATATGGCTCAGGCGCACATACATCTCGCGCGGAACCGAGTATTTGATCGCGACAATGTTGGGTAAATCCGCGATCCGCGCGCATTCCTCGGGCTGCATTAGATAGCCGCTGTCAGGATGGCTCCACATGGCGATGCCGATGTCCAGTTCATCGCAGAAGCGTTTATAATACTGATAGAGCAGCTCCCCACGTTCCTGACAAAAGCTGAGCATCGGCGCATGAACCACAACATAATCCGCGCCACAATCCTGCGCGTGGCGGCCAAGCTCCAGCGCCGTATTTAGGTTCTGATCCGAGATCGACATGATCGTCCCGGCCTGTCCGGCGCACTCCTCAACCGCGATGGTTATATTGCGCTTGCGCTCCTCCAGGCTCATCGCCCAGAATTCCCCCTGCTTGCCCGCGATAAACAGGCCCTGAATGCCAAGGTCGTCGATCCAATGCCGGATATTGGCGCGCAGGCCTTCCTCATCCAGCGAGAGGTCTTCTCTGAACGGGTTCAGAGCGGCCGCCCAGATGCCCGTCATGTTCTCGCGGGCATAAGCCTTCGCTTCGTGTTTTGTATATTGCATGAGCCGCTACCTGTAGAATGTGCTGCCGCTAACAAACTGCATTGCGCGGGCGGCGTCCAAGGTGAAGCCGGTAAGTGGGTATCGAAAAAATGAATATCTGACGCTTTTCAATTCCAGTGCAATTTGGATTAACCTATGACAATGGAATGAAGGTTGGATTGATCGGAAAAGGCGCCATTGCGCGATATGTCCGCGCGGCCCTTGCGGATCGCGGACATGAACTTACCGCCATTTTGCTGCGGCCTGAGCGAGTGGCGCCCGACGCAACACTGGAGGTTGCAACGGTCGAAGCGTTGCCAGATGATCTGGATCTGATGATTGATTGCGCAGGGCACGCGGCGCTGGCGGAGCATGGTCCCCGCATTCTGGCGCGCGGTATCAACATGCTCACAGTATCGCTCGGGGCGCTTGCAGACGCGGCTATCCAATCCGCGCTTACGCAGGCAGCCAAGGAAGGAAATTCAAGACTGTATCTGGCGAGCGGAGCTATCGGTGCTCTGGATTGCCTGAGCGCGGCGAATGTCGGCGGGCTGAGCACTGTAACCTATACCAGTCGCAAGCCACCGCAGGGGTGGCGTGGCTCTCCGGCGGAAGACAAGCTGGATCTTGATGGTTTATCAGAAGGGGCACAGGTGCATTTCGAAGGAAGTGCCCGCGCCGCGGCGCTGGATTACCCCAAGAATGCAAATGTAGCGGCTGCCGTCGCATTGTCCGGGCTTGGCTTTGATGAGACGCATGTTCGCCTGATCGCGGATGCGTCAATTACGCAGAACACTCATGAAGTTACCGCAAAGGGCACGTTTGGAGAGTTTCATTTTCAAATCCATGGCAATTCCCTGCCCGACAACCCCCGGTCTTCGGCCTTGGCCGCGATGAGCGTAGTGGCAAAGCTTGACCAGATCGACCTAAGGATCACCTTGTGATGGAACGCCATGCCCGCATCGTTGAGCGCGCGCTGACTCGGCTTAAGCTACGGCAGTTGCGTTTACTGGTGGCGGTTGGAACGCACGGAAACATCCAGAATGCCGCCCGGTCGCTGGGGATATCTCAGCCCGCCGCCACCAAGATGATCCAGGATCTGGAACTGGATTTCGAGGTCAAACTGTTCGACCGCACTAATCGCGGTGTCGGGCCGACTGTTTTTGGCGAAACTTTGATCCGGCATGGCAAGCTGATTTTCGCGCAGATATCGCAAGCGGCTCAGGAACTTGATGATCTGAGCGAAGGAAATGCCGGCCGCGTAGTCGTTGGTACTCTGCTGGCAGCCTCTGCCAGTCTGTTGCCATCAGCTATTGAAGTTCTTTTGACCGAACGTCCAAAGGTTGCGATCAAAGTGGTGGAAGGCACCAATGAGGTGCTGATGCCGGGATTGCTGTCAGGAGAAATCGATATGGTGGTCGGGCGCCTTCCATCGCACCGTCATCGCGACAAGATCAGGCAGGAAAAACTTTTTGATGATCGCATTCTGGCCGTAGTCGGGCCAACGCATCCTCTGGCGGGCAATGCTGAGGTCAGCTTTGCCCAGACCAAGCCTTTTGGCTGGGTCCTGCCGCCGCTGGAAACCACATTGCGGCGGCAGGTCGATCATTTCTTTACCGGGCAACAGCAATATGTGCCTACGGTCTCGATCGAAAGCGTGTCTTACCTGACCAACCGCACCCTGTTACAGTCGCGCGATCTGATCGGGCTGATGCCAGCCGAAGTTGTCGCCCACGACATCGAAAATGACCATTTGGTAGAGCTGGACTGGACGGTCCCCTTCGGTCATGGACCAATCGGCGTTTCGTTGCGCGCCGATGATGACTTGTCCCCGGCGGGGCGGGCGTTCAAGGCGGCGCTCCACTTGGCGGCGCAAATGAGGCAGGGCTGATATTCCTCATTCTGATATCAGTATTCATCCAATTCACTTGAGGCGAATGCCCATGGCGGGTGATCTAATGTTCAGTCAATCAAAAGGCGGCTGTCCATGTATCCAGAAATGAAGCTGTTCATCGCGGGCGAGTGGCGCAAGACACGCTCTGATATACCGGTGGTCAATCCGGCCACCGAAGAGGAAATCGGCCGCCTTCCCTGCGCCGGGCAGAGCGATCTCGACGATGCTCTGGATGCCGCAGTTAAAGGTTTCGCGCTCTGGAGCCGCACGTCGCCACGGGACCGCGCTGATACGATCCTGCGTGCTGCCGCCCTGATGCGAGAACGGCAGGAAGAGATCGCCACCTCGATCACGCTGGAGCATGGCAAACCCTTGCAACAGGCTCGACTAGAGGTGATCCGTGGCGCGGAATTCTTCGAATGGGATGCGGGAGAGGCAATGCGGACCTATGGCCGCGTGATCCCCGCCGCCCGTGGTCACAAGTTTTCCGTGCATCACCAACCCGTTGGCGTAGTTGCTGCGTTTTCTCCGTGGAACTTTCCGATGAGCCAGCCTGCACGCAAGATCGCGGGCGCACTGGCTTCGGGGTGCTCCGTGATTCTGAAGGCTGCCGAGGAAACGCCCGCAGGCGCCATTCACATTGCCAGAGCCTTTGAAGATGCAGGGTTGCCGCCCGGTGTATTGAACCTTGTCTTCGGGAATCCGGCCGACATCTCGGCTTACCTGATCCCGCAGGAGCCTGTTCGGCTCGTCGCTTTCACCGGTTCAACCTCTGTGGGCCGCCATCTGACCACGTTGGCAGCGCAGAATGACACGCGTGTGCTGATGGAATTGGGCGGCCACGCGCCGGTCATCGTCTGCGAGGATACTGATGTGCAAACGGCAGCGACCTCCAGCGCTGTGCGCAAGATGCGCAATGCCGGTCAGGTCTGTACATCTCCCACTCGATTCTTTGCTCATGAGAGCATTTTCGACGACTACGCCGATGCTTTTGTGAAGCGCGCCCAGGCTACCGTCGTCGGTAATGGCATGGACGATGGTGTGGAAATGGGGCCGACCGCCAACGACCGCCGTATCCCTGCACTGACCGAACTTGTCGAAGACGCCCGCGCAAAAGGGGCCACGGTCGCCACAGGTGGCGCGCGTCATGGCGACATAGGATACTTCTTTCAACCCACCGTGCTGCTGAACGTGCCGGACAATGCTCGCATCATGCAAGAAGAACCCTTTGGCCCCGTCGCAGTCGTCAACCCCGTCAGCTCGTTGGATCACGCCATCGAACAAGCGAACGCTGTTCCCTATGGCCTTGCCGGCTACGCCTTCACCAATCGCGCCGATTATATCGACCGGCTGGTGGATGAGGTCGAGGTCGGCAACCTTTCAATCAACACACTGGAGGCCTCCATGCCGGAAACACCCTTCGGTGGCGTCAAGTCCAGTGGTTATGGTCGAGAAGGCGGAACCGAAGGCCTGGACAATTACATGTCAGTCAAAAATATCTGGCACGCAACTTCGATTTGCTAGCCTAGGTTCGGGGCACATAGCCAATAGACAACGGCTGGGGCCAGAAAGACCTTCGGACATCTGTCATATCTGGATGCCATACGCTGCCAATCTTTGAGCCTGCCAAACATAATCTCGACGCTTGTCAAGGCGGACAGTTGCCTTACCCTGCTTCCGCCTTCTCTCAACCAATCGGCGTCATGACCGCGGTCTTCAAGCAGACGTTTACCTTGGGCAGACTGATATGAAATGTCTGCACAGGCTAAGCCTCCCCTTCTGAACTGGTCCATCGCTAGGTTTTGGAAACGGAAGACCAAGAATAGCGAACAAGCGACCAAAGTCCGAAGAGATAGTCTCGAAGTTACTGCAGCTTGCCGTCAGGTGCGAGGTGGTACGGCGGGCAATGTGCATCGCGTTGATCGTCGGTACTTTGCTGGCTTCGATTAACCATGGCGATCGGTTGTTTTCAGCGGATGTCGATCCAACCATGGCCCTGAAAATTATGATGACTTACTGCGTGCCCTATTCGGTGTCTACCTATTCTTCGGTACTGGCCATCCGCGAAAACAGTCTCACTAAACAGGTTTGACGCTCAATCCAAGCGCCGAGAATTGTGCTCCAGGCTCAACACGTCGCGGCGGCTATAGTGGCCAGCGGGGTCCAGTTTCAGGCGCGCGCCTAAAATGGCCTCGGCAGAAATATCGGCATAGAGGATCTGCTCTTCGCCGACCACCGGCCCTGCAATCAACGCACCATCCGGCCTGGCAATCATTGAGCCGCCATCGTTGATCACATCCCGCCCTTTTATGACTTGATCGCGTAGAGGAAAACTGTCGGGAATGTCCTGAACCCGCAGCAGGCCCGAGACCGAGACGCAATACACCCGCCCCTCGAGCGCAATGAACTGCGTGATATTCTCAGTCACGTCCAGATCTCCTGGCCAAGTGGCGATATGCACTTGTTCGCCCTGATCGTACAGCGCCTGACGCGCCAGCGGCTGCCAGTTCTCATAGCAGTTCAAACCTCCGAATTTCAGCCCTTGCCAATCATGCACTTGCAGCCCATGCCCATCTCCATCGGCCCAGATCAGCCGTTCATGGAAGGTTGGTTTGAGCTTGCGATGCACACTGACGACGCCCTGTTCGGGATGGATTGCCACCAGTGCAGCATAGACCGAGCCGCCCGAGCCGGTCCGTTCAACGATACCCACATAAACGAACACACCCAATCGCCGGGCTGCGTCCACGAGGGACGTGACTTCGGGGCCGTCGGTCGAAATGGCGGATTTCAGATAGGCAACATGACCGATTTTCAGAAGCGCGTCGTTATGGGCCACCTCAGGCGCGCGCAGCCACACCGGGTAGCCCGACAGGAAAACCTCGGGGAAGACGACGGTCTTCGCCCCGTTCGAAGCGGCCTCTTGCAGCAGGGCAAGCGCCTTTTGGGTGGTGGCGGCAGGGTCCAGAAAGACCGGTGCGGCCTGAACTGCTGCAAGTTTCAAGGTGTTTTTCCTTTTATTTGCCTTAAGCATCGAAGATGGCCATCGTTATAACCGCCTTCGATCACTATAGGGTCAGCCGGGATTTTTCGCGACCTGCGGCAGCGCATCATCCAGCACCGACCATGTCTGAGACGAGTCGCACCAGATCTGAACTGTAGGCTGCACCCACGAACTGTCGTTCAACGTTCCCGCCTTGATCGCAGACAGGTGGTCGAACGCGTCCAGTTCGGTGGACAGAGGCGATCCGCAATTGGTGCAGAAATTACGCCGCACTGGCGAACCCGAGGCCCCATCCACCACATATTGCCCAAGCGACGACCCGCTGAGCGCCACTGAACTGGTCGGCACCAGAACATTCACAGAGAAACCTGTACCAGTCTGTTTTTGGCAATCGGGGCAATGACAAATTGCTGTCATTTTCGGCTCGGACTCAGTGGACCTATAGCTGACTTGCCCGCAGAGGCAGCTTCCTGAAATTTCTGGCATATCTTCGTCTCCATGTTGGGTGTCCCTCGGTCGGTCAAGGCGCATTTGGTGGCCCTGTTTTGTGTCAGGTCGGAGTCTGGTCTTGCGACCGTCGCAGATGGTCTGCCGACTGGTTGAACAGAACCGAATTGTTGGTCGCGTTGGCTGCTTCGGAAAATTGTGCGTCTTTGTGCAGGTCGATCGCAGCGCGCACAGCGGGGCGCTGCTTGATGCGGTGACGCCAGGCCGCCACATTGGGGAACTGGTCCAAGGACACCCCTAACGGTTTGGCGATGAAGGCCCAGGGAAACGTCATCATGTCCGCGATGGAATAATCCGACAGGATGAAGTCGCGCCCTTCCAGGCGGTTTTCGAGCACCGCGAGCGAGCGTTCGTATTCACCTTTGTAGCGGTTGTGGGAATAGTCCTGCCCATCTGGCGCGTAGTTTGCAAAATGGCTTAGCTGACCTGCCATCGGCCCTTGATTGGCGGCCTGCCAGAACATCCACTCGGTCAGTTCCTTCTGCTCAACCCGGTTACGGGCCCCGAACAGGCCGGTCTTGTCCGACAGGTACAACAAGATAGCCCCGCTTTCGAACACTGGTAGAGAGCGTTCTGCAGTATGATCGACAATCGCCGGAATTCTGCCATTGGGACTGATAGCCAGAAAGTCGGTCCGCAACTGATCGCCTTGCGGCAGCCGCATCAGGATGGTGTTATGCGCCAGCCCAACTTCTGCCAGCATAATGGCGACCTTCCAGCCGTTCGGTGTTGGGGCGTAATAGAAATCAATCATGACGAGCGCGCCATCCGATCCGGCATCAGCGGCACCAGCACCTCATCCGTATGTGCACCCAGTTCTGGTGCCGGGCGGATATTGCTGGCCGGAGTACCGTGGAACACTGCAGGGTTACGCGCTTGGCGCAAACGCCCCGCAGTGGGGTGGTCGTATTCAAACAGCGTGCCGTTCGCCTGTAGTTGAGGATGGGTCCGCATTTCCTTCCGAGTCAGTACCGGGGCGCAAGGCACTCCGGCGGCTTCTAGAGCGGTCAGCAGCATGTCGCGCTCTGCCTGGCTGACGATGGATTGTGTCAGCTCCAGCCGCGCGGAGCGATGAACCTCGCGACTTTCGGCCGTTTTGAAGCGCTCGTCCGTTAGGATTTCCGGATGGCCGGTGGCCTGAGCCAGCGCTTCCCAATGCTTGTCCTGCATGATGGAGATGCTCAGATAGCCGTCCTTCACCTGATAGATCAGATCGTGAAAAGACTGGCTTTCCTCTTTCTCCATCTCGTCTCCCACGAACGTATGCCCGTTCATGTCCGAAGCCCACAGGAACGCAGTCACCGTATCCAGCATTGACAGCGTCACCTTCTGCCCCTTGCCGATCCGCTCTCGCGCCAACAGCGCGGCAGTTATGGCCTGACTGGCCTGCACAGCGGTCAGCTTGTCGGGCAAAATGGTGCGCACCAGACGCGGACGTTCCTCGTCCGAACCCGCCTGCACTGTGGTCAGGGCCGAGACCGCTTGTATCAGTGGATCATACACTGGCTTCCCGGCCAATGGCCCATCAAAGCCAAATCCCGCGATGGACATATGCACCAGCCTGGGGTTTTTTGCGCTCAGCGCCTCGTATCCTAGCCCAAGCCGGTCAGCAACGCCGGGCCGAAAGTTCTGAATGAACACATCTGCCGTTGCCACCAACTGTTTCACCGCCTCCAAATCCGAGGGGTTCTTGAGATCGACAACGATTGAGCGTTTGTTACGATTGTTATTCAGGAATGAGGCTGCGTGCCCGCCGCGTCGCGTCGCCAGTTGCCGGGTATAATCGCCGTCGGCGCGTTCCACCTTGATGACATCCGCGCCCTGATCTGCCAGCATCATCGTAGCCATCGGTCCGGAAATGACGGTGGTCAGATCAATGATGCGTATCCCGGCCAAAGGGCCGCTGAACTGTTGTGTCTCGGCCTGCGCCATGGCGGACTCCGTGATTGTTGCCAGCGTCAGACTAGGCAGCACGGCGCATTCGAGGTACTGCAAACAATTCAGAAGGATATGAATAAAATTCACATGACCTGCGACAACAGCCAGTCCTGCAGGCGCTTGACGTCAGAACTCAACGCCGTGTCGCGATGCACGATGTAATATGCGCTGTCGCTGATCTCGGGCGTTTGGAAAGGTTGTACAAGCGCACCCGTTTCCAGCAACGGATCAACCAAAGGCCTGCGTCCCAAGGCTATTCCCAGCCCGTCTTGTGCCGCCTGAATAGTCAGTTCATAGGTTTCCAGATCATAGAACCGCTCCGGGTCTGGTGGCGTCAGATCCCGCGTGGCGCACCATGTATCCCACTCGCCCTCGACCGTGGTATTGACCAGTATCCGTGCCTTCTGAAAAGCTTCTGAAAGCGTTTCACATTGTAGTGAGTCCCAAAGCACGGGGGACATAACCGGAACGATGGCCTCGGCCAGCAACGGTTTGACGATGTATCCGTCCCACACGCCTGATCCGCGCCGGATTGCCAGATCGATATTTTCCCGCAGCAGATCGACAACGCGCGTGGTGGTGATCAGGTTGATCTCAAGATCCGGGTGTTTTCTATCCAGATCCAGCAGCCGAGGCATCAGCCATCCGGCGGCAAACGAAGGTGTCAGGGTCAGCGACACCCGCTTGCGCCCGGGGGCGGAACGAACCGCTTCGGTCGCGCGCAGAATCTCAAGCATCGGCTGCTTGATCCGGTCGAAATAACGGACCCCTTCAGCCAGCAGATACAGCTTACCCTTGCGGTTTTCGATCAGCCGTACGCCCAGCTCTGCCTCCAACGCCTTGAGCTGATGGCTGATCGACGAAGGCGATATACCTAGGCGTTCGGCTGCGCGCACGGTGTTGCCCACCAATGCCACCTCAAAAAACGCCTTGAGTCCACCAAATGGTGGAAAGCGATCACGGTCGACGGATTTTCGGTCATCAGACATGGTGGTTGCACCCCCTCCTACTGCCCAGCCGTAGCGCAAGACCGGCCCGAAAGATGAGCGCAGGCGCTCAGAACGTCCAGGTTTCGGAATAAGGACGCAACTCGATCTCATTGCTCCAGGCGGAGCGTGGCTGCAGATATGTGTGCCAATAGCTGAGCGCCACGTCATCCGGCTGTGCCAGCTTCTCGGGGTCATAGCGGTCGCCATAGCGTTCATGCATCACCGGTACATCCAGATCACAGTCCAGACGCACATGTACGATATGAATACCGTCCTTGGCATAGGCGCGTGCCAGACTTTGCGACAGCGCCCGTAAACCGAATTTTCCGATTGCATAAAGCGGCATCTTGCCTGATCCCCGGAACGCGGCGGTCGAGCTTGAGAAAAACACGCTGCCCTGGCCCCGCTCCCGCATCGCGGGCATGACCGTTTTTGCCGCTGCAAAAGCACCGACAACTTCAAGCCGCAAGGTTGCCTCTAGCGCCTCATAGGTCATGTCCAGCGGGTCAATGGCGGTAAAGGCATCCCGCACGTTGTAGATCAGCAGATCAATCCGACCCAATTCGCTGGCAGCGACGAACAAGGCATATTCCAATGTCGTGGGGTCAGTGGCGTCAGCGCAGTAATACTTCACCTGCGCCTCGGGCCGCGCTGCCAGAGCGGAGGCTTTGGCAGCGGCGCTTCCCTCTTCGGTGCGCGATATCAGCGCGATATCCATTCCTTCACTACAGAATTTGCGCGCCAAAGCTGTACCCAGACCCTCTCCGGCACCAACGATTGCACAGACAGTCGACATAGCATCTCTCAATTCGCGGTTTTTCGGGGGTTATACATCGTAGAGAACAGCACAGCGGACCTCGATGCTCCAACGGTCCGGGGCGTCGTCTCCGACCGACGGATCGGCAAAGGCACTGTGGAAGCTGAACGTTGAGCCGCCATCCGGTCGAGAGCTATCGGCCCGGGCCCCTTTAGAACGCGACAGTTCCCCCGCTGAATCCCATTGTTTGATCAACAGCGCCTCATCCCGCGTCATTTCGGGATAGAACAGCCATTGGTGCTGATCCGAATATTTGGCATAGTAGTTTTCGCCGATCCGGTCCGCATAGTTGATTTCAAACACCACCAGATCCTCGGGGCAGACCAATGCCGCGTCGCACAACGCCAGTGGGTTGGTCATCACTGGCTCACTGGCGATGCTACGCCACAGATTGATGATGGCGTACCGTCCTGCGCCAATCGCCTGATCCACTGCATCCTTGTCGAGCAACGCCGCCCCGTCCGCCAGCGTGAAGCGGTAGGTATCATTGCTGGTCGGTGGTCGGGTCAGATCACACAACCGTTGCGGGGCGCTGGTCATGGTGTAATCGCCATGAACCATATGTAGCGGCGGCTGCACCTGCTGGCCGCCTGTGATACGTTGCTTGCTGCGATTACCTGAAACCGAACGGACATTGTGATCAAAGGCGGCCACGATCCGTGCGCCAGTGGACTGACGGATGACCTCCTGACACTGCGGATAATAGCGCTCTACCACTTGCTGATTATCCAGAAAATCAAACTCGGGGCCGTCCAGCGGCTGCTGCAACAGCTCAAAACCATTGGGGCCCAGCCGGTGCTGCCCTGCCCCATCAAATGCGCGGGCGTCATGTACGGGTATCTTGCGTTTATCGAAGGTGACACCAACCCAATGATCATCTGATCCGCTGTTGTCGCGCCGCGTGTACACCTTGCCATTTCGCAGCAAGGACGTCTCGGTCGCAGCATCGAGATAAGTGAATTCTCCGATCCGCTCAGTTTGTACAATCACATTCATCCGTCTGTCCCCGCATTTCCCATCCGGCCGCGCCGGAATTTTGTGCGGTAATCGGTGATCTCAGCGGGCAAGGTTTGTCCTAACTATGATCGTCCGCACTTGTGCAGGATAAGAAATCTAGGGTCCGAGAGTCAATCAATGCATAACAAAATTACGCATTGTATATCTGTGAAAGCCCCATATTGCGAAAACAGGGTTCCAAAATCATGCGTGCAAAAGCACAGCTTTCTGGCCGCGCCCGACCAAAGCCCGTGCGCAAAGAAGCTGGCAATGTCATCTGTTCCTGCCGCAACACCTGCGCCTAACCTTTCGATATCCGGCGCAGGAATTAACCATCGAAACTTCTGTTAACAGCTATGCAAGATGATCGACAAACGATCTGACAAAGCCCTAACCGTAAACTAGATTTGGCAACCAGGTCACCACCCATGGGAATAGCATGCAGATCACCAGACCGACGATCTGCAAGAACAGGAAGGGCAGCGCAGCTTTGAAGATATCTGTCATCGGAATCGATGGCGGCGCAACTCCACGCAAGTAGAACAGTGCATAACCGAAGGGCGGAGACAGAAAGCTCATCTGCATGTTCACGAGGTAGAGAACCCCGAACCACAAAACCAGATCATTCGGGTCATCAAAACCAAAGGCTGCGGCACCCAGCGCCTTGATGATCGGCACGAAGATCGGCACGCACAGCAGCAGAATACCAACCCAGTCCAAGAACATGCCCAGCACGACCAGCAATATCTGCATGACGATCAGAATGCCCCACGGACCCAGACCAGCGTTCTGCATCGTCTCCTGCACAAATTGCTGACCACCTTCCAGCACGTAAAGCCCCACAAAGATGGTCGCGCCAAACATGATCCAGATCACCATGGCCGAAGCTTTGAGCGTAGTTACACAGGCCTCACGCACCGTGGGCCAGTCCAGTTTGTTGTGGATCGCAGCTACGATAAAAGCACCGAATGTGCCGATGCCCGCGGCCTCAACCGGCGTGGCAACGCCCGAGAAAATCACCCCCAATACGATGACGATCAATGCGATTGGAGCTGACATCTTGCTTAGCAGGCGCAGTTTTTCGCGATTTGAGATCCGCTCATCTTCGGGGATCGGCGGTCCCAGCACCGGATTGATATAGGACCGGACCACAACATAGAGGATATACATCCCCGAGAGCATCAGCCCGGGCACCACCGCGCCGATGAACAGCTCGCCTACAGATTGCTCAGCAACAACTGCATAGATGATGGCAAGGATCGATGGCGGGATCAAAATGCCCAGAGTGCCCCCAGCCATGATCGAACCCATAGCGATCTTTGGGTCATAGTTGCGCTTCAACATTGCTGGCAGCGCGATGATTCCCATCGTTACAACCGCCGCACCGATCACGCCGACCATCGCCGCCAGCACGGTCGAGGCCAGAATGGTCGCCGCCGCCAGTCCGCCCTTGAGCCCGCCGAGAACCTTGTAGATCACATCGAACATGTCGTTGATGATCCCTGCCCTTTCCAGCATCGCAGCCATGAAGATGAATAGCGGGATCGCCGACAGCTGATAATTCGTCATCAGCGGGAAGATCCGGCTGGGCACGATATTCAGGGCTCGTGCGTCTCCCAAAAGGAACAAGAAGACGCAAGCCAGCCCCCCGGTCACAAAGGCCAGCGGCAAACCGGCCATCAGCAGGGCCAGCAACGACCCGAACATTACGAGCGTCAGCAGCTCGATGGACATTTCCAGACCCATCGGTCAGAACCCCCGTGCAATAGTTCGGATGTCTTTGGACAGTTTCGACACCCCTTGCAAAATCAACAGGATCGCGCCCACAACCATCATCCACTTCATCGGCCAGAGAGGGATTTCCCATTCGTTGAAGCTGATCTCACCCCAGCGGACATTCGGATCCGTCCAGTCGCCAAAAGTCAGCGCCCCGAACATCTCGAAGAAGCCGAGATTGCCGCGCGCCCATTCCGAGACAACTGAATTGCCGGTAGGCACTGCGATTGCGTCCATCGCAAAGATGTACGACGTCACCAGCAACGTGCCGGCAAAGATGAAGAAGAAGATCGATGTGAACAGATCGGCCCAGGCTTTTCTGGGCTTGGACAGCGGCGCATAGAAGATGTCGACACGCACGTGGCTTTCGGTCAGCATCGCATATGAGCCCGCGATCAGGTACTGCATGCCGAACATCAGATACATGGATTCATGCGCCCAGTTGGTCGGTGCATTGAACACATAGCGGACGATCACTTCGTAGTAGTAGACAAAGACCGCAATCACCGCCCAATAGCTGACAAATTCACCTGCATATAAGGACAGTCGATCAATCCAGTTTTCGGCATATTCATGATCGGCCTTCCGCGCACCGGGGTCCATCTCGGCTGCCCGGGCGGCGGTTTCCTCGTCGATTTCCAGCTCTGGTTCGTCGGGGTCCACTGCAGCTTTCTCCCGCGCGCGATTGACAAGCCGGGGAAGCAACAGGGCGTCCACAACGAGGAAAGCCAGAATTGTGTAAAAGGCGTAGCGCGCAACCGAACTCCACATCGCGCGGGTCGCGCCGGCGGTTTCGGCAAGCGGTTGCGCCTCTTGCAAATCGGCGTTTGCTTCGTCCAAACGCTCGCGGCCGGTACTGATAGCTTTTTCCGCCCGGTCCAGCGCCCGCTCGGCACGTCGTTTCTGCAAAGCGGTGCCGTCTTGCGCGGCTTCAGCGGCAGCCCTTAGCTCATCCAGCTCAGCCTCGGCAGTCTCAACCCGGCCAGCTTCACGTTCGATCACACGTTCGGCCTGGCGCACCACGTTTATTGCATTGGAGAATTCGTTCCGCGCCTCACGCTCCTGTCCGTTGGCGTAGAGGATCATGAGGAAGACCGGCAGATAGACGAGCCCCAGCAGATTGCGCAAATAAAAGCGATGCAGACCCAGCATCCCACCAGTCACCAGGATCAAATACCCTAGTGGCAGCCCATAGGTGCGGGTCTGAGGTTGCGTGCGGCGCGCCAGCACCATGGCCAAAGCGGGAAAGGCGACCAAACCCACCCAATACAGCCAGTGCGGCAGCGTAAAATCGACGCTTGGCATGTTACGTTCCGAAGTCCAAAGGAAAGTTAGGTCCGCGCAGAACCTGCGCGGACCGAAGGGTACGTGGCCCGAGAATTACAGGTCCAGAGTCTGACCTTCGATCATCTCCGGTGTCACATAGCCCAGCGAACCGGACATCATGTAATCGAGCTGGATCTTGAACACCCGCGCCGCGTCTTTGTCGCGGTTGGCGTATTTGAACCAGATCGGCACGGCGATCTCGGTCATTAGCTCGACATCGTCCTGCGACAGGCGGGTGATCTCGGTGCCTTCGGCCTCGAATTTTTTCCAGGCTTCCTGATCGGCGGCCTGAATCGCGGCGTGGTGCAGATCGGAATAGACATGGGTTTCCATCTCGACAAATTCCTGCATCTGCGGGCTTAGCTTGTCCCATGCGGCCTTGCCGACGGTGATATCCATGAGGTCGACCGGCTGGTACACCGACATAAAGCCCGGCGGTCCCATTACGATGTAATCGGTCACTTGGCTGAAACCCAATGCATGGTTCACTGCAGGACCAACAAAGTCGGCCACGTCGATGGTGCCCTTTTCCAGTGCCGGGAAAATCTCCGACCCCGGTAGAACCGTGGTTTCAGCACCAAGTTCCGAGAATACTTCGGCAACCATGCCGCCGGGCAGTCGCATCTTGCGGCCTTCGAAATCATCGATCGAACGGATCGGAACTTTCGAGTGGATGATGTTCGGTCCATGATGCACCGGACCGACAAAATGCAGCCCCTGTGCGCCCAGCAATTCGCGAGCAATGTCGATGCCACCGAGGCCATAGTAGAATGTGTCATACTCATGCGGCTGACGCAGCCCCAGCGGGTAAGAGCTGAGGAACACTGCCGCGGGGATGATGCCTTGATAATAGATGGTGAACGGATTGATGGCGTCCAAAACGCCATTTTTCACCGCATCGGCCAGCTGGAAATCACCCACAACATCATTGGCACCAAAGGCTTGAAAAGCAAGTTCCCCGCCGGTTTTTTCTTCGATTGTGGCGCACCAGTCTTTGAAGGTCTGTAGCCCGATCCCCCCGGGCCAAGATGTCTGGATCTTCCAAGTGGTTCCTTCTCCTGCAGCCGTCGCAATGTGAGGGGCCGCCAGAGACGCCGCGCCTGCACCAGCAATCGTCTTGAATGCGCTGCGGCGTGTAATGAGCTTCTTGGTCATGTGTTCCTCCCTTTGATCATCGTCATGCCCGTGCGAGGCCATGCCGATGCAGGCGCAAGATAGTCTGAGTTTTTTAAATTGGTAATATTTTTTTTCCAATTGTTGATTTCCTCACCTTTCCGTGAATTTCCACGTCGCTGCACATTTACCCATGGGACCACAGCCAGCTGTGTCGGAGGCCCCGAAAGAACCCCTAACAACTTCATGCAGAGCGTACCGTTCCAAAGCACGGGGCTGATTTGCGAAAATGGAAAATCTTCAGTTGCGTCGCAATCTCTTGGTTCAGATTAACGCGGTTGCCCGTTGTAGCATTTGCTTAGAATAAATAGTTTCGGACGGGTCATAGTTTCGTTTTTTTAAAGGCTGCCACTTTCAATAGGATTTAGTTTTGTATGCCATGTTCTTCTATCTTCGGCACGCGGTGTCCTATCACGACTCGGAAGAGATCATGTCCGAACGCGGCGTGCGGGTCGACCACGCCACCTTGAATACGAGGATGACGAAGTATTCGCGGCTGATCGCAGTGCGAGCGCAATAGAAGAAGCTATCAACGCTGAAATCTTGGAGTATGAATGAAACCTTGCTACGGCGAATAGATGTATCTCTACTGCGCCATCGTCACGGCGGAACACTATGGCCTGATATTAGGAGACCGGGTCACGAGATCTGTTGCGTATCCTCGTCACACGCACATTGGGTGTCCGGTGCCACACTGACTGTGCTCGACTTTTTGGTGTACTTTAAGCTCTCAAGCTGAACCAAGCCTCGTATTGAGACAGGAAGATTTGACCATTTAGAACCTCAGGGAAATGCGTGCGGTTCAATCTGTCCATGACGGGTCCCTTGACTTCGGACAAGTGTAGACCGACCCCCATGTCGGTCAGCCGATGGTTTATCGCCTCAAGGCTTTCGAGGGCAGAAAAATCGACCTCATTCACTGCAGAAAACATCAGCACCACGTTCCGAACGGCACCACCATCGGTCACGCGGTTCTGAACGAAGGTCTCCAGAAAACGTGCATTTACAAAATACAGGCTTTCATCAACGCGCAGCGTTACAAGCGAAGGCACGGTTTCCACATCATGACGCTGGATGTTCCTGAAATGTTGGGTTCCGGGGACAAGACCGACTTCGGCCACATGCGGGCGGGAGGTTTTGTAAAGGTGCAGCAAAACCGAGATCGCCACTCCGGACGCCACTCCGACTTCAACGCCCAAGCCCAACGTCAGAAGAATAGTTGCGGAAACTGCCGTGAAATCGGCGCAGGAGTAATCCCAAGTCTTTTTCAGGATCGATAGATCCACAAGACTGAGCACGGCAACGATAATCGTCGCCGCCAGTGTGGCTTTGGGCAGGTAGTAGACCAAAGGGGTTAGCGCAACCGCAGCGATGGCAAGGCCGATGGCGGTAAAGGCCCCCGCAGCCGGGGTTTCAGCCCCTGCATCGAAGTTAACCACCGAACGCGCAAAGCCACCCGTAACCGGATACCCTCCGGTGAACGCGGCCCCGAGGTTGGCTGCACCCAAACCGATCAGTTCCTGATCCGGGTCAATACGTTGACGCTTTTTCGCCGCCAGCGTCTGTGCGACTGAGACACTTTCGACAAAGCCGATGATAGAGATGAGGATCGCTGGAATCACAAGCGCTTCGATCAGATCTGATGAAAAGCTGGGCAATGTCAGCGGAGGTAAGCTTTGCGGCACAGCCCCCACAATCTGCACACCCTGCGCGTTCAGATCAAAGCCCCAAACGGCAACCGTTGTAGCAACTACGGCAGCCACGGGCCCGGCTTTAGTCAGAACGTCGGCCAGAACTGGCCCGGCTCCAAGGCGCTGCAGAGATGACTTAAGATGCCTGCGTACCCAGAACAGAAAACCGGTCGTAATCACGCCAATTGCCAATGTAATCCAATTGATCTGGGGCAGATGCGCAAATATTGACCCGACCATTTCAGGCAGCGTGTGCCCATGTGCGTTGACACCCAGTATGTGTTTCACCTGACTGGTCGCGATCAATACCCCCGAGGCCGTGATGAATCCGGCAATCACCGGATGGCTGAGGAAGTTGGCTAGAAAACCCAGACGCAGAACACCCATCAACACAAGAAAAGCGCCGGACAAGAAGGCCAGTGTCAGGGCTGCGACTGCATAGCCTGCCGTGCCCTGTTCAGCGACCTGCCCAATGGCCGTGGCCGTCAACAGCGACACCACCGCCACCGGCCCGACGGCCAGCGCGCGGCTAGTGCCAAAGATGGAGTAAAGCACAATTGGCAGAATGGACGCATAGATGCCGGCTTCGGGAGGCAGCCCCGCCAACAGAGCATAGGCCAGCGATTGCGGAATCAACATGATCGTCACGATCAGCGCCGCGATCAGATCGTTTGAAAACGCGCCGCGCGTATAGCTGCGCGCCCAGCCCAGAACAGGGACATATCGGCGAAGTCGATCTTTCATCTTGCTCTTTCAATCTGGATGGCGGGCGACGCCCACGGCGCCGCCCGCGCTTCGCTACGCATTGAAACGGGGGAAATTACGCAGACAGACCCATCGATTATTCCGTTGCAACATTCAGCTTTTCCGGCCGCGCCATCCATTCCTTGCCGCGCAGCATTGCCTTCCAATAGATCGGCGGCAGCAGGCTTTCTTTCAGAAACCACGCCATGCGAGTGGGCTTTGTCCCGTCGATCAAGAAACGCGGAAAGCTGGGTTTCAAAGCACCACCATAGCCGAACTCGGCCAACACGATCTTTCCACGTTCCACCGTCAGCGGGCATGACCCATAGCCATCGTATTGCGCCACTGCCGAGCGACCCGCGATGTCAGCGACGATATTGCCTGCAACCGTCGGCGCCTGTTTTCGCGCCGCTGCAGCGGTCTTGGCATTCGGAGCGTTCATCACATCACCCAGCGACCAGATGTTGTCATAGCTCTTGTGGCGCAGTGTAGCCTGATCGACATCGACCCAGCCCGCCGCATCCGCCAGTAGTGAGACCCGCACAAAATCAGGTGCGGTCTGTGGCGGGCAGACATGGATCATGTCGAATTCGACCTCGATCGTGCTTGCGTCGCTGTCCGGTCTGGCCACCTCGAACACCGCCTTTTTGGCCGGTCCGTCGATCGCCATCAGATTGTGGAAGAAGTTGAGCGTGGCGTCGTATTTCTCCACGTATTGCTCTAGCGCCGGAACATAGTCCTTGACCCCGAACAGCACCCCGCCCGCGTTCATGAACTGGATGTCAATATCCCCAAGTACACCGCGACGAAACCAGGCGTCGCCTGATAGATACATCGCTTTCTGCGGCGCTCCCGCGCATTTGATCGGCATCGGCGGTTGGGTGAAAATGGCACGGCCCTGTTTCATGTCCTGCACCAGCTGCCAGGTATAGGGCGCAAGATCATAACGATAGTTCGAGGTCACGCCATTGCGCCCCAGTGTGTCCTCAAGACCTTCCACCTTGCCCCAATCCAGCTTCAGACCCGGACAAACTACGAGCCGGTCGTATTTCACCACCCGGCAACCATCGAGCACAACCGCGTTGTTCTGCGGTTCAAACGCGGCGACCGCAGCTTTGATCCAGTGGACGCCTTTTGGAATCAGACTGCCCATGGTTTTCGCCGTTGTCTGCGCATCAAAGATACCACCGCCAACCATGGTCCAGCCGGGTTGATAGTAGTGGATGTCCGCCGGATCGATGACCGCAATGTCCAGATCAGGCTGCCGCGCTTTCAGGCTGGCCGCGACCGAGATGCCACCGGCACCTGCACCCACAATCACAACCTGAAAATGGGCATCACCGGTATCGGTCGGCGTTTTGCCCCCATTGGCAATTCGACGGGCAACACCGTTCATGTCATACCCCGCCGCCTTGGCAGCCATCAGGATTTCCGAGATCGGACGCTTTTTGGCCTCATGAAACGACCACAAGGTGGCCGAGCGTGTCCCGGTCCGGCAATAGGCCAGAACCGGTCGCTGCAGGTCTTCGAGCGCATCGCCAAATGACTGAACGTCCTGATCCTTGACCATGCCCGATTGCACAGGAACATAACGCATCTCGATACCCGCGGCTTCGGCGGCGGCGGCAACCTCTTTGAAGGACGGCTGATCAACTCCTTCACCATCGGGACGGTTACAGATGATCGCGCGAAAGCCCTTCGCCGCGATTGTCTTGACGTCGTCAACGGTGATCTGCGGGCTGACCGCAAACTTGGGCGATATGGTTCGGAATTCCATGTCTTTCCTCCCTCTGGCCGCTTAGAGCGTGTTGACCGGAACCTTGAGCATCGGATTGCCGTCCGAGTCCCTTGGAACTTCCCCGGCCCGCATGTTGACCTGCAGAGAAGGGATAATCAGGTTCGGCATCGCCAGCGTGGCGTCACGTTCGGTACGGAACCTGACGAACTCTTCTTTCGTCTTGCCGCCCCCGACATGGATATTGTGGGCTTTTTCTTCAGCCACGCTGGTTTCCCATGCAAGGTCGCGCCCGTTCGGACCATAGTCGTGGCACATGAACAAACGGGTTTCATCAGGCAGGGCCAGCACCTTTTGGATTGAGTCGTAAAGGACCCTTGCATCGCCCCCCGGAAAATCGGCGCGTGCTGAGCCGCCATCGGGCATGAACAGCGTGTCACCGACAAAAGCGGCGTTGCCCATCACATGCACCATGCATGCCGGGGTATGACCGGGAGTATACATGGCAAAAGCCTGCATCGTCCCGATTGTGTACGTATCGCCATCCTCGAACAGGGCGTCGAATTGCGAGCCGTCGCGTTGAAACTCCGTGCCTTCGTTGAAGACCTTGCCGAACGTGTCCTGCACAACCGTGATATTGGATCCCACACCGATCTTGCCGCCCAGCTTCTGCTGGATATAGGGCGCGGCGGACAGGTGGTCGGCATGCACATGGGTCTCGATGATCCATTCCAGTTGCAGGCCTTTTTCAGTGACCACGCGGATCAGCTCATCCGCGTGGTCAAAAGTGATGCGCCCTGCGGCATAGTCGATGTCCATGACGCTGTCGACGATGGCACAGGCGTTGGAATTCGGATCTTTCACGATATAGCTGATCGTATTCGTCGCCGGATCAAAGAACGCAAAGACGTCAGGTTTTACGGTCATGTTGACGGGATAGGTGGTCATAACTTCTCTCCTCCGAAGGGTCGTCAATTGTTGATTTGCAGATCGGGCGTCAGCGCAGATTGCAGGAACTTGGCAACCGCGATGCCAACAATGAGAGCACCGACAAAGGTAAAGACCTCCCACCGGCCAGTCCCGAGCGCGGGCAGCGCGCCACCGGGGCAGAACCCTGCAATGCCCCAGCCGATGCCGAACAAAGCGGAGCCGCCGAGGAGCTTCGCATCGATCCCAGTGGCCGATGGCAGGTGGAACGCGGGATCAAGCATCGGTGCAGCCCGACCAAACACCAGCTTGTAGCCAATGAACGTCGTCACCAAGGCGCCCCCCATCACGAAGATCAGAGAGGGATCCCAGGCACCAAAAACATCAAAGAAATTTAGAACCTTAGCCGGGTTTGCCATGCCCGAAAGCGAGATGCCGACGCCGAAGATCAGACCCGTCACATAGATTGCGATCAGCTTCATGGCTTATCCTCCAATCACGTGGCGGATGATGAAAACCGTGACAAAGGTGAACAGCATGAACGTCCCCGTCGCGGCAATCGAGCGGAGGCTCAGCCGCGCCATGCCGCACACTCCGTGACCCGAGGTACAACCTGCACCGAAGGTCACGCCCAGCCCGACGATGATCCCCCCCAGAACCAGTGCTGTGGTGGATTCTGGAACCTGGACTGTCGGCATCTGGCCCGACGTCAGCCAGACCACCATCGGGCCGGTCACCATCCCTGCCAGCAATACAGCCCGCCATGCGAAGTCATCGCCTGAAGCGGGCCTCAGCAGCCCGGCGAGAATGCCTGTCGCACCCATCACGCGACCTATCAATAACATCAGCAGAACCGATGCCACGCCAATCAGAACGCCACCTGTCAGCGACATCCACGGGGTAAACATGGTTTCGATCATCAGCAGTCCCGACAGGTCTTGAGGCCAATTATGCTGTAGACCGGGCAGTTGCCCACAAATGCAGTAAGGGTGAAAATCGCGGCGACAATCAGTGCCAGCCAGAACAAAATACCTGCGCCCAACAGGTTTGTAGCCAAAGCTAAGTATGCCAGAGCTGCTGCGATCAGGATCCGCGCCGCCCGGTCGAATTTTCCCATATTGGTGGTCATGTCTCACTCCATCGAGAATCGATGGATGAACATTTGCACAGACCCTCTCAGAGCTTTGGTGACTTGGTCACCAACGGGAAACATGCTGTCCTTTGCAGGCGGGCCAATCTCCGGCATGCTTATCGGCGCGTTCCCAAGGCCCCGGTCAAGGGCTCATTCCAATGCAAGGTCTGCGAAGACTCACAGGAGCTCAAGCATCAGATGCTGGGACTGCGTTAATGCGACCCGGAGTGATCGCCGTAACGGAGGGCAGCGGTTGGCGTCGCCGTTTGCGTACTCAAGATCAACTTTGAAGAACCATGCCAATTTCTTTTGTAGAACGTCATTCAGCGCTATGCGCCTGAGGATTTCACCAGATGTTCCAGCCCCTCTCTTTCGATAAGCCTGACCTCACCTCTTGATTGCTCAACCCAACCACGCCGCTGAAACTCTGAAAGGGTGCGCGAAATAACCTCTCGGGCGGTTCCAAGTTCGGTTCCCAGCACTGCGTGTGTGGCATGAACAGCATTCCTGTGGTCCGCAAGCTCAAGCAGGCGGGATGCCAGCCGTACATCCATCCGTTTAAATACGATATCGTCGATCAGCGTGAAAAGATCCGTGATCCGACGCGAATAAGCCGTGAACACAAACTCTCGGAACACCGGTGATTTTGCGACAAGATCGTCGAATGTCCTACGCGGGATTGCGACAGCTTTGACATCGGTCTCTGACATGCCCTCGGCAGCATAGTCTTCAAACGCCAGCATACACGCCGTCGTCAGCACGCAGCTTTCACCTGCATGAACTCGGTAAAGAAATACCTCTCTACCAGACTCGGATTTCTGTTGCACTTTGACAGTGCCATCAAGCAGCAACCAGAGGTTATCCGCAGTTTGCCCCGGAGCAAATATCTGAGTGCCCGCAGGTACCGAGATGATTTCACTACCCTCTTCAAGTTCGGCCCGGATATCAGCAGGCAGGCGACTGAGGCCCTTGAACTTGGTAATCCACGTGTCTTCCATATCCCTTTTCCTGTGTCTTTATTTGCGGAAGGCAAAACGCTCCGGTCGGAAAATCATTTCCTTTATGTCAAAGTCTTCAGACATCCTTGCGTTTGCAGCATCGGCAGTTGCAGACGGAGGAACAACAACCGCCTCACCAGGCTGCCAATTCTCCGGGATCTCAATCTTTGTGGGCCTCGGACGTTTGAAGCGCCTTCACCAGACGAAGAAGCACATCGACCGAACGACCGTTGGTCATCGGATAGTGGAGCATTGCCCTCAGGACCCCATCGGGGTCAAGGACGAAAGTCGCCCCTACCGCTATGTATCAGAGGTGCCGGGCTAGATCAGCCTAAAGCCTGTGCAACTTTCATGTCTAGGCTCAGGACCCATAGCTAGAAAATGACAAGGGCACGAGAGCTGATGGCGGATAGGGCCCCTGTCGTATCGAGTTCCAACACGCCTCCGATCTTTTAGCTTGCCGAACATGATCTCAATCCGGTTGTGCCATTTGCACCTACGCTTGTCGCGCATCTCCGGCGTTTTACGCTGTCTGCGACGAGGGATCACGCGCATATCCTATTGTCGTCCAACGCTTCTCTAAGCCAATCCGCATCATAGCCGCGATCTCCGAATAACCGTTCGACTTACGGCAGGCTGTTCAACAACGCCTATGCACCGATGTGATCGCTGATCTGTCCCGCAATCACGAACAGGTTGAGGGGACTTCTCGGGCTATCGCAGATGGCATGCAGCTTGGTATTCATGCCCCTTTTTGGCTCTGTTAATCAGGGGTCCACGCGGTCCCCGTTCGTCGGGAAATTGATCCCCCTGATCGGTTCATGATCCTCCATAATTGACGCTCAAACTGGGCTCAGCGCGGTGGGTTTTCAGATAGGTGGCGTCGATCATCGCGGCCTTCATCTCGTTGGAATCGGCAGATAGCCCCGCCATCATCTGAGCGGAGAAATCTTTATCACTCCAACGGCTCCAGCAGTTTTGTAGAAGCTTATGCAGATCGTATTCTTTGGGCGCACCCCACCAACACAAGCCATTGCGGTTGAAGAAGAAAATCCCGCTCAGAAATCTATGACCATCAACACTTGGTTTGCCGTGGCAACTTGGGGAAATAGGGCTCACGGCACGACATCTGCGCGTCGCCAAGCCAAAACAAGTTGCTCAACTCGCCTCCTGAAGTTCAGTAGCTTGAATTAGCCCGGAACAGAGACTGTAGCCATTTCAATGGGCACTAATCCTACGGGCCGATCATAAACGAGAGTGACTAACTTCACAGCACTGCAAAATGGTCTTTGTTAAACAAGCATGGACAGATTGAGCTTACTCAACGTAAAGTTATTATTGTATTATTATGGTTGAATTTAAAGGGGGAAACCCGTGATGGTCCGAGTATCACTATCGTTCATGATGTGCGGCACGTTAATTTTGGCAGGCTGCGATGGCCTTCCGATCGATAGCAGCCAGACAGAGCCGACTGTTGAGCCGCAACCGGCTGCAGCTGCTGCTCCGGCGGTTGCAACACCCGCAGCGCAATCACCTGCGTCCGCCCCTGTACAGACACCTTCACCCAGTTCTTCGCCCACTGGTGAGGATCGCGATGGCGGCGACGGAGGCGGTGGTGGCGGCGGCGGCGATGGTGGTGGCGCTGGAGGCGGCGGCGGAGGAAGCTGGGGCTGATACGGAGGAGCCACGCATGTTCTGGCGCGAAGTTGCAGGCCGAATACTGGGTGTAATGCTTCCTCTATGCCTGCTCGGCAACGCGACGCTGGCACAAACGCCGGGCGCACCGCGCATTGCGATCGTGATCGGCAATCAGGATTACACCCATGTCGGTGACCTCAGCAATGCACGCAAGGATGCTCAGGACATCGCGGCATTACTGCGCGAGTTCAACTTTAAGGTCTATGACGGGTATGATCTTGAAAAGCGTGAATTCGAAGAACTACTCCGTACCGCCGTCCTCAACATCCCGGATTCTGCCAATGTTCTGTTTTATTATGCCGGGCACGGAATCCAGATCGGGCGCAGGAATTACCTGCTGCCCGTGGATGCCAGGTTCGAAAGCATCTATGACGTTCCTCTTGCGACGATGACACTGGACCGGGTTATCGATACGCTATCCGCCCGTAGTTCCGCACATGTGGCCATCCTTGATTCCTGCCGGGACAATCCTTTCAGCGACATCCGACTGGCGGCCGATCTGGACGCCAACCTGTTCGAAACACGCACCGGCTTTGATGTATTCCGAACGCCGCTGAACTCACTCGTGGCCTATTCGACCTCACCCGGGGCGGTGGCAAGCGATGGAGCCTCGGGCCAGAACAGCCCCTATACAGCAGCCGTTCTGGAGACCGCGCGCGCCGCGCCGTTTGAAAACATTCAGGCTCTGTTTCCGGTCATTCGAGAACGTGTGCACAGTTCGACCAACGGGCAACAGATTCCATGGGAAAGCTCAACGCTGGTTAAACCTTTCTACCTGACGCAATCGCAATCCGAGGCGGTGTCGGAAACACCTCAGGCAGCAATATCTCGGTCGTTGGATCTGACCCAGCAATTCAACAAGAACGTGCCGCTGTCCCAGCTTCTGGAGCAGGCACTGGGCACCGATATTGACGAAGTTCAGTTGGTCGAGCGACCCGAACAGGGTGTTATTGCCATTGGCTCAGGACAGGATAATGGCGCAATCTCCTACGCTCCGGAAATTTCCGACATCCGCGCGGTGGATTTCGTCACACCCGACATCTCGGATACATTCTCGGTCGAGATAGTGACCTCGGGCCAGCAGCGCCAGCGGGTTGATGTATCGCTGAAACTGAACATGAACGCCTGTGATCTTGAGGCGGGCGATGCATTGGATCTGAACGGCGTGGGCGTGTTTCGTCTGCCCAATGAAATCAGAATTTCCGATGGGCTGAAGGCCTGTCAGACAGCTGTTGCGACCGACCCCGACAATGCGCGGTTTCGTTATCAACTTGGTCGCGTTCAGCAAGCCGCCGGTCAACTAAGCGAGGCTTATGCCAACATCTTGGCCGCTGCACAGGCCGGTCATATCCGCGCGAAATATGCCCTTGCAGTTTTGCTGGACTCTGAACGGATAGACCGTGCGGTTACCCGCATCCCCCGTGATCCGCAGATGGCGCTGGAGTTGTTGGAACAGGGTACTGCCGAACAAGATCCTTATGCGATGCATACGCTGGGCAAGAAGTTGCTGCGCGAAGGTACAACGCAAGCGGCCAAACAACGCGGCTTTGAATTGCTCGAACGTTCAGTCGAGCTGGGTCATACCTATTCGATGAACGAACTGGGGCTGTATTTCCTGCGTGAAAACTCCGACCATTATATCCCTGAACGCGGTATGCGTTATTTACGGGCGTCCGAATTGCGTAAGGACATTTACGGGTACGACAACCTCGCTTACGTGGCCCTGAACGGGCTGGGCGGCAATCCGGTGGATCACGACAAGGCGCTGGAGTATTTTCTGGCCGCCACCGAGGGAGGTCACCCAACAGCACCTGCCAGCGTGGCCCGCATGATCTTACGAGGTCAGCTTCCCGGTCGGACTAAAACAGAAGCGCTGGGCTGGTATGACATGTCGCTGGCACGTGGCGATGCATGGGGCGGGGCAAACGGCGCTTATATCATTCTAGACGGGCAGGTCCCGGGTAAGGGGCCAGCGGACGCGGCCTTGCGTGCGGCCAAGGCTTCACTTCTGGCAGATACCGACGCCGCAGGACAGGCCAGCGATCAATTGGGGACTCTATCACGTACTGCGCTGGATCGGGGTTTGCAGTTGGCCTTGAATGAACTGGGGCAAAACGTGGCGGTCGATGGCCAGGTCGGACCGGCCACCAAAAAGGCCCTGGAAAACGTCGCAGTAGCACAGGGTGTTCCACTGTCCGCAGCAACATTGAATGATCCCAAAGAACGTCTGCTTTTGGCAGCGCGGGTGTATTGGGCCATCAACCCAGTGCGGTTCGATCTGTTCTAACCAGCCTCAGGGTCGGGCATCAATGATCCGGCTGGCAACGCCGATGATTTCCCCCTCTCGGCCTTCTAAGGCTCCGGCCAAAGCCTCAGCCACCGATGTCACGCTTTCATCGCGGGGGCGGCGGAGATCGAACAAGTCCGAGCGGCTCAGAATTGCGATCACTTCTGTTTTTCCATAGTCGCCTTCATTGATCCGGATCGCCAGGCGCGTATTGTCTTGCTTGAACTCTTCAATCGAATGGAGAACCCGCACCTGTCGTACCCCGTTCTGGATCTCTCCCAGAGAAGCCAGGTTATGTGCGGTCCGGTTCACATTCGGCAACACATGGAACACGGTTCCAGTATTGTCGACCACCATGACCCACAGCGACCCGTCCGAAATCGTTTCAGGCACATGCACTTCGACCATCGGGTTTTCGCCTGTCCGAAATACACCGCTGAGCGAGGGCGCGCCAGTGGCCCCATCTCCCAGCCAAATTGACAGGTTCGCGGAAGGCACATCCGGAAGCACTGCGCGAATAGCACAAAGCTGATCATTCAGGATCGTGGTGTCAAAACGCAGGTTTCTGTCACCCACTACTGGGCCCAGCGCACGCTGGATCGTATCCTGATCAGATCCGTTGGCCAGATCACCGGTGATGGTGATCGTGTCAAACAACGCATATGTGCCGTCAGCAGTGGCTGAGGCGCTAAGCGGCCCGCAATTTCCCAGTCGCGACAGTGACGATTGCAATGCAGCGCGTGACAGAACGCGGGGACCTGCGACAATATCCCGTTCGACCTCAATGCCCGAGGCGCTGACGAACTGAGCCAGTTGAGCCTCAAGAGCACCCCGCGCCGAACCACTGGACGCGATACCACTCAGATTGGCGTGCGCGTCCGTCACCGACAGCTCCCAGCTTTCCAGATTGGCGGCAAGGCCCATCAATTGGTTCATCAACGTGGGCCACTCAGGGCTGGGCACTCCATCAGCCAGAGTGACGGCCTCTTGCGATGCTGACTGTCCGGTTGCGCGCTCGAATCCGGTTCGGATGACATCGGCCCCCGGCTGATCCGGCGCATGACTGGCCAAAACCATACTGCCGTCAACCAGAGTGGTTACAGTCAGCTCATAGGGGCTGGCGACTGGCAGTGGTGGTTTGAACAGGTCGTCAAAAACTCCACCTGCCCACAGCCCTCCGAGCACGGCAACCAAAGCAACAGGCAAACCAATAAACATGTTTCCACCGGTTCTTCCGCGACCCTTTGTGCCACGTTCAGAAGAAGCACTGGCCGGCTTCAATTTCCCACCAACCCATTCCAACGCTTCAGCCGCATCGCTGGGACGATCGTCAGGCGCGGGAGCAGACAACCAGTCAATCAGGTGCCGCAGGTTTTCACCAAGCCCGGATGTGTCCAATGGTTGTTGTTTGCGCCGGATGACCTCGCCCGGCGTGGCACCAAGAAACGGGATTTCCCCCCGCGCTGTAGCCAGAAGCGATGCCCCCAACGCATACAGATCCGTCCGACGCTCGGCCTGGCCTTCCAGTTGTTCGGGTGCGGCATATTCATATTTTCCTGCAAAATCGTTCCCAACGATTGTACGAGCACCTGTCGTTGTATCCTTGGCGATACCAAAGTCGATAATCGTCGCCCGCTCGGGGTCACCATCGCGCAGGATGATATTGTCCGGGCTCAGATCGCGATGCACGATCCCGTTGCGGTGCACCTGAACCAACCCTTCAAGCACGCGGTGCGCGACAATCAAAAGCTCCCGATCTTCGATCCGGCGCTTCACCATCAGGTCGTTCAGCGAGGTTCCGTCAACAAACTCCATCACCAGAAACACGTGGTTCTGATCTGACATCGAGCACTCGGAATAGCGCACCACTGCATCGTGCACGATAGTACGTATCTCTTCTTCGCGCTTCATTAGTTCGACATAGTCAGCATTGCCGGAGAACTGCGAATTAAGCGCCTTGATCGCCACCTTCCGGTCCACGACCCGGTTGCGGGCCAGGTAAACCTCGCCCGTACCACCCCGGCCGAGCACACCCAGAATTTCATAAGTGTTGTTCAGAACCTGGCCGGTCTGAAAAATATCACCTGGCATCGGATCAATCATCAACGCGCCCCGCTGGAATTAGCCCATTGTCAAAACTATCGATTCAATTCCGGAATTAGCTTATACTTTATGTACTATACCGGTTTGCTTTTTCAGAGAATTTAAATTTTTTCGCAATTGAGGGACAGTGTATGGCACCACGGGGGTCGCAGGAAACAGTGAAACGCAAAGAGCTTGTGGGCAAACTTAATCCGATTTGTTTCGCAGCTTTTTCAGGTGCCGCACAAGCCGCGAAAAGACGCGGTAATCCTTATGTCGAGCTTGTGCATTTCATAACCGAACTGGCAGATTCCGAGCGTTCAGATATGGACATCCTGCTGGATGCTGCGGGTGTTGATCGCCACAAACTGACCGGTGACATGCTGCGTGCAACCGATGCCCTGCCCCATGGTGCCGGATCAGTCGAAGAATTCTCGGATCATATTTTCCGGGCCATTCAAGAAGCATGGAACTTTGGATCGCTTGACTTTGGCGATGACACCGTTCGTTCAGCCTATATTTTGCTGGGCGCCCTGCAGGTTCCCGTGCTGGAGGGGTTGTTGTTCAAGATCAGTCTTGAGTTCGACAAGCTCGACCCGGCGGCGATGGCAGCGCAACTTGACGACCTTCTGGCGGCTTCGCTGGAACGCATTGAACCCGACGGTGCCGCAGAAGCCCCCCGTAAACCGGCGCGCGGTGGCGAGTCGTCGCTTGAAAAATATGCCACCAACCTGACACAGCGCGCCCGGGACGGGGCGATGGATCCGGTTGTCGGGCGTGACGCCGAGATCCGTCAGATCATCGATATTCTGATGCGTCGCAAGCAGAACAACCCGATCCTGACGGGTGAAGCAGGTGTGGGTAAAACCGCCGTGGTCGAAGGATTTGCCCAACGTCTGGCACGGGGCGATGTTCCGCCTCAGTTGCGCAACGTGGACCTGCATATGCTGGACATCGGGTTGATGCAGGCCGGGGCATCGGTCAAAGGCGAATTCGAAAAGCGCCTGAAAGCCGTGATCGACGAAGTTCAAAGCTCAGACACACCCATCATCCTTTTCATAGACGAAGCTCATACGTTGATCGGCGCAGGGGGTGCGGCTGGAACAGGCGATGCTGCCAATTTGCTGAAACCTGCACTGGCAAGGGGAGAACTGCGGACCGTCGCGGCGACAACATGGGCTGAATACAAACAGCATATCGAACCCGACCCCGCCCTGACCCGGCGCTTTCAGGTCGTCAAAATCGATGAACCGTCCGAAGACAAGGCCATATTGATGTGCCGTGGCGTCACCGGAGTGCTGGAGAAGCACCATCAGGTCGAGGTTCTGGACGAAGCGATAGAAGCTTCGGTCAAACTCTCGCACCGTTATATTCCAAGCCGTCAGTTGCCGGACAAGGCGATCTCATTGCTGGATACCGCCTGCGCCCGGGTCGCCGTGTCGCAACATGCCACACCTGCCGAAGTTGACGATGTCGAACGACGTCTGGCCGCGCTGGAGATCGAAGCTGGAATCATCGACCGGGAGGGCGAGATCGGCATCGACATCGACGAGCGCAAGACCGATGTCGATGCCGCAATCGCAGCGGCCAAAAGCCAGCTGGAGGCCGCCAATGCCCGTTGGGAAGCGGAGCAGGCCTTGGTCAAAGACATCCTCGAGCTGCGCGGCCAGTTGCGCGCCTCTGGCGCAGTTCTGGATGAAACCGGCGCCGAAATTGAGGCTGGTGCGGATGAACAAGATAGTGATCCAACCAAACCTGAAACCGAACCCTTTGATCGCGATGCCGCGCTATCTGAACTGCGCCAGAAAATGACCCAGCTAACCGAGGCGCAGGGTGAGACTCCGCTGATCCTGCCATCAGTTGATAAGCAAGCCGTCGCCGCCATTGTTCAGGACTGGACCGGCATTCCCATGGGGCGGATGCTGTCCAGCCAGAGCGAACGAGCGCTGGCGCTGGCAACGACCATGGCGGAACGGGTTGTTGGACAAAACCATGCGATGGAGATGATCGCTAATCGTATTCAGACCGCCACTGCGGGTCTTGGCGCACCGGAAAAGCCCGTCGGCGTTTTCATGCTGTGCGGCCCTTCGGGCGTCGGCAAGACAGAAACCGCGCTGGCACTGGCTGATCTGATGTATGGCGGCGAAGGAAACCTGATCTCGATCAACATGAGCGAATTTCAGGAGGCGCACACTGTCTCGACGCTGAAAGGGGCACCTCCGGGCTATGTTGGCTATGGCAAAGGCGGCATTCTGACCGAAGCCGTGCGCCGCCGCCCATACTCGGTCATTCTACTGGATGAGGTCGAGAAAGCTCATTCGGACGTGCACGAGATTTTCTTTCAGGTCTTTGACAAAGGCATGATGGATGACAGCGAAGGGCGCCGGATCGATTTCAAGAACACGCTAATCCTGCTGACCTCGAATGTTGGCTCGGAAGAGATCATGGCGATGACGGAAGACGGCAGCAAAACGGCCGATATGGAGGAGTTGACCGCGGCGCTGCGCGCTCCGCTGCTGAATGTCTTTCCCGCCGCTTTGCTGGGGCGAGTGGTGACGATCCCCTATTATCCATTGTCAGATTCAATGATCGAGGCCATCGCCGGGCACAAGCTGCGCGGTATCGCCAGACGGCTGGAAGAAGGATACGGCGCTGAGCTGACTGTTGACGCAAGTGCGATGCAGCTCATCAAAGATCGGTGCACTGAAATTGAAAGCGGCGGCCGGATGATCGATGCGATCCTGACGAATACGCTTTTGCCCGAGCTCAGCCGCCAGATCCTGAACTATTCGCTGGAAGGGGCTGAGCTGACTTCGGTAGTTGTTTCCGGTGGCCCGGACGGGTTCGCCTACAAATTTGCATAGGCCCAGCAGATGCAGGTTTTCAATAAAACTAATTTCGCCTATGGCATCACGATGGGAATGGATGTGGCCGGGCGCGAATACTTGTCGCTGGTGGTCAAGGGCACCTTCGGATTTCCCGACCACCCGGATCAGCCACCGCTGCCAATGCCACAGCAGGCTCCGTTGGTGATGGCCGATGAATACAGTGGCGAACCGGGGTATTCGGCAACCACATGGGAAACCGATTTTGCGTTTCGCAAAGGCAAATGTGACGTCGTCCTGAACGGAGCCGCCTATGCGCCGGGCGGTAAACCCGCCCAAAAGGTTCAAGTCGGTTTGAAAGTTGGCGCCATGGCCAAGACGTTCAACGTCATCGGTCACCGGGAATGGCGTGTGATCGGCCCAGCAATCACGACAACTGACCCTATTCCCTTTTCCCGGGCGGCGTTCAGCTACGATACTGCTTTTGGCGGAGCCTGCATGCTGGACCCGGAAGACAAGCTTCCACCCGTCTATCTGCCCAACCCTATCGGACAGGGATTTGCCAGCGTCAAAAACCAGTCACGCCTGAGCGGGCTTCCCCTTCCAAACACCGAAGAAATCGGAGTGCCCGTTACTTCGCCCTATGAAGATTACAAACCAATGGCGCTGGGGCCAATATCGCGCGTTTCACCCGAACGGCAGCGATTTGCCGGAACTTATGACGATAACTGGAAAGACAATGTCTTTCCGTTTTTGCCCGCAGATTTCGATGAACGCTATTATCAGCAGACCGCGACCGATCAGCAGATCGACTATCCTGCCGGCGGCGCTCAAGTGGTACTCGTCAACTTGACGCCGCGCGGGAAAGAAGCATTTTACCTGCCCGATACCAGATTGCCGCTGACCATCTGGCGCGATTGGGAAAATGCACTGGAACAAACTGCCCTGCCTGACACGCTGCTGATTGACGCCGAGAACAGGGTTTTCTCGCTCACCTGGCGCGTCGAGGTGCCTATTCGCCGGGTGATCACCGAATTTACCGAGTTCTGGATTGGACCGCCTACGCGCGCGCAGGTGCGCGCTAAGCAGAAAGGCAAAGTCTACAGGCCAGCCCATTCCTTACGCATGCCTGAACAGGTTGCGTTATGACCGGCGCCGTCAACATCCTGTCCGCAGGAATGGTCACGGCCGTCGGCTTGAATCGCGCGGCATCTGCGGCGGCCATGCGGGGCGGGCTGGACGGGTTTCAGGAAACCGATTTTCTGGCCGCCGATGGTGAATGGCAATTGGGGGCTCCGGTCCCCCTGCCCCGAAATTGGGTCGGTGAAAAACGTGTCGCGCATCTGGCAGCTGGTGCTGTGGTCGACGCGCTTGAGGGCTTCCGCGCACAGATCGAAAACCTGACCGTCATTCTCTGTCTGGCCGAAGAAACCAGACGCGGCGCGCCCGTGCGCGACCCCGACAGTTTCGCCCGAAAGCTGATCGAATTTTCAGGCCTGTCGCAACAGACCAGTTTCGAAACCGTGGAATATGGCCGGCCCTCGGGCTTTGCCGCACTGGAACGCGCCAGTCGCATACTCCGTCAGAACCCGGATGATCACGTACTGATTGTCGGCGCAGACAGCCTTTTGACAGGTCCCGCCGTCGCCAGTTTCATCCAAGCCGGTCGTCTTCTCGACGGGAACAACGCCAATGGTTTCATTCCTGGCGAGGCAGCCGCCGCGCTGCTATGTACCGGCGGGGCGCCGACACAGCTTGCGATGACAGGTCTCGGCTTGAACCGCGAATTGGCCTATTTGTACAACGATGAAGAACTGCCGCTCCGCGCCGATGGCATGACCAGCGCCTATCGTCAGGCGCTTGAGAACTCGGGCATTACATTCGACCGGATTGATTATCGCATTTCTGATCTGACCGGTGAGGCTTATTTCTTCAAACAAACCGCGTTGTCGATGCAACGGCTTTTGCGTGAACACCGGGAGTTACAGGAACTTTGGACTCCGACCGAATGCATCGGGAACGTGGGCGCCGCAGCGGTTCCGATAATGATCGCATGGGCGCTGGAAGCTTCGATCAAGCGCTACGCGCCAGGTAATCCGGTGCTCATAGAAGCGTCGGGGGATGATGGAACCTGCGGCGCGGCAGTGTTCTTCGCACCCGAGATTTCAGACAAGGCTAGCGCCGCATGACCGTCTTCGCCAATAATCTGGAAGTGTCCTGCAAGAAGCAATCCAACCAAGTGATTGCCGCGTTTCCCGATGTTTGTTTCACGCCGCCGCAAGCCCCGCCAACACCGCCGGGCGTTCCGATCCCCTATCCTTCCTTCGGGATGGACAGTAATACGGACAAAGGCACCGGAACCGTCAAAATCGGTGACGAAACGATCAACTTGAAAAACAACTCACATTTCACAAAAACCACCGGCACTGAGGCCGGAAGTGCGAGTAAAAAGGGCATCGTCAGTTCAAAGAACACCGGCAAGGCCAAATCGCAGGCCTATTCGATGAATGTGAAAGCCGAGGGCAAGAATATATGCCGGTTCTCGGATATCGAGACCAACAATCATGGCTCACCGCCCAACGCGCCACCCTGGCCGAAGATTGGGCAACCTTGGGTGGTTGACCCGACAAATCCCTGCGCCAAAGATATCCAAAAGATGCAGGAAGGCTGCAAAGACTACAAGAATCTTGATGAAGCTTGCAAAGCAGCGGGACTAAGCCTTTCCCCCGGTGTGGACAACACTACCCGGAGTTCGGACGATACAATTTCACATAAAGCCGGCGGCGCGGTCTTCGTTGGTCTAAAGGCGTCAAAAGATCTGGCGTCAGACGAAAACCGCGTAAACAAAGAACGTATGCGTGACTCTGGTGCGGCGCGCAAAAACCCTTGTCTTGCAGCAATGAAATGCAAACTTGTGGCAAAAAAGGACGCCGACAAGGGAGAATGCTGTGGCAAGCAAACAGGCCACCACCTAGTACCCGAATCCAGTTTTTCGGTGGACGGAACCGCACTGCCTGGAGTCAGCTACAATGAGAAGGCAGCACCATGTGTTTGTGCCGAAGGGGCAACACATAACAAGGGAAGCCATGGATTGATGCATAACGACATGTATTGCGAGATCCTTGACAATGCATTGTCACCAAGTGATCCAAAGAACCCATTGAATTGCCATTCGCTTACTTATGGCCAGATGCGTGATAAATCGATTTCATCAATGAAAAAGGTTTTTCCGGAATCTGATTGTAGCCCCGCCTGCATCAAAGCGCAGCTTGACGCATTTCACGAAGAAGCAGGGGTCACAGAGAATACACCGTTGCGCGCAGACAAAAACCCGGGCCGACCGGCAGTCGAAGCAAGGCGTATGATCGACAATATCCAGTCTTATCTCGACAAGGCAATGAAAATGGCCGGCGGTTGAGGAAGCCACATATGCAACCAATTCTTAACGATTTCTCGCTGACTTGTGGAGCTGCCAAGGATGATATCACGCTGGCTTTTTCATGCGTCATTGACGAATTGGCTGGCGATAGGAACGAACCGCACGCAGCCTTGCTGGAAATGCATAACGGTACGGTCAAACCCATCGGAAATCGCGATCACAGCATTGTTTCTGCTTGTTACAGTGAAGGTCACCAATCAGGCCCAGCCTTTTTAGGAGACTGGGGTAAGTTCATTCATTTTGTTAATGGTGAAACAATCGAAGAAGACATCGCTGTCAAACGCGGGCCGTTGCGTAAACTTGCCTGGATCGATGGCAGGTTTTATGCCGCTGGAACATCTATGCAAGTTTTCCGGCGCGACGGCGCCAACAAATGGACCGATATCAGCCCATCCGAAACACTACGCAAAGAATTTGATCAGCAGAACTTCGAATCCATTGATGGTTTTGGTGCTCACGAGCTCTACGCAGCGGGGGAATTTGGTGTGGTCTGGCGTTTTGACGGAACAGATTGGCATCCGGTTCAAAGTCAGACAAACGCTTGTTTCTACGCTGTCTTATGTACGAAGGGTGGGCAGGTTTATACGGCCGGTCAGTACGGGACTGTATTGCGTGGTAGACAGGATAACTTCGAACTTCTTTGCAGCGAACCCGGGATAATCGATATATGGAGCGTAGCGGAATATCACGGAGACATTTATTTGGCCGGGTTCACTGCGTTGTTCATTCTCGATGTTGAAGATGAACTCACGCTTATTCCGGAACCCCTCAAAATTGCTAACAGTTTTTCAGAGCTTGTTGTTGGCGGAGACACATTGTGGTCGCTAGGTATGAAAGACGTTCTGATATTCGACGAGGAATATTGGTTAAAATTTGATCAGGTGACTATGGCCTAACCCGCTAACTTCTCTGCCAAATACGCCCGCACCCCATCCAGATTCAAATCGGCGATCCAGACATCGGCGGCGTTGGGTTGCAGCATCCTCAAAACGAACAGCTCACCTGGTTCGGGATATTCATCGAACCGTTCCTGCGCCACGCGCAACCCTTCCTCACCTGCAACGCGGAGCCCGTCGATATGAGCGTTCAGGCGTTCCACGACCCGGTCGATGCGCTCTTCGTCCATATCCGGGTTTTCATCGGGATTGAGCAACACGTAATCGTAGATATTCCACAGATGCGCCGCCTCTTCTGCGTGTTGTCGCACTATGTTTTCAAGGATCAGGCTTGTCACCAGTCACCTGTTCAGTTGATGTTGACCGAACCACCGCGGATACGGTTGGACGCCGTTGCATGGTTGACCAGATAGCTGCCCCTGATGGTGATATGACCATCCGCTTCCATGATGATTGATGCCTTGCCGCAGCGCAGTTCAATCCGCTCCTGACCGGTGACGCGCACGCGGTCTCCATCCCGGACAATCTCGGCACCGTCGCCCGGCGCAATGATCCGTCCAAGGATCAACGGGCAATCAACCTGCCCTTGTTCGAATTGGAGCGCCACCTCGCATCCGGTGTGATTGTCGTCCAACATCACCAGACTGCGCGCTGCGACCGGGTGATCCAGCGGATTGGCCGGATATGCGACCAAAGGCACGCCGTCCTCGAACCCCTGAAGGACACCGATCATAATTCCATCGATCCGTTCTGTAACACGCATGCAACCCTCCGGCGTAGTTGCTGTTCAGTATCACATGAAGCTGCACCCTTCACCAAAGGCAAATTCGAATTCATGACCCGTCATCCACGATGACCAAGGCTGCAGACATCTTCTGGTATCTAGTTCACACAAATAATGCCAAATATCGAGATATAGTGATTTTATTGCAAGAATCAGATTGTTTTGCGAGACTTTGAACATTGTTGAACACAAATTTTAGGCTGCTGTATGGATTTTGGGATCCTTCTTGAGCCGTTGGAAGGTGACAACCCTTCCGGGGTGGAACTGAGGAACGAACCGCGTTTCCACGCGATAGAACGTTTGCTTGAAACAGCGACGAAGACCAATCGCGTGCTGCCCGACGGGACACTCAACCCCTCTGCTGCACCGATCGACTGGCCGTCTATTGAACGCGACGGATTAGACCTGGCCCAGACGGGTCGCGATCTGCGGATGTTGAATATTCTCATCCGTGCCGGTGTCGCCACTGACGGTTTCGAGGGACTGGCAGCTGGCCTTAAGATGCTGGACGCAACGCTGGAAACCTATTGGGACACTCTGAACCCGGCACTGCGGGACCGCGATACGCCGCAAGCCTGCGTTCAGCCCAGGCAGAATGCGATCAAACAGTTGGAGAATGATGACAACGGACTTCTTGGTGACCTGAAGTTTTCAGTCGCACTCAGCCCCCGTGGCATCGGCCCCCTGACCGGAGAGGATTTGGCGGCCGCCACGTTGAGCGCGTTTGACGCGCAAGCCAAATATGCCGGTGCTACCGAAGAAGAACTGGCAGGGATCGCGGCCAAGCACGAAGCCCGCGTCGGGCGCGTCAAGGCGGGAACACGTGCGCTGGCGGCAGAAGAACCGGATCGCGCCGAAGCACTGGTTGCAGCCTTGAATCAGGCACAGGAGGCACTTGGCTCCATTTGCGTACGTTTCAACACTCAGGCCGGTTACGAAAAGGATCCGGGGCTGAACCTGAACGAACTAGGGGAATTTCTGGGACAGGTACGAACCACGCTGGAGGTGGCAATGTCAGACATCCGTCAGTCTGACGGCGAACAGGAAATCGTATCCGAGCAACCGCAGGCTGCTCCGTCAACCGCCACGCCCGCCAGCTCTGCGACACCCGGCGTCGTGAATTCCCGTGCGGATGTCGAACGGTGCCTGGACAGCATTATCGCCTTTTACGAGCGCACTGAACCGTCAAGCCCGATTCCTCATCTGGCCCGTCGGCTAAGGCGCATGGTCCCGATGGATTTCATGGACCTGATGGAGGAAGTCGCCCCATCCGGCCTGAAAGAGTTTCGCAACGTTGCAGGCGTGGAGGACGCCAAGGGGAGAAAGTCTTAAAATTTCGAAGGAGTTTTAAATGTCCGAAAGTAAGCAGAAGGTCATTGAGCGTAATCGCGCCCCGAGGGTGCAAATTGCTTATGACGTTGAACATTATGGCAGTCCCACGACGATTGAATTGCCATTTGTGATGGGCGTAATGGCCGATCTGGCGGGGAAATCCGAGACACCTGAAGCCAAAAAACCCGTAGGTGAGCGCAACTTTGTCGAAACCGATGCGGGTCGTTTCAACAAATTTATGGAAGCCCTTGGTCCGCGTGTGAAGACCCGTGTTCCAAACACATTGCCATCTGCAGATGGCGGGGAAGCCGACGAAGAACTTTTCGTGGATCTGACCTTTTCCAGCATGGGTGACTTTGCCCCTGACAAGATGGCAGCGCAGGTTCCGGCCCTCAACGAGCTGCTGAAAATGCGCAACCAGCTTGAGGAATTGCTGGGATACATGGACGGCAAGGTCGATGCTGAAAAGCGCATCGCCCAACTTCTGAACAACGAACCGCTTCTCGCGCAGGCCGCCGAAGAAGCCCTGAAAAACGCTGAAAGCGAGGAGGGTTAAGCATGGCTGAGAAAGAAGCACAGGCCGCCGGAGGTGCCGCCGAGGCCGAAGAACTGGATCTGGGTGAATTTTCCGACCTGCTGGAAAAAGATTTCCGCATAAAAGACAGTGAGAGTGACAAGCTCAAGGGGCTGGTTGCCAATCTGGCGATTGCTGCCAAGGATCGCTCAGGTTCGGCCACGATCTCGGGCAATGCGATCAAATCCATCAAGTCACTGATTGCCGGTATCGATGGTCTTCTGACCACGCAGATGAATGAAATCCTGCACAATGACGAAGTGCGTCAGATGGAAGGCACCTGGCGTGGTCTGCACTATCTGGTGAACAACACCGAGACGGATCAGAAGCTCAAGATCCGGGTGATGAACATCAAGAAAGAGGATCTGGGCGAAACGCTGCAGGACTTCGAAGGCCAGATGTGGGACCAGTCCCCGATCTACAAAAGCATCTATCAGGCCGAGTATTCGCAATTCGGCGGCGAGCCCTTCGGGGCGATCATCGGTGCTTATGAGTTCTCACACAATCCGCAGGACGTCAGTCTGTTGCGCGAGATGTCGGGGATATGTGCCTCGGCCCACGCACCGTTCATTGCCGCCGCTGCGCCGCAGCTGTTCAAGATGGAAAGCTGGCAGGAATTGCCCAACCCGCAGGATCTCGAAGGCATCGTGTCGTCTCCGGATTATGCCAGCTGGCAATCGCTGCGCGAAAGCGAGGATGCACGATACATCGGGTTGACCATGCCACGCGTGCTGGGCCGCCTGCCCTATGGCGCGGACACCATTCCGGTCAAGGGTTTCGATTTCGAAGAAGCCATTGACGGCAAGCATGATCACTATGTCTGGATGAATGCCGCCTTTGCGATGGGCGTGAATATCAACCGCAGCCACAAGCTGTATGGGTGGGGAACCCAGATCCGGGGCGTGGAATCCGGTGGAACCGTGACCAATCTACCGGTTCACAGCTTCCCGACCGACGATGGCTCGATTGCAATGAAATGCCCGACCGAGATCGCCATCGATGACCGGCGCGAGGCTGAACTGGCCAAGCTGGGCATGATGCCGGTACTGCATCGCAAGAACACCGATCTGGCTGCCTTTATCGGGGCTCATTCGCTGCAGGATGACGAAACCCGGGCCGGACGTTTGGTCGATCCGGATGCGCAGGCCAATGAACGGCTGTCTGCCAACCTGCCCTATCTGTTCCCGGTCAGTCGGTTCGCGCATTACCTCAAGGCCATTGCACGCGACAAGGTGGGCACGTTCAAAGAGCGGTCCGATATGCAGGTTTGGCTAAGCGAATGGATCAACCGCTATGTGTTGGCCAACCCGTCCATGGCTGATGACAAAGCCAAGGCCAAACGTCCACTTGCTGCGGCAGAGGTTGAGGTGGACAGTGTCGAAGGACGCCCTGGCTACTACAATGCGCGGTTTTTCCTCAGACCTCATTACCAACTGGAAGGCATCAACGCGAGCTTGAGGCTCGTATCCGAGCTGCCCTCCGTCAAATCGTAGTTCATTAAGTTAAAGGAGTAATTCCATGTTAACCGGATATATGCTGATCGACGACGTCCCTGGCGAAAGCGTGCGCGCTGATCACGAAGATGAGATCGATGTCCACTCCATCGACTGGATCATCCAGCAGGGCGCAACTGCACAGGTCGGCAGTGGTCGGTCGCTTGCCCGTGCCCAGGTTGGGGCCGTCAAAGTCAACAAGTTCTATGACGCCTCCTCACCCTATCTTGCGCTGGCTTGCATGCAGGGCAAGGACTTCCCGGAGGTGACAATCGCGGTTCGCAAGGATTCCGGCGAAGCGCATCTGGATTATCTGGTGATCAAAATGGAGAATGTCGTAGTTTCAGGTTATGAAATTCTTCCAACACCTCAGGACAGTCTGGTGATTGAAGAACATGTGAGCCTGACATGTGAGAAGATCTCGATCCTCTACACCGTTCAGGCCGACGACCACAGCGCCGGAGATGAGCACGAGATTGAATACGATATCTCAGCCGGTGCGTGACCCAAAAAGGGCCGACTGAACTTATGTCAAACCAAAGGTCTGGGCTGTCTGCCCGTCAAGAACGCGTCCAGCCGTCCCTGTGGGACCGGCTGGTCGATGAATTGCCGGGTGTTCTGGCTGAAACCGACAGTATGCGCCTGGAACTTAGCAAAGAGCTGGGACGCAATGTCGACTTGGAGCAGGTCGTTTTGGGCGGTGCGCGCGCGGTTGAGCAGCTAGTAGACCTTGGCGACGAGCAGCGACAGAAACTACACGTCTACGTTGCCAAGATGCACCAGCGTCAAAGGTTGGAAGACAGCGGCATTGTGGTTGATGCCGACACTCTGCGCGAAGCCGTGCGTCGTGATATCGAGATGCTGTTCAACATCGAACGGATGGAGGCCGATTTTCTGCTGACCGAACTGGAACAGATGACCACACAGACCACCGCCGAAGAACTGACGGATTTTCCGCAGGTCCGAAGTTCGGTGCTGAACTATGGTGTGCCATCATTCTCGGGGCGTCGCGGATCCGATTTCGACAAGGACTCTTTAGAGCGTGAGATCAGGCAGGTCCTGCACATCTATGAGCCCCGGCTGAAGAAGAACACCGTTCGGGTAAAGGTCGACTTCAACGACAAGACAGGTATGCGGATCACCATCGACGGCGTTCTTTTACTGTCTCCAGTGCCAGAACGGCTGCGTTTGTCCACAGCGATCGACCTCGACAACGGAGAGGCCGCAACAACGTTGGTAGAGCTCTGATGGATCGCGCGTTCCTGGCATATTACGAAGAGGAACTGACCCATATCCGCGAATTGGCCGGAGAATTTGCTGCAATTCATCCGAATGTGGCACGCAACCTTTCGATTGAAAGCACACCTTGCCCCGATCCCTATGTTGAACGCCTGCTCGAAGGCGTCGCATTTCTGGGCGCTCGTACCCGATTAAAGGTAGATGGTGAGGCCAGCCGCTATGTACGCAACCTGCTGGACACTCTGTATCCCGATCTGGCCGGCCCCAGTCCGGCCATGTCCATGGCGCGTCTGGCTCCCGGCCCGCAGATCGACAGCATGGTGGGCGGGCACGAGGTTGTCCGGGGCACAAGATTGGTATCTGGCCTGCGCGACGGGCTGACCACACGTTCAACATTCACGACAGCACAGGCGGTGCATCTGTGGCCCGTCAAAATCTCCAAGGTGGAATACCTGCAGGACCCGGGCTCCCTGCGAGAGGCAGGGATCGGGGATCAGGCGGGATCGCAGCCCCAGGCGGGCTTGCGGATCGAACTGACACGCACCGGCCCAGGGCTAATGTCCGATCTGAGCTTGGACAGTCTGGATATCTACTTCGGAACCAGCAGCAGAGCAGGTGCAATTTTTGATGCGGTGTTTGGATTCGGGCATCGTATGGTGGTACGCCCAGCCGAACGCAACGCACGATTTCAGCCCGCGGCGGCACCGACCATGGTCGGCATCTCGGACGATGAGGCACTGACCCCCAAGGTTCGCCACGCCTTCGAAGGCTATCGATTGCTGCGGGAATACTTCCTGATGCCGGAGCGGTTCCATTATGCACGGCTATCGGGCCTGTTTAGCGCAGTGGAAACTTGCACGGGCACCAGCATCGAATTGGTGATCTTGCTGGATAAGGAACAACCCGCGCTCAACGATGTGAAGTTGAAGGATTTTCAACTTTTTGCCACTCCGCTGGTCAATCTGTTCGAGCGGGAATGCAATCTGGTTCAGCTAGATCCGCAGAAATCGGCACACATCATTCATGCTGACCGCACGCGCCCCCGGGATTACGAGGTCTATCGCCTGCTTCGTGTTGAAGATGCCGAAACCAACGGGCCGCAGGCGCGTGTCACCCCGATATTTTCCGTCGAACAGCGCTCGGATTCCGGCTATGTCTACTCGGTCGAACGCCGACCGCGCCGACCGGGCGAAGATGAAATCAGACGTGGGCAAACCCGGACCAGCTATACCGGTGACGATCTGTTCATCTCGGTGACCCACCCCGCTGGCATGAACAGCAGTGGGGCCCTCAAACGGCTGGATATCCGGGCCCTCTGCACAAACCGCGATCTGCCGATCCTTGATGACACCCCGGTGCTGACATTGGAAACCGGTGATCCGGTGGGCAAGGTCGACCTGTTAAGCGCCTTCAAACGGCCGCGTCCATCGCTGCGCGCGGCCCTCCCATCGGGGTCCGGGTCCGAACGCAAGATGGACGATCTGACCTGGCGCTGGATCGCACAACTCAGCCTGAACCACATCTCGTTGGCAGCCGAAGGGCGCGACAGTGAACCTCTGCGCGCATTGCTGATGCTATATGCCGACCGGGGCGATCCGACGCTGGAACGCCACGGTCGCTCGCTGACGCGCGTACAATCCCGGCCCGTGATCGAGCGGATCCAGCGCCCCGGACCTATCTGCTTTGGCCACGGGGTCGAGATCAAGCTGGAAATAGACGAGACCGTTCTGTCGGGTCACAGTTCGCTGCTGCTGTCAGCTTTGCTGTCGCACCTGTTCGCCCGCCATGTCGGCATCAACTCGTTCATCCGGACCCGCACGCATCTGACGCAGCAACAACAGGAGGTAGCATGGCCGATGACGCCCGGCGCGCGCAGCCCGATCTAGCAGAACAAAGCATCACCGAGATGGATTTCTTCCAGATGCTGGCACTGCTGGAAACTGATGGGCAAAGGTTTGGCCGCTCTGGCGGGCCCATGAACGAACCTGCCCGACTGGGTCAATCACCAAGGCAAGGATTTGCCACACAAGATGTCGCCAGCCTGACCCTTCGCGAAGGCGGCGTTCCACAGGTTTCCGTCAATGTCCTGGGCCTGTTGGGTCCTGAAGGTCCGATGCCGCTACACCTGACCCGCTGGGTACGCGAGCGCTTGTCGAACCGCTGGTTCGCTGGCGACAACGCCGGCGCACTGGCGGACACGTCCTTTCTGGACCTCGTCAACATGCTTCAGCACCGGATGCTGGCGTTCTACTGGCGCGCCTGGGCCGACGCCCGTCCGGAAATTCACATGGTCCATGACGATGGCGGGCGGGTAACTGCCATGCTGCGAGCCCTAGCGGGGCTTGGCCTGCCCGGCACCCTGTCCGACGACAAAAAATTGAACGATGCCAAATTGCGGCACGCAACGTCGCTGGTACAGGACCGTCACAGTCCCGAACGTTTGACCGCCTTTATCGAGTCTGTCGTGGATGCGCCGGTCGCGCTTGAAGAATTTGTCGGTGTCTGGATCGATCTGCCCGAAGCGCTGCAAACCCGTCTGGGCCAGGCTCATTCAGGTCTGGGGACTGAGGCGGTCGTGGGCGCGCGCAGCTTTGACCGCCTGTCACGAGCCGAGCTACGTGTCGGCCCGTTGAGCTTTGACCAATTCGCTGCATTTCTGGAAAATCCGGATCTGTGGGAGCGGCTGTGCCATGCCGTGGTGTTTGCGGCCGGGCGCGAGATCGAATTCAACCTGCGCCTTGTCCTGCGCGCCGACGAAGTACCGGATGCCCGGCTGGGCGCATGCCAATTGGGGCGTACGATCTGGCTCAACCCGTTGCCGGATCAGGATGCTGACGACCTTTGCGTGCCCAGTATCACAAAAAACTGGAGTGCCACCCCTGACAACAAGGTGGCCGCATGAACGTAACCCTGACTCTCGAAAGCGCCCCACATGCGCAAAGCGAAACGCAGAAAACCTATCTGGGTGGCCAGATGCTGATCGGGAGAGGTGAGGATTGCGACTGGCGGCTGGATGACCCGGATATGTTCATTTCGCGCAAACACCTAATTCTGACCGACGAGAGCGGTGAGCTTGCGGTTCTGGATGCCAGCTCGGGCGGGCTGTTCATTGACGGATCATCGGAACCATTGGGCACGGGCAACAGCCTCCGACTGGAACATCAGATGCGCCTGCGTCTTGGCGATTTTGTCATTCGCGTCGATCTGCACGACGCTAAGACGGACGAAGCCACTTCGCCACAACCAGCCGGCGACAGCTTTTTCGATTTCGGCACATCTGAGATGCCGGATGCTGGACCAAAGGAAAGACCCAAGGAGTTGCCCGACCCATTTGGTACCAGAAGCACATCCGACGAGTGGGACAAATGGGCCGAGCCGAATGAACCGGCCCCTCCGCCCCGCCCGCTGGATCAGCGCGATCCGTTTGAGCTTGACCTCAGCAGGCGATCTGCCGCCCCGCAGGAGACATCGTTTTCGGCGAGCCGGTATTTCGACGACACGCCCACCGAGACACACGAAGATCCTCTGCCGGATGGGGCAGCAGACGCGACAGATCCTGCGCCATCCGTAAGGATTGCCCCCGAACCTGCACATAAACCGACAGAGCCGGTTCAGCCCCAGACACCTTTGGCAACCGAAGACGCCGATCTGCGCACGGCCCTGTTTCGGGGTTTGGGGCTTTCGGAAGAAGATGCTGAACGTGCCACAGCAGAAGAGATTGAGGCGATCGGCGCGCGCCTGCGCGAAAGCGTTGAAGGGTTGATGTTCTTGCTGCGCACCCGGGCACAGGAAAAGCAGAAGATCCGCGTAGCCCAGACCATCATTGCGAATTCAGACGTTAACCCGCTGAAGTTTCTGGCCAGCACGGACGAAGCACTGCTTTCTATCATACGCAATCGAGACGCCACCTACCTGCCCGGCGATCGGGCTGTAACTGATGCCTATCGTGACCTTGCCGATCACCAGATCCGCACTTGGAAAGCTCTGCAGGCAGCGCTACGCCGGATGATCGACCGGTTCGACCCGGAGGAGGTTGAGAGGGAACTGGAGGATACCGGTTTTCTGGAACAGATCGTGGCAGGCGGGCGTTCCGCCAAGATGTGGCAGCTTTATCAGGAACGATACCGAGACATCGCCAAATCTGCAGAAGAGCGGTTTCTTGGCGAGGTCGGCGCGGATTTTCGCGATGCATACGAAACAAAAGGGAGTTAGCAGAGATGAGCCTGAACCGACGTTTATTCATCGGCGGCATCGCCGCCACCCTGACCATTTCCGCCTGTAAAAAACCAGGTACTCTGACAGTGTCGGCACAGGGGCAACCCGGTGCGAACCCCGGTGTGGACGGGCAGGACCGACCGTTGACCATCTTCCTGCTTCAGATGTCTGGCAGCGGTGCTTTTGACAGCGCGGATTTCTTCGCCCTTCAGGACCCATCCGCGGCCCTGGGCAGTGAGCTGCTCAAAGCCGAACAGATCGTGCTGACCCCGGGCAATGTGGCAACCAAAACCCTGACCATGCAGCCGGAAACAACCGTCGTTGGGTTCGTAGCTGCCTTCCGCGACCCGACGGGCAAGCAATTCCGCGCCAAAACGCCCGCACCCGGCAAGAATGCCGGTGTGATCCTGTCCGCCGGACCCTCGGGTCTGCAACTTCAAGACGCCTGAACCGCAAAAGGAGCCGACTGCGCATGACCGATAGCAACAAGGTGGTCTGGTCCGAAGGGCTGTTCCTGCGTACACAACACTTGCAACAGCAGGATCGCCATCATGAATGGCTGACCCAGCGCGCAATCCGTGCCGTGCCTCTGCAAAACTGGGGCTTCGGAAGTCTGACGCTGGACCGCAATGCGCTTGAGGCAGGGCTTATCGGTATCGAAACGGCAGATGGTATCCTGCCTGATGGTACGATATTTTCAGTACCCGGCAGCACAGCGGCGGTGCCGCCAGCTCAGGTAAGCGCGGACACCGAAGCCGGGTTGGTACAATTGGCAGTGCCGCTGGAACGGGCCGACGCCGCACAGATTGACCCCAGCCATGCGGACCCATCCGGCACCCGCTATCGCGGTGAGATCATAACCGTGCGCGACGCCATACGCGGCGGGGCCGATCCCACCGAAATAGAAGTGGCACGTCTTGCACCGCGGCTATTGTTGCCCGGTGATGACACCGCAGGCTACACCTCCTTGCCAATCGCGCGCATCAACGGGTTGGATTCCAACGGTGCAGTGACTCTGGCTTCTGGATTTCTTGCGCCTGCTCTCACACTCGGAGCGCAATCCGGATATGCCAGTTTTCTGAAAGAACTGGTCACCGGTCTTGATCGGATTGCAGATGCCCATGGCAAAATGGTTCTGGGCGGCACGGGCGCATCAATGGAAAACCTGCTGATACTGCAACTGGCCAATGCAGCACGACCGCGGATGGCACACATTCTGGCGCAGAACAATCTACACCCCTCGGATCTGTTCATGGAGCTTTCCGGGCTGGCAGGACAGATGGCAACTTTCGGCTCATCTTCACGCAGGCTGGCCGAGTTCCCGTTGTATGATCACACGGATCCGCAACCCGCCTTCGATGCACTGACCGACACGCTACGTTCACTGGTACTCTCGCTTCAGCATGTCGAGCCGAAATCCCGTGCATTGGCCGTCAAACGGCATGCAGACAACATCTGGACCGTGCGCATCGACAATCCCGGTATCATCGAAAGCAACCGTATCGTAATCCGGGTCGGCAGCGAGATGTCCGAAGAGATGATGCGTAAGATCTTTATCAATCAGGCCACTGTCGGTGCCGCAGATGATTTCGACGATCTGTGGAAATCGAAACTGCCGGGTATTCCGCTAAAACCTCTTCATTCGCAGCCTCGTGAAATCCCCTATGACGGAGACAGGCTGTGTCTGGAACTTGATCGCAACTCGGAACATTGGGCGGCCCTCGCGGACGCGCCGGGTTTTGTTCTTGGGGTGGCGGGAAAGCTGGACCGCGACCCTGACATTGACTGCTACGCCGTGAGCCGCAAACCATGACGAAAGATGATCCATTCGGACTGGGCCAAGATGCTGGCCGCACGCGCATTCGACCTGTGTCGAAAAAGCGCGAAGCAACGGCGTCACAACATGGTCACTCACATTCGACGGTTCCAGTTTCCGATGCGCGATTGCGGGACGCAAGAGCTTCGGCCAATCCACTAGTCAATGCGTTTTCGCCGCTGCTTGGGCTCGCGCCAGAGCTTGAAACCGCCTCGGCCCCTGAAAACCCCGAGGTTCTGCGCGCCCGTTTACTGGACAATCTGACATATGCCCGCGACAGCGCTGTCTCTTCGGGGCTGACATTGGGGCAAGCCGACAAGGGCGCCTGGTTTGTCGCCGCCCTGCTGGATGACATTGCGCTCAACACGCCATGGGGCGGTGGGTCTGGTTGGCCAAGGATGCCGTTGGTGGCTGAACTCTATGGCAATGTCGATGCAGGGGAGCGGTTCTTTGACTTGACCGACGACTTGCTGCGTTTCCCCGAGCGTGATCCACATCTGGCCGAGCTGGCGTTCTTGTGCCTGTCCCTTGGGTTTCGTGGCAAACACCGGCTGACGGGTTCAAGCGGCGAAGCCACGCTGACACAACTGCGGGCTCAGCTGGCGCGCGCACTGACGGACTCTGACGCCGAAGACAAAGCCATTTCACCCCATTGGCAAGGGGTTGTCGCCGAACATGATAATCCGGGATTCATTGTGCCGCTCTGGGCGATTGGCCTGATCGTCATCGCGTTCATGGCACTGGTCTATGTGGGACTTGGCGTTCGTCTGTCAAACAAGGGCGAACAGCTCTATGCGCTGGCCGAAGTGCTCCCCCCGCCTGAACGGGCCGCCATTTTCCGACCCATCATTGAAACCGTCAAGGAACCCAGCCCGATACCCGAGCCGCTGATCATTGAATTGTTGCCATTGTTTGCGCAGGCCGCCCCACCTGACACCGTATCCGCCCTGTCCGGGCGCGAGGACGTCTCGCTGGCGATTGTGGTCCTGCAGGCAACCAACCCCGAAGTCTTCCGCTCTGCCAAGGCAGATCTGAACCCGCAATACACGACTTTGGTTCAATCGATCGCCAGCGTAATCGTGGATAATCAGGACATCATTGGCAAACTGCGTATCGTCGGCCACACGGACAGCATTCCGGTGCAACGCACCAACCCATTCCAATCCAATCAAGGCCTGTCCGAAGCTCGTGCCAAAAGAATCGCAGAACTCCTGATCGCAGCAGGCGTTCCGACCGATCTGATCTCGGTCGAGGGGCGCGCTGCGGCGGAACCGATTGCTGACAACGGTACCAAAGAAGGCCGTGCCCGTAATCGCCGGGTCGAAATCATCGTTCAAAAGAGGGTTTAGGGATGGGTGTTGTCAAAGCAATCTTCGGCTTTCTCTTCTCCCGCCTTTTGTGGACTATCATCGGTCTCAGCCTGTTATCGGTACTGATCTGGCTGTTTGGAGGATTGCTGAAATTCGGCGAAACAGCGCCTCTGGAAAGTGATCTGTCACGCACAATTACCATTGGCGTGATCTGGATTCTGTGGCTGCTGCGGTTGCTTTACAAGCAGATCAGGGCAGCGCGTGCCAATCGCATGTTTGTCGCCGAACTGGCCGCCGCCCCGCCCGAAGAGCCCAGCGCGCCCGGCGAGGAAAATGTTGCTGAGGTCAACGCCAAATTCGCCGAAATCATGGATCAGATGAAACGATCGAAACTGGGGGGGCGTAAATTCCTGCGCGACATGCCCTGGTATCTGTTCATCGGCCCGCCCGGCACTGGCAAAACCGCAGCCCTGCGTAATTCCGGTCTGCATTTCCCAATTGACCTGTCAGACGACCTCAAAGGCGTTGGTGGCACTCGAAACTGCGATTGGTTTTTCACCGAAGAGGCCGTGCTGGTCGACACTGCAGGCCGCTATGTACAACAGCAAAGCGACGCCGAGGTCGATGCCGCCGAATGGAAAGGTTTTCTCAAACTGCTGAGCAAACACCGCGGTCGGCGCGCGCTGAACGGTGTGATCCTGACCTTGTCGGTTCAGGAACTTGCCGGGTCCGACGCCTCGATCCGTGAACACGGGCGAGAGCTGCGCAAGCGTCTGATCGAACTGCAGGATGAGCTGGGCCTGCAACTTCCTGTTTATCTGATGATCACCAAAGCGGATCTGATCCCTGGGTTCGAGCCCTTCTTTGCCGATCTGTCGACCCGTGAGCGCGAGCAGGTTTGGGGTGCTACCCTACCCACAGATGTCCGGGTAGATGGGGTTACGATAGATCGCGAAACCCGTGCCCTGCAATCCGAACTCGAACACCGTCTGGTCGGGCGCATGGCATCGGATTTGCCGCTGGACCAACGTGGCGCAGCCTTCCGCTTTCCCAGTCAACTGGACCAGTTGGGCGGTCCGATCAAGCAACTGATCGACGCCGTCTTCGGGGAAAGCCGCTATGAAGACAGCCCCTGGCTGCGGGGGTTCTATCTGACTTCGGCCACCCAGGAAGGTTCACCCATCGATCAGATGATCTCTGGTATGAGCCAGTCTTTGGGCTTGCCGGTTGCACCGCCCAAACCACGCGCGATGGGGGAAAAACGATCGTTCTTCCTGCGCAATCTGTTAACCGAGGTTGTGTTCAAGGAGGCCGGTCTGGGCACCTTTGATCCACGTGCCGAAGATCGCCGGCGTTGGATATTCCGCGGTACATTGGCGGCGGCGACACTTGCGACGGTGGTGGCCGTGCTGATGTTTACATTCTCATATCTCCGTTACTCAGGTGGATTGACGGATCAGGAGCGGCAATTGTCTAAGCTGAATGCGCGGCTGGCCAATGTCGCTGCCCGCCAGGCTCCGACCGATCCGCTGGATCTCGATCTGGCGCTGGATGCAGCCACCGAAACCGTCAACTCTGACAGCGCTGTGCAAGCTGGTTTGATGACCATTTTCGGCCCCACCGCCAAAGCCGAGCTGGATCAAGCGCAAACCCTGGCCTACGATCACACGCTGCGCAATATTCTCGAACCACGTATGGTTGCAACACTTGAGGCCACCATGTGGCGCCATTCACGTGATCCGGACTTCCTGCTTAGCGCCTTGAAAACCTACCAGATGATGACCGGACTAGCGGCCTATGACGCCGACTTCATCGCGGAATGGTGGCAGATTGATCTGCCCGAATACGCCCCGATTGATGTATTTCCGACGCAAGATGCCGTTGATCACCAATTGGCTGCCATTGCCCGGATGGCCAATGAGGAGGACCGTATCGCGCCCGATCCGGCCCTGGTGAATACCGCCCTGGAAAGCATCTGCACCATACCGCTTGCGATCCGTGCCTATCGGTCCTTGATGCGGCAGCCGCAGGTTTCGGGGCTCGAGGACTGGATACCCGCTGAACATACCGGACCCAACGGGACACGTGTTTTGACACGGCTGTCCGAGAAAACTCTGCGGGTGGGCCTCCCCGGTGCCTTTACCTATGAGGGGTTCCACAAGACGGTGCTGCCCGCCGTGCCCGAAGTGGCTGCGCAGGCCATTCTGGATCGCGCCGTGTTCGAAGGGGGGTGCGCCGAAAGCTCGGATACCACAACGACATTGCTCGAGACGGATATTCTCAAGCTATATTACGATGACTACGTGGCCCAGTGGGACAGCTTCCTGCGCGACATCCGGCTGGCCCCGATCACCGATCTGAACACGGCACGGGTCAATCTGAAGGATCTGTCGTCGGATGACAGCGCGCTCAAGCGGCTGCTGCTGGAAGTGGTGGCCCAAACCCATCTCACACGCGTTGAAAATACCGATAGCGGCGGACCACCCAAAGGGTTGCTCAAGGCCGCCACCAAAAAACTCGGTAAAGTCGGAAAGCTTGCGAAAAAGGGTTCTAAAATCGTCGGGTCCGGCGGGGGTGCGACAGCGACCCTCCCCGGTGCACCGGTCGCCGATCACTTCAAACCGGTTCGCAGCGTCGTGGAAGAGGTCGAAGGACAACCACCGCTTATCGGTGACACAACCGTAGCACTGACCGCGCTGTATAATGAGCTTCAGACAGTATCTGCCGGGGCGAACCCCCAGGCGGAGTTGCTGGCGCGCGGCGGATTGCCGGTGCTGACCGGTGCGATTGCCGACGAGGCGCAGTTCTTGCCCCCGCCGATCAATGACTGGGTACGCGGAATTGCGGGCGACACCATCGAATTCACGCGCGACGCAATCGTCGCTGGCCTCAACGCACAATGGCGGGCGGATGTGATGCCGTTCTGTGTTTCGGCAACGCGGGGGCGATACCCGTTTGATCCATCCAGTTCGATTGATGTGAATACGGCCGATTTCGCGCGACTATTCGGGCCTGGTGGCTTGGTCGACAGTTTCACCGAAAACCACCTTGCTCCTTATATCGATACCACCACCCGGCCCTGGAGCTGGCGCAATGATCTGGGGCTGGACCCGGCGTCGCTGTCCCCTTTCCAGAACGCGCGCGCCATGCGTCAGGCCCTGTTTCCCGGTGGCGCGGGTCCGGTGATGTCCTTTGCGCTGGAGCCCAGGGACCTTTCAGCCAACGCAAGCAGGATCACGTTGAATCTGGATGGTCAAACGCTCAGCTACTTCAACGCAGCCGCGCGGCCAGTGCCGATGACATGGCCGGGACCGGATGGGACAAATATGATCACGATGAGCTTCGCGCCTGTGGATGGCTCGACCGAGGTCATCACCTCGCAGACCGGGTCCTGGGCGTTTTTGCGACTGATCCGGGCCGGGCGCCTTTCGCCCACAACACTGCCCGAAGTGTTCCGCCTTAGCCTTTCGGCGGCCAATTACAAAGCCGATTTCGATCTCCGCGCCAATTCCGTGGACAACCCCTTTAATCTGGAAATGTTTTCCGGCTTTGATTGCCCCAGCGGGTTCTGATCGATGGGTACTGGCTTCTTTGGCAAAATGCCAGCATCCGGCGATTTCATCGCACGCGGGTTGAGACCACATATCCGGCCTTTGCTGGATAGATGGCTGACCCTGCATCTGGCCGAACCGGCCCGTCGGCCCGAAATCTGGCCTGAGACGGCCCTGCACGCTTTGATACAGGGGCCGGAGCATATGCTGGCTCTGGCGATATTGCCCAGCCAAGATGCCGTCGGGCGGCACTTTCCTCTGGCGGCGTGTTGTCCTGTGGAGTCTGCCGATCAGGCAGGGGTTGAAAACTGGGCCGCCGCTGTTTTCCCAGCGCTTTGCATGTCACAAAGCCCAGCATTTAACCCGGATGCGTTGTACGCAGCCCTGCAGCCCGTTTCCGATCCTCCAGCCGTGGCTTCTTCGCTGACACCGCCGCTGGCCTGGGCCTCGGACCCGCCGGTCAAACCAGAAGACTGCTTTGGCAATCTTTTTGGGTGACCCCCCAATAGGCGAACTCAGTTCTGGCTGATCTTGCTGGCTTTCAATGTCATGTTGCCACTGGCCTTGGCTACGATCTTACCGCTGGCCTTCAACGACAGATCTTTGCCATCCAGCACAATCGTTCCGTCCTTTTTCATCTGCAGCTTGGCATCTCCACAAACCAAAGTGATGCTGTCGACGGCCTTGATCGACAGATCTTTGCCAACCTCGACCTCCATCATCTCAGCAATTACGTGTTTCGAGTCTTTAGAGACATTCACAGACCTTGAACCAGCAATCTTATAGGCCCCGTCGGCACCAATCTCGACATCTTGCGTTGCTGCGATTTCGACCTTTTGGTTACCGCCGATTTTCCAACTGTCATCAGCACCGATCTCGTGATCCTGTTGCGCCCCCACGGTCATTGAACGGCTCGCACCGATTGTATTCGTCTGTACCGCCCCGACAGATCGGGTTTCTGCAGCGCCTACCGTATCGGTACGCGCCGCACCAACTGATACGGTCTGCAGCGCCGCTACGGTCTGGGTGTGGTTCAAACCGATGGTTTCAGTGGAACTGGAGCCGATGGTGATCGATTCCGTATCCCCGACAGTAAGCGTACGCGTTGCGCCGACTGTTTCAGTGTCATGGCTGCCGATGGTCACATCGCGGTTTACACCCACCGATGTAGACTTGTTGTTGCCGACACTTTCGGTGCGGTCATTGCCGATGGATTGGGTGCCGTCATGGCCCACATCCTCGACCCAATCGTTGCCAATGGTGCGGGTCTCATTATTCTTGACCAGCTCATTGTGGTCCTTTTCGGCCTGGAAATATACCTCTTCCGAGCCCTTTTTGTCTTCGAAACGCAATTCATTCCAGCCGCCCCCGCCCAATGACGAGTTAGACTTCCAACCCGATTGCGTCGCATTGTCAGGTAACCCGTAAGGCGGCATCTGTTCTGCGTTATAGACGCGGCCTGTGATAATCGGCTGATCCGGATCACCTTCCAGAAAATCAACGATGACCTCCTGCCCGATGCGCGGTATCTGGATAAAGCCCCAACCCGCCCCAGCCCAGACGGACGACACCCGCACCCAGCACGAGGAATTTTCGTCATTCGCCCCCTCGCGGTCCCAATGGAACTGCACTTTGACGCGCGAGTATTCATCTGTGTGAATCTCTTCTCCGGATGGGCCCACAACCACAGCTGTCTGCGGGCCACGCATAACGGATTTTGGAGTTACTTGGGGTGGCCGGTATTGGATATCACCGGGCATCAGAAGATATCTGGCCTCGAAGCCGGGGTGTTCGTTGTCGCCCAGAAGCGACGAATAGGCCTTGCCCTGCATGTCATAATCGACCCGCAGGATACAGTATTCCGCGTTCTCGGCATCACGCGGATACAGCGCCAACTTGAAGCGCGCACCGGACCACGGCATTCGTGCGGTGGATACAGCAGTGATCCTTTGTGCCGGGGACAGGCCCTCTTGCAGTCTGACAGTGGCCAGATCTTTGCCGCGTCCATGGTCCTTATAGGTACCGGGATAGCTGTAACGTTCCTTGTCGTCCTGTTCATGTCCGACCGGCAGCTCGTCCAGCGCCATCAGATCGGCGGACGGTTTGATGAAATCATAGTCGGTATGCACATAGGCACCCGGCACGACAGCATCAGTTCTGTCCCAATCCGTGATGACTTGCGGGTCCTGCGCAAAATCAATCTTGTCGCCTTCAAATTCGATCTCGGACATCCCATCGGTGGCAATCAAGGTGGCAATGTCATCGACCAGAACCAGCTTGTGTTCCCCATCGTCAAATTCATGAAAATAATAAATGCCTTCATGCTCCATCAGCCGCTGGATAAAATCCAGATCGCTTTCACCATATTGAACGCAATAGTCGCGCGGCTCATAACTTTCGTTCAGACGCAGTTCGAACAGCAGATTGTCCTGCTCACCCAGAATTTCTTCGATGATCTCGACAACGCTTTTGGCCTGAAAAATGCGATTATCTGTGGTCTTCGATAGAAACCACAAGGCAGGCCTGAGCGTGAGCTCATAAAAACCCCACCCTTCTTTGAGACCGGCAAAGCGAAACCGATCAACCAAGCCGTGAAAATAGCGCTCGTGTTCTTCAAACCCGGCCCGGACCGTAACGGGAGTTCCCAGCAACTTGTCCGAACTAACGTTGAAATCGGATGACTGCAGTGTGAGTTCGAATTTGAAACACGTGCTGATGGCATCGAAGCCGGTCATCCGGGCAAAGCGCAACCCATCCGGGTCGTCGGGGGTATCGACTGGCTCGGTCTTGGCTTGGAAATGCCGCTCGTCAAACATCACTGCACTCGCTTCCTGAAAATCTCTTTCAAATCTGCGTGCTAATGTAGCACAGGCATGGCGCGCCGCAGAGTCCCGGCGCGCAATTTACAGAACCGGTGGGCATGAGAATCCACGCATCAAGCTGCGCGCCGAAACTGGGTTCGCCGCATCCGGGAACACAATTTCCACAAAAGCGCGTCCATCATCGCTGCGAATGTCGACCAGAACCCGGGCACCTTCGTCGCGAAACCGCAGCCGGAACCGATCCAGAAGCCTCAGCAATCCCCAATATCCAGCGGCATTAAGCTCTGCATTGTCTGTGCCCTCGCGGAAGCTGATACTGGCCCCCATTAACGGCGCCGGGCCCGGCCATGCCAATATCGCGGGTTCACCCGTTGCACGCACTGGTGCGCCCTGCCCCCCCACTGCGACGACCATTCGTCCGCGTTCGGCCAATGCCGCCATCTCTAACTGCAACTGCAACTGACCCTGCGCATCAAAAAGCGCATCGGACAGCAGGACGGCACGTTCGAAAAAGGCGGCTGAATCTGGGTCCAGCCCGGCAAAACGCGCTTCTGGTTTCCAGCGCCATGGCCGTGAGGATTGATCGAGGAATTGGGCCAGATAAGCACTGTAGAATTGCATCAGACTGCCGTTTGGGGCCATCAATGCAGTAACCTCGGACGGAACTGCGTCCGCACCGTCTGCGAATGGGTACTGATTGTGCAACACTCTGCGGCAGGTGGGATAGATGGTTTGTTGCCAGCGTAGAACCAGTGGATCTGCGCCGGACTGAGAGGTTGCCGCGTTGGCCTGTGCCAGCACATCTTCGGCAATCTGCACAATGATCCGGGGGGCAGTTTGAAGCACGTTGATCGTCCGCGCACGCTCCTGCACGCTAACCAGTTTCGCTGTACCTTTCTCTCCGTCGCGCTGCCGCGTGCTGAGCGCCACGTTCAATGTTGAAAACAACTGGCTGAGCTCTGCCATGCCGCCTTCATCCATCCATTGGACCACCGGACCAAAGACACGGCCCAATTCGACCTTTTGGTCAAAGCTTCGGCTTTGGTCCCGCCCTCCCATCTGCGTCCAGCTTGCGCGCAGCACCTGCGATAGCGGATTCGCGCGTTGCGCCAATACGCCTGAAACCAGAATGGCCCGATCCGGGTCATCGAACGGTTCCACCCGCAGATCGGACAACCACTCCGTCCACACGGCAATCGTTTCCCGATGCAATCGGGCCTGAACCTCGTCCGGGGTTTGATTGACCGGGTCAGACATCTGACCCAACACCACCGGAACCATGCGGCGGGCATCCTGTACGGCGACGCCAATGCCGTAATCCCGCGCATAGGCCCAGCCGTCCTGCGTGAACAACCCCGGCAAAGCCGAATCCAACGCAACGCCGGAACGGCGTACAAGGATGTCGGACAGACCCGGTATATTTGCCTCGGGATTCCAGGACGGCAGAGCCCGGGTCTGCGAAGCGCGCAACAGTTCCAGCCACACCCGATCCGCCTCGGACGTCTCGCTGGCAAAGCCACGCGCCAGATCCTGTATCTGCGCATCGGTGGCCTGTATCGTACCGTCGGGGGTTGGAAACGCCATCACATGACGAGAAAACCCGGGTAAACCATGGGCGTCTTGGTTATCCTCCAACCAGCCTTCAAGATAGGCGGGTGACCATTGCAGATCACCGCTGAGCACAGCAAAAGCCCGAAGCGCGTCGTAAAGTTTCAGGCTGTCGCCTTCGGTCGCCAGCACCTCCTCCAGTACAGTGGCCAGCGTGGCGGGACCAACTTTGGCTACGTCAGACCGGTATCTGTTTTCCGCGACTGTTTCGCTGTCCACGCGTGGCAATCGAACAACCCGGCGCAACGGTGCATATTGTGCTGCACGAACCACCCGATCCCGCGCTTGGGAAACCTGTGTCAGTGAGTTGGTCAACTCGGCCCTTGCCATATCAGGTGCCAGCGTAATCGCACCAATATCCTGTTCAAACCGATCCAGAATTCTGGCGTGGAACCGATACTCCAGCCAACACGCATATCCGGCCAGCGACAGCAAAAACACCAGAAAACTCAGCACCGCAAACACGCCCCAATTCGAGCGGCTTCTTGTCAGGCTGCGACCACCCGTTTGTACTTGCAGCGCCACATCGTCCAGAAACGCTGCAAGACCAGCATAGTCAGCCCCGGCATCGCAGGCGGTTTGGGAAAACTCGCGTATACGCGACAGCGACATTTGGTGGTCATCAAACAAAGCCTTTTGCGCCAGAACACTCCACGTAGTCAGTTTCAAAGCGCTCTGCGCGCGGGCCCGCGTATCGATCAGCATGGCGAGCCCCAATCGCGCCGGAGCAATCGCAGGCTGCGGAACATCGCTTTGCTCCAACGCACCTGCGAACACGGTCAGGGCCTCTTTTGCACGCGCCAACAACGCAGATTCGCCAGCGCGCACTTCTTCATCCATACGGTCAATCAAATCGAATATGGGAACCGCAGCTTTCTCGAAGACCTGCTTGCCCGACGCTGGCTGAGCATCTCTGCGCACCATCAGCTACAGCTGACCTTCTGCGCGCCAGCGCAGCAACGTTTCCTCGCCAACTTCGAAATGCATCGAATCTTCACGGCGATAGGTCGCGCCCCAATACCAGCCTTCGGCATTGAACAACTCGGCCAGTAACAACAGACCAAACTGCGTACCACCATCGCCAAAGCCATCCAGCTGTCCTTGAAGCTTGATGTCGATCGCCGTGCCGAATGAGTGATTGGAGATCGAACTGCTGGAGCCCCGGATCAGCCGTACGCACAGGCCACCTGCCGTCCCGAGCGCTGCATAGATATCAGGTTCGGTGGCTTGCAGGGTGTTAAAAATCCGCTCCAGCGAGTCCAGCGCCGGACGCAGCAGGGTTACACGAATTGGACCCACCTGCCTTGTTTCCACGAGCGCGCTCAGCGCCGCGTTGGTGATACCCTGACAGTTGGTGCCATAGTCGCGCCGTGGCTGACCCAACAGCTTGAGCATCGTGGAATTGCGCGGTTGCGTTATCCCCTTGTTGAAACGCGCCTTGGCCAACTGCATGACCTCGGTCATCTCTTCAGTGGGAATGTGGTCCGCGATCTCGGGCATGGTTTGCGTCACATCAAGGCTTAACCCCTGTGCTGCATCGCCGACGGGATTTGTCGTCGCGGCAGAGGGCACCTGGGCCGCAAGAAGCGCATTCGCTTCCGCCTGTCGTTCAATGGCTGTTTCAGCTTCATTCAACGCCTGACTCAGCGCTTTGATTTCGGTGGTCAGGGTCTCAATCCTGTCTTCGGCACGATCCAGCCGTAACTCAGTCCCGCCATCGGCGGTCTGCAAGACCGCTCCGACCACCGCAAAGGCAATCGCCGCGGCAATCAAACCTATCGCAATGATGATCGGGCCGATCAGCGTACCTTGTCGCATCAGCGTGCTTCCTGCACGAAGGTCGATACCACCGAAACATTGTCCGGCGCACCGCGTTCAAGGCAATGGATTATAAGATCGGCGCACAGGGCCTCGGGGTCTGTCGCCCTCAATGCGCAATCGGCGATGTCATGATCACCCAGACACGCCGTCAGCCCGTCGCTGCACAGCATCAGAATATCACCTGGCACCACCGGAACGGACAGCGCATCAAGTTCAATCTCAGGTTCATATCCGACGGCGCGGGTGACAACATGAGCGTCAGGATGGCTGGCGCTGTCTTCATCACGCAGCAACCCCTCATCGACCATAGTTTGAACGACCGTGTGATCACGTGTCAGCAACCTAAGGCAGCGTTGTCGCATCAGATATGCACGACAATCACCCGCCCAAACGATATTGGCGTGACCGTTCTGAAACATCAACGCCACCACCGTTGCACCAAAGCGTTGTGTTCCCTTGGACCGCGCCACTGACTGAATTTCAGTATTCGCCGCCTGAAGGCTACTACGCAGCGCAGGTATTGCTGACATCGTATCAACCACTTCAGACAAATGACGCGTGATTATGTCTGAGGCTACATCTCCGTTCCCGTATCCACCCATCCCATCGGCCACGGCCCAAAGAACCCCGGTTGGATCAGTTAAGATAGCATCTTCATTGTCAGACCGCACCCGGCCGGTATGGGTCAGCCCCGCCCCGGCGACATATAAAGCCGCACGGCGCGGCGGGTGTGGAATTTTGGTCGTCGGAACTGTCATACCGAGCGTTCACCCAAGTCCGGCAGCCCACAACACAGGGCCGAAGAAGCAGCCAATACAAAAGACAGAATTGAATATTTGTAGATATTAACCTAGTATCGGGACCGTACAAATCCTTTTTTCTCAGGTGATTCAAATGCGGTTTTATTCAGGATGTATCGGCGGAATCTGCCTTGCCGTTCTGGCCCTGCCCGCGCTTGGCCAAGAGATGACTCCGGAGGAAATCAATGAGATTTTCAACCGGCAGATTGAGGTTCAGAACCGGCCGCTGACCCGCTCGCTTGACGGCAGTTCGAATGCCCGTGGTGTTTCGTTGGTCACGGTAGAGGATATTCAGGCCGAGGCGGTAAGCCCCGAAAGCATTGAGATCTCACCTTCGGCGCAAACTGCAACCCTGCCAACGACGGAAACAGCAATCACGACACAGGAAACCGGCACGACGTCAACGCCGGATACCACTCAGGTCACCAGTGCAACCGATCCGAATAAGCCACTGGTCTACGCCAAGCTCGACACCGAATTGCAGATCAATATGCATATCAAATTCGGGTACGATTCTGCTGCGCTGGATGAAAGTCAGAAATCCAAGCTGTCAGCTATGTGTACCGCAATGAAGACCAGCCCGATTGACCTGTTTCGCATCATTGGGCACACGGATACATCCGGCTCGGATGAATATAACCAGCGCCTTTCGGTACTGCGCGCGAAAGAAGTCGCGCGTCATCTGGTACAGGAATGTGGTATCGCACCTCAGCGTCTGGAAACAGTCGGGATGGGGGAACGTTTTCCGGTCAACTCCAGCAATCCGCGCGCCGAGGAAAACCGCCGCGTAGAATTCCAGGCCATGAGTTGACGGCTTGCAGTTCAACCGGAGTTGCCCCGAAAATACGCGATGGTACGCCGTAGCCCTTCATCAAGATCAGTCTGCGGGGTCCAGTCAAGCACGGCCTTGGCGCGGGTAAGATCCGGTCGGCGACGTCTTGGGTCATCTGGTGTAGTGTCCTGAAACTCAATCCCCGAGGGCGATTCCGTGAGTGACAACACCCGCTGAGCCAACTGTAATATCGTGATCTCCTGCCTGTTTCCCAGGTTGAGCGGACCGGTCACTCCAGCATCGGTCCCCATTAGCGCCATAATGCCGTCGACAAGATCATCCACATAGCAAAATGAACGGCTATGGCTGCCATCACCATAGATGATCAGCGGTTTACCGGTTAATGCACGCGTGATGAAATTCGAAACCACCCGTCCGTCAGCAGGATGCATGTTCGGGCCATAAGTATTAAAAATCCGGGCGACCTTTATGTCTAACCCATGCTGCCGATGATAGTCGAAGAATAGAGTTTCGGCACAACGCTTCCCTTCGTCATAACAAGAGCGCGGCCCGATCGGATTAACATGCCCCCAATAATCTTCGGATTGCTCCGGCGTCGCGGGATCACCATAGACCTCCGACGTTGACGCCTGAAAAATTCGCGCATCCAACCGTTTGGCCAAACCCAGCATATTGATCGCGCCATGTACCGATGTCTTAACGGTTTGAACCGGATCATGTTTGTAATGTACCGGCGAGGCAGGACAGGCGAGATTATAGATCTCATCCACTTCGACATATAATGGCAAGGTCACGTCATGGCGCATGAACTCGAAATTCGGGTTTGAATGCAGATGCGCGATATTGCGCTTGGACCCGGTGAACAGATTGTCGACACACAGAACATCGTGGCCTTGTGCCAGCAGCCGATCCACAAGACGCGAGCCAATGAAACCGGCACCGCCTGTGACCAGAATTTTCTTGGTGCTGTCTCTGAGATGCGGCATCCGGCTATTGCGCGTCCCGTAAGACGCGGAAACCTACCGCCGAATTGCGCAGAATAATCCTGTCGGCCCATTGCCCGTCGTTGCGGAAGTGGTTTTTAGCGGGCACTACCCACGAGGCACCACGAAAAACCGCATTTGAACAGTCGCCTTTGAAGCAGGTGTTGGTCCATTGCCAGACATTGCCTACCGCATCATAGAGACCCAGTTGATTGGGCGGAAAGGCCCTGACCGGAGAGGTATAGGTATACCCGTCGTCGCAGGTCAGAAACTTCCGGCCATCTTCAGGAAAAGCAGCTTTGAAATTGGCATCTGCGGCGTTCGCGCGGTCACAGATTTCGGCGAAATCATCACCCCACCAAAAGGCCGTTTCCGCCCCCGCCGCCGTGGCGGCTACGGATTCTTCGTAGGTTGGCAAACGGTAATACTGACCAGTCTTCTCGCTAAGCCAGTCCGTATATGCTGTGGCCTCAAGCCAGTTCATGCAAACCGCAGGATGATCCGGCCCCTGTTCAAACCCCGGGTCAGACCAGCCTTTGCCGGGTGTGTTCTTCCATCGTTTGGCGATACGGATAAAACAGCTTTCATCGCCGGGTAATTCGGTTTCTGCAGCAAACTCGGCAAATTGTGCGCGGGTGATCAAAGTTGCGGCGATAGCAGAGCCATTTTCCAACAAGATCATCTCGGGACAGCTATCACAATCGCGAAAGACATTACCCGAGCTTGTCTCGTTCTGCGCCCATGCAATGCCCCCGGCAAAACAGAAAATCAGGACGTGGAAAAACCAACTTATATGTGTCATTCGAACTCCCTCACCACACGAATGCCATAGGTATTGAAAGGTACCGTTACGCTGTTGAAAATGCTTTTGGTCATCCTCAGATCCGATGGCGGGCTTGACCAGCCCCCGCTCAGCAGAAGCCGTTCCTCGCACGCAGCGGACACACAATCACTTGTCCAGATCCAGACATTACCCACGGCATCCAGCAGGTTAAAGGGATTGGCCTCATAACTGTCCACGGGGGTTGTCCCCACGGCGTCCAGCGCCCGACCGCACCCCAGACACGTTGCGCGATCCCGCCCAATCTGCTGACCCCACCAATAGTTTGTCGTTGCCGACGCCATCACCGCGTAAGTCAGCTCTTCGGCGGTGGGCAGTCGATAAGGCTTGCCAGTCTTGTCGCTGAGCCAATCGGCATAGGTTTCGGCCCCCTCATAGGTGATGCAAGTCGCCGGGTGTCGCGGACCCTGTTCAAAACCCGGAAAGTTCCATTTGCACCCCCAACCAGCGTTTTTGTAGCCGGTTTCCTGAACATAAGCGCGGAATTCTTCAACCATCACCGGGGCGCGGGACATATACAACCCGTCCGGCAGGATCACCATCTCAGGGCAGATATCGCAGTCTTTTTCAACACGAAGTTCAGGGGTCGGCAACAGAAGCTGTGCGTCAGCCAAAACGGGCATGATCCCGATCAATAGGATCGCGTACACTCTCAATTTCCAAGGCTCCGCAAAACCGGTTCGGCCCCTTCAACACCCAATGTCACGGCAACGGTCAGCAAGGATCGGGCTTTGGACAGATCGCGCTCACCCCCTAATCCATCGCGATAGAGGATGCCCAGATTGGCCATCGCCAGCCCATTGCCCTGATCTGCCGCCCGGTCCAGCCACAGGCGTGCCATCTTCTCGTTCTTGCGCAATCCCTGCCCCGCGGTCAGCATGATCCCCGTTGCCGTCAACGCATGACTGTCGCCCAGCGCCGCAGCCGATAGCAGGAGATCCACGATCTGTTGCGGTGTAAGACGGCCCGTTTGCGAGGCACCGATGGTGGCCTGATAATTGCGTACCGCCCGGCGCGTCGGGGCATCAAGAACGCCGGAGATATCAGAGACCTGATGCCCCAGCGCATTCAAACCGTATTGAATGAACTGCACTGGTATCTGCGTCACCTTGCGCTTGATTTCCCGCTCAAGTCGAACATCACTGACATCTTCGGGCAAGGCTCCGTCAGCCAGTGAGGCAACGATCTCTTCGGCGCGCAGGGTCGCTTCGAGGCGCTGTTGCGCCAGGTCGGAGAACGCGCCTTGAGGATAGAGCGACAGGAACATGCGGAAATCCGAAGCCGCATGAGAGTTTTCGATAGAGCGCCAGTGGATTTCCTCAAGCGTCATGCGGTTGCGCTCGATCTCGTCCTGCAATTCCTGCAGTTCTTCGCGGGCAATATCGGCCAATATCCCCTCGGGGAACGTTTGTAGGAAATTGTTCCATTCTTCTTCGGTATTGGTCGCCCGCGCCCGGACAAATCCCGACTGCGCCGCGCTTGCGCGTTCCTCGGATTGTTCCAGCGCGGTGATTTTCAGACGCGCCACCGAAGCGAAATTCCCGTCAGGAAAGGCTTGCAGAAAAGCTGCGTAATCCTCGCGCCGGTTCGTGCTGGCAATCGCCTGCCACGCCTCAGCCTCGGTGCGGGCGCTGCTGTCCAGACGTTGCAGCGTACTGTTTTCATCAAAGAAAAAACGACCGATTAACGAGTTATTCTCCCACGGCAATTGCCGTTGCTGCGTAGCTGCAAAGACATCGCGCCGCACGTCAGCCATCATCAGACGAATATCAGTGTTAGGCGTCGAGATGTGCTTCAACAAAGCCGTGGTAAACGGGCTGTTACGCCCCTCGCCGTCATACGCGACATTCCCCGGTGCTGTCGCAAAGGCAATGTACGACCCCCCATCCGCCCTCACCCGTGCCAGGCCCCGCCCGAACCCGTCCACTTGCCCGCCTATCGGTATATCACTGGTCAGCGGATTGTCCCTGCAGGCGTCAAGCAGAACAATCGATGTTTCGGTGAATTGGTTCATCAAACCAACCACGCGGTTTACTGTAATCGTCTCGTCAGACAGGTTGCGGTCGCGGTTTATTTGGGCATCCACCGGAATCAGGTGGTTCTCATTGTTCACCTGCACACCGTGTCCTGCATAGAAAAACAACGATGTATCTGCGCCTTCAATCTCGGTTGCGAAATTCAGCAGTGAGGCCCGGAAAGCGTGCAGGCTCAGATCGGTGGCGAGTATGACCTCGAACCCAAGCTCTTCAAGCTTGGTGGCAACATCTGTGGCGTCGTTGACTGGATTTCGCAGCTTGCCAAGAGTGCCCTGATAGGCCGAGTTGCCAACGACAAACGCAACCCGCTTGCCCGCCCCCGGTCCGGCAGACTGAGCAAATACGTCATCTGTCAACGCTTGAAAAAAAAGCGTTGAGATTATTAAAATTCTAAGCCACACCATCCAGAACCGAATAGTCGAACATCTGTAAAGCCTTAAAGTAGCTTGTTCCTTATACGCGAAAACGGTAGGTTTAGCGACAAAGATATTAGAATTTAAACACATTCAGAGACAGCCGGAGACCCAGCCCGTGACCACCAACAGCCTGGCCCTTGTGACCGGATCACTGGGACTTGTCGGGGTTGCTGCTGTGCGCAGATTTACGGCGTTGGGGTTTGACGTTGTCGGCATAGACAATGATATGCGGCGGGTGCTGTTTGGGGACGCCGCCAGCAATGCAGGTAAACAGGCAGCGCTTGCCGCCAGCTGCCCAGGTTACCAGCACTACAATCTGGATATTCGCGACGACGAGGCAATCAGAGCCTTGTTTCGCAAGATCGGTCGGGGTCTGGCTGTGGTCGTCCACGCAGCCGCGCAGCCTTCGCATGATTGGGCGGCGCGTGATCCTTTCACCGATTTCGCCATCAATGCCACTGCAACTTTGAACTTGCTTGACGCGTGCCGCACTTTCGCTCCGGACGCGGCATTTCTTTTTACATCCACGAATAAGGTCTACGGCACCCGTCCTAATCTGCTGCCATTGCAGGAACATGACAGCCGGTTGGAACCTTCGCCGGACCACCCGTTTTACGCACATGGTATCGATGAATCCATGTCCATCGATCAGACACAGCACAGCCTGTTCGGAGTATCAAAAACTGCGGCAGATCTGATGGTTCAGGAATATGCCACCCGCTTTGACCTGAGAGCTGCGGTGTTCCGGGCTGGATGTCTGACGGGCGAGGATCACAGCGGTTCCAAAGCGCACGGGTTTCTGTCCTTCCTCTGTCGGACCGCCTTACGTGGCGAATGTTATGAAGTGATCGGCAATGGCGGCAAGCAGGTGCGCGATAATTTACATGCAGATGATCTGGCCGAGGCGTTCGTGCGCGTCATGCAGGGCAACAAACTTTTGGGCGTCTATAACATGGGCGGCGGGCGTGGCAGCTCGGTTTCTGTAATCGAGGCGCTGGATATCGCACAGGACCTGCTAGGCCGCGAAGTGCCGCGCCGGATTAACCCCGAACCCCGCTATGGTGATCATCAGTGGTGGATTTCGGATACACGCTCGTTTCAAACCGATTACCCCGGCTGGGCACCACGTTATTCAGCACGGGACCTGATCGCGCGTATGTTAGGGCAATAACGTGTCCAGACGCGCAGACACGGCGTCATATATCTCGAATTCGATGGCGTTGTTCGCGCGAAATACGGCGATGTCTTCCTCTGTCGCGTCCTCGGTTCGCAAGCTTGCGTTTTCATGCGGCAGCACATCCGGTGCAGGTTTGCCGAGCTTGGCTGCCAAATAGTCCATACACGCAGGTATCCGTTCGAGCGTGCCGACAAACCAATAACTGTCCAGCACCTGTCGCCAGTTGCTTTCATCACACTCGAAATGCGTCAGAAAGATCCCTTCGTTGCTCCGCAGGTACTCTCCCAGCGGGACGGGTTGATAGGTTTGATCATAGTCGAGCCGCAGTTTCTTTTCATAGGCGTGAATTGAAATCGCACGCTCCAGCGGGTCACGCAGAAAAGTGATTTTGCGCCAGCGATCTGAGTTGGCAGTTTGCGGATATCTTTCCGTCAACCGGGCCCGATCGGCTGCAAAATGACCACATAGCATCGTCTTCGCTCCCAAACTATCCAGATCCAAGGCTGGTGGCATGATATAGGCCCAGGGCGCGCGATAATCTTCGGCCAGTTCGAACCAACTGCTGAAGATCCGCTTCAGACTGGTGCCGCCTGTTTTTGGCATGTGGTGAAACAGATAACGCGGCTCCGGGCCGCCTTGGGACTTGGGCAGCAGCAGGTCCTCAAACCAGCGCGCGAATTCGTGCTGCTTCATCGCCGTTTCCCGACTTTCCGCAATCCGGGCTCGCACCTCAGATAAGCGGGCGGGATCACCAGCCAGATCAGCCACAATATCCACATAGGCCTGATGCGAATTGGCAATCAGATCACCCAGCCCGAATTCTGCCAGCCAACCTGCAGCTTGATGTCCGCGCTGCGTTTTACCTTGCAAGGCAACAACGGGCAGACCGCATTGCAACGCTTCAACCGTGGTCGTTGCCCCGGAATACGGGAAGCTGTCCAGATACAAATCCGCTGCAACCAACACCTGTTTGACTTCTGCATTCGGGATCGGAGGGAGGATGCGGATCCGGCGCGGATCGACATCGGCGGTTTTACAGGCCTCTGCCACTCGGGCATTGAAAATCGATCCGTCATAGGTCTGCTGCCAGCTGGCGGCAAAAGGATAAAGCACCAGCACAGCCTCGGGAACGGCTGCCAACGCGCGGGTCCAGACTTGTAGAACTTCCGCGCCTATCTTGTCCGTCATTGCACCACTGACAAGCATTACCGCCCCAGCATCGATGCCGACTCGCTTACGAGTCACCTGTATCGCATCCACATTCACCCTGGGTGCCGGAGGTATGTCGAACGCCTGCCCAGCGCCGGGGGCCCAATGTATCGTCTCAGTATAGTCATCGGAAGCGCATGAAGGGGCCACGGATTTACCAAGAACAAAACTGTCAACACTGGCAAATCCGGTAGTCGCCGGGAAAACCGCCGACAATGCAATCTGCCTTGGCGCCAATCGATGCGCGCAAAGCTCGGCCATGAAGCAATGGCCATAAAAATTGGCACCAAGCAGCATCACATCCACCTGAGCTCTGCGAATGGAGACCACCGTCTCGGATAGGGAATACCCGGCAAGGCCGACCACCCGACAGCCTTCAAAGCCCGAGTCGGGGGCCGCATTCTGTTCTGTCAAAAACAGCGTCACTTCGACCCGGTCAGCAGAGAGCTTGCGTAACAATGCGCGCCATATCCAAGTCTCAGGCGAAGGTTTCGTGTTGTGCAGGACCACCCCAATTCTGAACGGGCCACGACGCGGCCCGCGCGCACGGGTTTGCGGCGCGAACAAATCGAACCCGGCCCTCAGCAGCTTGGCCTCAAGCGCCTGTGCAAAAGCTTGAACATGCGGTCGCAGCGGCAGATCACTGAACAGCAACTGCCGGGCGCGGAAGGATGTAACCACCTGCCCCGCCAAAAGACCAAGGGGGCTGTTTTCCGGGCTATTGGCGATAACTTCGCGCGCCTGAGACAGTATCGAAACCAAGTGATCCTGATAGGCCTGTAATTCAGATTTCTTGGTGCCAGCAACTGGATCGGCAACGAGGTAAGCCCCAAGTATCCGGGCGAAATCCGGCGTCAGCTCGGGCAAGGCGGTCAGCTCTGTTCCCTGCAGAGTTATATATCCGGGACCCTGCAGCATTCGAAGCGCCAGATCACGCAACCAATCAGCCCGATCCAGCGGTTCAAACTTTTGTTTGCAGCTTGGAAGTTTTGCCGACAATTGCGTCAGCATATCCAAGTCATTCGCTGCCAGCCCACCAAATGCGGCTGAGGGGCTAAGCGCAGAAATAGCGGCGGTCAGCTCGTCTCTGAATGCTTCGAGTTTTGAATAATCGGCCCCTTGCCGCAACGCTTGCCGCAGCTGTTTCAGAATGCGCGCGACCTGCATATCCGGCAAAGCCGGGACGGGCTGAGCCAGCGCTTGTTCTTGCCCGTTGTCGGCAGCAACTCCAATCCGGTTCAGCCGCAGACCACCGTGGTTTCCGACAAGCCCGTCATCTTGGTTATCCTGTGGGCGAGTAGCGGCGTAGATATCGATTTCTATCCGATGCCGGGGGCCCGCCAGAACGCCGTCAAGATCGACTTCGACAATTCCCGCCCCGGTTAGCTGTACCGTTGCTCGGGCAGTGCCGCCCACATTGATCACCAGCACCAGCCGATCCCGCAGCGCGATTGGGTCCAAAGGCTCCAGATCAAGGCGCAGAACGGAACCGGTGCGAACAGCCGCCTGCGACACCACAATCTGTGCGGTGCTTCCAAACATCATCGCGGTGCCGTCCGGATCATGCATCCAGCCATCGGACAGGAACGACGACAAGGCCCTCCCTGTGCCCGGACCAGCCCAGCCACCCGGAACCAGTGCAGGCAACTCATACCGCCCAACCGGACCCTCGGGTAGCCAAGACATGCTTTGAATTTCGATGACCGGGTCATCCAGGAATTCCTGTGGTTGCAGGTCAAATCTCAGCACGGCCGGGCTGTCAAAAACGTCCATCATATGTGGAATTTCGATCAAGCACTGTCCCGAAGGACCGATTTCAGCGTGGTATACCGCGTCACGTATTCCAATTGTCAAAGACCCTGGCACTTGATCCGGTGAAAAACTCAACTGCAGGCAAAAGGGCGGCTTTAGGGGCGGCACAGCCAGTGACAGTGCCTCGCCAGAACCAATCAACCGCTCGCCCGACAACACGTGACCATTTTTCGTCTGCACCACATCCCCAAAACCCGACATCAGAGCACTGCCAGCCACCGGCACGACAGCTGAAGCTGGTTCAGCTGGCTCCGGCTCCAACCCGATGCGCTGGATTTGCAGGCGATGGGCTTTGCGCCAAATCCTGGAAAACACGCCAAATCGCCCGGGAAACTGATCCGTAATCCGTAGCTCAATATCATCCGGGGGGGGAGGCAACCTTGCTGCTTCGGGCAGCACGACTGTTATAGTTTTCTTCGATATGACTTCTTCAGATCCCACTGGCAATCCATTGTGAAAGACTGCGATCTCAACGGGTAGATCTGAACGCGGAACAACATCCAAGCTAAGCTTGGCGGGTCCGGACCAGACCCGCGCAAAGCTGAACCGCCCTCTCCCGGCACTCAGGTCAGCACCACCCGTGCTGTGATCACGGGACCACTCCGGACCTGTCAGCCACTCCATGGGATCCTGGGGCGGTTCAGATTCCGGCGACAGACGGGCCTCAAAAGGTGTGCGAGTGGCTCCAGGCGCGGCAAGATCGCGGGTCAATCTGCGGCCTCGTAGAATATCGAGTGCAGTGCGCAAGAAACGTCGTTGATACCGGGGATCAACACTCCATTTCCTGATGGTTCGGCTGAAACGGGCGCAGGTGAGATAAAGCCACAGGCTAGAGGTTACTCGCCCGCCTTGAGCAAGCGACAATGCTCGTTTCCTAAATGCAGCCAGAGATCCCGTGTCAAACACGAGGTTTTCGGCCTTCATCTGACATCGCGACGCCGCAAACAGCAATTTCGTGCGATCGGAACGCGACAAATCACGCCCTGCGCGATCAGACAACGCGATAAGGTCCAAGCCAGCCTGCGCAATGTCACGCAAACCGCGGTTGGCCCGCCACGGGCCTGTGACGCCACTGCGGAAATAGTTGTTCTGCCCATGAACACGATATGCCCCCAGCGTCTGCCGGATTTGCCGGATCGGGGCCGCCAGGACCGCCACCCGAATAAGCAGCGCATCTGCACTTATGCGCCAGCGTTCCGTGGGCAGAGGAAAGGCCCAAGCAACAACGTCACGGCGAAAGGCATTTCCGCTGGTGGGCATGAACGGAATCGTCAGTTGGCTGAGCATCCGGCCCAGAAGATCGTCGTCAGGCAAGTCCATTGCATATTGCCCGATCCCTCGCCCCTGACCGTCGATCATGCAAAGCCCAAAGGACAAAGCCGATATTTCGTCGCTCCACAACCGGCGCACAACCTCGATCGCCTGCGGTTCAAGCTTGTCATCTGCGTCAACGAACATCACGATCTTACCGTGGCTGGCGGCAAAACCAGCATTGAACGCCGCTGCCTGCCCGCCATTGGGTTGATCAATCACGGTGATCCCCTGCTGGAGCGCCAATATTTCGGAGCTGCCATCGGTTGAGCCATCATTTACCACAATGATCTCGTCCGGCACGCAGGTCTGAGCATACAAACTGTCCAGGCACGCCTGAAGATAGTGTCCGTAATTGTAGTTGGTTACGATTACGGAAACCGAGAGCAAATTGCTGCTTTCAATGGAAGAGGTATCAGGTTTCACGCGCTGATATTCGGGAGCTATCCGCTATAGCCGTCAGACGCGCCTTCACGCCCATCGCCGCCATCACCGCGATCCACCTGTATCCCAAGAGCTTGTTTTACGCCGGGTGAAAGCGAGCTTACAACCGCAGGGCTTAAACCCTGAACAACAGCGTCGCTAATCCGGCTAAGGGTAGCTGGCGATTGATCTTGCAGCAGTTTTCGCACCAGCATGCTGTCAGGATAACCGCGCAGAAACTGTTCGACCGATGCCACGGTACCCTGAGATTTCGCTGCTTCAAATGCTGCAATCTCGTCCGGAGATGCGGTTATGCTAGGGGTTGGACCACCCGATGAAGACTCAATTGCATCGATAAGATCGCACCCAGCCAACGGAATGGCCGATACAGCCACGCCCATCAAAATCTTCTTCCTCAAATTCCGTGGTCTGGATGGTTTTGCCATCGGTCCACCTCGTACATATGAAATAATATGAGTATGACCTTTGCGCGAGTTCCCAGTCAACCTTTTGCAATTGGACCGCTCATCGCTTTGCGATCAATGCCAGGTAGGGATCTGATCCGGCAGAGGGAAGGATAGCACGGTTCTGTTCTACGCCGCGCGCTGGCACAGGCGGTCAACGACGCCACAGTTCTGGAGCTCGCCTATAACAACCTCGGCAGCGTCGCAGAAAACCATCACGTCTCGCCCAAACATCCTGAATATGCCGACATCAGTGCTCCGAAGCGCGATGCCGGAGCTGCCCTGGCCCTGTTGGAAGAGGCCGGGATGAGCGATTACGAATTCGACCTCGTTACGCTCGACAGCGCATTCTGGAAGGCCACGGGTGATGCGATCGCCGGCCAGCTGCGCGATGCGGGCATAAACGTGAAACGCACGGTCTACCCGTCTTCGACCTTCTGGAACGAATGGGCGAGTTACCCCTTCTCGGTCACCAACTGGAACCACCGTCCGCTTGGCATCCAGACTTTCGCGCTTGCCTACAAAAGCGGAGCAAGCTGGAGCGAGACCGGTTTCGAGAATACCGAGTTCGACGCGATGGTCGATCAAGCTTTGGCGACGCCAAACCCGGACGCCCGGTGCGAGATCATGGCCAAGCTGGAACAGATCACGGTCGACGAGGGCGTCATCATTCAGCCCTACTGGTGGTCGCTACATAATCACCGCAACAGCAATCTAAAAGGAGCTGCAGTGCATATCTCCAATGAAATTTACCCACAATACATGTACTGGGAATCCTGAACTTAGCTGCTTGTCCGGGCCGGTCCCGGGCGGGCGAAATCCACGGATAAGAGATGCTGGATACTGTTTTACTTGTTACCGGGTGCGTCAACTTGGCATTCATGGCGGCCTGGCTAACGATAGGTGAGTTTGAGAATGTGTTTCACCCGTTCTTAAACGAAACCTATACAGCGCAGGTTATGGATATGGAACGTATGCGTGAGGAATATCCAGAAGCCTACGTACATGTTGCTTACTGGCACCTCACCAACTGAAAGATCCGACGCCGGTTGTTCTCGTTCATTGTCGGCTGGGAGTTGCTGACCGTCGCCGGGCTTTGGCTTGGTGTTGGAGCACTGGCGGGCGCAGCCTTAGGCATTGTCATCATTTCAGTGGGGTTGTCGCTGGGCCTGATTGGCGCATTGCTGTTTTGTACCACCTGGGCCGGATTTCTTATCGCAGGGAATTACTTCTGCCACTGGTTCGGGCATGAAGGAGGTCAGAATACTCATCTCCAAATGTTGCTTTGGGGCCTTGCCAATAGCGTTGGACTGATCGCACTGGCCATCTATTTTGCCTGACGTTAGGACATGGAACACTATGATGTGGATTCGCACCGCACTAGTTATTCAGCAACATCGTTTTGACCGATCCTACAAGTCGCTCATTACACGAAAGTGTGAATCGTCGATGTTCATTGTGTTTCTTACCATCATCTCTATTGATCGATCAATTTCCGGATCGTCAGGTTCAAAAACTGCACACGCCTTAAGAGCGTCCTTAATGTTGGTTTCTTTTCCGAGGAAGCAATAGAGAACGCGCGCGCAAAGCGGTTCTCTGGAACTGCTGGTCGAGACTCCGAGCTTCAGTCCGGGAAGCCGATTGTGACGGTTCTTGAAATTAGGATAAAGAATTGTCTGACTGATTTCTTCGCCAGTGATCGCATCGAAATCGACCTGAAAGATGCGGTCGTTCAGGTAGAAAGCCAGCCCGTTATAGCGACCATGCATGCGGGCCTTGTCCCGGCCCTTGATCGCCATGTTTTCGATGCGCGAGTAACGCGTGACACCTCCTTCTGTCGACAGTCGTACCAGAGTCCGCAAGATCAATCCCGGATATGTCATGGCATAGGAATATTCGTGGTAGAAACCATCATACCGGGACAGATCATTGCGAGAGCGCCTGGCCAATTGTTCCAGATAGGCAGAATAGGCCAATGGGCCAACGTTGGCGTCACGCCGAAGTCGAACCAGTTCCGCAAAATTATCATGCGGAAGTAATATCTCGCCTTCTTCGACACCAAAAAAATCGCAGATCTTCGCAAGGGCATGTTGCGATGGCCGAGAGGCACCATTGAGGTATTTGTTGAACTGCGACCGGTTGATCTTCAGCTGACGACAAACCTCGGCCACAGACTTGAAATGGTTCGTCAGCAACCTCAGGTTCCGTTGGAAATCATCCGTCATATTTGGCCTGCTCCCTTCTTTTCGGACCACCGAATCCGAAAACGTCAGATATTTTGATCAACACCGGACAATAATGTGGCGCTATCTGGCGCTCATGCAAGACCTTTTTGCAACTGGTTGCATCACCTCACCAAATTGAGTCGAACGCGGGCCCGGTGCTACCAGACTTGATGCGGTGCGGCGATCAGACCATTGCCCACGGCGCATGGTCATCACTAACAGGGAAACATAGGAAACATGGGAATTTTCGACGGCCTGTTCGGCGCCATCAATGACCTGACATGGGGTTGGTCGCTTGTACCAATTCTTGTCATCTTCGGCGTCTTCATCACTCTACTGACCGGTTTCGTTCAGTTTCAGTTTTTCAAGCGCATGTTCCGTGTGCTGTCTTCAAACAACCAAAGCGCTGATCCTAATGCCATCTCGGCTAGGCAGGCGCTATTGGTGTCGGTCGGCGGTCGCGTTGGTGGCGGGAACATCGCCGGGGTTGCGGTTGCCATTACGCTTGGTGGCCCGGGCGCGGTGTTCTGGATGTGGGCGATCGCGATTGTCGGTATGGCTACCAGCTTGGTCGAATGCTCGCTGGCGCAGCTTTATAAGCGTCGTCAGGAAAATGGAGATTTCCGCGGCGGACCCGCACGTTCCATCATACACGGGCTTGGTCAGCAGTACCGTTGGCTGGCCATTGTTTATGCGATCTGCCTGATCGCGTCCTTTGCCATCGGTTTCAACGCATTCCAAGGCAACACGGTTGCAGGCGCTGCAGAAGAAAGCCTTGGCCTTAGCCGTTTTGTCACCGGTGCAGTGCTCACAGTGATTGCCGGCTTCGTGGTTTTTGGCGGCATTCATCGGATTGCCAAAGTAGCGGATGTGGTTATTCCTATCATGGCAATGGCTTATCTGCTGATGGCCTTTGTGATCATCCTGATCAACATCGCTGACGTACCGGGTGTGTTCGTCTCGATTATTGCGAACGCCTTCGGTTGGGAAGAAGCAGTCGGTGGCGGCATGGGCGCGGCCATTGCGAACGGTCTGCGACGTGGTCTGTTTTCGAACGAAGCCGGCTTGGGTTCGGCTCCGAACGTGGCCGCAACAGCGGATGTACGTCACCCGATCAGCCAGGGTATCACCCAGTCGTTCTCGGTCTTCATCGACACGATTGTCATCTGCACATGCACCGCTTTGGTCGTGTTGCTGAGCGACGTCTATCAGCCCGGTGCAGATATCGATGGGGTGGTCCTGACGCAGCAGTCGTTGGTAAGCCATCTGGGCGAGTGGACCCAGTATTTCCTGACGTTCATCATCCTGCTGTTCGCGTTCAGTTCGATCATCTACAACTACTATCTGGGTGAAAACGCGCTGACCGTGATTACTAAACACCCCATGGCGATCAACGTTCTGCGCGTTGCTATTATGGGTATCGTGTTTCTTGGGGCGACAGCGCCGGGTGCGACATCGGTGTTCGCATTTTCTGACCCCGCAATGGGCCTGCTAGCCCTGGTCAACCTTGTCGTGATCATGATGCTGCTGCCGACATGCCTCCGCATCTTGCAAGACTTCCGTAAGCAGCTTGCAGCAGGTGTGGAACGCCCAGTTCTGAACCCAGACGATTTTCCTGATCTGGACATCGATCGCACGGCATGGACCGGGAAAGTGAAAGACTGATTTCCACAAAGGAGCGTGACGGATTTATGTTCGTCTTCAATGCTCGAGCTCTAACTAACTTGAACCTCGCCAGTTTTGGCGAGGTTCTTTGTTGTATTAGAGGAAACAGAAATTTCCGGTCCGAATTGCACATGAAATCAGGCCCGACATGCGGCCAACGCGTGAGGGGATCCTAATGAACGATGTGTTGCAGAACATTGCGGCTGAAATATTCAAACAGGATGACTGGGGGCGAACGGCTCAGTACATTCCCGAACTTGCTGAAATTGACCCAAAGCAGTTCGCGATAAGCGTATGCCTGAACGATGGGCATGTGTTTAGCGCGGGCTCGGCTGACACACCATTTTCCATACAGAGTGTATCAAAGGTCTTTACGCTTGTGGCAGCGCTTGGGCGAGTGGGGGACCAACTATGGAAAAGGGTTGGCAGAGAACCATCGGGGGCCACTTTCGATTCTGTCGTACTATTGGAAATCGAGAAAGGTCGACCTCGCAATCCATTCATCAACGCTGGCGCGATTGTTACCACGGATGCTTTGCTATCCAAGCGAGAGCCTAAAATTGCACTTTCAGAAATGCTTGGACTTGTTCGGCAAATGGCCGGATCAGACGAAATTCATATCAATCGCAGGGTAGCCGCGTCCGAACAGGCGACCGGATCCAGAAACATTGCGCTTGCGCATTACCTCAAATCCCATGGGAACCTCTTTAATTCACCGGAACTTACGCTTGGGGTTTATTTTCATCAATGTGCGATCGAAATGACGACCAAACAGTTGGCAATGGCTGGCCGCATTCTTGCTGGGTTGGATGGCGCTCCTCGCGTTATTTCGCGACATCATGCCCGCCGGGTAAACGCTCTGATGATGACTTGCGGACACTACAACGGTTCGGGTGATTTCGCTTTCCGGGTGGGTCTGCCCGGAAAGAGCGGTGTTGGTGGTGGTTTGCTTGTTATCGCACCAAAAATCGCTTCTATCGCATTGTGGTCTCCTGGGCTGAATACTTATGGCAATTCGCATGCCGGAACACGCGCTGCTTCAATGCTCTCTCAAGCGACAAATTGGTCGGTCTTTTAGGTAGCTCCAAGATGGTTTTAGCCGTCTAAAAGTAATGAGAAGACTGAATTCGACTTGTCGAGATAATACCCAGATACAGATTGTCCGTAGCACATGACGCCGCGCGGCACCCTGGTTCTGCCCGTCCAACAAATGGTGGCAATCGCGGTTGCGACCGCAGAATGACAGCACCGTATCTAATGATCGCTTTGGGTCGTTTTCACCTGCGTGAAGCGGGGCAGTCGACGATATGTCGCGACTAGCTCGCCATCAGTATAGTGCTGGTTAGCTTACGGCTCCGAATGCTTCTCGAATTGCATCAGCCATCGCTCCGCAAATCTCAGGATCATTTTTCTGACCATACTCAATCACAAGCTTGGATGCGGGCAGCGGCAGAAACCCGTTCTCGGCGGTTAGTTTAACCATGTCGTATGTCAACATGTCCGCGTTCAGAACACCGATGGCCACACCCGCCCGAACGGCTGCAGCAATGCCCGAAGCGCTTTCACTGGAATAGACAACCCGATAGTCGCGGCCGCCTTCATTCAGTGCATTCACCGCTACGTCCCGCCACCAGCAATCACGGTCAAACAACGCAACAGGCAATGGGTCTGCTTCGTGAATGGCATAGGCCCGCGATCTTGCCCAGACAATGTGTTCATCTTTCAGGGGCTCCATATTGGGGCCTAATTCCGCGACTTCGTGAACAGCGATATCCAACTGCCCGGAAGCCAATGCAGCTGAATAGCCAGTGCTCAATGAACGCTGTACATTGAGTTCCACTTTAGGATTGTCGCGGGCAAAGTCCGCGATGATTTTAGACAACAACTCAGAACTATGGTCGTCGGGGATTCCAATTCGAAGCACCCCGGTCAGCTCTATTCCGGTTAGCTCCGCAAAGATGTCATTGAGCTCTCCTACGACTTTTCTGGCGACTGGCTCAAGCCGTTCTCCAACGGTGGTCAGACGCACGCCTCGACCGTGACGCACAAAGACGTCGTTACCCAGAAGCTCCTCCAGTTTTCGGATTTGCATACTGGCGGCAGACTGGGTGCGATGGATTTTCTCCGCGCCCGCGAGAATGCTGCCGGTATCCCTGACAGCAAGGAAGGTTCTCAGCAGATCGCTATCCAGATGCGGCATGACAAGGTTTCGTATTCTCTTATACCTGCCTTCAATACTATTCGATTTTCCGAGTTCACTCAAGTTGCTACTTGTAGCGCAGCCTTTGAAAGGACGTGCCATGGCAAACGACAGCACTCTCGCTCCCAGAATCTCAAAAACGAAAATCCTGATAACTGTGCTGCTTGTCTCCATGGTGGGAATTTCTGTTACCTTTCCCGCCAAGGCCATGGAGACGCTTTCGTTTGTGGCAATCAGCCTGCTTCAGGTTTCGCCGCTTGTCATTCCCGGAATTCTGATCGCGGCATGGGTCAGCGCCAGCGGGGCCAGCGGCCAAATCGCCGAGGTGTTTAACGGCAACCTGCTCAAAACAATCGTTGCAGCCTCTTTGATCGGAGCGGTGACACCTGTCTGCGGTGTTACGGTTCTGCCCTTAATGTCTGGATTGTTGGCCGCCGGTGTTCCGCTGGCACCTGTCATGGCATTCTGGCTGTCATCGCCTGTCACCGATCCAGCCATGCTGGCCACAACCATCGCTACCTTGGGGATGAGTTTCGCAATCGGCAAAACGCTTGCCGCTATGGCACTGGGTTTGTTAGGAGGAGGGGTAACCGCGCTGCTTCGCAGCCAATCTTGGGCCCAGTCGGCGCTGCGTGATAACGCGCTTATCGGAAACCTCGGGCCGGTCTGCCAGGCGAATGAAATCGAATGGGCTGTCTGGCGTTCACGGGAGTATCGCCGTCACTTTAAGACCGAGTTCGTCGCGATAGCGCGTCTCGTCCTGATTTGCTTAATCCCGGCCTTTGCGGCCGAGTTTGTTCTGCAAAGCCTGTTGGAGCCTGAAGCTTTGTCGTCTTACATGGGTGGCGACGTATGGTGGGCCATACCGCTGGCGGTCATTGTTGGTGCTCCTGCTTATCTGGATGGATACGCCGCTTTGCCGCTGACCCGCTCCCTTATGGATCATGGCATGTCGCCCGGCGCAGCGATGGCGTTTCTGGTATCGGGTGGCGTCGTCAGCATTTGGGGCGCAATGGCGATCTTTCCAGTACTGAAGTTGAAACCGTTTTTGCTCTACCTCTCCCTAGCGGTAGGTGGCTCAATGGCAGCAGGTTGGGTTTTTGGAATGTTCGGTTAGCATTGCGATATCCGTTGTCGAAAAAAAAGTTGCTAAGCATTCTGGACCAGATCTGGATGTCGGCACCACGAAAGGTAGATCATGGCACACCGCCGACTTCGGGCAACGCGTCGACATCGAGGGAGCAACGAATGGCCGGTTCGGTTAAGCTGCATCGAGGCTTGGCTTGACGCAGTGAATAACCGGAGTGGAGCGCCGGGCGTAAGGCGCCTGCGCCTCTCCACTGCAGCACTGCACCCTAAGACCATCTTGGTCGATGCGGCATGTTGTATGGATGGGAGTGCTCAGACAGAGCTACGCGCATTAGGATTCCGTCGGTGCATAGCTTCCGTCTTCGCGGTGAACTTCGCGACCGCTAAGCGGTGGATTAAATACGCAGACAAGTCGCAGATCAGCGTCTGTCGCTTGCACTAAGTGCCGGTCATTTTGATCCAAAGCATAGAGGGCGAATGGTTCAAGGGAATGCCAGGTTTCATCGCAAGACGCTCTGATCTGCCCTAGGCCCTCGATACAGTAACACGCCTCTAGATGATGGGTGTACTCAAGCTCAAGCACGATACCTTTTTTGATGATCGTATCCGTCAGCGAGAACCCCATCCCATCCGAGGCAAGCAGTAACCTTCTGCTATTCCAACCCGGACCGGAAACGTCTCGATCTGTACCAAGGATATCTGTGAGTGCCGTAACAATCATTTATCATCACCTATTCTCTAACGAACTGCGCGGTTCATCCCGCCGTCGGACAGTACACTCTGACCGTTGATATACCGAGCTCCATCGCTGGCAAGAAACACGCAGGCTTGTCCAATTTCTTCGAACGTCGCGGGCCGCTGCGCCGGGATGGACCTGCGGGCCTCCTCAGACAGGTTCACGTTCTCGCAAAAACCAGGCAACAGGTTGTTCATGCGAATGTTGTGCCGCGCATACCGATCCCCGTAAAGCTTCGAGAAACTGTGCAAAGCGCCGCGCAACATACTCATGGGATAGGGCGCGCGTGGCTCAACCGCATTCATGGACGAGATGTTTACGAAAGCACCCCCGCCTTGTTCAATCAGAATGGGCGTGACGATACGGGCAATCTTCACGACATTCAGCACATACATATCCAGGCTTTCGTGCCATAACGCGTCACTGAGCTCCAATAGCGGCCCATCGAAATCAGGATCGAAGCCGACGGTTTTGATGGCTTCTGGCACAGTTCCGCCGTGGCCCATGTTGCTGACAATTGCATCAATCCGGCCATACCTGCTCATGGTGCTATCGATCATCGCTTGCAAATCATCGACATCCAAAACAGAGCCGCGGCGACCTATACCTCCAAGTTCTTCCGCCAGTTCGACAGAACGGTTGGAGGGGGACATCAGCGAGACTTTGTAGCCAGCCTTTGCCATTTCAATGGCGCAGCCCCGGCCAATGCCTTGTCCTGTACCTGTCATCAGCGCAACTTTGACTTCGGGCATAGTGTTTACTCCCTCTGGGCGCATTGGGTGTGAGATTTACTAGGTTGAGATCAGTATAACTTCTCAAACTTCAGGGTGCCTATCGAGTTTTTAGAACACTGCTGTTAGATTTTCTCACATGATGGAAAACCTCAGACATCTTAGGGCGCTTCAGGCCTTTGACGAAACCGCAACCCATTCCAGCCTGACTAAGGCAGCGGATGTTCTGAACGTTACCCACGGGGCGATCAGCCGGCAAATCAAGTTGCTGGAACTGCATCTTGGCGTGACGCTCTTTCACCGCCGCCCCAATGGCGTTGAACTGACCACCGCCGGGGAGCGCCTGCATCAATCGACACGCAGCGCGTTTTCTGCATTGCAATTGGGCGTGACGGAGGTGAAGCGATTACATCACCGCCAGTCGATTACAGTGTCCCTGTCCACATCGCTGGCGCTCAATTGGCTTGTTCCGTTACTGAGCTCGTTTCAGCAAGAGCATCCGGGTATCGCACTGTTGCTGGACACAAATGATGCCTATGCAGATTTTGACACATCCGAGGTCGATGTAGCTCTGCGGTTCGGAGAACCCGGCTGGGATGGGTTGTATCATGAGCAGTTAAGACATGAGGAACTGATTGTCGTGGCGGCGCCGTCCCTTGTTGACCAAGCAAAGCTACCAATGCGTGCCGAAGACGTGGCTGCTCTCCCACTATTGCACGATGCTTTCAACGTTGGATGGGAAACCTGGGCTGTGCAAGTCGGGCTGAACGCAGATCAGATCAACTCGCAAAGTATCAAATACGTCGACAGTGCCGTTCTGTTGGAGGCGGCGATTGACGGACAAGGCGTGGCCTTGGCAAGACATCTCTTGGCAGAGAGAGACTTGAAACTTGGTCGACTGATCCGTCTTGATGATAGCCGTGTTCCGCTGGATCGTGGGCTCTACTTCGTCTGCCGCCCGGGCGATCAGGAGCGGGAATGTGTGAGAATTTTCAAGAAGTGGCTTAAGTCGATTTGAGATTCGGGTTCGCGCTGTGCAACTTAGCTCTGCGTCTTGGTTTGACCTTGTGGCGAGCGCCCGGCACCACGGGCCGTATCGCAGCATCAAACCGTCGTGACGAATGGCAGGTTCAGGCTGGTGACGTTCGTTTCTCAAATTTTTTCTTAATCTTGAGTTGGATGGGGTCGGTATCTCCAACGTTGAACGACCTGGGACTGACAGCATTCGTTTCTGAGAATGGCGATTGCTATTCGGGGCACTGTTGAAAAGTTCTGAACGCACTAAGTCATCTTGGTAGTTGTAATAAACTAAAGCAGCCGGTTCCGTCATTCTAAGTTGCGGTTTTCGTATGAAACCTGGATCCCTCACAACGCAAGAAGATCCCACAGCCAGCAACCGGACCAAGCCGCCAAGGCACCAAGCCTGGCCGTCAACCTCGGCAGTTTGTCGAACCTTGCTCCGATATCGATCTGGAAGCAGAGCAACGGCTGGCAGAGCTGGTACATCGGCTCTCACCGGAAGAGTTGGGCAGGAAGTTAATGTGACAACACCCTCGCTGCGAACAAATGCCGGAACATGCATGATCGTCAACCCAGCCCCCAAAAGGTTCGTGACACGTCCAGTTTACAACAGAACCTAACAGAGCCCGAGAATACTCGGTGGAATCGGGCAGCAACATCATTAATGCTCATTATAATAGGTTTTTGCGCACTGCCTTCACATTGCTGTAACCAAGTCAATGTAGCCAATCTTGGCAACTCGAATGCTGACTTATACGATTCCCTATCTACACTGATTTCTAAACCCTTCTACATACAGAACCGACACAACCACGTAGTTCCTCTATTGCCGATGGTAGCATCCAAACGGCCCGCAATCACCTTTGAACCCGCTCGAACTTCACCTGTTAGGCGATAGGACGCGTTCCTGTGACTAAACTCCGAAACTTAATCCAAGGTCGGGTGCCACACTTCTTTCAGCGCCGAACACCCCACCATAAAAACAACCACATTACGGATCATTGGAACCAAAAGACATAGTTAGACACAATCGCAATGAGCACCCTACTCTGCGCCTTACCCATGGGTAAGATCATCCTCTTCACGCAGATCATCAATCAATACGCTCACGGCTCGTTCCAGTTTCGCGCGATCAACGCGCGTGAAATCCAGATTGTAGCGTAGTTCCAACCGACCACTTGAAGCGGAGCATTTGGCGATCCCTGCCCTGCCCGTAACCTGAAACGTGGTTTTCGCTCGGCGCGGCTTGCTCACCGATTCAGCCGGAGGTTTCGCTGCGACTTCATTCTCCTGAGCCAAGAAACCACGCAATATGGCGACCTCTCGAGTGCCATCTCTTTCTGGCTCGTTCATCAGCGCTGTATTGACCTGATGGATCAACCCGGGATCAGTATCCAGCTTCCGCTTTAACTCCACCCCGACATTCCGCGGAATGTCATTCGGATGCATCAGCGTCTCCTCGAGCATCGCAAGCAAACTGGCGAACGCACGGATATAGCTGCGTTTGGTGTAGCTTGCTGACTTGAACAACGCAGACACGGCCTTGTCTACGTCCGGGCAATCGTTCGTTGGATCATCTGCATACGCACGCGCCAAAGATCCCATCTCAGCAAATGAGATGTCTTTTCGGATCAGGTTTTCATCCACCATCCGACGATAGCTGTCATTCAAATCCGCCGGCTCTGAAATTCCGGCGGGGATTGTCGCATATCCTGTATCGCCGGTTTCCTCTAGCAAGGCGCGATAGGCCGACAACCGTCGCATACCCTGTACCAGCTCATAGCGCCCATCAGAACGGCGCTCGACACGGATCGGGTTCGACAGGCCGATATCCTGAATTGATGCTTTTAACTCATCCAGTTCCGGATCAGGCCCAGGCTTGCGATCTCGTGTCAGACGTTCGGTAAGCACATCCGCCAGAGCGACCTGCTCTGTCACCAATCCTTCACTGCGGAGTCGAACCAGTTCATGCGCGAGCCTGTCATTCTCAACACGGATCGCGTCTTCGGTAGACTGTTGATCACGCAACGCATCTGCGTTCTCGGAGATAGCCGCCGCCATTGGACCACGGCGCTTTTCAAGCGCTCCGTCAGGTGTTTTTCTGGCCGGGATATCTTCCATCGCTGGCATGTCGATATCGAACATTCTGCGTTTGCGGCTCATGCGTCATCCTCCAACTTATCCCAGGCCGACAACATAACGCCCCGGAATTCATCGTAAACGTTGTCAAAAGTCGACCGTGCACGACGCCAGGTTTCCCGCGTCATCTCACGATAATCCATCTCGTAAACCGAGCTCAGGAAGCGCCCCGATTGTTCAACGGCTCGCGTCATTTCAACCGGGTGTTCGGCAAGATGATCCCCAAAGACTTTGCGGAAAGCGTCGTACATTGCTGTGTGAAGTGCATTGCCCGGCTCATACCGAGTCAGCAAGAAGCGCAGTTCGCAGAAGGTCTTGGGTAAACCGATCTTACCCGTGGGTAAGGTCTTGTCGAAGCCATAGGCAAGATCTTCGAGCGCTTCAGCCAACTGACCGATGAACGATGTCGTTGAATCGTATTCCCAATAGCCGGGCCCGGACGGGATATAGAGCATATCAGCGGCGAACACTGCGTTCATCGACTGATAGCCAATCGCGGGTGGACAATCGAACAGGATCAGATCGTAAGCGTCGTCCGGGATCTGATCCAGATAGCGTGACACCGCGGCAAAGAACGACCACTCTGGATTCAGATGGCGATACTGAGCAGACGCGAATTCAACAAAGGCTGCGTTTGCGCATGAGGGAATCGCGTCAATGGTCGACCACGAGGTCTGCTTGATGAAGTCCGATATCCGCAGATCACCAAGGCCCATATCGGTAATTGATGGTGGCAATTCGCGGCGGGGCAGGGCGGTTCCGGACTCCGCAGCCGCAGGGCGGTTGTTCATCCGTGTCGTCTCACGGATCAGATCGCGGGCCATGATGCCCCAAACCGTATAGTCTTCGGCAACGTCGGTCAGCCCCATCGAATGGCTGAGCGTAGCCTGTGGGTCAAAATCCACCACCAACACACGATAACCGTCTAGTGCCGCAGCATGCGCGAGGTGCAGAGCAACAGTCGATTTACCAGCGCCGCCCTTGAAGTTCGCGACGGCTGCGCGGATCGCGCGCTTACCCGCTGGGCGCGGCGGCGTTAGCGCCTTGCGATTGATCTTGAGCCTCCGCCGCAACTCATTGACTTCTTCCAGGCTGAACCAGCGCTGACGCCCATCAGGCTCTACCTCACCGCCAGGCAAGGAGGGATCAGCGGCCAGCTTTCCCCGGAAGGTCGACTGATTCACTTTGAAGATCAGCTCGGACACCTCCCAGCTTGAGAAGCGGCGTAAGGTCTTCTCCATCTCGGGACTGAAGGTTTGCTGCCGAATCCAGCCCTGCAGCTTCAGGGACTGCGTACGCAATGCGTTTAGGTCTTCGTGCGTGTACATGCCTCAATTCTCATTTGTTGGACGCTATTTTTCTCACTTTCGTTATTTACGCTTGATTTGCGGTTTTAGCAAAAGAAATTATTGTGGAGTTGTGAACTTACCCATGGGTAAGAAAATAAGACTGATGAGCGCTGAAACCGATTCGGTTAGTAGCCATCAGTAAGATGGGACTCCGTCGCCGGATTCAGGCGACATTTAGGGGGACGTATTTGGCCGAACCTCTGCATTTGGGGGGACATCATAGGCTGTTAAGGGGTCAACTAAGGTGTCCCCCATCACCAGAACTTCACCTATTTCTTTTCTTTTTTGAAAGCAGATTGGGGCATCCATCGAACGCAAGTGTAACCAAGTCTTGACAGAATCGGATTATTGGACGCTAATCGGGCCACAATCACGAAAAGCGTTGGGAAACAGCGCATTCATGGCGGATAAACCCGTTTGAGGCATGTAAAGGCGGTGAGGACACCTATGCAGGTTGCGAAACCAGTCGGGCGTAATGCGCCTGCACTGAAGTATGATATCCTGTCAGCATTGGCAGTTTATGCGTTGTCCGGTGACAAGCATAGGCACCGTAGCGTCCTACGACTGATGACGTTGGTCACCACGCGGTACAATTGGCGTTCCAACGAGCTGTCGATCGGTCGTGAGGAGATCGCACGCCTCTGGTCCGTGAACGAACGGACGGTAAAGCGAGAAATGGCGAAATTTCGGAGCTCGGGTTGGATAGCGGTAAAGCGTGCAGCCGTACGTGGGCGTGTCGCTGTATACGAGCTGGACCTCAAACAGCTCATGCTGGACACGGCTGAAATCTGGCCTGTGATCGGATCCGATTTTCAGGATCGGATGCAGCAGGAACCGACAGAGACGACAAATGTCGTACCCTTTCAGGGCAAGCCGACTGTCCCGCCGCCTGAAAGCGAAGATGTCTGGGGCCAGGTCCAGTCCATTTTATATGGTCGCGATCCTGAGCTTTGGGCCAGCTGGTTTCAGCATCTGAACGAAGCCGAGCGGGCAGGGGGGCAAGTAACGTTGATTGCGCCGTCACGCTTTATGGCGGACTATATTGCCCAAAAGTGGATGTCCCGTGTTCTGGCAGCCTATGGGCGCGTCGATCCATCGGTCCGGACTGTGCGCATCGAGGCCGCAGAATAGGGCAGGGGGCGGGTGGGCTTGCTCAACGAGGGTGGGCAGACTATCTAGCGACGATGGTTTAAGGGCGGTACGATCCATTCCGCCTCGCCGTTGATCACTGTGGAAGCTGACATTGCTAAAGATCAAATCGAAATTCGCAGCACTCACCGAAGATTCAATCCTGTGGCGGTTGCTGGCTGAGAACATCCGGGCCCAGATGGTGCCTTATATCATTGCTACCATTGCAATGGTCTTTGTTGCGCTCACCACTGCAGCGGTGGCATTCATCATGCGCGATGTGGTGGATTCGCTGTTTGACAGTGAAAATTCCAGCAAGATTCTGGGTGTTTCGATCGCGGTCTTCATGATCTTCCTTATCAAGGGTATCGCGACGTACGTGCAGGTGGTGGCGCTGACACGAGCGGGAAACAGAATAATCGCTCAACAACAGATCAGGCTCTATGACAAGCTTTTGCGGCAAGGGGTTTCTTTTTTTAACCTTACCGAAAGCTCGGACCTCTTGATGAGGGTGACTCAATCAGCGCAGGCTGCACGGATGGTGATCGAGGTCATGGTGACCACCGCTGTTCGTGATGCGCTGACATTGCTTGGTTTGCTGTTCGTTATGTTCTATCAGCAGCCGGTTCTGTCATTGTTCACTCTGATCATTGGTCCCCTGGCGATTTGGGGTGTTCGATCCCTACTGCGCAAGGTGCGCGCGATTGCGGATATGGAATTGCAGTCGATGGCGGCGATCATGAAAGTGATTCAGGAGACTTCGGCGGGCATTCGAGTGGTCAAAGCCTTCGGGCTCGAAGAGCGGATGGCCGGACAGATGTACACGGCCGTGAAAAGCGTGGAAAAGCGCAGCAACAAACTCGCGCGTTTGCAAGCAGCAACCAGCCCGTTGATGGATATTTTGGCGGGTTTTGCCATCGCTTCGGTGATCGGACTAAGTGCCGCCAAGCTTTTCGGTTCAGCTGGCTCCACCCCGGGTGAGTTGATGTCATTTGTGACGGCGCTGATGATGGCCTATGAGCCTGCCAAACGTCTGTCAAAGGTGCGGGTGAAGATGGAGGTTGGCCTACGGCGGGTGAAGATGCTGTTCAACCTGCTGGATCAGCCCGAAACCCTTCCTGAAGAAGCAGACCCCAAGGCGTTGCCGGATGGTCCGCGTCAACTCGTGTTCGATAACGTTTCATTTGGGTATCGCAAGCGCGACCTGATCCTGAAAGACCTGTCGCTGACCTTTGAAGCGGGTCAAACGACGGCGCTTGTTGGCCTGTCGGGTGGCGGTAAATCGACCATTCTGAACCTCGCGCTGCGGCTCTATGACCCGATTAGTGGATCGGTGTCGATTGACGGGTTGGACATCAAATACGCGTCCTTTGAAACGCTGCGCAAGAACATGTCTTTCGTGGGTCAGGAGACGTTTCTGTTCTCGGCTTCAATAGCCGACAACATCCGGTTTGGTCGCGAAGGGGCGTCACAGCAAGACGTAATTGATGCCGCGAAGGCTGCAAACGCTTTCGATTTCATCATGGCGCTTGAAGATGGGTTTGACACCATGGTCGGCGAAAACGGCGCCTTCCTGTCAGGGGGGCAGAAACAGCGTCTTGCGATTGCGCGCGCGTTGTTGCGTGACAGCCCGATCTTGCTGCTAGACGAACCGACCAGTGCGCTGGATTCACGGTCCGAACATCAGGTGCAGGAAGCATTGCATCGTTTGACCAAAGGGCGGACGACGATCATCGTTGCGCATCGCCTGTCCACTATCATGCATGCGGACAAGATCGTGGTCATTGAAGCCGGAGAAGTTCTGGAACAAGGCAGCGCGGCGCAGCTGCTGGAACATGATGGACCGTTCAAAACTCTGTACGACCATCAGTATTCCAGCTCGGTCAAAGCAGAATGAGCTTAGGGTCTAAAAAAACGCCTCTGGACGCTTCGGTTATCATCCCGACCTATCAGAGCTGGGATCAGCTGCAGCTTTGTTTGGATGGTCTTGTGGCGCAGACCATTGCGGCTGATCGCTTTGAAATACTTGCGGTAAACAACGATCCCACTGATCCAGTGCCTGAGGGTTTTCGGTTACCTTCAAACGCGCGCATTCTGAGTGAGGCAAAGCCCGGTTCATATGCTGCGCGAAACCGCGGTATCGAAGATGCGGCGGCTGAGTTGCTGTTTTTCACCGATTCCGATTGCCAGCCTGATCCCCAATATGTAGCGGCGGGTCTGAAGATCGCCTCAGACCATCCTGAGGTCGGGCGGTTTGGCGGCAATGTCGTGCTGATCCCGAACGGTCGGGATTGGACAACAACCGAACTTTACGATGTGCATCTTGGGCTTGAGCAGCAGAAATGGGTCGAACGGGGCAGGGCGGTGACCGCTAACCTGATCGTACGTCGCTCTGTCATGGATCGGGTCGGTCGTTTTAACGACACGGTGCTATCGGGCGGGGACATGGAGTGGAATGATCGGGCCAAATCTGCAGGTGAGCCCATCCTGTTTGCTGCAAATGCCATTGTCCGCCATCCCGCGCGCGGCAGCCTGCGAGAGCACATTACAAAAGCCCGCCGCATCGAGGGCGCGCGTTTGCGCCGCAATGCTAAGCGTGGCTTCGTGAATTATATCCCGCCTATTCACAAAATGATCCCGTCCTTCAAGACACTGAGAAATCTCCTTAGGACTCCTGAGCTGTCGACGGGGCAAGCTTTTGGGGTTTGGGGCGTTCATTATGCACTGCGGATCGTGAAGATCACTGAAACTGTTCGGTTATTGTGGTTCCGGCAGCCTGACCAGCGGAAATGAGGGCGTTTCGGCAGCTCGGTGGTGCTGCGCATTTATTACCGATTATGAGCGCAATGAGCCCTGCGCCTTACATCTAAGCGGATGTTCCGCAAACTTTTGGAATGGCCAGCGACTTACTGGACACACGGATTTGTTGCGAAGTTTCTGACTGAACGAAGAGATGACACCGAACCAGCGGCTTATGTCGCCAGTTCCGCAAATTGACGAAATGGGCAGATTCCGAGTGTGAGTAGGCCTTTGCGGATCATGTGCGTCACTTCGATTCCGTCCAGTTTAGCAGCCGCTGAAGCAAAGGCCATGAACCCTAGCAGGCGCACTGCGCTCGCCACCCGCGACGGGCTATTCTCCGGTAGTGACGCAATGGGGTTTTGTAAGATGGCCCTGATTCACCCGGATTGGTGCGTTCCCCTGATTTAATTTACTTGCCGCAACAGCAAAAAGCATATCTGGGAGTTCCGCGTTCTTTATGCTGCGTTCGCGCGAGTCCGCAAAGTCTGCATTCTGTGAGATTGAGCGGCTCCCAACTTTGCCCATGCAGCGATTGACCGCAAAGCGGGCTGCGATCACAGCGCCCCAATTCCGCGCGCAAGGCCCGGTTTGGGCCGTCCTCAACTGAACCAGTCGGACCTATCGATCGAATGTTGCGCCGCATCTGATGTCGGCTTCGAGACCGAATTAACCACCGCCGCGATAAGCCTTATCTGACGCGATCCGCTCCTGCAGTCACTAGGTTAGCGAGGCAATTCCAGCGGAACTCTGCTAGACAGGCTTCGCACGCAAAGCTTGCCACCCAAATTTCTTCAGGTTGTGCTATTCTGTAGTCACTTTTCCAAGCTACGTTTTCAGAAAGGGGATTGATCCATGTCCAACAAATCCAAATCCCGGTCCGACGAGAAAGGCGATGCACTCGCACGGCAAAAACGTCTGCTGCGCCGACAGCACGAAGCTCGCAAGAACGAATGTCGCGGTCTCCAACCAGACGATATCGGAGTGGTCCGGGTGGAATTCAGCGTCCCCGCCTCGCGCTTGTTCGGCGCGGGAAACTTCTCGGCTGGGGGCAATACCGGCGGACGCACCGTCGACGCCGATGGAGACCCCAACGACGATATCCTGATCTTCGACAGCGACACAAGCCCCGGTGGCGACGAAGTGCTTCAGATACCGTGGCCCCCGGGATCTGATCCCGACTGACGGGTTTCCGGGCGATGTTCGATCTATCTGCGCTGGTGGCGCCGCTATCTCCTACGGTGTTCAAAGACGAGTACTGGGAGCGGAAACCCTACGTCACCCATCGCGGCGATCCGGGTCGCTATGTCGGTCTGCTCGACCTCGAGGACGTCGATGCTATCCTGTCGGAAAGCCATGTCTCCGCCCCTTTCATAAGATTGGCTCGCGATGGCAAGGTCATCCCGTTCGAGGCGCTGCGCGGGGCTGGACCGTTCGGTCACGTCGGCACGCTCGATCGCCTGTACGAAGAATACCGTGACGGGGCCACGATCATTCTTCAGGCGCTTCAGGACCGCTGGACACCGTTGCGGCGCTTTTGCCAGGGGCTTGCCACCGAGTTCTCGGCGGCGTTCCAGGTCAACGCCTACCTCACCCCGCCGGGTGAACAGGGATTTGCTACGCACTACGACACTCACGACGTCTTCGTGCTGCAACTCGAGGGTCGCAAGCACTGGCGGTTGTTTGACAACCCCCGGCACCTGCCGACCGTTGGTCAGCCACCATCCGAGGCCGAGGGCGGCCCCGGTGACCTGATCGACGCCTTCGATCTCGAAGCCGGCGATATTTTCTACCTGCCGCGCGGCTGGTGGCATGATGCCGTCGCCCACGACAGAACTTCGCTGCACCTAACCGTGGGCGTGTTCCCCGTGACCTGGGGGGCTGTTGCCCTGCACGCGCTGGAACGCGCCGTTTTGGCGAATCCACGGTTTCGCGAATCCTTGCCGGTAGGGTTCTCCGGAACGCCTGCCGCGCGCGACGTGGCCCAGGTGCGTTGGAACTCGCTGGTCGAACTGCTCTGCCGCGAACTGCATCGCTCCGAAATCCTCGAAACCGCCTCCGATGCCGCCCGTGCCGCGCGTCAACCGACGCTCCGCGGCCATCTCGTCGATATTGCTGGGATCGAAGCGCTTGGGCTGGACACCGATGTGATCCCGCGCGCAGGCACCGGAGCGATCCTCGACTCTGGCCCTGACGGGCTTTGGCTGCACTTCAACGGTAAAGCGATGACCTTTCCGCCGCATGTCGAACCCGACCTCGTGGCTCTAATGGACGGGCGATGTGCCACCGCCCGCGCCCTGCCTGGGAATCTCGACGACGACGCACGGCTGCTTCTCGTACGCCGCCTTGTGGAAGAGGGTTTTCTCACCCTCGTCCCTCCGAAGGAACAAGGTTGATCACGCCGTCCTTCGTCTCGCGCTTCTGACCTACGCCTTAGCCACCCTTGCCAATACCCAGCGCCAATCCGTCCCCAGTTCCTAGCGACGGGTCGTGACAAGTTCCAAAGGAAATGTTGCGATTGCTTGAAAGAATGGGGTCAAAGAGGAGATATTGTCCAAGAGTGACGAGCACCTGGTCAGGATTTCCATCCTACAGAAAATCTGTATCTGTCAGAGACGGAGGCATGGGTTGAATGTCGGCCCGCGCAGCCGGGTAGGCTATCACCGTTGTCAGGCATAGTATCGAGATCGTCAGATTTGCTGAGCGCTTGGAGCAATATTTAAGAGTCATGTCTTTGTCCTTCGCAAGCTGACGCCTCTTGCTGCGTTTGATAGCGACTCAGCAACTCTGGTTTTCATTTTCAAAAAGAGTGGTTTGCCAGATGGCCGACGCGCAGATCGGCCGCTGCGTGATGATCCGACAATCGGCCCATCATCACTGCATCGACAAAGCCGCCTGGGCGACGGGCGTATTTGCGAATTACGCCTTCGCGCTCAAATCCAAACGCTTCGTAAAGCTCGATGGCATGCGTATTGTCCGACCAGACCAACAGACCGATCCGCTCCAGCTGCAACCAGTTGTCACAGAGGTCCAGCATCGCGCCTAGTAACGCTTTGGCTATTCCCTTGCCCTGAAAATCGCTGCGGACCGCGACCAGGTCAATTTCGCCCACATGGTTGTGGCGTGGCACGTCTGGTACCGACGACATAAAGCAGATGCCAATGACACAACCGTCTACTTCAGCCACTAGTTTGTAATCACCCGGTCCCGTGTTGATACGCGCTTCGACATTGGCGTTTGCAATATGTGGCAGGCGCATTGTTCCCAACATAACGGAATCATCAGTTAAGATGCATTTGATGTCCGATACGTCTTGTGCTTCCACATGGCGGATTTCGATTCTCATTTTTCGTCCTCTCAATCAGGTCTTCTGGCGCGCGCAAACATTTGCCCGCGCCAGTTTCTTTGCGTCGCCGGCTTCTAGGCCACGGTCGCGGAACTTTGAGGATGCGCGTTCGCACGACCCAGAAAGCGTTTATTGATGGGGCTGTGTGGTTTGACGGCAATCCGCTCGTTTGCCAGGGCTTCAGCAGCATTGTGATTGCCAGAACGAAGCGCGGCTTCGGTCAACGTCCAATCGATAATATCGCGTTGTGCGTGACTGCCACCGAATGAATTTGCGATAAACCGCGCACCATGGAGCGCTTCGGTCGCATCTTCGTAGCGGCCCTGCCAAAACGCCCGGAACCCCTCGATCAAGGGCAGCCCTGTCGCTGCGGCCCAACGCGATGTCTCGCTGCCACTGGCGGGTGCGTTGCGATACTGATCAACGATACGATCAACCTCGTCATCGCGACCGGAACCCAGATACGCCATGGCTGCATGCCAGTCATTGAACGGATACAGCTTTCCATCGGCGTGGTTGTCCCAGCATGCTGCAACATCGGCCCAGCGGTCGGAAATGTCGTGATCTTCCAGATGCAAGCGCCACAGCAAGGCCGAGGCATCGACCAGATCCAGTGCGACATCGCTTTTTACTTCACGAATCCGCGCATCGTACAGCTTGATCGCCTCATTGGCCTGACCGAGGTAGAGGTGATAAAGCGCCTTGTGCCACCAGTTGTGGACCTTGAAGAAATTATCATCACCCGACCAATTTGGTTCACGCGACGCCATCCATTCGATTCCGTCCTCAGCACGTCCCTGCATTTCCAGCACATGAGCGACAGCGTGCTGTGCCCAGCAGTCTAAGGGGTCGCGTTCGATCGCTTCCCGACCAAGCGCTTCGGCGCGGGCATAGTCTCCGGTCTCTTCCAGCCCAAAGGAGTACATGCCCAGCAGGATGGAATAGCCCGGCTGGTCTTCCGACCACTTTGGTAGGACCCGTGCAATCCGGTCACGCAGGTCGCGCGCATTGGCGCGGTAGAAGTCCATCAAATGACCAGCTTGCAGGCCCAGAATATCGTGTGGAAACGACATGTTGTGGCGATCCAGCTTGACGGCAGCTTCTGTCCAATTGTTGGCAAGAAGCGCATTCAAGGCATCGACATGCGATTTTTCCAGATCGGATTTGGCAAGTGGGCGGACTGTCGCCAAAATGTTCCGTGCCTCAGCTGCAGAATCAGGCTCGGTTGCCAATCCGAACAGATAGGCTTTCAGGATATATGGCATTGCATAATCCGGCGAGGCCTCGATCGCCTGGTCGGCCAGCGCTAAGGGATCGCCCCTGTAAATGTTGAACGCGCGCATGGCGGCGTTGAAATAGTCCGCAGCGATTTCAATTGAACCCGCAGCTGGCCAGCTTCCGGACAACCTCGTTTCTTGGTGGGACATGTCATTCTCCAAACTCTTTTGAATGGGCGGATTGCCCGAATGCAATGGCTTTACCGCGCCGCTGCCTGCGCTGCTTGAAGTCAACTGGGAGATTTTTGGGAGATCATTGGAAATCTGTATTTGAGACATCGCTTGGGATAAAATGGCGACAGCGAAGGAGCGGTACGAGAATGCGATACGAGTTCGATGCCTTCACGTTAGACACTGACACCCGCGAGCTTAGCCGCGGTACGACCGCTGTCGCGCTCGAGCCGCAAGTTTTTGATCTGTTGGTTCTTCTGCTCGAAAACCGTCACCGGGTGGTTTCCAAAGATGAGATTGTCCAACGCGTATGGTTTGGACGCGTGGTGTCAGATTGGACAATCCTCGGCCGCATAAAATCGCTTCGTCAGGCACTGGGCGATGATGGGAGCGCTCAGAAATACATTCGTACGTTGCGCGGGCAAGGGTTTCGCTTAATGACACCTGCCAAGCTAGTGTCGGTAGAAAGCGCCACAGCACTGGAAGCGTCCAAAGACACCGAGCAGAAAACGGTCGGGGCGCCACCATGTATCGCCGTGTTGCCGTTTTCAGCGATCGGCGACCTAGAGGTTGGAAGATCATTGGCGGATGCAATCCCGCGCGAATTGATCAGATCGCTTTCCAGTGTGCGTTGGTTGCGTGTCATTGCACACGGATCGTCATTCAGGTTCCGAGGACAGACGATTGAGTTTGAAGACGTAAAGTCACTGCTGGGTGCTCAGTACTGTATCTCCGGAATGGTGGAGACTTTAGCTGGTCGTCTCTATGTAGATGTTGAAATGGCCGATACCCGCACCGGTGAGGTCGTCTGGGCAATTCGCAAAGAGGCCCCGATTGACGAGGTGCAACGTTTGCGAACCGAAATTGCCGGGGCTGTGCTCAATATTTCTGAGTTTGAGCTTCCTGAACACGAAGCGCGGCTCCTTGATGTAGATGATGCAGAAAATCTGGATGCATGGTCATCCTTGCATCTGGGAATTCGTCATATGTATCGATTTAACAAGTCAGATACAGAAACAGCCCGAAAGATGTTCGAACGTGCTGTAGCGCTAGAACCAACATTGGCACGCGCGCATGCTGGGATTTCATTCACCACTTTCCAACGCGTGTTTCTGGGATATTCGTCCGACCTTGCTGCGGACCGATTGGCCGCCAGACGCAGCGCTGAGGAAAGCGTTATGCTTCAACCTCGTGACCCGTTTTCGAATGTTGTGATGGGCAGAAGCCTGTGGCTGACAGGAGATACAGAGGCGAGTAAGCCGTGGTTTGATCGGGCGGTTCTTGAAAGCCCGAATTACGCATTTGGCCGTTACGCTTCCAGTTGGGCAAAGGTTTTCACATCGGACTACGCAGGAGGAAACGAAATGACTGACCTTGCCATTGCTCTTAGCCCGCTCGATCCGCTCCGGGGCGGCATGCTCTGCAACAAGATGTGGATCGCACTTGCCGCAAAGGACTATGATGCTGCCGTTCAGTGGGCACAAAAAACCGCGCTGACTCCTGGTGCGCATGCGGGCCACGCGATGTTTGCGGCGATGACAAATCGTTTGATTGGCAATGATGAAGGTGTGTCGCGGTGGCTAAAGGAAACGAAACGCCGTAATCCGGGGTTCAGCAAAGCAAAAGCAAAGGCTCTGGTTCCGAGTAGTCACACTGAATTTCGCGCCCTAACAGAAGAGGCTTCGATCGCGCTTGGTCTTCCCGACTAATGGTTGCGACGCAAAGCTGGAATTACCGCGCAAGCTACCAAGTATAGTTTCGGCAATAGCTGCATGAGAAGTCGCCGGTTTCGGGCTGTATTCAACTATTGGCCTGCGACGCGTAGAACCTCCCCCAAGCCATCGCTGATTGTCAGGCAACGGGCAGGTGTTTTCATAGCAAGAGACAGCAACAACAATTGAGCTGTGAAAATTCAGTGAGAGACCGGATTTTGGGACAACTCGAGGTCTATGCTGTTCATGCCGATATCACCCATATGGCGCGCAATTTGTTCTGCCAGTTTCTGCTTGCACAACTCCGCGACAGCCGCTGGCAAGCTTTGCAATTCCTCTTTCCTCGCAACTACCGTCAACGCGCGCGACAACCCTGAAACCGGCAATTCTTGCAATCGCAAGCCCATGTTTTCCACTAGGCCGTCGATCAGGAGTGTCGGGGTCAATAAACTAAAACCCTGTCCAGTCGAAACACAGGAGGTCACCATGCTGGATCGATCTGCTTGTATGACTTTATCAGGCTCGAACCGCAGTCGACGCAGATGCTGGGCGATCTGGCGTCCAGCATTTGTCGTATCTCCGAAACGGACCAACGGAAGCCGTTCTTGGATCACCTCCAGGCTTTCGGTCGAACCGTCGTAGGTTTCGGGGAGAACCAAAAGGTATCTTTCGGTCAAAACGTGATGACGTTCTAACCCGTCCATGTCCAAGAAGGGGTTCGATGTAATTGCCAGGTCCGCCTGTTTGGTGCGCAGCAGATGCTCGTGGTTGCCGCTCTGCCCGGCGTGTAGTGTGATGTCTTCGACGTTGAACACTTGTTGCGCAAGATCGATCAGTGACGGCGTAAGGGTGTCCGCAAACAACGCCTGAGCAGGATCCTTCAAAAACGCGGCAGTCCGTTGCAAGTATATACGGCTTCCTAAAGGTATCTCTTTGGTCATCGGGCTTGCGCCCATCCAGACAGATTTTTTGGGAGATACCACCATGAAAACCCTCGCTCTGAACACCGCCGCAGCGCTGATGGCTTCGTCAGCCGCGATTGCTCAGGTAGAGACCCGCACAGTGACCTTCGAAAACGAAGGCGCGACCTTGTCCGGCACGCTCTATCTGCCAGAGGAACGCAGTGATGCGCCGCTGCCGACCGTCGTGGTCACCGGGGCGTGGACCTCTGTACAAGAGCAGATGCCCGCCAACTACGCCCGCGAGATGGCCGAACGTGGTTTCGCCGCCTTCACTTTTGATTTCCGTGGTTGGGGTAAGTCCGGTGATTTACCGAACCAAGTGCGTTTTGTTGAAAGCCCCGAGGCCAAGACCTCTGACATCAAAGCTGCGATCGAGTTCGTCGCGAGTCTGCCTGAGGTGGATGCCGGTCACATCAACGGCCTGGGTATCTGCGCTTCGGCTGGATACATGGTCGATGCCGTTTCCGGGAACCCGCTGATTCAGAGCCTGGGCCTGGTCGCACCCTGGCTGCAGAACGAAGAAATCGTTAAGGCGGTTTACGGTGGTGAAGAAGGTGTCGCCGGACTGATCGAAGTATCGCAGGCTGCCGAGGCCGCCGGGGGGCAGATCATTCCCGCCGCAGGCCCGGAAGGTGCCGAGGGTGTCCTGATGCCAATCGGCGGCTACTACTACGAGGCTGATCGGGGCGCGATCCCGGAATATGACGACAAATGGAACAACGCAGGCTGGGAAGGCTGGCTGACCTATCACCCCGCCGACAATCCGAAGCGTTTGGACAAGCCGCTGGCGGTTGTGCATTCGGAAAGCGCGGCCATCCCGCAGGGCGTGCAGACTTTCCTTGCCGGATTTGCTGGGGAAGCGACGGCGCAGTGGTTGGAGGGTGTCACTCAGTTCGACTTCTATGACAACCCCGAGGACGTGACCCGCGCAGCTGGCACAGTGGCCGACCACTTCCGCGCCGGTCTGAACAACTAAGCCGTCAATTGGGCGCTGGAACTCCGTCCGGCGCTCATCTTTCATGTATTCGGAGCACCCCCATGTACAGAAAACTTGCGACAACCATCGCCACGGCCACTCTGATCGGCGGCGTGGCCTTTGCCGATCAACAGGCTGAAATCTCAACCTCTATCACTGACATCGCCGCCGGTGCGGATCGCCATGATTGGGCCCGCGTGCGCCGCGCGTTCGCCGACACTGTCACCACCGACTACACCAGTCTTTGGGGTGGGGAACCGGCGACGCAACCTTCTGATGACCTTGTGGCGGGTTGGGCCGCTTTCCTGCCAGGATTTGACAGTACGCATCACATGGTGACCAATCACACGATCACCTCGATATGCGAAGGCTCCGCGACAGCTGATGCCGACTTCACGGCGACGCACCGGATCGACGATGATCTTTGGGTGTTGGGCGGACGCTACAGCTATGAGCTGCAAAAATCAGATGACCACTGGGTTGTCACCTCGATGACCATGACCGCACTGTGGGAAGCTGGCGACCGTGGCCTTGTCGCCATTGCTGGCGAACGCGCCGCTGGGGCGAATTGAGAGAGAAGACCATGACCAATCAACGCATCGCACTCGTGACCGGAGCCAATCGAGGCATCGGCAGAGAAGTCTCTCGCCAACTGGCACAGGACCATGGGATGAAAGTTCTGGTCGGCGCTCGTGATCTGGAAAAAGGGCGGGCTGCGGCGCAGGACATTGGGCATGGGGCGGAAGCCCTGCAATTGGATGTATCCAATCCGGACTCGGTCGTAGCCGCCTTTTCAACGATTGCATCCACCTATGGGCATCTCGATGTCCTGGTGAATAATGCGGGCGTGGATTACGATACGGATCAGCAGGCCCATCGCGTGGATCTTGAGCGCGTGCGCCGCGCGTTTGACACTAACCTCTTTGGCCCCTGGGACACCACAATCGCCGCGGTATCGCTCTTGCGCCGCGGAGAGGATGCGCGGATCGTCAACGTGTCTTCAGGAGCGGGGGCGCTGACCGGCATGTCCTCTGGCACGCCCGGCTATGGTATTTCCAAAGCTGCGCTGAATGCGCTGACCCTAAAAACCGCTGCGGAGTTGAAACCCGAAGGCATCCTCGTCAACGCAGTTTGCCCCGGTTGGGTGGCCACGGATATGGGCGGCGGAGGACGTCCGGTGGCTGAAGGTGCAAAAGGTGTCGTCTGGGCGGCAACCTTACCAAATAACGGCCCGACCGGTGGGTTCTTCCGCGACGCTATCGCGATTGATTGGTAGGCCTATCCGGGTGCCATGAAATCAATCAGTTTCCGGACCCGCGCCGGCAACAGGCGGCGGCCAGGATAGACTGCGAACATGCCTCGTGTCAGAGGCACGGCATCCTCGACCTCCAGCCGGTGCAAGTCGCCGCCCACCATGTCCCGAGGCAACATTGCGACACCCAGATTGCGTCGGGCAGCCTGAGCGATGACGTCAAGGTCGCTTAGGCTGTGGACGATATGGGATGGCTGCAATGTCTCCCGGGTCTCAAGCACCCAGGGTTGCCCCGCAGCCAGCGCAGGCAATCTCAGAAGCTCCTGCCGCGATACCGGCCCGCTCAGCCCACGTTCTTGGATGAAAACCTTCCCGGCACAGAAACAGTAGGGAACCGACCACAGCCGCTTGGCGACCAGACTGGAATCAGTCAGGGGACCGAGCCGAAAGGCCAGATCGATATTGTCACGAAAGAAGTCCAGCATCATGTTTGTGGTGGTCAATTCGAGTTCCACGTCCGGGTTCTGCTCCGCAAAATCCAGCAGGCGCGGGCCTATGGTGGTACGGGCCGCCAGCGGAGGGGCGGTAATGCGGATGGTTTGCCGTCTTGTTTCATCCGCAAAGCCGGCGACACCCTGAAGCGCTTCGATCGGGTCCTGACAGCGATCCAGAAGGCGTCGCCCCTCTTCGGTCAGGCGAACCTGACGGGTCGTGCGCTCAAAAAGCTTGGCGCCCAGATGGTCCTCCAACTCAGCAACCCTGCGGCTAACGCGGCTAAGCGGTATGCCTAATCGATCCGCAGCTTTGGAGAAGCTTAGATGGTTGGCGACAACGGTGAATAGGGCAAGGTCATTGTAGATCATTATCCTATTTTTGAGATAATATCTTCTAAAATCAACTATTATTATTGCACGTGCTGACCTCTACCTTCTGCTCAACAGAAGGAGACATCTAATGCCTTATGCAATTGAGATTACCCAGACTGGCAGCCCTGACGTCCTGCGCGAAACCGACCTCGACATCTCAAAACCCGGTGCTGGAGAGATCCTGATCCGCAACCACGCTGGGTCCATCAACTTTATCGACACGATCATACGCCGGGGCGAGATGCCCGAGGGAATGATGCCCGATCTGCCGCATGTACCAGGCGTCGAAGGGGCCGGGGTTGTCGAAGCTTTGGGCGATGGTGTCGAAGGTTTCTCTGTGGGTGATCGTGTCGCGTGGATGGGTCCGATTGGTGCGGGCGGTTATGGCACTCATTCCGTGATCGGAGCGCCATATGTAACCCGGCTGGCAGATAACATCAGCTTTGAAACAGCAGCCTCGATCCCGGTAAACGCGATGACCGCATACCACATGCTGGTCAATCTTGGCGGCGCAGCGGCTGGCAAATCTGTGTTGGTTCACGCGGCTGCGGGCGGTGTTGGAACGATGGCCCTGCATATCGCCAAACATCTGGGCATGACCGTCATCGCCTCGGCCAGTACCGACAAGGTTGGTTATGCGCGCGCGCAAGGCGCAGATCACGTCATCGACTACCGCCAAGAGGACGTCGCCGCGCGGGCGATGGAGATCACAGGCGGGCGCGGCGTTGACCTGACATTGAACCCAATTTCAGGCGAGACCCTGAAATCTGACCTCGATGCGTTGGCGCCACTTGGTACGGCTGTGTTGTTCGGTTTTCTCGCGGGCCCGCCTGCTGGCAGCTTTGCTGAAGATCTGGCGAAGCACTTCCAAAAATCCGTCGCTGTCCGGGTTAGCGACATCTACACCTATTTCGTGAACCAACCCGACGCGTTCAGTGCGGATTTAGCGACTGTGTTCGAACTGCTGGAGACCGTCGTTCTGCGGCCTCAGATTACTGCGTTGCCGATTGCCGAAGCGGCCGAGGCCCATCGCCGTCTGGAAGCATGCGAGACTACCGGCAAACTTGTGTTGAGCATCGACTGACCCAATCAGGCAAATCGAAAGACAAGGACCAAAGAAGTGAGCACAGTTTTCGAAACGGCCCTCGCGGGCAAACACGCCGTCATCGTCGGCGGCAGCAGCGGAATGGGGAAAGCAACGGCAAAAATGGCCGTTGCGCTTGGGGCGCGTGTCACGATCGCTAGCCGCAGCCAAGTCAAGTTGCAGGTCGCTGCCGGGGAAATCGGCGGCGGGGTGCAGATCGCGCCAGTGGATACGACCGACGAGACAGAAATGAGATCCTGGGTTGCGGGCCTTGGCAAGGTGGACCATCTGGTGATCTCCGCATCCAGCGCCGCGCACGGGGCCTTTGTAGAACTGCCGACCGACGATCTGCGCGCTATGTTAGAGGCCAAATTCATCGGCCCTTATGTGGCTGCGCGCGAAGTGCTGCCGGTATTGAGCGCTGGCGGGTCCATCACGTTTTTCTCCGGCGTACTCAGCCGTCGCCCGTCCGCAGGGGCGACAGGTCTTGGTGCGGTGAACGCTGCGGTCGAGGCTCTGACCAAGGGGCTGGCGCTGGAACTGTCTGGACGGGCACGGGTGAACTGCATCAGTCCCGGCATGGTCGCTACGAAAGCCTATGCCGCAATGCCGGACCAGGCGCGAGACGACATGTATGCCCAGGTCGGCACCAGCTTGCCCGTCGGACGCGTCGGAGTGGCGGAGGAAGTTGCGCAGGCCGTTATCCTGGCGATGACAAATGGCTTCCTGACCGGTGCCGTCTTGGACGTAGACGGCGGCCATCTGGTCCGCGGCTAAAACCTGAACCAAGCCCGTGTAAGGAGTACACCATGCCAAAAACAGCCCTTGTAACAGGCGCCAACCAAGGTCTTGGTCTGGCTTTAGTCAGAGCCTTGGCAAATCGTATGGCGGCAGACGACACCGTCTACCTTGCCGCCCGATCCGAAGAACGCGGACTGGAGGCGGTGTCAGAGATGGGGGCAACTCGAGCGCAGCTGCGGTTTCTGAAGCTGGATGTGACAAATCCGATTGTGATTCAGGCAGCGGTCGATCATCTGAAATCGGCTCACGGCAGTATCGATATCGTTGCCTCAAATGCAACTGCGCGCATCTCGAAAGACCGCACTCAATCCCAGCAGGTGCGCGGTTTTGTGGAGACGAATAACCATGGTTCCTGCAATCTGTTCGAGGCGTTAAGGCCGCTAATAAATGCGAATGCGTGATATGTGGTGGTTGCATGTACGTTTGGGCAACCGCGGAGGTTCTGTCGCAAACTTAGTTCCCACCTGTCAGGTCAAGCTTAGTTTTGGTAGCGCATGCTCCAAATTACAGGAGCAGACCGTGACAATTTCATGCAAGGGTGCACACTTTCCGAAAGAAGTGATCTTGTATGCTGTTGTCTTCGTTCTCCGATACCGCGTGTCTTACCGGGATCTAGAAGAAATCATGGCAGATCGTGGTGTTGAACAGGATCACACAACGCTGAACCGATGGGTGAACCGCTATGACGGTCTAATAGCTGATGCTTCGCGGTACAAAAAAGCGTCCTGCCGACCGTTCATGGCGCATGGATGAGGCTTATGTGAAGGTGAAAGGTGAGTGGGTTTATCGCTATCGCGCCATCAACAAACACGGGAATACCCTCGACTTCATGCTATCCAAGCGCCGGAATAAAGCGGCGGCGACCAAGTTCTTTGCTCGTGCGCTTGAGGCGAAGGGTTTGCCACGGAAAATCGTCATCGACAAAAGCGGTGCTAACGCCGCTGGCATCAAAGCCATAAACAAGATGCTGGAAGGCTTTGGCTGCCCTGTACCAATCGAGATGGTGAGCGGAAATATCTCAACAACATCATTGAACAAGACCATCGCTTCATAGAACGTCGGATCAGGCCAATGCTGGGTTTCAAGTCTTTCGATTCAGTTGCATCTGCCCTAGCTGGTATCGAACTGGTCAACATGATCCGCATAGGTTAATTCACACCCGGACTCTCCCCGTTTCAGCAGTTTGTTCAACTGGCAGGATAATCAACCCACCTGCGCCATCTCTCCAGCCTTCAACGAAAATTGCGACAGAACCGCCATTGCGCTCCGAATTCAGCGTGAAAATACTTCTGAAAAGTATTTTGAACGCGAGCTTGCCGCACATTCACACACACGTTGCATTGCCTTACTTGTCTCTTTGCCGATCAACCCGTCTATTGGACCGGCATAACGTGCTTCCCAATAAAAACTCAGAAGTCTCTGCATCTCTTTGGCGGTATCTTTGTCCCAGTCCGAAGCGGAGCGTTCAAGAAGTAGGCTTTCGCCGTTGCGCAATGCAGCGTAGTAGTATTTCGCCGCCTGCTCAGGATTTTTTTTAACGCCGTAACCTACTTCGTAATTCCATCCGGCTTCGACATTGAAGCGGCTCTCGCCGCTATCTGCAAGTGTGAGGACCCAGAAAGCATAGCGTTCTGCGTCTTGTGTGAACCCACTGTTGCCGGAATAAATCTGAACTAAACGGCGTTGAGCGTGCGTATCGCCTGCACTAGCAGCGGATTCAAAAAGCTCTGTGGCTTTTTGTCTTGTGTTCGGATTTTCATGGGCGAAGTATTCATTTGCAAGACGATTTTGTGCTGGAACACTCCCTGCTTTAGCGGCACGGTCAAGAAATTCTAGACCTAATGTTCTTTGCTCTTTTGTGGACCGCGTATTGGATACCAAGCGGTGGCCAATTTGGAACATCGAATCTAGGTCACCGGCGCTAGCCGCGATTTCATAGTAGTACATTGCCTTGTCATTTTTTGGAGCGGAAGATCCAGTCGCCCCACTGAAGTGATCGCCAAGTATTTTCGCAAATTCTGCATTCCCTCCACGCGCTTCCGTTTCGAAAAACAAAATACCTTCCTCGACATGCGCATTGTTTTCACTTTGCAATAACAATTTTCCCAGTTTTACTCTGGCCAAAGCATGACCGAGTCTGGTCGCTTCTCTGAAGTTACTAACGCTAGCTTCAGTATTTCCACCGAGCAACTCCACCCGCGCAAGATTATAAAAACTGCGGGCATGCTGTGGATGTCCTTCAGTCGCAATTTTACAGGCAAGTATCGCTATTTCGAGTTCAATGTTTTCGTCAATTACTCCGGGCGAGCGGTTCGGCTTGGATAAATCGTCTGGGTCTGATGCCAACTTATCGCATGCCAATACCAACGGACTCTCGGTCAAACGAGGATCTGATGCTTTTGTTTCTTTTTGCTGAGTGGTTTGGGTGGCTGGAACCAAATAAAATTCTCGATCTGGTAACGAACCATAGGTGTACGGCTCTTGGTAACCATCCGTCAATGACAGTACAGAAGATCGTACCTTGCGAAAGAGCCGCCCTATTTCGAGCCCCGGCTCTTCAATGTGTTCTAACAACGCCTGAGCGTAAGGGCTATTTCGACCGTCGCCGTCCAGCGCTAACGTACCTGCGCGAGCGGCGTATCCAACCAAAACGCCACCGGGGTCGACCCGGCCGAGCCCCCGACCAATCGAACGTGTCGTGGAAGTCCGTGTCATGTTCGTTAGGAATGGATTATTCCGGCATGCATCCACAAGAACCACTTTCAAACCGTTGGTGACGGCTATGGAGTTCACCACCGTATCAAGGCGAATGGCCTCAAGTTCAACGTCGAGGTCACTTTTCAGCTCCGCGTTGACCGGAACAAGGAAGTTGGTGTTGTCGATTTCGATCCCGTGCCCGGCAAAGTAAATAAGCACTGTTTCGGCATCTCGTGCGACTAGCGCAAAGTCGCGAACCGTCAGGCGCATCGTGCGATAATCCAAATCAATACCTTCGGTTACCTCAAAACCAATACGGCCAAGTGCCAAAGAAAGGTCTCTTGCGTCGTTAGCAGCATTAGGGAGATTGGAAACGTGCTGATAATCGGAATTTCCTATCACCAAAGCGACTCGCTTACTTTCCGCTGCGCTCGCGTTTGGCATGAAAAAAGAGACCGTTGCAAAAACTATGGCCCAAAACAAATTAACAAACACCGGCATCGTAGTACTCACACACAATCAAGTTAGACGGCTAGGAAAAATCAAACGATGATCTGGACCAAAACTATTTCTTGTATTTCATCCAAATGCCTGAACGATCTCCATTGAACCAAAAAGCCAACAAACTAATTATACCGAAGATAGTGAAACTATCAAAGTGCTTGGGATCAGGACACATAGCCAATAAATGACGAGTGACGCTAGTGCGATGACTGATAGGAAAATCTGTCGTATCTGATCGCCACACTGTGCTTATCTTTCAGCCTGCCGAACATGATCTCTAGACGCACAATGGACCTCTGGAGTTCATGTGCTCTTCAATACCGCTAACCTGAGCGACTTGACTCAAGTTTTGCGGTGATGCTGCACATCCGATTTTCGCTGTCGTTTCGGAATGTCGAAAAGTTTGCTGCACGAGCGAGGCATAGACGTATGCCACGAAACTGTCCGATACAGGTGGAACAGATTCGGCCCGATATTTACTGTTAAGATCAGACGGAAGCGTATTCAGCGGCTGCGCGCGTGCTCCAAATGGAAGTGGCGTTTAGATGAGGTTTTTGTGAAGGTGAATGGCAAGCGGCATTCTCTTTGGCGTGCTGTTGATAACGACGGGGAGGTGCTGGAAGCCGTTGTCACTAAACGCCGAAATAAAGCTGCAACACTGAAGTTTCTCTAGAAATTAGTGAAGCGCTATAGTTTCGCCGGTGAGATTTTGACCGACCGTTTTGCATCCCAAAAAGGCTGCGCTTAGAAAATTGGGTGCACTCAAAGTAGGAAGGGCAGGTGACTCAACAACCGGGTCGAAGACTCGCACGTTCCGACGACGCGAACGCGCCATGCAGCGTTACTGGTGCATGCGAAGTTTGCAGAAACTCATCGTCGTCCACTCCTTCGTCTACAACCATATCAACCAGATAAGATCCCTCGCTAGCCGAGACACATTCAAGCTGACACACACGGCCTCTCCAGCCGAGTGGCGTCAACTCTGCCCCGGATAGGTTCACAGTTTCCACAGTAAACTGAGACTGGTTCAAACTCGTCTGACATCCCCCTTTTGATCGCTGGCAAAGGGCGACCGGTATCCCGGCATCAGAACAATATTGTCGCTACCTAGTGTCACTGTTCTGGCGGGATCCCGACCGTGTAATTTGAACTTGGACGGTGCTGTGGCGCAAAGTTCGCGTATTCCCTTCTCAATCACTCAGAGAATTCCTGCAGACTTAGCCAAGGGGCAAACCCTTCGCTCCACCCAAGGCCAGTTCGGCAAAGCCTTTTTTCGTGGATGTGACGATAATAAAACGTTGAAACTCTCAATACAAAATGGCCAAGGCTACTCGGGAACACGTCCGCCGAGTTCAACCACTTGAATTTCTGTTTCGCCATCATCGTGAACGAAACTTGCAGTCACCGGCCATCGTCGTTCAGTATCCGCAGTTTTTGCCGTCGCCATGGTCATACAAATGGGACGAAACCCATCGGCATCCGGTGGTAAGGTCTTGATCCAGCTTTCCAGGCGCGCAGCGACATTTATCGTGTCGCCGATGACATTGTAGTGCATGGATCCGCTGACACCCAGTGTGCCCCCGATCGCGTCTCCGCTGTTCAGCGCAATGCGTAGCTTGTATGCACGTTGATGTTGAAAAGTGTTGTTCAGCGATGCCACGGCGCGGTCCATGGCATAGGCGCAACGCAATCCAGCTTGCGCGTCCAATTGCCTTTGCTCTTGTGTATCACTTGGAATCGGCGCGCCAAATACGACCAGAATGCCGTCTCCGGTGTATTTCTCAACAAAGCCACCATGCGCGCGGGCGATCTCTCCCAGCCGATCCAGAATGCGCGCGATCCACGCCATGAACTCTTCAGCATCCATTGCATTCCCGGCGAGAGTCGACCCTTCGATATCCGCGAGTAGCGCGGTGACAAACAACTGGCGTGATCTGGGCTTTCCACCGGTAAGAAGATTTCTTCGCTGTTTCCAGAGCTCGGCTGCCAATTCCTCGGACAGATGCGTTGAAAACACCTGTGCGATGGCGCGTCTCTGATTGCGTGAAAAGCCCGAGATAATCCCGAAGCCCAATAGAAATCCTAAGGTCCATCCCAGCAGGGAGGGCGCAACAGGCATTAGTAACGCAAATTTTTGAAAAAAGGACAATCCGACCGTTAGCAGAATGCCGCCTGTCCCAGCCACTAAGACGGCATTGCCGGTGACTCTGACGAACACCGACGCACAAGCCCCGCAGAAGACTAAAGCAAAGATGACAATGGTAGAAATCTGGCTGCTTAGTGCACGCAATGGAGTGGCCAGACCGTTGAAGTAGTCAATCAACTGCTGGACGATGGCAGCGTGAATTTCGACACCAAACGTAAAACTCGCCCCGGTCGAGCGGTTGAGCGGTGTGGAAAAGTAATCTTTCACGGAATGGCTGGTGACACCGATAATCACGGCCTTTCCTTCAAAACGGTTTAGATCGATTTGGTCCAGAATTTCTGCGGCGGGGACACTGTGTGCAATTGGCAGTGCATTCTTGTAGGAGATGATGATTTGATAGCCGGACGTATCCACGTTGCGAAACAGATTTGCGCCTGGTGCCAAAGGTTTTGCAATCGTATCGCCAAACATCAAAAATCGCGGATTATTGGGATCGCTTTTCAATGCGGGTTGTCCGGCGTGGGTTGCGGCCAGATGCATAGGCAGTGACAGGGAAATACCATCCTGCGTATTGACCAGCAGCAGGGTGCGTCGGGCAACGCCATCAGGGTCAATTGGAATATCAGCGAACCCCGTTTGCGTGTCCGGTGGCGCAGCAATGCCTGCAGTCTCGCCATCCTGTAGTTTCGAGATCACGAAAACTCTGGGATCGCTCAGAACCTCAAGCAAAGCGTCCCGACCTTCACCTGCCGGAACGTCCCTGTAAATGTCCACACCCACCGTAGTAGCACCAGAGGCGAGCAAGGTGCTTACAATCTGCGCCAATTGGCGATCGGGAACAGGCCAACCCCATTCGCCCAAATCTCTGTCGGTGATGGCTGCCAGATAGACGTCTGTTATAGGTTCATCCACGGCAAAGGCCGATGTTGTCCAGTCGTATTGGAGAAGCTCAAGTGGTTCGAGCACGCCTTTTTGCCGGAGTTCGATCAGAGGGATGCCGACAATCAGTGTAATGACACAGACCAAAACCCAACGTTGCCAAACCGGCATAAGCGATGACGTTCTCTGCCATGCGTGCCTTTGACGCTTCAATGTCACTGACCCACGCCAGCTGAGTTCAACAATTGTTCGAGTTCAGCAGGATCCGTCACCTGAACTCGTCCGCTGAGGCCTATATCCACAAGTTCAGAAAGCGCGTCGAACCACAGACCATCTGCAGCTGGGGTGTCGGATTTAAATACTTCTGGCACACGCTCAATCAACCCTGATGATCGTTTGACTACCGCGTTGGTGTTTGGATCGAGCAACTCAAGTTGCCAAAGGTAAACCCGGTCAGTGTCCAGCAGAAGATTTGACCTGCTGAGGTCCAGACCATAATCGCCGGGTGGGAATGGACCCCCGATGTGTAACTCTGTTGCAGTCATCCCGAATGGACCCAGCTTGACGATTATATTGCCACGATGACCTTGGGTTAGCCGCCAGATCAAAGGCGGAAAGGCCTGAGTTGTTAACCCACCGTCTGTTGGGACCAGTAGCAATAGGTCAGAAGCCGCATCCGACAGTATATTCCGGGTGCCTGCGCCCATTCGATCCTTTGGCGCGCCGATCTCCGGAGGAATAAACACAATTTCCGATGACTTGCCGGTGTTTTCGTCTTTGCCGGAAGCCAGTGCAAAACCACTGAGAAACAGGTCGGCAGCCAGTAGGAAGACAAAAACAGCTATTGATACCCAATTCCACGACACAAGGCGCCCCGCGAAGAAAATTGCTAATGAATCCGCTATTTGAAGGTTTAGCGTATGCTTGAAATTACGTTGAGTCCAGATATCGGTCTGTTTCGCTTCAGCTGATCTTAAGCTCGGTGACCGGGCAACTTTGTGCTAGAATAAGGATCTGTTTGGTTCAGAGTTGAGTCAGTGCCCATGATTCCTGAAAGCAAATGGCGAAGCGGCGTCTGGTGTTTTTCGGTGGTTTGTTTGCTCTTGATCTTGCCGTTTTCGGCAGAGGCTAAGGGCGAGCGCGTCGCGCTTGTAATAGGTAACTCCGCCTATCAATACGTCCCGGACCTACGCAATCCGGCCAATGATGCCAAGGACATATCCAGAGCGTTACAGCGCATTGGGTTTGAAGTTACACAGCATCAAAACCTGAGTTACACAGATATGCGCATTGCATTGCGTGATTTTGCCGAAGTCGCAGCCGATGCAGAAGTGGCGCTTGTGTATTTCGCAGGACATGGAATCGAAATCGAGAACACAAACTATCTGATACCCGTTAATGCTACACTGAAAAGTGACCGGGATGTAGAATTCGAAGCCATTCGTTTGGACGCTATCGTGAATGCCATTGCTGGCTCATCCGCTCTAAATATCGTGATTGTTGACGCATGCCGAAACAACCCATTTTTAGCCCAGATGAAAAGGGCTTCGAGCACTCGTTCAATCGGGCGGGGACTGGCCGCGGTTGAACCAGGAGGTGTCGTGGTCGGATACGCGGCCCGAGGTGGGACTCTGGCGCAGGATGGCGACGGCCGGAACAGCCCTTACGCGCAGGCGTTTCTGGAACATGTTGAAGAACCGGGTTTGGAACTTGGTAAACTGTTCCGCAAGGTGCGAGATCGCGTGTTCGCGCTGACCGACGGGTATCAGGAGCCATTTGTCTATGGCTCCCTACCGGGCGAGGACATTTTTTTGGTTCCAAAGGTAGAACAGGCTGCATTGCCCGCGCTGGGCCTTCAAGAGGCTGACATACCAGTCGTACAGCCACAGGAAACTCGGGAAAACGCGCTGGCAGCGGCTATGAAAGTGAACACGGTTAGGGGGTGGGATTTGGTTGCCAGGTCTTATCGCACAGCAACGTTATCCGAGCCCGAAATGCTGAAACGGATGGCCCAGATCACACCTGCCTGGAGCAGAAAGAGCGGACGGTTCGATGAGGTAGAAGCCGCGCTCTTGCCGGGTCCTGCCCGAAAAACGGAAGTACAAAAAAGTCTTAACAACGCAGGCTTCGAGGTCGGCGCGCCCGATGGTGTTTTTGGGCCTCGAACCCGATCAGGCATCAAGGCACTTCAGGCCAATTTCGGGTTAGAACAAACCGGATATGTCGATCTTGCCGTCCTTTCCAGCCTGGGGATCAGGCCGCAGGCGGACGCGGGCGCGAGCTTTATCAGTAATCCCTTTGCTGTTCGCCAGAATGTATCCGAGTTGGAAGTGTTAGGCGAATCCGAAGAAGTCACGAAAATTCTTGGCTGTTTAGGCCTGCGCAAAAGCGTCTACGGCGCGTTTCGCGGTAACCTATACGTTGCGCTGGTTTATTCAGGCAGCGTGCAGAGTGCGCGCAGCGAGGCGCAAAAATGTGGCCTGGATTTGGCCGCAATCACATCGGCTGCGGAGAATGCGTTCATCGTCCGGATGATTTCAAGTGACCCGGCTTTCTTTGAAGTGGGATACGATAGCAAAACGAAAATCAGTTATAAGGCCGGACCCTATTTCGGATTCAGAAAGGACCCCAAAGAAGACAGTGCCATCATCGGATGGCGGTGGTTCAGCGGTGAGCCAGTGAGCTATACTAACTGGTTGCCATCCAAGCCAAACAAAACCCACGGCAAAGGTGGCAAATCATTTGCCCAATTTCAGTACGAAGCGCGCGGACGGCGCGATCTTAGCGACGTGACGCCGACAAAATGGTTCGATGGCTCTGGATCTAATGCGCGTTCCGTGGTTTTGGAAGGTTCTTTGAAATAACGAGTTTTTGCCCAAAGAGTTTCAGCGAAACTGTTTGTTTTTCTACTGAGATTACGCCGGTAACCGGATCAGCATTTTCGTTTCAATAAGGATTTGAGGTAAAGTTTACCAGCCTCAATTTGCTCCGGTTGGGGCGATTTGTTTAACAGTTCTTTTCAATATCCGTTCAAGATTCTCTTAACTCCATTATGCTTTGCGATTTGATTTGCGGTTTCGCACGTTGCGCACGCGGACATCAAACGGGTTGAGAATTCACACCTGCCACTCCGACGACGAGAACGAGCGATGTTGCGTTTCAGACAGATGCGAAGTTTGTAGAAATTCGCCGCAGTTCACTCTTTCGTCTATAACCACTTCAACTAGGAAAGATCTCTCACCCACAGAGGTACTTTCAAGCTGAAACGGTCCGCCGCTTCAGCAGAGTGGCGTGATCCTTTTGACGTGAAAAGGGCAGCGCAATTGGCACACTTGAGACTGGTTCGAATTTGTCTGACAGCACCTTTGGCAAAGTGATGAACTCGTCGCTTTTCTTTTGTTCCGCCAGAACCCCTAGTTTCGCAAACGGCTGCTTTTTGGGGAGCGGCGTTGCAGAATTCGGCTTCACTTTGACGATGGGGTTGGGCAAAAAAAATTGTGCCAAATCAACATTCTTTGGGCAACCCGCATATCTTTTCCTACCGGTTTGTCGATAGGTGCCGGAGTGTTCAATTTCCTCTAGAAGGCTTGCGGAAAGGTCTTGCTTCTCCGCCCTTGCCTTTTTTGCTTTTTGAACGCGGCGCGTTTGAGACTTTGTTACCGGTCTTGGGAGGCGCCTTTCGTGCTCTCAGAGATTTGGATGTGTCGGAGGCGTTCTTGTCTTGTTTTTGCCGCTTCTTATCCTTCGCGGCGGGCTGTGGTTTTGCCTTTGCTCGCTCGCTTTTCGGTTGCGTCTGCAGACCCTTGTCCTGCTTTGACTTGTCTTCGTTTGCTCGTTCATTCGATGTGCTTGCAGCGGATTTTCCTCTACCCTTTAGGCGCTTGAACGCATTCTGGGCATCTTGGTCGGAAAGCTCGGAGCCGCGCGCAGCTTTCGTCGGATTGCCTGAACGAGGTCCTCGTTTTTTGGCTGTGTCGTTTGATGAATAAGGTGCCGCGGGCGGCCCCTTAGGTGAGGCATCGAAATCTGGTGTGCCCGCCAGCTCAGTCAGCGTCGCACCTTGTTCTATGGAGAGCTCGGCCCCCAACTCTTGTTTCAATGCGGGCACTGCATCATTGGCAATCTCGACAAAGGTCTCTTGGTATTGAACGCGGATTGCGCCGATCGCATCTTTGGACAAACCCGTATTGCGGCACAGCATTGGCAACAACCAACGCGGCTCTGCACGCTGCTTGCGCCCCAAAGAAAGTGAGAACCAAGTGCTTGGCCCAAACGCCGCGCGCTTGTCAGTGTTGCGTTTTTCGGATTCCGGCGTCGCGCTGAGTATCTCAGGTGCGGAGTGGCGCTCTCGGTAGAGTCGCAAATAGGCTGCCGCGACCTGCTCTGGAGTCCTTCCGCTGAGCAGCCGCTCTGCAAAAGCTGTTTCCTCGGCACTTGGCGGCTCATCCAAGGCGGGATTGGAGATTATGCGTTCCTCTTCCCGTGCGAGCACCTCATCCGCAGAGGGCGGGGCGCCCCATTCGGCTTCCAACTTGGCTGTCTTCAGCAAGCGCTGCGCCTTCGCGCGTTGCCGACCCGGCACGATCAGGATGGACGATCCCTTGCGCCCGGCGCGGCCTGTGCGTCCAGAGCGGTGCAGCAAGGTTTCCGCATTAGAAGGGAGATCTGCATGGATCACCAACTCCAGCCCCGGAAGATCAATACCGCGGGCGGCCACGTCCGTCGCAACGCAAACTTGCGCTCGCCTGTCACGCAGGGCTTGCAGTGCATTGGTGCGCTCTGTCTGGCTGAGCTCCCCTGACAATGAGACGACAGCAAATCCCCGGTTGGAGAATTTCGCGGTCAGCCGGGCAACCATGGATCGGGTGTTGGCGAACACAATCGCAGTCTGTACGTCGTGATAGCACAGCAAATTGATGATCGCTTTTTCGATGTCCGATGGCGCCACGTTCAAGGCGCTATAGGTGATGTCCGAATGCTGTGCTTCTGAATTTCCAACCTTGATCCGCTGTGCATCTTCCTTCTGGTAGGTCTGGGCGAGCTTGGCAATGCCGCGCGGAACGGTGGCCGAGAACATCAAGGTGCGCCGGTTCTGAGGTGTTTGATCAAGGATGTATTCAAGGTCTTCAGCGAAGCCCATGTCCAGCATTTCGTCGGCTTCGTCGAGGACGACGGTCCGTAGATCGCTCAGATCGATCACCCCGCGTGTGATATGATCGCGTAGCCGTCCAGGGGTGGCGACCACGACATGTGCACCGCGCTCGAGCGCCCTGCGTTCAGTGCGCGCATCCATACCACCTACTGCCGACGCAGTGACTATCCCGGCCTCAGCAAACAGCCAGTCGAACTCTCGCCGAACCTGCAAGGCCAATTCGCGCGTGGGTGCGATGACCACGGCCAATGGCGCCGCTGCTCGGTCAAATCGACCGTGCTTATCGAGAAGCTCTTCCGCCATAGCCAGCCCGAAGCCCACGGTTTTACCCGAACCGGTTTGCGCAGAGACAAGCAGATCTTTTCCTACCAACGCTTCGTCTGACACGGCCTCTTGTACAGGCGTCAAGTGTCTATAGCCTTTTTGAGACAGCGCTTCGGATAGGGTTTTAGGGAGGGCAGAGAAATCTTGCATGGGTCACCAAATGCGGGGAAAGACTTGGCGATAGTGGTATTTGGTTCAGATGTATAGCCCGTAATGTGCGCCCGAAAGAGAATGTATCAACCACAGGAAACTGGCTTTCGCGACCGCCCAACCAATGGTTGCTGCGTTTTAACCTTGTGAATTAGGTCGGCGGTTGTGTCGCAAACATTGGACATTGGTTGACCTAATCACGTGTCTTGGTTCTTTTGCTTTGAAATCAATTGCGAGCAGGTTTCAGTGTGGTCTCTTTGAAAGGCTGCCACTTCCCCAAGGAAGTGGTTTCGTATGCTGTGTTCTTCTATTTGCGCTACACAGTTTCCTATCGCGATCTTGAAGAAATCATGGCTGAACGCGGCGTGCGCCTAGGTCATGCCACATTGAACAGGTGGGTTGCCAAATATTCGCTGCTGATCGCAGCGCGGGCGTAATCGAAAAAGCGACCAACGCTGAGTTCTTGGCGCATGGACGAGACCCACCTGCGTGTTCGCCACATTTGTGGGTTAGATCTTTCACATTCGCGTCCGCAACTCTGGACGGCATTGAGGTTGCCAACATGATCCGAAAGCAGCAATTCCCCAATATTACGACGTCTGGAATTCGGCTTTTTGCCGAAATCGGAGGATAGGAGTGTGTAGCAAATTGCTAGTGCTGGTCGTTCCAAAAGCTTGCGACACATCTGGCAGGTTTGGGCAGGGCGTGCGAAATTGATCACACCCGCCTCGATGGTCGAGCGGCGCGCTCCGTCCCGATCGCGTAGAAGGGCGCGCTTTTCATGGTGCAGAACACGCTAGTATCGCCACCCATCGTGAACTCGGTCGTCGCCCCACGCCCCTGCACGCGGATTTCCGACAGGCCTTTGCCACCAGATCCATCAACAGGGTGCAGTCGATCTGCACCTGGTCACCTGAAACATCCGCTCCGGCCCGCTGCCAGCGGTCCAGCGCGACGGGATCGTGACAATCAATCCCGACCGCCCTTTTACACGCGGCACGACACCCCTCCGTCGACGGTGATTTCGGTACCAGTGATATAGGATGCGTCATCGCTGGCCAGAAAGACGGCGGCATTGGCCACGTCCCAAGGGGTGCCCACGCGACCCAGCGGGATGCGCGCGGCGCGTTGTTTGTCCAGCGCGTCCCAGTCGATTGTCGACGGGTCATCCGTGTTCTGTTCGGTGATGTTACGCGCCATCGGCGTGTCGATGAAGCCGGGCAGGATTGCGTTGGCGCGCACCCCATGCGGGGCCATTTCCGCCGCCAGATTGCGGGTGAAGGAAATGATTGAGCCCTTGGTGGCGTTGTACCCGATGTAAGGCGTGCCCAGATACCGCAGCCCGGCGATCGAGGAGATATTGGTCACCACCCCGGCCCCGCGCTCAACGAAATGCAGCAGTACATGTTTGGTGGGCAGGAAGACCGCTTTCATGTTCACATGAACCAGCAGGTCCCAATCCTCGACCGTGCTATCCATCGCGCCGCCGGTTTTTAAGATACCCACGTTGTTTTGCAGAATGTCGATCTGACCGAATTCGGACAGGCATTGAGCAATGGCGGCCTTTACCTGATCTTCCCGCGTCACGTCTGCCGTCAGGGCAATGGCCCGTCCGCCGTCCTGCCGGATCAGGTCACAGGTTTCCTCGGCGGCGTTCTCATCCAGATCCAGCGCAGCGATGGCGGCCCCCTCCTGTGCCAGCCGGATGGCCGTAGCCTTGCCATTGCCCATGCCGCGCTTCATCGAGCCCGCACCCGTCACCAAGGCGACTTTCCCTGTCAGTCGCGCCATGTGTTACCCCTCGTTCGATTGCAAAAAGGCACTCATGCCGCCGTCGATGGCCAGCAATTGCCCGTTGATGTAGGATGCCGCCTCGGACATCAGGAACGCGACCGGGGCCGCGATTTCTGCAGGCTCGGCCCATCGTGCCGCCGGGGTCCGGTTTTCAATCCGGCGCACGAAATCCTGATCGCTCAGGATTTTGTGGTTCATCTCGGTCAGGACATAGCCCGGTGCAATGGCGTTGACGCAGATGCCATCCGCCCCGAAATCCGCCGCCAGAGACCGCGTCAGCCCAGCGATGGCCGCCTTGGACGAGGCATAGTTGCCGATTCCGGGCCGCGGGTGCGTGGCCGCGATCGAGGACACCGAGACGATCCGACCCCGCTGCGGCCCCGGATTGGCCTTCATCACCTGAGCTGCCTCACGCGCCAGTACGAAAGGCGCAAAGACATGCAAGTCATAGATGGACCGGTAGTCGTCGATAGTCTGGTCCAGCACATGCCCGTGATTGGTGATGCCAGCATTGTTGATCAGGCCCCAGATCGAACCGATGCCCTGCACCCAATCGGTGCAGGTGTCGAAATCAGTCAGGTCGAAGGCGGCTGTTTGCACAGTTGCTCCATCCGCGCGCAAGCTGTCCGCCGTGGCCTCGACTGCCTCAGCGTTGATGTCTTGCAGGCACAGCTGTGCGCCCTGCGCAGCGCAGGCCTGCGCCATGGCCGCGCCTAATCCGCGCGCAGCCCCGGTGATCAGAATGGATTTGCCTGCCAGCGAAAAATCTAGACCGGTCATGAAGCGAGCGCTGCATTATCGGCCTCAAGCGCGGCATTGACCGCAGGCATCACCTGATCGCAGAACAGCTCCAGCGAGCGCAGGGTGTTGGCAAACGGCATCGAGGCGATCTGCATGAAGACGCTCAGATGGGTGATGCCGAATTCTCGCGCCTCGGCCACGATGCGTTGCGTGACCTCTTCGACATCGCCGATGATGGCGCGTTGCAGAACTGTGTCGATGTCGGGCTCATTGTCGAAGGGCACGATCTTGAGGTCCGCGCCGTCCATCAGCGGTTCGGGGCGGCGCATGTTGTTGGCCATGCGCGCATGGATCAGAACCTGCACGGCCGCGGCGCGGGCATCGTCCTTGTCATTGGCGACGTAGACATAGCGCTGTACCGCAAACGGGAAATCATCGCCCATCAAGCCGTTCTCGGTCCGCGTTTCCTTGTACAGCCGCCGAGCGGTGCCCACGATTGCGTTTGGCCCGATGGCCGGGGTGGTCAGCGTTTCAGCCCCGTAGTCGATCATCTTCTGGCGCATTTCGGGCGCGTTGCCGACTGCGAGGGTGCGGATGCGATCTTGAACCGGCGCGATGGACAGCGCCGCGTTGCTGATCTGAATGTGGTCGCCCTGATAGTCGATCACGCCGCTATAGACGCCCTGTTCGATGCAGTCCCAAATCTCCAGCCCGCGCATCAGACGGTCATTGATCTCAAACCCGAACTTCTTGAATTCGCGCGGCTGATATCCGGTGCCCAGACCCAGTACGAGACGGCCTTCTGTCAACTGATCGGTCAGGCAGATATCCTCGACCAGACGCAGGGGCTCATAGAAAGGCATCACCACAACCGCAGGACCTACCTTGATCCGCTTGGTTTGCGCGGCCATGTGCGAAGCCATCATCAGCGGCGAGGGCGAGATGCAATAGTTCGATAAGTGATGTTCGGCGAACCACGCCACGCCAAAGCCTGCGTCATCAACCATTTTCGTCATGCTGCGCATCTGGTTAAACACATCTGAATGTGAAGACCCGTCAACAGGCTTGGTCATCAAGTTGAACAACGAAAATTCCATGTCCTTCGGGCTCCGGTCTGGCTGCTACATGTATTCCGCGCAGTTTGACGAAACGTTGACAAAGCACCAAATGGTGAATCCTTTATCAGCGACAAAGAATTTCTTATGGGCTTTGTGCCTCTTGCCTCAACCAGGTCAGAAAGGTCTGAACGCGGGGCTGTTCGACGCGGCGTTCGGGACAGATAAAATAGTAGGAAAACGGCCCCTCGACGGGCTCGAACGGCAATTGGACCAAAGCACCTGAGGCCAGCAGATGTCGGGCAATTACATCGCGCACTACACCGATGCCCTGACTGTAGAGAATGGCGTTCACTGTGGCGCTGCTGTCGCCGAAATAGACCCCGTGTTCGAACGCCGCCGGATCTCCGCCATTTATTTCAATCACAGCACGCCATTCATTGTAATTGGTGTCGTGCAGAAAGGGCCGGTCTGCCAGCGCGCCGATATCTGAAATGTCGCCCAACATCGCGGCAGTTTGCGCTGAGGCGACGAGCATGTGCTGTTCACCGAAAAGATACTCTTCATAACCATCCGTGTATCCGCCCGAACCCCAGCGAATGGCGACATCCGCATCCTCTTGCCCAAAGCCTGTCTTTGCCACGGTCGACAACGTCAGCAAGTCGACCGAAGGATTGGCCGCCACAAACCGATGCGCCCGCGAAGCAAACCATGTCGAGGCAAAGGACGGTAGCAAGCTGACCGTCAGCGTCGTCCGCCCGGCATCAGGGGCCAGATTCTGCACACATTCGCCCAGTGTGTTGAGGATCTCAGCCACGTCTTCGGCGAATTGTTCACCTTTTTCAGTCAACAGGATCATGTTGTTGCGACGACGGAAGAGTTTGACGCCCAAACGATGCTCTAACAGTTTGACCTGCTGGCTGACCGCCGGTTGTGTCAGGTTCAGTTCCGCAGCGGCCAGCGTGAAACTATGCAACCGCGCGGCCGCTTCAAAGGCGATCAGGGTCTGTAATGGTGGCAGCGAACGCCGCATACGATTGCTGTCAAAGCCAACCGGTTCAAGTTTCGACAATGCATCGGGCCGAAGATGATCCAGTTTGTTTCGAAGGGCACGTCGCATCGCAGACCTGCATAAGTTTTTGTTGGGCAGAGCTTAAGCAATTCGTTCTTGTGATCAAGGCGGTCGCCCTCGCACAAAGGTATGAGCCAGACGGAGGCGACGTGCTAGACACCACCGAAATCACATCCGCGATGCGCAAAGCGGTGATGCCCGTTACGATTGTCACCACCAGTGGCGAACACGGCACCGCCATCAGCGCGGTCTGTTCTTTGATGGCGGCTCCGCCCGCGTTGCAGATCTGCATTAACAAGAAAAGCCGTATTCTGAGCAGGCTGCAGAACACGGAGCTTACGCTGAATCTCTCGTTGATTGTCCGTCATGAAAACCTCCTCCTTCCCAAAACTGGGATTTTATCGGAAGCCTCCCGAGGGTCTGTATATGTCTTCAGATCTTAAACCGCCGATCTGTGTTTGTGCAATCCTTGTAGTCAATGCCATAGCGATGACCCAACCGGATACAACAGCCGCTGCTGTTCCCAACCAGACCCCGATTTCATTGAATCCCAAAGGGCCAATAAACACCCAGACAAAGAATGCCACTCCGAACCCCTGGCGATACAGGCTGATCCAGACTGTCCAGATCGGTTTCTTAAAGGCCTGCAGCAGCGAGTTGATCGAAAACAACATCATGTAGAAGGGCAAAATCAGGCTATCGACGCGTAAGTAGCTGACGCCGACACGGATCACTTCGGGGTCCGTTGTGAAAAGTCGCATAAGCAAGGGTCCGCCAAACCAGAGGATCGGGATCGCGATCAGTGACATGATGAAGCCGATGCGCCAGCAGTAGAATAGCGCGGCGCGTACTCTCTGATTATCACGTGCCCCAAAATTCTGAGACGCGATTGGCAGTAGAGCGCCTGTCACGCCCAGAATGGGCAGCAGCAAAACTTGTTCCAGACGAATTGCGATCGCGTACCCCGCGATGGCATGTTCGCCAAACAGTTTTAGCGCGAACTGCATGACGAAGGCCGACAGCAGCATGACCATGAAGGAAAGAGCAGTGGGTAGAACCTGTAAAGAGATTTCGGCAAACCGTTTCATGCGGGGAATGAAATAGGCGACACGCAATCGTTTCATCCGTCGCCTCCGGAGCACTTGCCGGATCAGAAAGATCATCACACCGGTCTGACTGATTACGGTGGATAAAGCCAAACCATCAAAGCCGATACCTGGGATCACACCCGGGATCCCGTAGATCAGAAGCGGGTTCAGAATAATGTTTGCCAGAAAAGCCACAATGAGTGCCCGCTGCATGGAAACAGCATCACCATGGGCCTGAAGGATACCGTTACAGCCATGGGCCAGCAGGAACCCCGGCATTGCTAGAAGCAGCCAATAGAAATAGCGTAGCCCCGCGTCACGGTATACGCCGGGTTCAGAAACCAGCTTGATCAGCAAGGGCCCAAACCACAATCCGGCCAGGGCAAGCAGGCAGGATGCAACAAATCCGTATGACATCCCTTGCGCTGCCAGTCGTCGCGCCGTTCTGTTGTCGCCTGCGCCCAAGGCATTGCCGACCAGAGCACTCATGGCGGCACCCAGTCCAACGCCCACCGAGATTGAGATGAAAAAGGCCTGAAACCCTAGCGCGAGCCCTGCTTGCGCGCTGGTGGACAGGAGCCCTGCAAAAAAGATGTCGACAATATTGTATAGCGTACTGAACAACATTCCGACCGCGCCTGGAACGGCCAGGGTCCGAAAGTGACTTGGAATGGACCCTTTGGTCAGTTCAAGATCGATTGCCTCCGCCATGTCATCAGGGCTTCACGGGCGCTCGGCTTGAACGGTCAGAAAGACAAACTTGCGGGTCAGAACATCTTCGAACCCATGGTTGAGCTCAGCGTCAACGCTGATCGAGTCACCGGCCGAGAGCGTAAAGCGGGCCTCGCCATATCGGTAGACGGCTTCGCCCTCGATGGCTTGCACAAAGACCACGCCATGACCCACATAAGTGGGGGGTGGGCCACCTTCGCGCAGCAGCGTGACGCGGCGCGCCTGAAAGCGCAGGTCTTTTCGTGAATGCAGTGCCAGATTGACATATTCGTGGCTGTGCCCCGCCGAGATGCGGGTCGATTTCAGTCCTTCACCGTGGCGTACAAGGGTGTAGTCAGTGTGGTCGGTCCGCGCCTCACGGAACAACGACACAATCGGGACTTCAAGCGCTTCTGCTAATGCAGCTAATGTGTCAATCGACGGGGAAACCAATCCGTTTTCGATGCGGCTGACCATGGCGGCGGAAATACCAGATTGTTCAGCAAGTCGACGCGCGGATTGTTTGCGGCTTTGACGCAGTTCCTTCAGCGAAGCACCAATGGCGCGGTCGATCTGTCTGCCCGGAGGGTCTCCTTGCATGATCCGTCCTTTCACTCGCTGCTGTAATACCCCACAACATCGCCTTTAGTCGTGACGCCAAGGCCATTTAACAATCGGTTGGCGTAGTTGAAATAACCAACGATCTGGTTGATTTCGAGAATTTCTCCATCCGACCATCCGGATTCCCTAAGGGCAGTGACATCTGATTCGATCATCGTTCCCGGTGAGATTGTCAGCTTCTCGGCATATCTAAGTGCTTCAAGATGGGCGCCTTCGAACGCCTCTTGCGGGCGTTGGGCTTTCAGTGCGGCTTCGATCTTGTCAGCGCGCGCGTCGTCGCCGATCAGGTGGCGCGCATTGGCCCAATGATTGGCGTAGGAATACGGGCAAGTGTTGAGTGTGGAGACGTAAGAGCTGATGACTTCCTGAAACCACATCGGAACGGTGTTGACCTGATCGTGAAGGCAGGCCCGATACAAAATCACGTGTCCTTTCATGGTGTTAGGTCGCAGAGAATGGACGCGCATGACATTGTCCACCGTTCCATGTGGCGTACGCGCCAGGTCCAGAGTGGTCCGCAGCTGCGCGTCGGCATCTTCGTCAGATATCATCCTGATCCATGCGGACATCCACAGTTCCTCCTTTGGTCACGAGCACAAATTTCAGGCAGTGTAATCCTTCGCTCTGACTTTTTTATTGACGAGTATTGCATATTAAGCAACCATATTAATTACAGTGCAACAACTTTGAGGAGTCTCTGGCTTTGGCCGACCGCTCCACGCAATCGCAGCGGCCGTCCTATACCGGCTGAATTGTGATGGTCGACCAGGCTGCGCAGCCGGGCGTGGTGCGCCCGTGATAACTTCAAACAACCGACCTTGGCGTCCCGAACCCAGACAGGCACGACATGAACCAAGCCACTCCGATGATCGAAGTGACCAATCTGGACAAGTTTTATGGCACTTTCCACGCGCTGAAAGATATTGATCTGACGGTGCATCAGGGCGAGAAGGTTGTGATTTGCGGTCCGTCCGGTTCCGGCAAGTCGACGTTGATCCGCTGCTTCAATGGTTTGGAATGGCACAATTCCGGTCGCCTCGTGATTGACGGGATCGAGGTCTATGACGGCGCCAAGGAAATTCGCGAACTGCGTCAGGAAGTCGGAATGGTGTTCCAGCAGTTCAACCTGTTTCCGCACCTGACCGTTCTTGAAAACCTTACGATTGGTCCGATGAAAGTGCGCAAAATCTCGAAGGCTCAGGCCGAAGAGACCGCGCGCAATTACTTAGAGCGTGTGCACATCCCGGAACAAGCGGACAAATACCCTGCGCAGCTTTCGGGCGGGCAACAGCAACGCGTGGCCATTGCACGATCCTTGTGTATGGAAACCCGGATCATGCTGTTTGATGAGCCGACCTCGGCGCTTGATCCCGAGATGATCAACGAGGTTCTGGATGTAATGGTCGAACTGGCCGACACCGGCATGACCATGGTCGTCGTCACACATGAGATGGGTTTCGCCCGTAAAGTCGCGGACACGATGGTTTTTATGGAGGCAGGGCGGATCGTCGAGGTCTCGCCACCTGAGCAGTTCTTTACCAATCCTTCCAGTGAGCGGTGCCGCCTGTTCCTGGATCAGATTCTGGCCCACTGAGCATGAGCGACCTGGGCATATCCGGACCAAAGGGTCAGCCGCTGCCAAGGCCGCCTATCCTGAAGCGTTTTTTCGACTCGGTTCTGATTTCGATTGCGATCTACGCCATCATTGTCGGGTTGATCTCATACGGTGCGTATGTTGGTGCGCAAAGCATGGGGTATAACTGGCAATGGTACCGCGTGCCGCAATTCCTGTATCGCAATACCGAGGTCGGGTTTGAATGGGGCGAAATTCCAATCGGGTTGGTTGCTACAATCAAACTGTCGGTGATATCGTTCCTGCTGGCGACAGCGATTGGTCTTCTCATAGCATTGCTGCGATTGTCAGGTCTTGTAATCGGATCAGCTGTCGCAGTGGGGTTTCTGGAACTGATCCGCAACATCCCATTGTTGGTTCTGCTATACCTTTTCTACTATGTGCTTGGCCCGATCTTTGGATTTGACCGCTACACCGCCAGTATTCTGACATTGGCGGTGTTCCACTCGGCTTTGATTTCCGAAATCTTTCGGGCCGGGATCAATGCGATCCCAACCGGTCAATGGGAAGCTGCGAAATCCATCGGGATGAGTCCCTATCAGACCTATCGCTATATCATCCTGCCGCAATCAGTGCGCTTCATGCTACCGCCGATGACCGGTGAGGTCGTTCATCTGATCAAATCCTCGGCGATTGTCAGCGTGATTGCGGTGGCCGAGCTGACCACGTTTGGCCGCAACATCATTTCCGATACCTACATGAGTTTCGAAATCTGGTTCACCATCGCTCTGGTTTATCTGGTGGTGACCCTGATCCTGTCGATCGGCGTGAGCCATCTGGAGAAGAAATATGCCGTCGACCAATAAAACTGAGAACTATGTCGGACAACAAGGAGAACCAAGATGAAGCTTTCTCGCAGAATGTTGGGGGCCGCTCTCGGCGCGGTCGTGGCAACAAGTGTCGCCACATCGGGTTGGGCGCAAAGCGCGACCCAGGGCCTGTCCAGCGAAAGTGTAATTGAAACCATCAAACAAGACGGCGTGATCCGCATCGGATTGTCGTTGTTCGTGCCGTGGTCCATGCGAGACAAGAACGGTGACCTGATAGGGTTTGAACTGGATGTCGGGCGCAAACTGGCCGAAGACATGGGGGTTGAGGTCGAATTCGTGCCTACGGCTTGGGATGGCATCATCCCCGCGCTGGTGTCGGGCAACTTCGATGTGATCATCTCGGGCATGTCGGTGACGGCGCAGCGGAACCTGACGGTGAATTTCACCGACCCTTATGCGTTTTCCGGTCTGGCCATTCTGGCCAACAAGGAAATGACGGCAGGCATGACCCGAGAGGACCTGAACTCTCCGGACGTGACATTTGCCGCACGTCGCGGGGCCACGCCAGCTGTTGTTATCGCCGAGAATTTCCCCGAGGCTAATCTGCTGCTGTTTGATGAGGACGGCGCATCGACCCAAGAGGTTCTCAATGGCAATGCCCATGCAACCATGGCATCGCAGCCCACGCCAAACCGCGAGGCGGGCCGTAATCCTGACACTCTGGTCGTTTTGGAGGGCGATTTGTTCGACCCGCGCGGCGAAGCCTTTGCTATGCGAAAGGGCGACCCGGATGCGATAAACTTTTTCAACAACTGGATCGCGCAGAACTGGCGCTCTGGCTGGTTGGAAGAACGTCACAATTACTGGTTCGCCACCGAAGAGTGGGCCGATCAGGTTGCGCAATAACTGAACGAACCGGGGGCGGCACCGTCGTCCCCGACCCAGACGCGGAGCGGCCCAGGTGCAAGACTTCCTGAAAAAACTCAGATGGCCCGATTACCTGATTGTCGCGATTCTGATCGCGTTTTTCGGGTATATCTGGCTGTCGATCGAAGGCACGCTGAATTACAAATGGCGGTGGGAACTGATCCCCGGCTATATCGTCGGCTGGCATTCGGGGCGCGAGGAGTACTTTGCCAACCTGCTGTTGCAGGGCCTTGTGGCAACGATCCGCATCAGCATCTATTCCGGCATTCTGGCCCTGATCCTGGGCACCATTCTGGGCGTTGCGCGCTGTTCGGGCAATCTGACGATCCGCATGCTGGCCCGCACCTATCTTGAATTTCTGCGCAACGTACCGCCGGTCGTTGTGGTCTTTATCTTCTTCTTCTTCCTGTCCCAACAGCTGATCGACGCGCTGAACCTGGATCGCTGGGCCCGCAGCATTGCGCGGCAAGAGGACAATCAGGTTTGGGAGTTCTTCTTTGGCGACATGCGCCGCTTTCCCTCTCTGGTCTCGGGCGTCATCGTTCTGGCCCTGTTCGAAAGTGCCTTTGTTGGCGAAATCGTCCGTGCTGGTATCCAGTCGATTCCCAAAGGCCAGCGCGAGGCGGCCCGGTCCATCGGCATGAGCCGGTTTCAGGAACTGCGCTATGTGGTCCTGCCGCAGGCGATGAAAAAAGTGGTGCCGCCGCTCGCAAACCAGTTTATTTCACTGATCAAAGACAGCTCGATCCTGTCTCTGATTTCGGTACAGGAACTGACCTATAAAACGGTTGAGCTTGTGGCTTCGTCCCGCATGATATTTGAGGCGTGGATCACGACAGCGGCCTTCTACTTTGTGGTCTGCTTTGGCCTCAGTCGATTGTTCGCACGCCTCGAAAAACGCTCAGACAGGCGTTAGCCAGTTAAGCGCGAGACCGGTTCAGGCTCTGATCTGCACCATGCCGTTTTCAACCCGAGTTTCGAATACCTTCATAACTCTTGTCGCTGGTGCTGAAACCGGGCGCCCATCCCGCACGTCGAACGCACCCTGATGCAAGGGGCATTCGATGATATGCCCATCAAAATAGCCATCGCACAGATCCGCGCCGCCATGATTGCAGAGTGCCAGTGAGGCAAATATCCCGCTAGATGTGTCATAGACTGCGATCAGACGCCTGCCGACTTCCACCCGTGTGACCCAGTTCTTTTCCAGCCGATCCACCTCGATCACATCCTTCCACGGTTTTTCATCAGCCATGGATCACGCCTCTGCCTTGTGCTGGATCTGGCGCAGAATCTCGCGGTGAGCGGCCAGATACCCTCCGGGCTCGACGTATATGTGGTCTTTCAGCTTTTCATGCAGGCGCGGCAACGCGTGAAACGGAACCGAGGCCACATAGTGATGCTCGGCATGGTAATTCATGTTCCAGCACAGAAAGGCCCAGGGTGCCGAGACCAGATTGGTACGCGTGTTTTCCGACATCTGCGCCACGGTTGGGCGTCCTACATGTTCCGTCATGCGGATAAAGCGCATCACCGGCTCGCCCAGAAACAGCGGTATGATCCAGTACCAGATCAGACCCCACCAACCGGTAATAGCCATACCCAAAAAGATCGCCGCATAGATGGTAAGCATTCGGCGGGCATCGCGATAAACCGCCTGATGTTCGACCTTTGGAATAAACCGCAATTCCGTCTCGCTGAGATTTCCCAAAGCATGGCGAAACAGTTCGGTGAACTTACCGCGCCAATAGGGCAGGGCGGACAGATACAGCAGGTACTGGCCAATGGTTTGGGGTAACGGGATAAGTTCGGGGTCTTCCCCGGTCAACTGCGTATAGGTGTGGTGGTCGCAATGCTCGTAGCGGAAGAACCGATGCGGTAGAATGATGATCAGACCGCAGATTTGACCGACCAGATCGTTCAGCCAGCGCGTGCGAAAGACGGTATAATGCACACATTCATGCTGCAATGAGAAATGGTGAACCAGAACAATGCCCTGCAGGAACATCGCAGGCCAGATCAGCCAGCTGTTCCAGGCCAATGTGACGAGGGTGGTTGTGAAGGTCAGCACAGCGATCCAAAGCGCCAGGTGGCGTAGGCCGGGCCCGTTTGATCTTTGCATGAATCCCTTCAACTCTTCGCGCGTCAATTTACCTTCGGCCAAAGCCTGAGTCAGAGGCGTTACGATTGCTTGTGACATGAGAATTCCACAATATTTGCCGGAGCGGGGGCTGCGCCCTCATCGCGTAATCCGGCACCGGAGACGGGAGTGCTCCGCACCATAGCGCCCATTCTGACGGGTGCTATTGTTAGCAGGCTAACGTGCCAGGGGGCGTTCAATCAAGACAGAAAGCTTAGCTCGCATTTCGCAGTCCGATATCTATGTCCGGGCTGACAAACAGCCCGGCGGCGCAGGGATAACGCTCCAGTATCTCGGGTCCGCCGGGCAAACGGTCGGCATGGAAAATCCCGTTTTCCCAGTAGGTCACGCCGTCTATCACAATGGTCGGGTCGAATACGTTCCAACTAATCTCGCCCGGAGCGTAGGCTCCGCAGGTGTGGAAATGCAGGATGCGCGGATTGCCAAAGGCGGCACCACCCCAGCGCTCGTAATTGTCGCGCATGTCCCAGGGATAGCCGCAGCCCGGGTGAATACCCGCGTGCCACGAATGCACGAAGTTGCGGTCAATGCCGAACTGCTCGGCAACCCGGTCATAATGCGCTTCGGCTTGGGCGGCGTCTGCAGGATGGCCTTCGAAGCCGATCAGGCGACCGTTGTTGAAGTTGGCAAAAATCGGGTGGTCAAACTCGACGGTATAGTCGTCATAGTATTTCGACCCCGTCCCGGTCAGGAACGTCAATGCCACGCGGCCGGAGAAGCTGTGCGCCGGAACCGGCGTGAAGACCGACATTGGAAACCGCAGGATCGAGGTGTCGCCGGATGGGTCCAGGTTCATCTCTGGCCGACCTCGTACATCCGTGCCCAAGGGGCAGGTAAAGCGCACGTCCTCTGCGGTGTTCAGCACTGCATTTATTCCGGCTTTGAGTTCCATGAACGCATCGTGATGCCCGTTCGAGAACCCTGACCCGAACAGCTCTCGGCTGAGGGCGAAGCTGACGATGACCTTCTTGCCTTGCGGCATGTCTGAGAACCTCAGCTGATCCCCCAGCCGCGCCAGAAACAGAATGATGTCGGCATCTTCGAACCGGGACAGCAACTCGGGCGACAGATGTGGATTGCCGGGATTGAATCCCACATCCACGGCGTCGACGGAAAGACCCATGGATCGGGCAACGCCTGAGACGATAGCTACGCTATCGGCATCGAAATATCCGAACTCGGGCGGTTCATAGGCGATCAACAGCCGTTCCCCGGCCACTGCATGGGCACAGTTTGACAAGAGATTGCGCGCTCCGCGCTCGGGTGTGATGTCCGACATTGGCGTTTCCTGCGGGTTCGGGTGGGCATAAAGTAAGCTGCGGAAGGACGCCCAATCCATTTGAATGTGATAATGGTTGGCATTAGGGTGGCTAATATGATCCTGAACCTGCCTTACTCCGCGCTGCGCGCCTTCGAGGCGGTGGTCCGGCACTCGGGGTTTTCTACCGCCGCAGCGGAACTGGGCGTTAGCCAGAGTGCCGTCAGCCAGCATGTCCGTTCACTAGAAGAGTGGCTGGGCCGGGACTTGTTGGTGCGCGGTGCGCGTCAGTCGCGCCCAACACGCGAGGGCGAGCAACTTGCGCTTGCAATCTCAGAAGGGTTGGGGCGCATTTCAGACGTGTGCACGCAGCTTCGGGACAAGACGCGGACCGATCGGACGATCGTTATTTCTTGCTTGCCTGGCTTTGCGTTCAACTGGCTATTCCCGCGGCTCTTGCGCTTTGACATGGCGCACCCTGACCTGTCGATTTCGATCGCGACGGATACAGGACAATATCCGTTTTCCGGGGCAGATGCGGATGTCGGTATTCGTTATGGGTTGGGCGAGTATCCCGGCTTTGAGGTGGATTTGTTGATGGGCGAACGGTTGTTTCCGGTTTGCGCGCCCGGCTTGCGCCCCGATTTGCACAGGATCGAGGATTTGGCGCGGCACACCATGCTGATAGATGAGAATCTGCATCACGGGGCAGCCAGCCCGACTTGGGAGTTCTGGGCGCGGCAGTGCGGCCTGACATTGCCGAACGCGATGCGAACCCGTCGGCTGGGGCAATCGAACATGGTTGTTCAGGCCGCAATCGAAGGCTTGGGTGTGGCTTTGGGGCGAGAGCCGCTGGTCATTGATATGTTGGCGGATGGTCGCTTGATCCGCCCCTTCGCCGAGATGACGCAATCCCCGCTGTCCTATTGGTTGGTGCGATCACAGGAAGCCAAAGATAGTGAGAAGGTAGCCGAATTCCTGAACTGGATTCATGCCGAGGTCGAGGCGCAACCGGAGATCCCCGATCCAGCCACCGCTTTAAATTAGCCAGGCTTATACAAGATATTACCTTTCCGGCATGGCACAGGGGGCCTCTACCGCCCATACTGTTATAAGCCATCTGACCAAATGGAGAGCCTATCGATGTTTCTGAGAAACTGCTGGTACGTCGCCGCCTGGAGCAAGGATATCGGACGCGAATTGAAGGCCGAGACGTTTCTTGGTGAAAACATTGTGTTCTACCGCCAGCAGGACGGCACCCCGGTCGCGCTGGAGGATGCCTGCCCGCACCGCAAACTGCCGCTGTCCAAAGGCAATCTGATCGGCGATGTGGTGGAATGCGGTTACCATGGTCTGAAATTCGATTGCTCGGGAAAATGCACTGACAGTCCGACCCAGCGCGGCATGACCCCGCGCCGGGCAGTCGTTAAATCTTATCCTGTGTTGGATCGTTACCGCTTCTTGTGGATCTGGATGGGAGATCCGGAATTGGCCGATCCCGACAAAATATTTCCGATTGAAAATTTTGATGATCCAAGCTGGGGTAAGACCGACGGTGGCGTGATGGATATCGACTGCCATTACCTTTGGGTCTGTGACAATCTGCTTGACCCCAGCCATGTGGCCTGGGTTCATGTGTCGTCCTTTGCAGGGGCTGGTACAGACGAAGAGCCACTGAATGTCGAAAGAACGGATCGTGGTGTGATCGTCTCACGCTGGATCGAGAACAAGCCGCCCTCGCCGTACTATGCCAAGCTGGTGGCATTCGAAGGGGATTGCGACAGGTTACAGCATTACGAAATGTGTATGCCTGCGATTGGTTTGAACAAATCCATCTATACGCCCGTCGGGACCGGAGGGTATGACAAGCAAGCGGTTGCCGAGACGTTCATCAACATCTCTTACAATTTCATGACTCCGATTGATGAGGACCGAACACGGTATTTCTGGTTCCAGCATCGCAATTCAGATCCTGAGAATGCTGAGGTTTCCAAATTCATGAATGACGGTGCTCGAATGGCGTTTCTTGAGGACAAGGAGGTTCTGGAGAAGGTGCATTTGGGCATGAAACACGCCAAAACGCCCCATATAGACTTGGGGTTGGACGCGGGCGCAAAACTGTTCCGCAAAACACTGGATCGGGCGATCGAAGCCGAGGTTGACCCGGTAGAACTCACAGTTCAGGCATGAAGCGCGAGACAAGCGGTCCAAAGCCCCAATGCGGTCAGGCATCAAGGGAAATGCGAAACCTTGGATGTGTTCCGTGTCGTTGCTCGAATCCACAGGACAGATAGACAGCTTGAGCGGTTGAATTATCGGGATGTGTACCGACCATCATGTAACGACAGGACAGAGCCCGCGCCTTACGTTTGGACCCTTCGATCAGTTGCCGTCCGATCCCCACGCCCCGAAACGACCGCTCGACAAAGAGATGATGTATATCAATGCCGCGCAGCCCCACCTGCAACTGGGCCAAAGGGCAAAGCGCGGCATAGCCGACGATCTGATCGCCCAATTCGGCGACCAGGGCATAAATCCAAGGCGGATTGGCGAACAAATCACGTTTCAAATCTGACGCGTTGACATCTGGAACATCGCCGTGATGTTCGGCCAATGCGCGGATCATTGTTAGTATCTGAGACAGATCACTTAGCTCTGCGTCGCGAATTTGCACAATCGGGTCTGAGTTTGTGTTCTCCATCGTCACCTCCTGTTCGGGCCACAGAAGCGAAACGAAAAATACCGCACTGTGGCGGCACTTTCAGACTAAACATCATTGACCGCTCCACTTTAGGGGGCGTTGTAATAGCGTCCGAAGGATTGGGTCATGATGATCATGACCCAACCATCCGTTTTCGGCAGGCAAACGTCAAGTTACCGAAGACATGACTAGGGGTTATGCCGCACCGTAGATCACCGGAAACCGCCCCCCGGCGAAGGGCGCACCGGGGCTTAGGCTGTCGTCATGCAGCCATTCGGTCACAGAGTCGCGCGGTTGGTAAGTTGCCCCGTCTACAGCAAAGCGGATCGCATAGCCGCGCCTGCGTCGCGTCGAGGTTCGGTTTCCCATCGCCGAGTGCACGGTCATGCCGTCAAAAGCCAGCGCATCTCCGGGTTCCATTTTCGGGTAGTGAAAGATGTCATACGCGGTGCGATTGGCCTCGAAATCCGGCATGTCGATATAGTCGGGATTGTCTTCCTCAAGATAATGCAGGAATGCACCAAGCTGGTCGGTTCTAAAGGGTCGGTACTTGGCACCCCACGCGTGTGAGCCGCGGACAAATTCCAATGCTCCGTTGTCTGGGTCCACTGGGTCCAATGCAATCCACATTGTCATGATAGGCCCCGCGACCGGCCAATAGGGTTGATCAGTATGCCAACCCGTTTGGGTTCTGGTTCCTGGCTCTTTCGCAAAAATCTGATCGTAGATCAGCGAGGTCCATGGGCTGTCAGCCACCTCGGCCACGCGTCGTCCGATATCCGAGCTCAGGCAATATTCCTGAAACACACCCGGATGCTCGCGCATATTCTTGTAGGCAAAATAGCGGTCGCCTTTGGCGGTTTCGTCGTCGACGGCCTGGCGTAGCTTGTTCAACCAGTCCTTCGACAATACGTGTTTCAACAGCACGACGCCGTCGCGCGCATACGTTTCCTGAATGGATTTCAGGTCAGAATTGTGTGTCATGTAACGTCCATTTCCATCGCCTCACCCTCTGAGGCTGTTACAGATAGAGGGCGCATCGCGCCCGGTTGATCTGGCGTTACAAGGCAGGTGAGCTGCGGCAGTTGATGATGAAGCAGGGCCATTGTGACCGCGCCGACCACTTGCCGGCGAGGCGTTGATGGAACTGCGCTACGCGTAAACTCATGGCTATACATTACCTGAATTTTTCAAAACCGCATAGGGCTGAGCTTATCGAGCTATCGAAGGCAAACGGGCAAAAACTCATTGACGAAAAGTGCATATTAATAAATATTATTACTATCATGCAAAGATACTCCATCTTCTCTCTTGCCCGGAATGCGCTGTCCGGCCACCGTAACTGGCAACTGGCCTGGCGCAGCCCACCGCTGAAAGATCAGTATGATGTGGTTGTGATCGGGGCGGGGGGCCACGGGCTGGCAACCGCCTACTATCTGGCCAAGGAATTCGGCATCACAAACGTTGCGGTGCTTGAGCGCGGCTGGCTTGGGGGCGGAAACATCGCCCGCAACACCGTCACGATCCGCTCGAATTACATGCGGGACGAGTCGATTCCGTTCTACGTCAAATCCGTTGCCATGTACGAAGGGCTCACGGATGAGCTGAACTTCAACATGATGCACTCAAAGCGCACCATGGTGGATGTAGTGCAGACCTGGCCCAAACTGCGTGAGTTGCGCAGGCGGCAGTTGACGATGGATATTTACGGCTCGACCTATGAGCAAATCACGACCGAGGAATTGCGCCGACGCATTCCGGCGCTGACTGGGGGTGGGCCTGATGCACGCCTGCCGGTGATCTGCGGGATGGTGCATACGGATGCGGGTGTGAACCGGCATGACGCCGTGGCATGGGGCTATGCGCGCGCGGCGGACGCGCGCGGGGTTGAAATTCACCAGCAAACCGCAGTGCAATCCCTGATACGCGGGGCAGATGGCAGGATCGAAGGGGTTGAGACAAATCGCGGCGTCGTTAAGGCAAACAAGGTGGTGGTGGCCGTTTCGGGACATACGACAACGCTGACCGAGACGGTTGGGCTGAAGCTGCCTTTGCGGACGATAAACCTGACGGCATTTGTGTCCGAGCCGGTGAAGCCTCTGGTCGATGTGATCGTGAACTGCCCCGATAGTGGGTTCTATTTCAGCCAGTCCGACAAGGGCGAATTGGTAATTGGCGGGGCACCCGATATGGGGCAGAGCTTTCGCCGCGACATCAAACAGCACGTCTTCGAGGATACAGTGACCGCGATGCTGTCTCTGTTCCCAAGTTTCAAAAAGCTCAAGCTGATGCGGCAATGGGGCGGGCATCTGGATATTGCGCATGATGCCTCACCCATCATGGACCAGACCGAAGTTCCGGGCCTGTTCGTCACCGCCGGATGGTGGGGCGGGTACAAGGCGATCCCGGCGGGCGGACTGACACTGGCGCATCTGGTTGCCAAGGAACAACCGCACCCGCTGATGGCGCCCTTCACGCTCGGTCGGTTCCGGTATCTGGATTTCGTAATGGAAGCTGGCACCACCACTGCGCGATAGGAAAGGACGGATCATGTTGCTTATAACCTGCCCGTTCTGTGGCAAGCGTAATGAAAGCGAATTCATCTATGGGGGACCGGTTGGGGCGGATCGTCCCGACCCCAATGCGGTCAGCGATGCAGAATGGGTCGAATATCTGACTGTAACGCCAAATCCGCTGGGGCCGGTCCAAGAAAAATGGTGGCACGCGCGCGGGTGCGGTGAATGGTTCACGATCTGGCGCGACACCCGGACCCATGACATTGTGGAGGCACCCGATGGCACAGAGTAACCGCCGCGCTTCGGGTGGGCGTATCGACCGAAACCGCCCTGTGCGGTTTACGTTCAACGGCAAGCCTTATGAGGGTTACGAAGGGGATACGCTCGCATCGGCTCTGCTGGCCAACGGTGTTCGTGTCACCGCGCGCAGTTTCAAATATCACCGCCCGCGCGGGATCATGGGTCACGGCCCCGAGGAACCCGCGACTCTAGTGGAACTGGATGGCAATGATGCCTCGGGCAACCGCCCTGCGACCACCGTACCGCTGCGCGACGGCCTGAGTGCAAGGTCGGTCAATTGCTGGCCTTCACCCGAGTTCGATCTGGGTGGTATCAACCAGCTGTTCACACGCTTCATCCCGGCCGGGTTTTACTACAAGACATTCAAATGGCCCAACTGGCACCTGTTTGAACCGTCGATCCGCAAGGCCGCCGGTCTGGCTGCTGCTCCGTCCAAACCTCCGTCCAAGGGTCATTTCGAGGCACGGCATGCCCATGCCGACGTGCTGATCGCCGGGGCGGGTCCCGCCGGATTGCAAGCAGCGCTTGAGGCAGGGCGTGCGGGCAAGCGGGTGTTTCTGGCGGATGAGGGGACCGAGGCTGGCGGCAGCCTGCTCAATCGGAACCTGACCATCGGGGGCCGCCCGGCAATGGATTGGGTGGCCGACGCGGTGTCCGAGTTGGACGGGATGCAGAACGTGACCCATCTGCAAAATGCAACCGTCTGGGCTTATCGCGAGCACAATCTGATGATTGTCAATGAGCGTGACCCCGAGGTGGATGGGATCCTTGAACGCAGTTGGCGGGTTCGTGCAGCCGAGGTTGTGATCGCAACCGGGGCTACCGAACGCGCGATGGTATTCGGCGACAATGATCGCCCCGGCGTGATGCTGGCCTCTTCCGTGCAAGCATATGTGAATCGTTGGGGCGTGATGCCAGGACAGCGCGTGGTGCTGTTTACCAACAACAACAGCGCTTATGCAGTGGCCGCAGATTTGGCTGCCGCAGGCGTCACGGTCGAGGCGATCCTTGACAGTCGTAACAAGGTGCCACAGGCGGCGTTGGATCTGGTGTCCGGGGTCACGGTGCATGTCGCGACCGTCGTCAGTGAGGTTCGAGGGCACAAGAGTGTCCGCGCCGTAAAGGCTGTGCCCAAAACCGGTGGAGCGGGAGTTTGGATCGACTGCGACCTGCTGGCGTGTTCCGGCGGGTGGAACCCAACGGTGCATCTGTGGTCTCAGTCCCGTAGCACGTTACGGTTTGACGAGGATCTGGCGGCCTTCTGTCCCGATCAGGCGGCGCAGGCCTGTCGAGCCGTGGGCGCGGCGGCGGGCAATCTGACGCTTGATCGGATTGTCGATGGGGGTGAAGATCTTACCTATGCGATTGAACCGCTTTGGCGGGTGGATGTTCCCGGTCAGCGCGGCAAGGCATTTCTGGACGTTCAGAATGATGTCTCGGTCAGCGATGTGCATCTGGCCCTGCGCGAAGGCTATGACAATGTCGAACATGTCAAACGCTATACAACCGGTGGCATGGGCATTGATCAAGGCAAGACCGGCAATATCAACATCATCGGCACTGTCGCGATGGAAAAGGGTCTGCCGCTGCAAGAGATCGGCACAACAACCTTTCGTTCACCGTACACTCCGGTGTCCTTCGGCGCGATAGGTGGATTGCGCGAAGGCTGGAGGCTGTTCCCGTATCGTCATACCCCTGTGACCCAGTGGAACAAGGATAATGGTGCGGTGATGTACGAAGCTGGCGCCCGCTGGCGGCGTCCGGGGTATTTTCCGAAACCCAACGAAGGTCTGCAAGAGGCGGTGAACCGCGAATGTCGTGCCGTGCGTGAGGGCGTGGGTGTCTATGACGGCTCGCCGCTGGGGACGTTCGAATTGAAAGGGCGAGACGTTCCGAAATTCCTGGATTTCATCTACTCCAACATCATGTCCAGCCTGAAACCGGGTGACGGGCGGTATGGCTTGATGCTGACCGAGGATGGCTTGATCCTGGATGATGGCGTGGCCTTTCGACTGGATGAGCATCGCTGGCTAATCTCGACCTCGACAGGCCATGCGGATGCGGTGAACCAGCATATGGAGAAACTGCTGCAGACCGAGTTTCCCGATTGGCAGGTGATGATCACCACGATCACCAGCCAGTGGAACAATGCCACCATATGCGGCCCCAAATCGCGTGAAGTGATGCAGGCGCTTTGCACCGATATTGACCTCTCAACCGAGGCATTTCCGTTCATGTCCTTCCGCGAAGGCACTGTCGCCGGAGTGCCGGCTCGGGTCGTGCGCGTAAGTTTTACCGGAGAGCTGTCCTTTGAGGTGAATGTCGCCCCCCGCCACATGGCCGAGCTGTGGGAAAAGGTGATGGAAGCCGGCACGCCCTTTGGCATTCTGCCTGTAGGGTCGGAATCCAGCCATGTGCTGCGGGTCGAAAAAGGGTTTTTGTCACTGGGACACGAGGTTGACGGGACCGTCGATGCCTATGATCTGGGTATGGGTTGGGCGATGTCCAAGAAAAAGTCGGATTATCTGGGCAAACGGTCGATTGCGCTGCGCCGATCGCGCGGTGCGCCACGGCGCGAGTTGGTGGGCATCCTGCCAGAAGATCCCAACCGACAAATCCCAGAAGGCGCGCCCCTGACGCCGGGAGGCCGGAAAGAGGCGACAGACGGGCTGGTCACGGCCTGTGTTTGGAGCGTTGTGAACAACCGCTGGGTCGGGCTGGCGCTGTTGGAAAACGGCCATGCGCGTCAGGGCGAAACCGCCCATGTTCGGCTGAAGGATGATGTGATCCCGGTCAAGGTGACGAAACCGGTGTTCCACGATCCCGAAGGCAAACTGCTGAGGTCCTGAGATGAGCTACGATGTTACGGTTCAACGCTGCGGGCTGACCGCGTTGTTCGACCTCAAGGGAGCGGCTGAGGCGGTCGGGGCCTGGGTTTGCGATACATTGCCGGGTTTTCCGGACCGTGCCAATCACCGGACGGAAGAAGAGGGGACGGAGCTTTTCTATGTCGGTCGTGATCATTGGATCGCCCGAGCGCCGCTGGCGCGGGAAGAGGCTCTGGAGGCCCAGTTGAAACCCACGGACTGCCCGGCTGATATCAGTATCGTTCGGGTTTCGGACACGATGACCTTTTTCCGCGTTACTGGTCCCGATGCGGCCGAGATCATGGCGATTGCCTGCCCGCTGGACCTGCATGACAGCGTGTTCGGACCGGATGCAGTGACCTATTCCGAGGTTTTTGGCCTCAAGGCACTGGTGATGCGGTATCAGGACGGGTTCGAGTTCGCGGTCGAACAGAGCTTTGGTGACATGATCGACGACTATCTGGCGCGGGCCATGGCTTGACCCAACAGGCGCGGGGCGGCACAGCGGATCGGTAATCACCGGGGTGAAAGAGATGCCGCAATGCTGATGACGCTGACCTCAATCCTGCCGATCTTCCTGATCATTGCGCTGGGGCTTGCCCTGCGCAAAGGCGGTATTCCCAGTACCGATTTCTGGAACCTGAATGACAAGCTTGTCTATTGGGTTCTGATGCCCTGCCTTTTGTTCAGCAAAATCTCACTGTCACCTTTGGACAAGTCGGCTTTGGGGCTTTATTCGATGGCTATTCTGGGCGGGTTTGTGGCGGCACTTGTGTTTGCAGTTGTCTCCGCCCGTCTGCTGGGGTTCGCACCGCCTCAGGCGACTTCGATTTTGCAAGGCAGCGCGCGGCACAATTCATTCATTGGTCTTGCACTGGCGGCCAATCTGTACGGGCCGGCGGCACTGGACATCGCTATTCTTGCAACGGCGATATTGGTGCCGACGACCAATATCGTGATGGTCATCTTGATGGTCGGTGCGCTGAAAAGCGACCGCGCCAATAGCCTGCCCATCGCCATTTTGCGAGAACTGGCGCGCAATCCATACGTGATCTCGATCTTTCTGGCGGTTTGCGCCAACCAGTTGATCGGGGACAGGATCGCGGTCGTGCATGATGTAACGGATGTTTTGGGGGCGGGGGCTTTGCCGATTACCTTGCTTGCGGTGGGGGCCAATCTGAGGGTTCGTGCTATGGCTGCCAGCACGCTGCCTTTGATCCTTGCCTTTGCGGGCAAGATGGTTGTGTTTCCTGTCGCGGTCCTGGTGATCGGCTTGCTGACCGGGCTGCCACGCGATGTGCTGCAGATTGCGGTCGTCTATTCGGTCGTGCCGACAGGTGCCTCGTCCTACACGCTGGCCAAGCAACTGGGTGGTGATGCACCGCTGATGGCGGCTATTGTTACGCTACAGACGCTGATTGCCGCCGTCAGCATTCCGGTCTCGCTCGCCGTGCTGTTGCCGCTGATCCCGTGATGGCTAATCGCGATAGATGTTGGTGAACCCAGGCCGCGGTATCTAATAGGCGGGCATCACCACCTTTTCGTCCGATCAGTTGAATGCCTAGTGGCAGCCCGTTTTGATCGGTCCCAAAGGGCAGCGCCACCGACGGCACTTGCAACAGGTTCCACATGCGAGAATAAAGCGGATCTCCGGTCGCCTCCAATCCCATAGGGGCCGGTCCGGGCGCAGAGGGAACCAAAAGCGCATCTATGTCGCGGAACATTTGATCCAGCATCGCATCTGCACGGTCCCGCAGGTCCAGAGCTGCACGGTATTCCCTGTCGCTGACTGCCAAACCTGCGGTGACAAGCTCATGAAACTGCGGGCTGATACCGGGAACGCCGACCGCGTACTCCGTCGCGCGTTGTCGCGCGACCTCGTACCCCATAACAGCGATCTGAGCCTGAGTGAGTTCGGAAAAAACAGGCGGGTGGACGATCTCTCCGACCTCAGCGCCGGTGGCGGCAATGGCGCCCAGGGCGCGCGTGCAGGTATCCCGCATTTCGACTGAGCCGTCCTGCCAATATGGGCCGCGCATTAAGCTGATCCGGGGCAGGGCATCATCGAACTCAGGTGGCGGACGCAGGTCTGTACCGCGCAACACAGCGTCGGACAGAGCCAGGTCCCGAGGGTCACGGGTCAGAATACCCAGCGTATCAAGGCTTTCGGACAGCCCCATGACACCCGTCAGATCATACCGTCCGGTCGTTGGCTTGAACCCGCATACCCCGCAATAGGCGGCAGGTCGGATCAGCGACGCGGCCGTTTGAGACCCGAATGCGAGCGGTGTCATGAAATCGGCCACAGCCGCGGCCGAGCCGGATGACGACCCACCAGGAGTGTGTGCTGGGTTGGCCGGGTTGGCGGTCTTGCCCGGTCTGAAATAGGCAAATTCGGTAGTGACGGTTTTACCGATCGGTATTGCACCGGCGTCTAGAAAGGCCTGTACACAGGCCGCATTGCGCTCTGGGCTCCGCCTGGCATACAGGTCGCTGCCCCACCCTGTTGGCATTTCGTCTGTGTCGATGATGTCCTTGATCACAAAAGGCACGCCATGGAGCGCGCCGCCAGAGGGGAGTGCATCGGCGGCATAGGCCCGCTCCATGGCGCGCGCCGCATCGAGGGTCTGGAAGGCCCCGATGACAGGTTCACGATCTTTGATCCGGTCCAGATGTGCGGCCATCACCTCGGACGGTTTCACCTCACCCCGCTGGATCATCGCGGCAAGCACATGGGCAGAGTGTTGATTCAGCGCGATCATGCCTCCAACGCTTTCAACGCTGCTGCAAACGGTGTGACGGGCATGTCGTAGATGCCACCACCCAACCGTCCGGCTTGACCCAGCCGGTCAAGGATACCTAAGCCGATCACTGGCCCCGACCCCTGCGCAACGGCACCACGCGCCGTGCTGCCCAACCTTACATCCAACGCTCGGAAATAAGGGTGCGCACCAACCGACAGGCCCGACATGCGCGCTTGTGCGTCATCGGGCAGATAGGCACCAAGCCCTTTTTGCTGTTCGGGGCTCAATTCGATGGCCATCGCGCCCAGCCCAAAGGCTTCGACCACGGCGCTGTCACCAATCGCGCCCAAGGCTCGGTCTTTTGGCAAGTCCACGTCGAATGTGCCTTTCGGCGTGCCGGCTGGAATCGTGAACCATTGGTTCGGAAGGCCGGAAACCTGAATGCCGACCTCTCGCCCATTGCCGCCTGCCGCCGTTACGAAGCTGGAACTGTCAATCCCTTCGGCCAGTTTCATCATGCACTTGGTGGCGGCCATCCACAGGTTCAGAAACAGCGAGGGCGAGCTGTTAATGAACGCCAGCACATCGTGATCGGTGATCCCGCCGGGCGTTCGATCCTTGAGTTCTGCAATCAGTGCCTGCGCCGCCACAGGGGTACGGCCGTGACAGTCATCCCCGCCTAGCAAGCCGATCACGGCCAGTGGTACCAGTGCGATCCCCTCGGCAAGCCCTTTCTCCAAAACATCCAGAAACCGGGTGTTGAGCCATCGGATATGATCCAGAACCGCCTCGGACCGCAGCCCCAGCCGCATAGCGGGGCGACTGCCTGCGTTGATCGGTGCATAGACCCGTTGCTGCCCGCGCCATGCATCATAGATCGTATGTAGCGGCATATCGGCCGAGACCACGGCAGCCAGAGGTGTCACGACGTCGTGGTCCTGCGCAGGCTTCAAAACGATCTCACCCCCGCTGATCATCGCCTCGGCCTGATCAAAATCCTTCGCCAGACCTTGCCAGACGGCAGCAACACAGGCCGAATTCAGGATCGGTACAGTGATCTGATTCGGACTGGCAAAGGCAGGACCGGCGTGCAGAAGCACGTTTTCATCCAGACCCAGCGCCTCAGATGCCGTATTGAACCGGTTCCAGACCGGTTGCGTCACCATTGCCCGGTCAAAGGCTAATTGATCGGCCGGATGCAGCATCACGTGCCCTCTGGTGGAATGATCCAAGTTTCCGAGAAATACAGAAATGCAGTCGTCGTCTCGTATCCGGCCTGCACGCGTGTGCCCAGCTTGCCCGGCAGCGGGTGGCCATTGACGATGATCTGCGCTGAATGTGCGGGCACCAAAAGCGAGAACATGTTCTGCTCGCCCGAGGCGACCTCATGCGGAGACAATTCCAGCGCGCGGGGTGGTTCGAACCCCTCCCAGATCAGCTCAATTGTCAGGTTCTCGCCGACGATGGTCTCGGTATAGCGATGGCTCATGGGATCACCGGTTGAGCGTACGACCTGCGCGCCGATCTCGGGTAGGGTTGCAAAGGCTGGGGCGTTGGCGAAAGCGGCCAGTTTGCTGATGAAATTGGTCTTCAGAAACGCCGTAAGGTCTGGATTGTCGCTCAGGATCACGTTTGGTGCGTCGGGCGATCCCTCAATCCGATCCGGTGCTCCGTAGAGCAGCAAAACCTGCCCCTGACCTACCGGAGACCATGCCACGCGAAAAAACAGTGCCATAGCCGAGAAATTGTCGTTGTCGTCTTTCAGCAGGATGCCGGGGTTTTCGCCGGTCCAATCAACGGTGCCGGGGGTGATCGGTTCATTCAAAGGCATCACAGATCCTCCTGCGGGGTCACCCAGGTCTCAGAGAAGGCGAGAAACGCGGTCGACATGGTGCGACCAAAGAACTGGCGGCTGGCAACCTGACCGGGCAGGGGGGTGCCGTTGACCACAATCTGTGCCGCTTTGGCCTCAAGGAACACAGAATACATCTCATGCGCTTTGGTGGCCGAGTTTTCCTTGGTCACCTCAACTGGCAACGGTGGGCCCATATCCTGCCAGATCATCTCGACCGTCACGCCCGATCCGCGCAGGGTTTCGGAGTACCGGGATTTCAAGTCGCCGGGACGCTTTTCCACGCTGTCGCAATCCAGCCATGTCATTGCGCCTAGCCCGGCCTTGCCGATAAAGGTTGGCATTTTGGTCACCCAGCCATCTACGATCCAGCGCATCATTCGCTGGTTGTCGGTCATGATAAGGTTAGGCACTTGCGGCCAGCCCTGCGCCTGATCCGGAGCACCCAGGATCAACGCTGCATTCCCGCGCCCATAGGGCGACAGAACCACCCGAAAGAACAGCGCCAGCGTGTCGTAATGATCCTGTTCGGGATCCCGTTTCAGATAGATGCCGGGGTTTTCGCCGGACCAGTCAACGCGGCCGGGGTTGTGGGGAATGCGTGTAGTCATGACCAGCTTGCCTCGTAGTCTTTGAGGGCGTCGATGATGAACGCCCTACGGGCGTCGCCCTGAAGATGGTCGCCGGATTTGTAGATCTCGGCCACTTGATGCGAAATCTCTTTCAGCACCGCCCCATCGTCGCGACCCTCCTGCAACGGAATGCGCAGCATCGTATCCCCGGCATAGGTCGGGATCACCTTGTCTGCGAAATTGTCGGAGGGTTGCGGCGGGCGTTCACCGTTTTGCAGGGCGCGAATGGCGTTGCGTAGCAGGCGGCGCGCCTTGGCGACACCCCGGTCGGTAAAGCTGAGGTTTTCGCGCGCATGGATGTTCTTTGGTCCTTGGCTTACCCAGGCATCGTAGTCGCCCGGATCACGCTGGCGCATCTCATAGGGACGGTCCGGGTCTTGGCCATAGAAATCTGTCATGCCGTAGCCAACCTTGCTTTTGTCCGTCAGCCCCTTGGGGTCGTCATTTGCCGCAGCATCCCGAAAATGTCGCCAGGCGATGACCATCGTGTTGGTGTCGTCAATTGGAGTGATCCAGCGCGACAACCCGCAGCGCCCGAAATAGCGCGGCCCGTCCGGAACCGGGAAATGACCCCCATTCTGCGTGAACGATGGCAGCATGTGGTCATGTATCCTGACCCAGACGATATCCTCGACGCGTCGGACATTGGTGTAGAAATCGCCCGTCTGGCTTTCGTGAAACTCGATCATCGGCATTTCGGCAAAAGCATCGATGAACTGGCTGCGCACGGCCAGCGTGTGCAGGTAGACCACGTGGAAGGGGTCCCAGGCGTTTTCCATCACTTGCAGCCAGTTGCAGGGGGATTTGATGAGGTAGGGCACCAGTTCATCGCCCTCTTCGTCAAACGTGTCCATCACCGGGAAGGGCGGCTGTTCACTGGCCGGGCCCATATAGGCAAAGGCCAAGCCGTTGTACTCGATCACAGGGTAGGCCCCAAGACAGGCCTTTTTCTTGACCTGAGAAGCGGGCGGTTCGCACGGGGTTTCCAGAACGGTGCCGTCCAGCCCGTATTTCCAGCCGTGATAGGAACAGCGAATGCCGCCTTCCTCGACAATACCAAACTCAAGGCTCATGTTGCGGTGGCAGCAATGCAGATGGGTCAGACCCAGTTTGCCCTCCTTCTTTTCGCGGAACAGAACCAGATCTTCGCCCAGGATGCGGATGCGATAGGGCAGGTCACCGATCTGGTCCGTCATCGCAACCGGCATCCAGAATCGGCGCAGATACTCACCGCAAGGTGTGCCGGGGCCAACTTCGGTCAGCTCAGGGTCAGGGGTTTCGTGCCAGACATTCTGCTGGTCATGGCCGCGGAAATTGCCTTGGGGGGCCGAGAAATGATCGTTCATTGCGTCCTCCGTGCACGCCGGTGGTCAGGGGAAGGGATCAGGCATCGGTTGGGCACCGGTCCAGATCGATTTGGTTTGGCAAAAATCCTTGATGGCGTCGGGACCAAGCTCACGGCCATAGCCCGACAGCTTGATCCCGCCGATGGGGCTGGCGGGATCGACGCTGCGATAATGGTTGATGTAAACTGTGCCTGCTGCAATGGCTTCAGCAACCCGTTCGCCTTTCTTGGAGTCTGTCGTCCAGACCCCTGCGGCCAGACCGTAGTCACTGTCATTGGCCAGCGCGATGGCTTCGTCTTCGGTCTCAAAGCTGGTGACTGCCAGTACAGGGCCGAAGACCTCTTGCCGCCAAAGCTGCATCTCAGGCGAAACACCGTCGAATATGGTCGGCCCGACATAGAACCCGTCGCGCCCTGCAGTGGATTCCAACCCGTCCAGTACACAAACGGCCCCTTCGGCTTTGGCTTGGTCGATCATCGCAATGACTTTGTGCAGATGGGGTTCGTTGGCCAGCGGTGCGATCTGTGTTTCAGGGTCCATCGGATCGCCCATCTTCAACATACGCGCGCGGTTGATCAGGCGCGAGACCAGCGTGTCTTTCAAGCCCGCCTCAACGATCAGGCGTGAACCGGCGACGCAGGTCTGACCATTGGACAGGAAGATCCCGGACAAAATCCCATTGACCACGTTGTCAAGATTGCAATCGGCGAACACCAACTGGGGTGACTTGCCGCCCAGTTCCAGTACGGCGGGGATCACACCTGCCGCCGCAGCCTCGGCCACTTTGCGACCGCCTAGATCTGATCCGGTAAAGGTGACTTTACGTGTCAAAGGGTGCCGTACCAACGCTTCGCCGACCTCATGCCCCAGCCCGGTGACGACGTTCAACACGCCGGGTGGCAAGCCCGCGTCATGTGCCAGGCGCGCGAATTCCAAAGTCGAGGCCGACGCCATTTCCGATGGTTTGACGACCACTGTATTGCCCGCCGCCAAGGCCGGGGCCAGTTTCCATGCCAGGATCATCAGGGGTGAATTCCACGGCGTAATGGCAACAACTACGCCATAGGGAATGTGATGGCCGACGCTGTGGACACCGTGGATGGAGTTCGCTTGTGCTTCGGGTCCCAGCTTGCGCACTTGGGTGGCGAAGTAGCGAAACCAAGTGTGCAGCCCGGAAAACTGGCCCCGCACTTCGGTGATCCGTTTGCCATTGTCGCGGATTTCCGGTGTTACAAGCTCTTCCCATCGATGTTCCAGAACATCCGCCAGCCGGTCGAGCATATCGGCGCGTTCATTTGGGCCCGTTTTGGCCCATGGCCCGTTGCGAAAGGCGTAATCAGCGTCTCGGATTGCCTGATCGGCGGTTTGGGCATTGCCGCGGGCGATGGTGCTCCACCCTTGACCTGTTGCGGGGTCGATGCTGGTCAACATTTCGCCGCTCCAGTCCACAAACACGCCCGAGATGAATGGAGTGTACGCCCTCATTCAATGTCTCCGACCGCAGGTTGTGCCACCAGTGCCAGCAGATCGCCGCGGCAGACCACGCCCCGGTTGCCATGGGCCAGAACATACCCCGAGGCAGAGAAGTTCAGATCTATTGATGCACGCTCAGGCTCCGCCGGGAAATGCAACCTTCCAGCGAGTGTACCACGTTCGACGTATTGGCCAGCCCTACTGCGCCGATCAAACAAACCATCCGCGGGGGCGTATATCGATTGCGACGGGTCAGCGATCTCCACGCATTCTGCTGCTACTTGCTTGGGCTGATCGCCCTGCAAGATTCCCAGATGCCTGAGGCATCGAAGCAAACCCGTTTCAGCCAAATCGGTGATTTCGGGATCAACTCCTCCTCCTCCGCCCAATTCGGTCGCGATCATGGGCGTGTTGGTCCGCGCGGCTGCCGAGTTTACAGATCGATTGTCATTATGTGTGCCCAGCACCCAGATCAAAGGCAATCCAAAGGCACGGGCAAGATCCATGTTGGCGGAGGTGAGCGCCTTGTCTTGCGTACGGGCGGCTAATGCGCAGGGTTCGAAGACCGAGGCTTTGCCCCCGGAATGCAAGTCGATTGCGGCGTCCACGCGTGGCAAAAGAACCGTCTCGACAAAATGCGCCAGCATTGCGGTTGGACCGCCATCGGCTTCTCCGGGAAAGGCACGGTTCAGGTTCTGACCATCCAGCGGAGAGACACGGGACGCAGCCGCCAGCGCCGGTGCGCTTAGCCCGGGGATCAGGATCACCTGTCCAGCCAACTCGTCGGAGTTCAGGCGCGCCGCGAGCCGCATTATCGCGGCCGGTCCTTCGAATTCATCCCCATGCGTACCGCCAAGGACCAGAACACTCGGTCCCGGCCGCCCTTTCAGGCTGATCACCGGTACTGGGTGATAGCCCAGCGGCACCGAATTGTCCGACCACTTCAGCATCAGATCGCCCACCTGCCTGCCCGGCGCATCAAGATCGATGGTCAGGTGCAGCCTACTAGATTGGTGAGATTCTGTGCGGGTCATCCGATTTCTTTTTGCTGGCGCATCCACTTCATATCATAATTTTTTTGAAAGTGAATTGTAAAAAATCTATTGTTATGTGATATGAAGTGCGATGGCGCAAAGCCATCCTTGGCTCTGCCGGAGGAACTCTATGACTCTGACGCGCGCGAAAGCGGGAATCGAAAAAATCAAACCTCATATGGTGGGCGGGGCGTCCGACGACGTGCCACCGCCAGCGGCTCTGCTGAATTCAAATGAGAACGTTTTTGGCCCGAGCCCGAACGCGCGTGCCGCCGCTTGTGCGGCCATTAGTTCGGTCGAGCGGTACATGGAAAATCCAGACCAAATTCTGGCCCCTGCCATTGCCGCGCATTTTGGGCTGGACGCGGCGCGGATCACAACCGGGCAGGGATCGGACGATCTGTTGGCACGGCTGGCCCGCGCGTATCTGGGGCCAGGAACCGAGCTGATCCGCAGCGCCAATGGCTATCTGAAAGTGCCCAACTACGCCTATGCCAATGATGCCGAGGTCGTGTCTGTTGATGATGACAGCTTCAAGCCGTCGGTGGACCGAATGATCGACGCGCTAAGTGAACGTACGCGCGTGGTCTACCTTGCCAATCCCGAAAACCCGGCTGGAACCTACCTGAACCGGGCCGAGTTGCGACTGCTACATGCGGCATTGCCCGACCATGTTTTGCTGATCATTGATGCCGCATACGAAGAATATGTCGATGCCCATGATTACGAGCCTGCACACAGGCTGGTCGAGGATTCAGAAAATGTGGTTATGTGCCGGACATTTTCCAAAATATACGGGCTGGCCGGGGCACGCGTGGGGTGGATGTACGGGCCCAGCGACGTTGTGGACAGCGTACGGCGGATCGGGTTGACGTTCCCGGTTGCGTCTCCTTCGGTTGCCGCGGCCATCGCCGCGTTGGAAGATAAGGCGCATACGCAGGCGGTTTTCCAAGCCAACGCGCAGGGACGGCGCTGGATCGAAACAGAATTGCGTGCTCTGGGGTTGGAGGTTGTACCAAGTCAGGCCAATTTCGTATTGGTTCGCTTCCCGGACCAAGGAAAATCTGCCGAAGCGGCCGATCGATTTCTGCGACAACGTGGCGTTGCCGTGCGCAGATTCGCCTCGGCTGCTTACCACGACTACATCCGCATCACCGTTGGTCACCCTCATGAAATGCATGCGGCGCGTTGCGGGATCGCCGCGTTTCTGGACGGAGCTTCGTGATGGTCGCTGCACCGCAATCCCGCAACGACGCGCCGTCGGTGGCGCATGTGTCCGGGGCCGCTATCATTGCAGCTATCAAAGCGTGCCACATCGGTGAAGTTGTGGCCCTGCCGGACATAGTGACCAGCGATGGTCTGTTATGGCCGATCTCGCGCGATCCCGATTTTCGCCTGACCCGGATCTGCAAGGAAGATGAAGGCGTCAGTATTTGTGGCGCGATGTCTTACAACGGCACGCGGGCAATACTGATGATGCAGCAGACCGGTTTGATGGATTCATTGAATGCGATCCGGGCGATTGGTGTCGACTACGAATTGCCCATCGTCATGATGGTTGGCCTGCAAGGGAAAGAACCGCATCTGCTACCGGATCAATCGGCCGCGTACGGTGTTCGGATCATCCAGCCGGTTCTGGACGCGATGAACCTGTCGCATTCTTTGATCGAGGCACCGGGGGACGAGGCTCAGATTCCGTCCATGGTTGAGGCTGCCTATGCGGCGTCCAGACCTCATATCTTCTTGATTGGCCGATCGCCGGAGGCCCCATGATCATGTATCGAGACGCGGCTCTTAAGGCATTGATCCCGCATGTACGCGAAGAAGATATCGTGGTCGCGGTCTACCAAAGTTGTTTCGACTGGTTGGCGCTGAACCCGCGCGATCTGAACTACGTGGCTGTCGGAGCGATGGGCCAGGCATCCTCACACGGTCTGGGGCTGGCGCTGGCAAATCCTGACCGGCGGGTGATCGTTCTGGACGGGGACGGCAGTTTGCTAATGAACCTCGGCTCGCTTGTGACGATTGCCAATGCCGGGGTCAGCAACTTGTATCATTTCCTGTCCGCCAACAGGGTGTATGAAGTAAACGGATCACATCCCTTGCCTGGTGCTGAACGCGTCGACTTTGCGGCCATGGCATGGGCCGCGGGCTATGCCGGAGTGCAGCGCTTTACAGCGCTTGACCAATTCTCAGAGTCACTGCCACATGTCTTGTCGGCCAGCGGCCCGCAATTCGTTTCAATGGAGATACAAGCCGGAGAATCGCACCCGCGAGACTACGCCTATATCCACAGTGCGCAGGCCCGCGAAACATTTCGCGAGGCGCTCAATCGCGGGTGACTTTCGTCTGGACGATTTTCAGAAAAGATTGCCCAACGGCCGTGAGTGGTTTGTTCTTGGACCAGAACAATACTGCCCGAAACGTCAGCGGCGCGGCAAAGGGCAGGGCGACGCAGTCGGGTAGTGTCTTGAGGTATTCAAGGCTGGCCCCGACGACAGAAACGCCAAGGCCTCGAGCGACCAGACGACAAACGGCATCGGTGGTCCGGGTTTCGTACTGCATGTGCCGTGCGATGTCTTTTGCTTCAAAAAACTGATCGATCTCGAACCGGAAGCGTGAAGACGGCATGTAAGATATGAAGTTCTCACCCTCCAAGTCCCGCGCCTGCACGATTGTATTATCTGCCAGACGGTGGCCAGTGGGCAGCACGCAGCACACATCGCTGTCACGGATAACAAGGCTTTCGAAAGAGGGATTGGCCGGTTCAGTCGTCGTGATCCCAAAATCATAGTTCTGAGATACCATCCATTCGACCGCATCGTCGCTGGGGGCGATTTCCATGCGCGCCATGGCGTGCGGCCAAGCGGTTGCGAATTCACCGAGTAGATCGGGTGCCAGTTGAGAAGAGACCCCCGGCGTGATCACGAGATTCAGCCGGGCATGACCGAATTTACCGATTGCAGCGGCCGAGTCTTTGATGTGCTCCATACCGCTGACAGCCTGGCGCACCTCTTCTACCAGCAACCGGGCTTCATCGGTGGGCACCAATACCCGTCCTGACCGTTGGAACAGTTGAAAACCAACCTCGGCCTCGAAATCCGAAATCAACCGACTGACCGCCGGTTGCGATATCCCAAGCATCGCTGCAGCCTCGGTCACCGTTCCGGTCGATACAACGGTACGAAACGCGTCAACCTGTTTGAATGTGATCTTCATATGGGGCAACGCTGTCGTTCTTTGGGTTGGCTACTCATAGTAAAATATTATGTAACGACCGACAATGGTCGAGGAAAGTTATGTTGTAAAAGTCCGCGGACAACGTGAGGCCATCATTATTGTGGGCGTGTCGAGACAGTAATGAATTCGATGCTGTCTGACACGATCTCGGAAAACCCATGAGGCAATTTGGCATCGAAACTCAGGGTATCGCCGGTTGTCATGGCAAAGTTTTCTGTACCGCACCGATACACTGCATCACCCTTGATCAGGTACAGAAAGACGTATCCTTCGTGCTGATAACTTGGCAACGTTTCTGACTGGTCTTTCGAGATGCTGATCCTCGCAGATTGAAACATGCCGCCTGGCCCGCCATGCTTGCCAAGCAACAGGTAGTCATGCGCGTGTCCTTGTGTGATCCGCCGCGAGGCCAATCCTTCGCAGGCTTTGACATGATGCACGTCTGCTGAAACCTCGGTATGTGCGAACAATGCCATCAGAGGGACATCCATTGCCCCCGCCAAAGCCTGAAGCGTCCCAAGAGAGGGCGAGACGCTACCATTCTCGATACGGCTGATCATCGACGTTGAAATCTGCGCTGCAGTGGCCAACTCAGAAAGGGTCAGATTACGTTCCTGCCTCAATCTCAGCAGCGTTTGTCCGACATCGTGCTCAATATCTCTTTGTTTGATCACAGTCTTCCGTGCCGATCTCGAAGATGGTTCGCCTAAAGCTAATTTCTATAGTTGCGCCAATTTTGTTGGCCCAGTCAATCATTTGTACCGCCGTTGGCGAAAGCAACTATACGGGAAAAACTCGAACCTTGGTTTACTACTCGACTGGCGTCCAATCTGGTTCGAGATCGAATACCGAAAACCCCTCTGCCACTTCTAGCGACTCACGACCGAAACTTGCCTCATAGACAATGCCAGTTTCGCCAACCATGAAATAAAGGATGCCAATCTCGCCATAATAAGAGGGAACCTAGGCTGGATGTGTCGCAAACTTTTGTGACATCCAGCGCCAGCGACTTACTGGACACACCTATCCTGCGATCTCAGCAAACATCCGAAAGCCCGCAGTCGTAGTGCTGGAGAATTGCCCTTCTGGATCATGTTCGCGACTTCGATGCCGTCCAAAGTAGCCGAGACAAATCTGAACGATTTGAACCCACACATGTGCCCGATGAGACGCTTGATGAATCTATGATCCTGTTCGATCATGTTGCTCAGATACTGGGGCTTGATTGTCTGTGCTTTGGCGGGGCACCCAAATCGCCTCAGAATTCTGTTCACTTCTCGCATGCCGGTCGCATCAGCACCGCTTTTGTCGATGACGATCTTACTCGGGAATTGACTTGACGACAGCGCTTTGCCAAAGAGCCTGGTCGCTACTGGACGGTTCTTTTGCCCAACCCAAGCACCTCAATTTACCGTAGCTTCGTGATAATCTCTTCGGGCTTGTGTCGTTTCGTTTCCATTTTGATTCTCCGTTCGCTAATGATGGCAGAAGACTATTTCAGCAGGGGGGATCAGGGTTGAGTGACCCCATCTGCCGGGTCCAATTTGATTGTTAGTGCATGATCGGCCTTTGGCCTATCGGCACGATGGGTTCTGGCGTTGATGGGCGATAAGCCAATGCAATGTGTGGTCTTCTGGTGTTGTAGTGCTTTTTTCAATTTTCGATGACGATCTGCGCTTCGCGCAGGTTATGGAATATCTCGCCATTGAGCAGTTTATCCCTCATTCGACCGTTGAAGCTATCGCAACATCCATTCTCCCAAGGCGAGCCTAAATCAATGTATGCCGTTCTGGCGCCGACAGCGGCAATTCCCAAGTGTAATGACATCCGGTTTTCTGCTGTTTACCGAAGTCGCAGGACAAGTGCGCCCACAACTTCGTTGACGTAGTCCCCTCTAATAGTTTGGGCACGACCAACTACATGCGCCCGGTGAGTATCTTAGCAAGATCGGGTTCAACCTTTTGGGTTTGCTCCAGATCCAGGCTGTTTTTTATATGGAGAAGGTGGTGTCGGATGTTGTCTTCTGCGGATTGCGGGTCGCCACTCACGATTGCATCAATGATTGATGCATGCTCATCATCTGGACAAGATGAATCCTTGTGGGTGCCGAACAGTGCTACGATCAGAGACGATCGGGTCGCCAGTTCCTTAACGACGCGTGTGAGTACCGCGTTATTGTGGCATTTAGCCAATTCGACATGAAACTCGCCGGAAAGTCTGATAACCTCAGTTCTGTCGTTTCTTGCGCGAGCTTCGTCTTCTTTTTCGATATGTGTTCGCAACGCATTGACACCTGCGCTGCTGATCTCACGTGTCAATTCTCGCACGATGCCCGTTTCGATCATCAAGCGAGCTTCGAAAACCTCCTGGGCTTCCTTAGGACTCGGGCAGGCAATAAAGGCGCCGCGATTTGAGCGCAGTTCGACAATGCCTTGGCTACTCAGCAGCAGCAAAGCTCTTCGGACCCGCATCCGACCGACGCCGAAAGTTTCACATAAAGTTTGTTCGCTCAACTTGGTTCTGGGTGCCAGCTTTTGTTCCATGACTGCCGAATAGATACGGTCGACGATCAATTGCTCATTCGGATCGGTTTGAACGGTGTCGAGTTTTTGCTGGGCGTCTGTCATCTTGTTCCAATTTGGCTGGAATACACGTCGATCGTATTTAGCCGTACTACTCTTAACTGACAATATATTGGACTTCTGTTCACAAATTCAACAGATACGTTTACTAAAAACGTTGACATAGATTGTTAACAATGCAGTATCCAAGGTGCATTCCGGGATTCGACCCGACGCATTGTTTACTTCGCCAAGCGCACAGAAGAGGCGCCGAGACCTCATAGGGAGGAAAGAATGAAACGTAGAACCCTGATGAAAACTTCAGTCGCCCTGGCATTTTCCGTAACGGCGCTGGCTTCTGCGGCCTGGGCGGAAAACCCTGTCCTCAAGATCGGATTTGTGGGCGTGACATCCGGCCCGGCGGCAGCCTGGGGGATTTCCAACCAGCGCTCAATGGAGGCTCGCGCCGAGTGGCTCAATGAAAAGGGCGGGTATAAGATCGGCGATACGACCTATGATATCGAGATCGTATCCTTCGATGACCAGAAAGACCCCAAGCGCGCAATCGCGGGCATGGAAAAGATGGCGCAGGAAGGCATCCACTATGTGGTCGGCCCGAATGTCGATGACGGTGCTGCCGCCGTGCGCCCCGTGGCCGAGGCCAACGGGATCATGTATTTCCCTTACGCCTTCCCGAAAGAACTTTATACCGCACCCGCATCCAACGCGGTTCTGGGGATGGTGGCGAATTACCAATCTGGTCCTGCGATCTATAAGTACCTGAAAGACGAGAAGGGCGTGAAGACCGTGGCGTTTGTTGCCGCGAACGAATCCGACCCGCTAAGCCAGCGGGACGGTGGTGTGGAAGCGGCCAAGGCGCTGGGGCTTGAGGTTGTTTCGGACAACGTCACCTATCAGGTGGATACCACCGATTTTACTCCGGTCCTGACCCCGGTCATGCGTACCCAGCCCGATTTGCTGGTTCTTTCGGGCGTCTCTCCGGCCAATGCGCCGCAACTGATCCGCTCGGCACGTGAACTTGGATTCCAGGGCCTGATCTCGACCGAAACTGCGCAGGACGCGACAGTTCTGCGCGAAGGGGCAGGGGATTTGGCCAATGGGTTCATTTCTGTCGGTGGCGCGTCAACGCCCGAGATCGCATCGGATGACATGAAGGAGTTCGTCAAACGCTATACCGATATGTTCGGCGAGTATAACGACGAGTCGAACACCAAAGTTTATGCGCTGGAATACATTCTGGCGACGTTGAACGCCAACCCGGCTGGCATTGACGACGTTACTGCTTTCCAGACCACGATGGATACGTTTGAGGCCCCCAATCCCTTCATGAAAGGCGACGCCACGATGCGGTATGTGGGGACCACATCGTTTGGACAAAAGCGTCAGATTGCCGTTCCGCTGGTAGTGAATGTCTATCAGGACGGAGAGTTTGACACGCTTTTCGTCGCTGAAGTTGACTGAGGCAATACTCCCAATCAAGGCAAAAGCCTAACGAGCCACTCACTCTCCCGGGCTGACAAACAGCCCGGGAGACCCGAACCTTACGCGGGACACTCATGGAACAGATATTAGCAAACGGTATCTATCTGGGGGCGCAATATGCGATGATCGCCCTGGGTTTGACGCTGATTTTCGCCTTGATGAACGTGCTGAACTTTGCCCATGGGCAGATGTATGTTCTGGGTGGGTTTGTCACTTACACATTCTACGGGCAGCTCGGCTGGCCCTTTGTGCTGGCTTTGCTGGCCTCGTGCATCACTCTTGCCGTATTGGGTGCACTGATCGAAAGGTTCCTGTTCGCACCGGTTATACGAAGGTCATCGCGCGAGGAAAGCACGATGTTGCTGGCGGCTGGGCTGGCCTTCCTGTTCGACGCCATAATCTTGCTGGTCTTTGGCGAGAAACAACGCGGTGTCCCCAAAATCGTCGACGGTGTTTTCAACTGGGATTTCAGGTTGATCATGCCGTATGACCGCATTCTGATCTGCGTTCTGGCCATTTTGTCCATCGTCTCATTCATTCTGTTCATGCAGTATTCCAAAACCGGTCGCGCCCTGCGCGCGTTGGCGCAGGACAGAACCGCGGCGCAGTTGATGGGCGTCAATGTCGACCGCTATTCCATGATCGGGTTTGCACTGGGTGCGATGCTGGCCGGTCTGGTCGGCGGGCTGCTGGTGACCATCACCGGCGTCAATCTGGGGATGGGTGGCCCAACCTCGATCAAGGCCTTCATGATGGTAATGATCGGTGGTGCGGGCGTGATTTCCGGTGCGATAGCTGGCGGTATCATCCTTGGGTTCCTGGAAGCCATCGGTTTGGCCGTCCTCTCGCAATACGGCGACATCACCTATCTGCTGATTTTCGTCTCGCTGATGATTTTCCTGGCCATCCGCCCGCAGGGGCTGATGGGTAAGCCGTGGGGATAGCGCAGTGCCGAAACTCAACATGATCCAATGGGCCGGTCTGGCAGTGTTCCTGCTGGCGATATTCATCCTGGTGCCTGGCTTCGTCGCGGCCTCAGGACGGTCCGATCTGTACTATACCCTGACCTCGGTGGCACTTTTGTCCATCGCCAGCGCGGGTGTCTGGTTGACCTTCTATATCGGCCGCATCAATATCGGTCAGGGTGCCTTTGCGCTGATCGGCGCTTATGTCTCGGCCATTCTGGTGACAAAGGCAGGTATGTCTTTCTGGTTATCACTGCCGCTTGCGGGGCTGTTTGCTGCCGGGGTGGCGGTTGTGATCGGACTGCCGATCCTGCGATTGCGCGGCGTCTATTTCGCCATGATCTCGCTGGTGTTGACACAGGTGGTCACGCTGACCGCGCTGGCCCTGCCCATTACCAACGGGGCGAAGGGAATTACTTCGATCCCGCTTCCCGGAGGCGTCTCGGTCCTTGGACTTACACTGATCCCGGATTTCGCGACGCTTGAGAACCCGAGGCTGGCCTTCTACTACACCGCCTGCGTGCTGATGGTTCTGACCTTTGCCGCAATGTACCGGCTGGTGAATTCGCGGCTTGGCCACTTGTGCCGGTCGATGCAGCAGAACGAGGAACTGGCGAGTTCGATCGGCGTGAACATCTCGTACATCCGGGTCATCGTGTTCGCCATTTCGTCCTTTCTGGGCGGCATTGGAGGGGCGATGTTCGGTTCCATTGCCCAGTCGGTTTACCCATCCAGCTTTCAAGTCGCCGATAGCGTGAATTTCATGCTGAACTGTTTCCTCGGCGGGCTGGGCTATGTCTTTGGCCCGATGCTGGGCACGCTGGTTCTGTACTTCGGTTGGGACTTGTTGTTTGAACTTGGTCGCTTCCAGTTGTTGGCTTATTCCAGCATGCTGATCATCCTGATGCTGTTCCTGCCTAACGGGCTGCTCAGCCTGCGCCTGCCGGGTCAGAAGGGGGCGGACAAATGAGCCATCTTCTGGAAGTCCGTCATGTCACCAAGAAGTTCGGAGGGCTGACTGCCAACAGCGATATCTCGTTCAATGTGAACGAGAACGAGATCCTGTCAGTGATCGGGCCAAACGGGGCAGGCAAAAGCACGTTGTTCAAGATGATTTCGTCATTCTTGCCGACGACATCAGGCGAAGTGTTGTTCGAAGGTAAGCGCATCTCGAATTTGAAGCCGCATGTGGTGGCCAGAAAAGGGGTTGTCCGAACCTTTCAGGAGACGACGATCTTCAAATCGATGACAGTCCGCGAAAGCATCGTTGTCGCGCAGCACCTGCGGGCCAGAGCCTCGTTGGCCGGGTATTTCTGGGGGACCAAAACAGCCCACGAAGATGTCGACAGTTTTGGGCAATATGCGGACGATCTGATCGACTTCCTCGGTATGACAGACATTGCCAACGAGCAGGCCTCGAACCTGCCGCAGGGCAATCTGCGGGCGCTGGGGATCGCCATTGGCCTGGCGACCGATCCAAAGGTACTGCTGCTGGATGAGCCCTTTGCGGGAATGAACCACGATGAAACCATGAAAATGGTCGATCTGGTACGCAAGGTGCGCGATGACCGGGGTGTCACCGTATTGTTGGTGGAACACGATATGCCAGCGGTGATGAAAATCTCCGACCGGATTGTGGTTTTGAACTTCGGCGAAATGATTGCCGAGGGTACGCCGGCAGAAATCCAGAACAACGAAAAAGTCATCGAAGCCTATCTGGGCAGCGCAGATGACGAAATCGGGATCTGAACCATGAGCAAGATGTTGGAATTCAAGGATGTCGAACTCTACTACGATCACGTCTATGCGCTGAAAGGTGTATCGATTGATTTGGAACAAGGTGAAACTGTCGCTCTGATTGGCGCTAATGGCGCGGGCAAAAGTTCAATCTTGCGGGCGATCACCGGGCTGGCGAAGATCAAATCCGGTTCAGTGGCGTTTGAGGGCGAACAGATTGCCGGAACCAACCCGGCCGAAATCGTCTCGAAAGGCATCGCGATGGTGCCCGAGGGGCGGCGTGTCTTTCCTTACATGACGGTGAAAGACAATCTGCTGATGGGGGCGTTCACCCGTTCGGACAAGGCGGAAGTGCAGCGCACGCTGGATTCGGTTCTGGAACGGTTTCCGCGCCTGCGTGAGCGGTATTCGCAATCGGCTGGCACTCTGTCGGGCGGCGAGCAGCAGATGATGGTAATCGGGCGCGCCCTGATGGCCAAACCTCGCTTACTTTTGCTGGATGAGCCGTCGCTGGGAATTGCGCCTAAACTGGTGCAGGACATCGCGCGGTCCATCGTGGCGATCAACCGGGACGAAGGCGTGTCGGTACTGCTTGTCGAGCAGAACTCGCGCATGGCGCTATCGATTTCGCACCGTGCCTATGCGCTGACCACCGGAAATGTGGTGATCTCAGGCAATTCCAAAGAGCTTTTGACCGATCCCCGGATCAAAGCCGCTTATCTGGGCGGGGAAGTGTGAGGATATTGTGAAACTGTTAGTCGTCAATCCCAACACCACCGGTTCTATGACTCGAAAGATCGAGGCGGCGGCCCGCGCCGTCGCGAGCCCTGATACCGAGATCATTGCCATCAATTCGCAGGATGGTCCCGCCAGTATCCAAGGGTATCTGGATGTTTCGACCTGTGTTCCGGGCTTGTTGGATGTGGTCAAGCAGCATCCGGATGTGGATGGCATCGTAGTGGCCTGTTTCGATGACACAGGCGTCGACGCTGTACGTTGCATCACCTCGGCTCCGGTCGTTGGTGTTGGTGAGGCCGCCTATCACGCGGCGTCTATGATCAGTCCCAAGTTCAGCGTCATTACGACACTATCCCGCTCATTGGCGGGACTGGAAGCCAATCTGTTGCGCTACGGTCTGGATCGCCGCTGCGTTAGGGTCCGCGCGTCAGATGTACCGGTTCTTAAGCTGGAAGAGAACGATCCGAATACGGTTGATATTATCCGCGCTGAAATCCGCGCGGCCATCGACGAGGATCGGGCCGAAGCCATTGTTCTGGGTTGTGCCGGAATGACTGACCTGATGTCGCATTTGTCCGAGGAATTCGGCCTGCCAGTCGTCGATGGGGTTGCTTGCGGAGTTACGTTTGTAGAGGCCTTGGTTAAGGCAAAACTGACGACTACAAAGCTTTGCTCTTATGCTTGAGAATTCTCTTCGGGCAACGGCATCTTTTGGCATTCCTTGTGATGGATCTGTTAAATATTTTTTTGGGCATTGCCTCAAGCGGGCTCAGCGCTTGCTTGATCGCGTGATGTGCGGATTCAGAGTCAGCTTCGAATTCTTCGACGCTCTGACCGAATTTGCGCAGGGTTCGTTCCTGATAGTAGTCTTTGCGCAATTCGTCGTCAGGGGAAAGCGCATGGCTATCTTTGGAAACTTAGACGCATAGAAATAATCGAGGGGAAAACACCAACCTGGTCGACGGAGTGCGCGAAGTTCTTATGACCAGAGATTTGAAGGGTAACCTCCTGACGTTACCCTTCGTTGTCTTTCATTTGGGATCAGAGCACGCGCTACTTTGGGATGCTGGAGCACGAAAACCCATCACACAACGAGAACGTACCGCACCCTTTAAGCAGGCATCCCTTGTTTGTAACGCACCAGCTGCAATCCCCGAGACTCTGAATGCCGAAGATTATTATGATAATAGGTTTGGGCTGACCTTCTGAATCCGAGAAGGCACCGAGTTGTTCTGTCAAGAATGTGAGCCTCTCAACATCGTCAGTTAATGACTCTGGAGGTAGTCTGACATCTAGATTTTCCTACTCTTATCGTATGCGCTGAAGCTATCTGACAGATTGAGGAAGAAGTTCTGCCCTTCGATCTAAAATATGACGGTATAACTGGCGCCATCGCCTAGTTCTCAGGGCCGATCAGAGACCGAAATTTGAAGCAACTCATTCTCTCCTGTGAATTTATTGAGGTTCGAGGCACCACCCTTTAAGCGATATTGATTCAAGTCAAACATCGCAGCTGTGACGAAGGGATAAGACGAGCATAGCTTCTCCTTTTACGCAGTCCTTGTGATTTGGATCGACATGCTCGCAATAGTAGCAGTCTACCAGCCGACTCAAGTATGGCGTGTTGCTGTGTTTTGCTATGTCCGATACGGCGTGCTCTATCGGGATCTGGAAGAGTTCATGGTCGAACGCAGCATAGCCCAGCTACTGAAATTGCCACTTCTCCAATATTCTTTGAAAAGGCTAGGTCTGATGAAATCACCCGAAAAACCGAAATCTATCTGTCGTCTCGTTGCCGCAAAAAACCAAGCCCTGAACAATCTCAGCAACGGCAACACCCCGATCTGGAAAGTTGGTGATGCTGATTGTTGTTGACGGTTCGAAGGAACAGTCTCATTTCTTACGACCCACTCTGAGCCTTCTATAAACACGATCTAGGCGGAACTTATAATAACAGCATGGAGGTTGCGATTTCTGACACAAGCCAATCGCAAATTATCCCCGTCTTCCAGACCAGCCTCTTCTGAACGAAGTTGGTGCTTCACCATAGCGTTTCTTGAACCGCACTGTCAGCTGGGTGGCGCTTCCAAAGCCCGTAGCGGCTGCGATCTCAGATACGGGCATCTCGGTTTCGCTGAGCAATGCGTAAGCCCGTTCAACGCGTAATTCGATGTAAAACTGCACTGGTGAAGTTTCGACATACTTTTGGAAAAGGCGCTCTAACTGACGACGAGATATCTGTACGGCCTCCGCTATTTCAGAGATATCCAATGGGTCTTCAAGATTTTCATGCATGATCTGCATGGCATTGATCAGGTATTGGTTGCGGCTGCCCAACGCCACCGAGAACGCTGATTTCTGAAGCGTTTTACTGTTGTTGGACCGAAAGTGGATGCACATGTCTGAAACGATGACCGCGAGGTCGTTTCCAAAATCGGATTCGATTATGTCCAGCATCATGTCAATTGCAGCGTTGCCACCACCGCATGTCATAAGCTCGTTATCGATCTCATACAGGTTTGCCGACGGTTCCAAATCATGAAAGTGTTCGATAAAAGCAGGGCGGTTTTCCCAATGCAAAGTGAATCTTTTCCCTGACAAAACTCCAGCCTTTGCAAGGGCAAAAGCTCCAGTACAGATACCACCCAAGTTACAACCATAGGCCTTCTGGCGGCGAATCCATGACAGCACATTGGGGTTGGTGCTTTCTGCCGGTTCAATACCCGAGCAGACAAACAGCCGCGAGGATCGCGGTAGGCTACACAAGGCGAAATCCGGCGTAATCTCAATTCCATTCGAACAAGAAACCGGATTTCCGTCTTCTGTGATCAGAAACCACTTGTACAATTCCTTGTTTGTGACCTGATTGGCGATCCGTAAAGGTTCCACTGCAGCGCTAAAGGCAAGCATGGTCAGTTTAGGCAACAGCAGGAAATATAATTCTTTGGCCGACCCATCGAAGTCTATGCGATAGCTGGCCGCGCCCTTTGGAATAAAGTTTCTCGGGTTCATTTTAACTTCTCCCAGTGGCAACCAAGATGGATGAATGGCACCAACACTCCATAGAGTATAGGTGTAGAACAGTCAGGTACTCATCCATGCAACAGGTTCACAGCTTTCCTTTCAGGAACGGATCTTCGTTTCACTCGCTCTTGGTGAGAAGAGCCTAGTCATGGCAGAGAAGATATCGAAGGCTAGCGACAACCAGCAAGCAAACACGGTCACCTGGCACGTCCGTCGCTCAGACGTTGCCAACTTCTGGCGCGTGTGAATGACGGCCTGACGAAACTCCTCTGTGGGCGGGTCCCGGGCTTTAGATGGCTCAAGCTCTCCTTGAGGATCAGCTTGTTCAGCTTAAGTTCAGCCACGATATTCTTCAGCCGAGCGTTCTCTTTCTCCAGGCGCTTCTGCTCGGGCAGCTGTGCTCGGCCCATCCCGCCGAAGCGCTTTCTCTAGTTGCAGTACGTGGCATCGCTGGTGCCGACGCTACGACATGCCGATGCCTCATCGTGACCTGCTGTCAGCTTTAGCTCGATCTCACGCCGCCAACGCAGCTGCGGCACAGAGCATAGCGTGGAAATGCAGTTAGTATCAAAGTGATTGAAAAATCATGACATTTCTGCATCAGAAGCGAACGAACCTAAGCGTTAACGAAAGGTTAAATTGAAATCTGTTGGAAACTATCCTGCTCTGAATCACGTCCGGCGTTAAACGTCATCCAAGCAAAAACAAAGCACCAGGTTACGAGTACCTATTCTGGGATCTCGTCAAATAGCCGAAGGGTATCGGATGATCTGTCGCAAGCTTTGGGGTGGTTCAAAGCTAGCGCTCAGGTTGGATATAGTCATCTTGTGAGCTCTGCAAATTGAAGGAATCCGCATATTGAGGATCCGAGTTATCCCTTCCTGCGCGAATATGCTGACCTGAGTTGGTATAGAAGAAAGGAAAGGGAGAGAACTAAACCCAATCAGTGTCGATCACGACCGCACTCGCCGCAGATGCTCGTTCCCCAGGAAAAGTTACTTCCAAGCCGCATAAAGACGTATTTTCTCCCGATATCCAGCCGCAAGTATTACACCGCCTGAGCCGGTATGGCCGATTGTCGTTGACATTCCATCACTCAAATATGGCGGGCTAAGTGTTCCATTTTACGGCTTGATTTTGGTGTGACCCGACGGTCAAACGCGGATGCTGCAAGATCGTCTCTAATTGCAGGAGGGTCCCAACCAGAACAACCATCTCTACCAAGCCGAGCTTTGAGCAACTTGGGTGTCGCCCCCATATCATCTGCATCAAGGGCACCCAGCGGGCTACTGTGAGGTTTGGACGGGGAGGCCTGAGTCGCCTAATCCGCTTTTGATTGCGCATATCGCCGATTGTTCTCTAAAAGCGAGCTTTTGCCCACGTCTTCAAGCCCTTGGTCGTAGATTTCCACCGCGCGTTGCCAGCCATCATTGTTGAAATACAGCCTCGCCCATTTCTCGTAGGCGTATACTTTAACATCGTGCGTCGTGTCGGGATCAAGAACAACCGCAACGTCGTCAATGAGTTTCAAGGCGGCGTCCGGCCTATCGTCATTGATCATCACTTCAATCCGATCAGACAGAACGTTGTCTAAAACATCTGACATGGTTTTGCTGTCGGGAAAGGTCTGTTCCATCTTCTCAACTGCAGCGAGCAAGCCAACCGGGCCATCCGCGTTGAGTGCAGTTTTGGACCATTCTTGAAAGGCATAAGGAACATTGCGTCGCAAATCGCGCGAGTCCGGAACCAGCTCAAGCCCAGCGGCATAGGCAAGCAGTGCGCCTTGCCAATCACTTTGCTCCAATCGCGCGTTCCCCCAGTCACGGTAAAGCACAATGGTGCTGCTGTCGAAATCCTTGGGCGAAAGAAACGGCCTTGCGCTCGCCAGTTGTGTCTTCGCAAGGTCAATCTCGCCGGATCGAACGGCTTCGGAGATCAGTTTCTGTATTGTTCGCGTGCCCATTTTCGCGACCTTGTTGTCGCTTGGAAATAAGATACCCAGCTTTTCTGCCGCAGTGGCCACGCCCTGAGCGCCCGATTCAGCTCCGGCCGAACGCGTCCATTCCTGCGCCACGTACGCCACGTTATTGGAAAACAGTTTGGCGTCGTTTAATTCGCTGCGGCCATTAGAATATAGTATTGCGGCTGTTTCCCAATCTTTGTCATTCATTGCGAGTTGTGCGCGATGATCAATGATTAGAACTCTGAGTTTGCGAAAGCTGTCGGGTGATAGTAGCAGCTGTGCACTTGCCAGAAATCGCTCTGCATCATCATAGTCTCCATCGCGCAGTTGCGCGTTCACCTTTCTGATAATCTCATTCTCTTCAAATCCTGGGTCTATCGCGAAGGTCGGAAACAACTGACGAAGCAAGGCGTTGACCGCTTCCAGGTCAGCGGTTCCCCCTTCTGATAGCGCAGTTGCCTGCCACCTCTGTGCAACAAAGCGCGCATTCCTAGATAGGTAATAGTCATCGGGGTGCGCTGTCAGCCCATCTGAATGCAGTTCAGCAGCCGCTTGCCAATCCTCTCCATCGATCAGCGCGCGGCTATAAGCGTTATAGGCATACGCTCCGGCGTCAAAATCGGAACCCGCTTTGGCAATCAAAGGCTGAATTTCTTGCGCCACGGCCAATGTTTCTTCCAGTGTGCGGGCTCCGAGTCCCGCATTGATTTGCATTATGGCAAAGTTTTCGGCCACGGCATCAAATTCCGCAAGGGCCGCAAATCGGTTTGATAGATCCGCAATTCTGGATAGCCCTTCGACAATTCCACCGCTGTCCTTGGCCCATTCCTGCGCAAGGAAGCGTGCCAGTCGCTGAACGCTTTTGGAGTCGGCGTCTGCGCTGAGACCCTGCATCAGCAGATCCGCAGTGACCTCATAGTCTTTTGTGCCAATCAAAGACCGCGCCTGTCGAAGATAGAGGTTTGACTGCCACTTACCAACTTCGGCTTGTGCCGCACCCTCCAGGAGATCGACCGCCCGGTTCGATATTGCAAAGGCTTGCTCCCATTCACCGCGAGATATGGCTACCTCTGCCGGCCTCAAAAAAACTGCAATGCGGTCGGGATCGAAGTTTTGGTCTGGAATCTCTTTCGCTGCCCGATCGAGTATTTCAAGCGCTGCAACATAGTCCCCCGAAGCTGATAGAGAGTCCGCCCATTTGCTCCATACCGCGCGCTGGTTTGCGGCAAGAATTTCGTCATCTGCAGACAATCGTCGGCCCAAAGCAGCAACGGCCGTGGCCTGCTCCCATTCGCTGGCTTGCCCCAGCGATCTGGCCCATCCGTTCAACGCCGCCAGTGCATTCGTGATGGCGGATGAGAATTCAGGGTCAAGGCTCATGGCGCGGAAATTGGCAAGTAGAGCTTCACGGAATTTTCCGTCGCGATAATATTCCACTCCGTGATTATAGTAGATCAACGCAGCCGTCCCGTTGCGGTCAATCTCGCGTCGTAGATCTTTGTTCGACTGGGGAATGTAGTTGAACCCTGTGAGCTCGCGGAATTCCTCGATTTGTTCACGGGCGGGTGCGAACCCACGTCGGGTCGTTGTCTCGACGTCCACATGGTCAATCCCGTCATAGAGTATTGAAAAAGCATGGTCGGGAACTTCAATAGTTCTTAGGTCCAAACCCAAACGCCAACCAAGAATGTTATACAGGGCTGCTGATGAGACACAGTTAAAAATACCTTGGTCGAGAACCGTTGATACATCCGTTTGTCGCAGTCTGTACCCGTTGGAAAACGTGTTCTCGTGCAACCATTCCAAAAGGTTTGCACCAAGCACAAAAGGGGATGCGTTCTCATCTAAATCTGCACGAATCTGGGCTTCGATCCCATCAAGCTGTGCACGGTAGGCATCGCGATCGGATTGTTCGATCACACCCGAAGCCAATAGGGCAATTTCCTCCAGATCGCGCATATCGAGCATTTCAGTCTTCGCTCGCTCAAAAATGCCCTGCTCAGCCGCTGTCAGCGAAAATCCGATTTCACCAAGAGCTTCAAGTTCTTCGATCATGGTAATCGCTGTCGCCGGAGCTTCGCCAAATGCGTATTGCGGCTCTGGTGGGCCGTCCCGGCCCATCAACCACACGTCGGTCAGGGCGAATTGTGTCTGACCGTCTGCCGGGAAAAGGCGAATTAATGCCCAGGACGCCGCGGCGGGCGCCAGCGTGATGACCTGTTCGGGCTTCAGTGCATCTATGCGTTCTTCGAACATAGATCGAAACCCGGAAGTCGGAGAGTAGGTTGAAATCAGAATATCCACTCGGGCAGGTGGCGTGTCTGAGGGATTGTTTGACAGGGCAAGAACAAGTTCCGTCGCACTGGCAACGCGTCCTCCGAAACCAATCACCACATCCACCGGTTCCCCGCCAACAATGTCAAATCGAGCGACCGTATCTGCATTGCCGTCCAACAGCGCGGCAATGGACGGCAAATGTTCCGGGGCAGTCAGATCGGCTTCAAGCACAGCGCCCTGGAGCGTTAAGAGCGACGTCGCATCTTCTTGAGCAGACGCATCGCCGGGATAACTGACACCAGCGACAAGTACGATCGGAAGCAAACAAGAATTACGTGAAAAGAACATTAGCCTACATCCCATTGGATATGAGTGCGCTGTCCTTGACCGGAGCTTTCAACGTGAAATGTGTTTCCAAATAAACAAAATACGCTTCGATGCGTGACTTCCCGTGGCGAACGAGCGATTTTCGCATCCACCATGGAAGTGCTTCAAAGTCTTTACGAAATTCGATCATACAATCGTGGAAGATCATTTCCTTCCCCTCGGCTGAACTGTAATGCGTTCTCGTCTTTACTGCATTGTCGGCATGCGAACCTCCTAGACGACCTTTTTATACTAGGCGCGCGCAGTGCATTTCGTCCACATTGTCACCTAGACTTACAACCTGACCTAACGGTGTAGTGGATAGTTTCACGCAAAAAGGGTTTCATCCCTCCGGTTGTTACTGCAAAAATCGGCTTCGTCCCTGACTGCTACTGCGGTAGTGCATACCGGCGTAAGCAAGGGACTACTGGAGGCGCCCGTCGAGCTTTGCAAATTCTGCCTACTGCGCATCGCCGCCATACTTGCGAGGCGTAACATCGTTCGGTTTGGGCAGCCAGCTTCACAAAGCCAATTGTAGCCCGATGTCACAGGCCGCTAATTGCTGGATGCTTGCTTCAGAAAACTATGCAAAATCAGTTTAAAAATTGTGCTCTCAATTTCTGGACTGTGTCACCAATTGCCGGACTGTACCCTTAATTCCAAGACTATGCATTTTGGGGATAAGTAGCGTTTCAAACTGGCTGAACAGGGAAGGTGGTTCAGCGAGCTGACAAACAATTCGCATCTGGTTGGGGTGGTGATATTGATCAACGGCAAGAAACACTGGTGGTAACATGTCATTGATTCAAATGGCGATGGGCTGGATATCCTAGTTTAATCGCGCTGAAAAAAGGGTTCAGCTAAGCGCTTCTTGCGAAAGCTGTTTTGGTGTTGGGGCAGGCCACGCCCGGGCCGATGCTTTTCAATATTGAGCGAGAGTATGCGTCCGAAGTGACCGCATGGTTGTCGCTCAGGACACGCTTTTCGGTAAAAGGTGAACAACCTGACAAAGCCAATGGAACCTATTCGCGTAGCTTTCCAACACTGTTTCTCGTCACGATGGAGTGTTCCAGAAACACTGAGCCAACCGGATATTCGTTATTCGCCAGAAGTTCCAATAACATCTCCATCGCGCGTTGCCCTATAAGGTTTCGCGCCTGGTGTACGGTCGTCAGTTCAGGTTGAAAAATTCGGGAAAACGGTATGTCGTCAAAGCCCATCACAGATATCTGGTCGGGCACGGTAAATCCATGTTGCTGAAGGCCCCGGATTACCCCCATAGCGGATTCATCGTTGGCGCAGAAAACGGCGGTGGTTCGCGGATATTGGGTGATTAACTGATCTGCCGCCTGCTCACCATATTCATAGGTGAAGCCACCGGGGATGGTGTGGATGTGGTCTGTCAGGCCGGCTTCTTCCATCGCCTGAACATAGCCAGCGCACCGGTCATTGGTCAGCGGATTGCCTTCGGGTCCGGTGACATGCGCGATTCTTCGGTGTCCCTGAGCAAGCAGATATTGCGTGGCATCGAACGCCGCTTTCCGGTTGTCGGTCCCGACATGAGCATAGCTTGCATCATCCAGTCGTTCTGAGATTGAGACGACCGGGGTGCCCTCCGGCAGCATCCCATCCGGAGGCGCGGCACCGTTCAGAATCAAAGCACCATCCGCGCGTCCGTTGCGCAGGTTTTCGAGGATATTCGCATACCGCGCGTCTTCCCCGTTGGTGTTGCCGATTAAGATCGTCAGATTGGCGCGGGTCGCAACTTCTTCGATGCCTGACAGGATCTTGGAAAAGAAGGGGTTGGAAATATCCGGCAGGATGACCAGCACCGTACCCGACCGATTTCGCCGCAGCATCTGCGCAGCAGTGTTGACACTGTACCCAGTTTCCGAGACAGCCGTGAACACAGCGTCGCGTGTTTTTTTGGAAACGATATCAGGCGATTGCAACGCCCGGCTTACTGTGGCGGTAGAGACACCGGCCACCCGCGCAACGTCCCGAACCGTGGGTCTCTTATTCGAGTTTCTTGTCATGCTGACGATTTATAGCAGCGAAAAACGAAGAATGTAATGGTTTACATAATAAATGAAATCGATTACATAGATTCGCACCGTGACATCTTCTGAGCTCTGGGGAGGGGACATGAAGCTGGGTGTGAACCTGCTGTGCGTCGGTGGGCTGATCGACAAGGCGCGGCTGGAGTTTTGCCAGCTCGCTGCCGAAGCAGGGTATGACGGTGTTGAAATTCCAGTCCTTGAAGGGTCCGCCGATCACTATGCATGGCTGGGGGCTGAGCTGGATGCGCTGGGGCTGGAACGGACCTGCACAGCGATTGTCCCTGATCCCAACGCAGACCCGACCAGTGCCGACCCAGATATCCGGGCGGGCGGTGTTGCTCATCTGGACTGGATACTGGACTGCGCGACAGCACTGGGTGCCGAAACCATCGGCGGGCCCTTTCATGCGCCGATCGGGCATTTCACCGGCAGCGGGCCAACCGCTGACGAATGGCAGCGCGGTGCCGAAGCGCATCACCGAATGGCTGAAAAAGCGGCTGAGCGGGGGATGCGACTGGCGCTGGAGCCTCTCAACCGATTTGAAACCCATTTTCTGAATACGGCCGAACAGGCAGCGCGGTATTGTGACTTGGTCGAGCATCCCGCGTTCGGGATCATGTACGACACGTTCCATGCACATATCGAAGAAAAGGATCAGGCGCAGGCGATTGCAGCACTCTCTGGCCGGATCAACGTTCTGCATATCTCGGAAAATGACCGCGGCACGCCTGGAACTGGGCAGATCGACTTTGGCACGATCTTTACGGAGGTGAAGAAAACCGGGTTCGATGGCTGGGTGGTGATGGAGGCCTTTGGTGCAGGTGTCCCGGAACTCGCTGCGGCCACCCGCATCTGGCGCCCGATGTTCGAAGACCACCCGCAGCTGTTTCACGATAGTGCTGCGTTCATTCGTAAGGGCTGGGCGGAGGCATGAGCAGTGATGTCATCTTTGAGATGAAGGGGATCACCAAGGTCTTTCCGGGGATCAAAGCGCTGGACGCTGTCAGTTTTTCGGCGCGCCCTGGCGAGGTCCATGCCCTGGTCGGAGAAAATGGCGCAGGCAAATCCACGCTGATGAAGGTACTGTCCGGCGTGTATCAGGCAGAAGAAGGCGACATCTTTCTGCGCGGCCAGAAGGTGCGGTTTCAGCACCCGCTGGAATCCCTCGCTCAAGGTGTCAGCGTAATCTATCAGGAGTTTTCGTTACTGCCGGACCGGACCGTGGCCGAGAACATCTTTCTGGGCCGGGAGCCCACGCGTAGTTGGGGCCTGTTGGACATCGACAGGATGCGGCGCGAAACGCAGGAGGTGTTGGCGTTGTTTGGGGATCGCCATCGCTTTGGCCCGGACACCTTGGTCAGCGATCTGGACGTCGCGCAGCAGCAAATGGTCGAGATTGCCAAGGCGTTGTCGCTTAACGCACAGGTGATCGTCATGGACGAGCCGACGGCGGCGTTGAACGATGCCGAATGTGATCTGCTGTTCCAACTGATTGACGATCTGCGCGGGCAGGGGCGGTCGATTGTCTATATCACCCACCGCATGCGCGAAATTCGCCGTCTGGCCGATCGCGTCACTGTCATCAAGGATGGCAAGGTCGCGGCCGCATTCGATCATGTGCCGGAAACCGGTCAGATCGTCGAAGCCATGGTCGGGCGTGACATTGGGCATTTCTACCCCGAACCCGCGACGCCGGATGAGGTTGGCGAGGCCGTGCTGACTGTGCGCGGGGGAGGCAATGACCGCCTGTTCGACATTGAACTGGACTTGCGCGCGGGTCAGATCACCGGGTTTGCGGGCGTTCAGGGTGCGGGCCGTACGGCACTGGCGCTGGCGCTGTTTGGCGTGGAGCCGTTCGAAACTGGTGCGGTGACGGTTGAGGGGGAACCGGTCCGGCTGACCAATCCGCGCAGCGCCGCCAAGGCCGGGATCGCCATGCTGCCCGGCGACCGCAAGGCCGAGGGGTTGATGCTGATGCAATCGGTCCGTGACAACGGCATGATCTCGGCGCGGGCGTTTTCCGAGGCTCTGGGCGCGCCGAACAAGTCGCCGATTGCGACTCTTGATCAGATGGATGCGCTGTTTGATGCGTTTGATTTACGTGCGGCGAATTATGAGGTCGAAATTCAGTCTCTGTCCGGCGGCAACCAGCAAAAGGCTATCGTTGCACGCTGGCTGTCGCTGGCCCCGAAGATTCTGATCTTTGTCGAACCCACCCGTGGCATCGACGTCAACACAAAGGCCGGGATCTACGCCCAGATGCGTAAGCTGGCGCAAGAGGGGGCGGCGGTCATGGCGATCTCGTCTGATTTGCCCGAAGTTCTTGGCATCTCGGACCGGGTTCTGGTGATGAGCGACGGCAAGATCGTGGCCGAGTTCGGATATGGCACCAGCGAGGCCGAGGTCATGCATGCCGCGACCGAGGCGCATCTGGAACTGGAAGCCTCATGAAGATCGGCAAACCCCGGAACCTGGCAGCTCTTGCGCCGTTTCTGTTGCTGCTGGTGGCGGTAGCGATCTACGTCATTGTCGCGGTGGCGACCGGGCAGACGCAATATCTGACCGCCGAAAACCTTCTGGGCCTTCTGGGCCGCTCAATTGCGCTGGGGATCACGGCGATTGGGCAGACCTTTGCCATTCTGATCGCGTCCATCGATCTGAGCGTGGCGAACCTGATCTCGGTATCTGCGGTGTTGGCCTCGTCCATCATGTCGGGCGATCCGTCGATGATGCTGCCGGCGATTGCCGCCGTCCTGGCGGTGGGCGTTGTGGTTGGCCTGATCAACGGGCTGGTAATCACTCAGTTCGAGGTCAACCCGTTGATCGCCACCCTTGGTATGGCGCTGATCCTGCAGGGGCTGTTGAGTGCTACGTTCAACAATTTTGCCGGGGAAGTTCCGGAAGAGTTTCAGGTCTTCGCCTATGGGCAGGTCGGGGGCATCTCGATCAGCCTGATCTTTCTGATCGCCCTGGCGGTGGTCGCCTGGGTGTTCCTGCGCTTCACTCGTGCAGGATCAAACATCTATTCGGTTGGTGGCAATCCGGATGCGGCCAAATTGGCCGGTATGCGCACCGCGCGCGTGGTCATCATGGCTCATGTGATCTGCTCGGTCTGCGCAACCATAGCGGGGCTGTATCTGGCCAGTCGCCTACGCTCGGGCGCGCCGTGGATCGGGCGAGACGGCGTCTATGATCTGGAATCCATCGCTGTGGTTGTCATCGGAGGCACCGCCTTGTCCGGCGGGCGTGGGGGCGTCTGGGGTACTCTGATGGGGGTGATGATCTTCTCGCTGATCGACTCGATCTTCAACATCGCGGGCGTCGATGCCTTTGCCAAACAGATCCTGCGCGGGGTTATCATCGTAGCCGCCGTTGCCGTCTATGCCGTGCGCAGCCGGAGGATCGAGGCATGATGGCGCGGCTGAAGCAGATGAATCCTGTCTTTCTGGTGCTGGCGCTGTTGTTTGTGGCGATTGCGATCCTGTCGCCGTATTTCCTGCAGCCGACGGGGTACATGAATTTCCTCAAACGTGCGGCACCGATTGCGATCCTGGCGGTGGGGCAGCTTTACGTCATCAACTCGGGCGGGTTTGATCTGTCGGCAGGAGCATTGGTGACGCTGACGGTGATCGGCAGTTCGATCCTGCTGGACGGGGATGCCAGCGCGACGTGGTGGGTGATCCTTGTCATGCTGGGGTTGGGCGTGATCGTGGGCACGGTGAACGCACTGGTGGTGTCGTGGCTCAAGGTGCCGTCGATCATCGCCACGCTGGGGATGATGATCACGCTCAGCGGTGTGGCCCTGACATGGTCGGGAGGTGCTCCGCGCGGGTATCTGCCAGAGAACTTTCGGTTCTTCGGCCGCTACCTGATCAAAGATCTGCCGCTGATCAAAATCCTGCCCGTCGCGGTGATCGTGATGGTCGTAGTCTGCGTTGCCATGTGGTGGCTGATGCACCGCACCAATTATGGCAAGCGCTTGATTGCGATGGGCGACAATCCAAAGGCCGCATTGCTGGCCGGAATCCCACTCACGGAAACGCGGATTGTCGCCTTTATTATGTCCTCGATCTCGGCCGTCATGGCTGGGATCTTGCTGGGCGGCTTCGCGGGCGTATCCACAGATGTGGGCGTCGGGCTGGAGCTTCAGGCGATCACCGCCGCCGTCATCGGCGGTGCACAATTGCTGGGCGGGCGCGGCACCGTAGGAGCCACTATTGCGGGGGCGCTGGTGTTGCAGGCGATGTTCACGCTGCTCAACATCCTGGGCTTTCCCAAACCCATTCGCGACGTGGTGCAGGGACTGATTTTGATCTCGGCGGTGGTGATCGCCGGATACCGACGACGCCGATCCGGGGGATAGGCGCCCGAAACTATTCAGAGGAGGAAACAAGAATGATCAACAAATTCACGGCAACAGCCCTGACTACGCTAGCGTTGGCCTTGCCCGCCCAAGCGCAGAACTTCGACGACCCGGCCGAGTTTGCAAAACAAAAAGACATGCTGGGCGCAACCGCCAATGGTGATGCCGCAACCCCATGGTTGCAACACTATGGCGATGTGATGGCCGATACCTCGGGCTTCAAGAAGGACGGCCCGCATACGATCTGTTTTTCGAACGCAGGCGTGAACAACCCATGGCGCGTGGTCGGTTGGAATACCATGCAGGCCGAGGTCGAACAGCATGACAGCATCGCCGAGTTCGTTGTGACCGACGCCGAGGGCTCGGACGACAAGCAGATCGCCGATATCGAGGATCTGCTGGCCGGTGGCACTTGTGACGCCCTGATCGTGTCCCCCAACACGACCGCAGCCCTGACCCCCGCTGTGGAAAAAGCCTGCGAACAGCTGCCCGTGATTGTGTTCGACCGAGGTGTGAACACCGATTGCCCGGTCACGTTCATCAAACCGGTTGGCGGATATGGCTTTGGCATCCAGTCCGGTGAATTCATCGCCGCCAACGCGCCCGAAGGCTCGGACGTGCTGATGCTACGCATCCTGCCTGGTGTAGACGTTCTGGAAACCCGGTACTCCGCTGCGAAACGCATTCTGGAAGAGGCCGGTCTGAACATCGTCGGTGCGGAATTCACCGATGGCGACCGCGCCAAGACCAAAGCGATTGTCGAGGATTATATTCAGCGCGGCACCCAGTTGGGCGCGGTCTGGATGGACGCGGGCGCAACTTCGGTCGCGGCGATTGAAGCCTTCGAGGATATGGGTTTGGACGTGCCGATTGTGACCGGCGAAGACCAGCAGGATTTCCTGCAGAAATGGCAAGAGATCGGCTTGAACACCATCGCGCCGACCTACCCGACCTATCAGTGGCGCACGCCTATTCTGGCGGCTCTGAAAATTCTGGATGGCGAAGCGATCCCCGGACCTGAATGGAACCTGCCGCAGCCGGCAATCACCAACGACAATCTGGCCGATTTCGTGAACCCGTCGATGCCGCCGCTGCACTATGCGGCTTGTGGCTGCGAAGGCATGCCGGGTTACCCCGAACGCTGGGGCGGCAAGTAATTGCCTGAACCCGTCAGGCCCCGGTCGGGGCCTGACATACAGGATATTCATGGGAGGCTGATATGCCGGGTGCGATCAAAGGACCGGGGTTGTTTTTGGCACAGTTTGCGGATGACGCGGCTCCGTTCAATTCGTTGGGGTCAATTTCGGAATGGGCAGCGGGTCTGGGGTACAAGGCTGTACAGATCCCGACATTTGACGGGCGGCTGTTCGATCTGGACAAGGCCGCCGACAGCCAGACCTATTGCGATGAGATTGTCGGCACCTGCCGCGATGCGGGCGTTGAGGTCAGTGAGCTGTCGACTCATCTGCAGGGACAGCTTGTTGCCGTCCATCCCGCCTATGACCAGTCTTTCGATGCCTTTGCCCCCGAGACCGTGCACGGCAACCCGCAGGCGCGACAGGATTGGGCCGTCGATCAGGTCAAAAAGGCCGCCATCGCCGCGCGGCGCATGGGGCTGGATACCACGGTCAGCTTCACCGGATCGCTGGCCTTTCCCTATCTCTATCCGTGGCCACAACGGCCTCAGGGCTTGATCGAAGAAGCTTTCGCCGAGCTTGCCCGGCGTTGGCGTCCGATCTTCAACGCGTATGCGGAGCAGGGCGTGGCTATTGGCTTCGAAATCCACCCCGGCGAGGATGTGTTCGACGGAGCGACCTTTGAGATGTTTCTCGATGCCGTTGGCGGGCACGAGGCCTGCCGCATCAACTACGACCCCTCGCATTTCTTGCTGCAGCAGATGGACTACCTAGAGTTCATCGACCTCTATCACGAGCGCATTTGCGCCTTTCACGTCAAGGATGCCGAGTTCAACCCGACCGGTCGCCAAGGCGTCTATTCCGGCTATCAAGGCTGGACCAACCGGGCAGGGCGGTTCCGCAGCCCCGGCGACGGGCAGGTGGATTTCGGTGCGATTTTCTCGAAGCTGACGCAATATGGCTATGACAGCTGGGCGGTGTTGGAATGGGAATGCTGCCTGAAATCCCCCGAACAGGGTGCAGCCGAGGGCGCGCCCTTCATCGCGCGCCATATCATTGAAACCACAGATAAGGCCTTTGACGATTTCGCGGGCGGTGAAGTGGATCAGGCCATGATCCGATCCATGCTGGGGCTGGACCAGTGATGCCTTTGAAACTGGGCATGGTTGGTGGTGGGCAGGGCGCATTCATCGGAGGTGTGCATCGTATCGCGGCCCGGCTGGACGGGCAGTGGCATCTGGTAGCGGGGGCGTTGTCGTCGGACCCGAAGCGGGCCGAGGCTTCGGCCAAAGAACTGGGGATCGAACGGTCCTATTCCGACTTCCGCCAGATGGCACAGGCCGAGGCCGCACACGCGGACGGCATCGACGCGGTGGCCATCGTGACCCCGAACCACATGCATGCGGACCCGGCAATTGCGTTTCTTGAAGCTGGGATTCATGTAATCTGCGATAAGCCACTGGCGTCCACAGTCAGGGACGCCGCGCGGATCAAGGCAGCGGTGGAAACGTCGCCTGCGCATTTCATTCTGACACATAATTATACCGGCTATCCCATGATCCGGCAGGCGCGTGACATGGTGCGCTCGGGTGATCTGGGCAAGCTGCGGCTGGTACAGGTGGAATACGCGCAGGACTGGCTGACCGAACCCGCCGCGTCCGATAACAAACAGGCCGATTGGCGGACCGACCCGGAGCGGTCTGGGGCCGGAGCCATCGGCGATATCGGCACCCACGCGTTCAATTTGGCGCATTTTGTGACCGGCGAAGTCCCCTCGCACCTTGCCGCCGACCTGTCCAGTATGGTTTCGGGCCGTCGGGTGGATGACAACGCCCACATCCTGTTGCGCTATGCCAGCGGCGCGCGCGGTATGCTATGGGCCAGTCAGGTGGCAGTGGGGAATGAAAACGGTCTGCGTTTACGTGTATATGGCGAATGCGGCGGCATTGAATGGTCGCAAGAACATCCAAATCACATGACGTTCACGCGATTTGGGCACCCAAGTCAGACCATGACGCGTGGTTCTGCTGCTACGTCCCAAGCATCGAGGGCAGCCACACGCGTACCCCCAGGACACCCTGAAGGCTATCTGGAGGGGTTTGCGACTTTGTATGCGGATGCCGCGGCCCTGATCCGGGGGGATCAGGGGGCGCAAAATCTGTTGCCAGGTTTGAACGATGGAATGCTGGGTATGGCCTTCATTGCCAGCGCCTTGAAATCTTCAAAACATGACGGGAGATGGATCGATATCCAATGAAAGAACCAATCTCCCACAGTTTCGGAGCTTGGCGTATCGAAGTGGTGCGATAGGAAAGATGCGCATGAAAATCAGGATGCCACAGCCAAGGTTGGGATCGCCATCAGGAAAAAGGGCCTGAATAATCGAACTGAAACCTCGCACTGGTACGCCTGCCGACGAGAGAAGATCATGAGGCACTACAGGTCTCCCAATCAGGGCACGATTTCTCTTAGCCTATGAGCAAACCACTGCTCTGCTCCGCCCAAAAAAATTTCACCGCTATTCCGTCAGATCTTAACGCTACGCCCGCGCCGATGCTTTCAATATTTGGCAAGAGTATACATCCGAAGTGATCGCATGATTATCGCTCAGGACATGCTCTTCGGCAAAAGATGAACAACCTGACAAAGCCCTTCAAAAAAGGGGGGCGTGGCCGAAAGATTGGTCGAACCAAGGGCGGCATGAACACCAAATTGTACGCGGTCTGCGACAGCCAGTGGCGTCCACTCAACTTGTTCGTCACTGCCGGACAGGTCAGTGACTACATCGGTGCACGGGCCATGCTCAGCAGCTTGCCGAATGTGGAATGGCTGCTCGGAGATCGGGGCTACGACGTCGGCTGGTACAGTAAGGCGTTGAAAGACAAAGGGATACGAGCCTGCATCCCTGGTCGGAAACAACGAAAAGCAACCGTTCAATACGACAAACGCTGCTACAAACGGCGTAGCCAAAAGCACAAGACTACTGGCGAGGACTCCGTAAAGTTTTGAATGTAGTCACTCTCGAAGATGCAGCTTTATAAGCACACTCACATTTGTTGTAGAACTGCCAATACTACAGCAATTGAACCATTTTATTTTTTTCAGGTCGCACGTAAGCTGCGCTGGTGCGAACCCGGATCCACTCTGAATTGAACCTTTAACTCAACGCTCAGTTATGAACGACAGTCCAGACACGAGTTGCCTCAATCCAAGCGCTGCGCCTGCAAATATTGCGGCGAATGTTACGGGTGCGCTGTAGGCCAGAAGTGAGAAGGCAGATATGCCTTGCCCGACGCTGCACCCAACCGCGATGATCGCTCCTGGACCCATAATCGCCGCGCCTAGCATTTGCCGCTTGAGCTCACGCGGATCTTCGCAAGCTTCCCATCGGAAATGGCCTTTAGACCACGACCCCCAGAATGCGCCAATGAGAACGCCAGAAACTGATCCGACCGCAAAGGACAACGTGTTTCCAGACGCTGTCATAAGGTAGAGCATCGTGTCACCAAGGGGTGCAGCGAAGGTATGGGTTTGCACCGGCTCACCGTCGAAACCGTTTGTCGCAACCCAATTCGTACCAAGCCAGCCTGAGACGATCGCTAGTCCGACGACAGATCCCCAAAATACTTGCGCCGGTGTACGGCGGAAGCGCTGGTTCGCCAAAGCAAAGATCACCAAAGCGATGCCGATGACAGCGCCGATGAGCCAAGCTGGAATAGAGGTCAGCCGCTCGGTCAGGAAGCTAATGCTCTGCGGGTCACGCAGGTCCATTTCCACTGGAAAGGCCCAAACCCGCAGATATGCGAGCGGCCCGGACATCACGACGTAAGCAGACAGACCCATGATCAAAACGATGACAAATGATCTAAGGTCGCCACCTCCCAGCCGTGCCAGCGCGCCATAGCCGCAGTTTCCGCTGATGGCCATTCCGTAACCGAACATAAGGCCACCCACGATCGAACCGAGTGGGTTCCAGGTCTGCGCAAGGTACCTTGTTCCGACAGGATCAAGCCATCCCAACCCTATGGCTGCATGGCTGCCGACAATCGCAACACCGATTGCAATAGCCCACATGCGCAGCCGTCGGTCATCATCTGCGTAAAGGTAGTCTTCAATTGCACCCAACGTGCAAAAACGGCCGATGCGCGCAGCCAGCCCCAATACGATGCCACCAATCAAACCGATCAGAGCAACGGTATTTGCGTCTCCCAATGCTTCGAACATTGCCAGTCTCCTCCCAAAGCTGGCGGTTTTCTGAACGGCTTCTACTTCTCCCTGCAGAAAAGATCGTAAACGACTTCCAGAATTTGCGTCGATCGATCATCAGCCAATCTGTAGTAAATCGTTTTCCCCTCACGCCGCGTTTTCACTAAGCCTTCAAAGCGCAAGCGGGATAGTTGTTGAGACACGGCAGCCTGACGTGCCGAGAGCATTTCTTCCATCTGCGTGACAGATTTTTCCCCTGACGACAGATAACACAAAATCATCAGGCGCCCCTCGTGGCTGATTGCCTTGAGGAAACTTGACGCCGTCTGAGCATTCTCCATCATTCTGTCCATGTCTTCGGCGCACATGTCCTTGGAGAACACAGGCAGTTTCGAAGATTTGTCCAACAAGATCGCCTCGCTTTCTTGGCTTCACGCATTCAAAACAGTTTATGTAATCTGCCCCAATTTATCCAGAGGTCTCAAGCGGCGCCCCTGCGTCACGCAGCAAAACGCCCAGCAAACCCCAGAAAAAGTCTTCACCGGGATAGCCTTCGATCCGGCCGACTTCTTGACCGTTGTCCAGCAGAACAAAGGTTGGTGTGAAGTAGAGAGATCGCTCCAACGCTATGCCATCAGGTAGGGCCTCATGAATATCGACGCGCTGAAGCGGAGCGGCATTTCCTTCGGGTGTCTTGGGGTAGATCTCTGAAATTTCGGCGTCCCATCGGGCACACCACATACACCCTTCTTCTTCTGCCATCAGAAGCGCCATTTCTGCCCGTGAAATCCCGGGGCAAACAAGCAAAAAACTCGCAAGCAAAAGCAGAAATAGGTGGCGCATCTCAAGCTCCGATTGACTGCAGTAATATATCTTTATTATTTTGAATGTGTGAATGATAGCGCGTCAGGACAGGTTTGACCATGCTCGACATTACATTTGCAGGAGCTTTGGTCGCAGGACTGCTATCCTTTCTGTCGCCCTGCATCCTACCGATTGTGCCGTTCTATCTGAGTTATCTGGCGGGGGTTGGGATGGAGCAGATATCTGCGGGTTCGTCTATCTCCGCTGATGTTCGAAGCAGGGCGACGCTTTCTGCAATCGCATTTGCAGTGGGGATCATAACGATCTTCATGGCGCTTGGGGCGACGGCTTCGATATTTGGACAGCTGGTACGAGAGTATTTCGACATCCTGCGTTGGATCGCAGCGGCGATCATCATTGCGATGGGTCTGCATTTCCTGGGTTTCGTTCGCATCGGGTTCCTGTATCGCCAATTTCGTGCAGACGTCGGTGAGACATCAAACGTAAGTCTGATTGGGGCCTATGTCCTTGGATTGGCATTTGCTTTTGGCTGGACACCCTGTGTTGGGCCGGTCCTTGCTGCGATCCTGTTCACGGCGGCCGGAACCGAAACAGCCTGGCGTGGTGCGGTGCTTCTGTTTGTCTACGGGGTTGGAATGACCGCACCGTTTGTTCTAGCGGCCTTTCTGGTTCGCCCCTTCATGCAGTGGATGGCGCGGTTCAGGAAACACTTGCCCCTCATCGAAAAGACTATGGGTGGCTTTTTGATACTCTTCGGCACCCTCATCGCAACCAACTCCATCAATAACATTGCACAATGGATGCTCGACCACATGCCATGGCTTGCAGCCATAGGTTAATTCGGGAGGAAGACATGAAACGAGCTTTGTCAGTTTTAATCGCTTGCCTGATAGGCGGGGTAGTTTCCGCCGCTGAGCTGGGCGACGACGGATTGCATAAGACACCGTGGATGCGCGACACGTTCAAAGACCTCCGCGAGGATCTTGAAGAGGCCTCAAGCGAGGGCAAACGGTTGGTACTATTCATTGAACAGCAGGGCTGCATCTATTGTAAAAAGATGCACGAAGAGGTGTTCCCCCAGCCTGACCTGGAGGCGTTTATCGAAGAGAATTTCTTTGTCGTCCAACTGGATTTGCATGGAAGCACTACGGCCACCGACTTTGACGGGGAAGAGAACGAGCAAAGAGCGCTGATGCGCAAATGGGGGATTCTGTTTACTCCAACGCTTGTATTCCTGCCAGAAGAGGTGCCCGAGGGTGCCACAGCCATCGATGCCGCGGTCGCTGTAATGCCCGGAGCGTTCGCCAAGGGAACAACCTTAGATCTTTTCACCTGGGTCGATGAGAAACGATACGAACTTGATAATGGTGAAGATTTTCAGCGGTATCACGCGCGTCGCATTCAAGAGCGAAACAATGTTTCACAAGATTGAGCGCTACTGTTATAAATAAAAAAATTCATTATAATGAATTTAATGTTGCGACAGGCGGTACTCGTCGACTACGGTACACAAAGGCTTTGGGTCGCAAGGCGCCGTCGGCGCGTTAGCAAATGGGAGGGATCATGAAGCTGAGACTCTTAATATCGGTCTGCGCAATGACGGGAGTTGCCGCATATGCGGCAGATACAGATCCGAAAAACGTAACCTATGATGACTATGGCGCTATCGAGGTCTCTTTGACAGGCGTTACCGGTGACGCGGCAAACGGCGCGCTTATCGTTGGCGACAAGTCAAAAGGCAATTGCGTGGCGTGCCACGCGGTCTCGGCCTTGGCCGACATTCCGTTCCATGGCGAAGTTGGACCGATACTGGACGGTGCCGGTGATCGTTGGACCGAAGCAGAGCTTCGCGGATTGGTCGCAAACGCAAAGATGACGTTCGAAGGCACGGTAATGCCGGCATTCTACAAGGATGACGGCTATATCCGCCCGGGCGACGCCTACACGGGCAAAGCACCGAGCGCGCCGTTGATGTCGATCCTGACAGCACAGGAAATCGAAGACGTGGTCGCGTTTCTTGCGACCTTGAAAGAGGAATAATCGCGCTTTCTGGCGTGAATTCTCGAAGATTCAAAGGAGATTGAAAATGGAACTCTCTCGCCGCGAGACTCTGGCCCTTGGGCTGGGCGCCGCGTTCCTGACAATTATGCCGTTACGCGCAAATGCGGCCGCTGAAGATGCAATCGCCGCATTTACAGGCGGGGCAGATGTGGCTGACGGCGGCGTCACGCTGACAGCACCGGAAATCGCAGAAAACGGGAACACCGTACCAATCGAGGTTAACGCTCCGGGTGCTGCTGCAATTCTCATTGTGGCCGCGGGCAACCCCGAGCCGGGTGTCGCAACGTTCAATTTCGGCCCGCTGGCTGCTGAACAAGCCGCTTCAACCCGCATCCGTCTTGCCGGAACGCAAGATGTCATCGCCGTGGCGAAGATGGCAGATGGCAGCTTTGCCAAAGCGTCCGCGACCGTAAAAGTGACAATCGGCGGCTGCGGCGGCTGATCGCCACGCGCCCTGAAGAACAGGAGACTAACCAATGGCATCCGGTGTAAAACCCCGCGTCAAGGTTCCAAAGACAGCCGCTGCTGGTGAAACCATAACGATCAAGACTCTGATCAGCCACAAGATGGAAAGCGGCCAGCGTAAGGATAAAGCAGGCAACGTTATTCCGCGTTCGATTATCAACCGTTTCACCTGCGAGTTTAACGGAGAAATGGTGGTTGATGTGACTATGGAGCCGGCGATTTCGACCAATCCGTACTTTCAGTTTGAAGCAACTGTGCCTGAAGCCGGCGAGTTCGTTTTCACTTGGTACGATGATGACGGCTCTGTCTACGACGAGAAAAAAACGATCGAGATCGCCTGACGGCTCGACCACTAAGGAAGGTCAGTGCCGGTTGTGAATTCTGGCGCTGGTCCACCAAGGGAGGAACGCAATGAATACCAAGGCACTAACGGCGATCGCGGCAGTTCTGGTTTTCCCAGTGGCGGCAATGGCCGGACCGGACGACGACAATCTTGTGATCAATGACGAGCTGGACATGACCTCGGTCACCGAGGCGCCAGCGCATGTCGAGAACTTCGATACGATCTACTCGGGCTGGCATTTTAGGACAGATGAAACCCAGGCGCTTCAAATTGATGATTTCGACAATCCGGCGATGATCTTCGTCGATCAGGCTGCCGATCTCTTTGAGACGGTTGATGGTGCCGCTGGCGAAAGCTGTGCCTCGTGCCATGATGGGGTGGAAAGCTTCAAAGGATTGCAAGCGTCCATGCCAAAGGTTGATGCCGAAAGCGGCAAGCTGGTGGTCATGGAAGATCTGATCAACAAATGCCGTACGGATCGCATGGAGGCGGATGCCTGGAAATGGTCTGGTGGGGACATGCAGGGTATGGTCGCCTTGATCGGTCTGCAGTCACGCGGGATGCCTATGGATGTCGCTATTGATGGCGATGCTGCCCCGTTTTGGGAGCAGGGCAAGGAAATGTACTATACCCGCTACGGTCAGCTGGAGCTGAGCTGTGCCAACTGTCACGAAGACAATTGGGGCAATATGATCCGAGCGGATCACCTGAGCCAGGGTATGATCAATGGGTTCCCGACTTACCGTTTGAAGCAGGCCAAGCTGATCTCGCGCCACAATCGTTTCCGCGGTTGTATTCGCGATACGCGGGCGGAAACCTTTGCTGAAGGGTCGGACGAGTTCCGTGCGCTGGAGCTCTATGTTGCCTCGCGTGGCAACGGGCTTTCAGTCGAAACTCCTGCAGTACGTCAGTAACGAACGACCCGCGTGGGCAATGCCCGGCGCGGGTTTTTCATACGAATAACATTCACACATTTATATGTATCATAGGAAAGCTGATAGATGATTTCTCGACGTGACTTCTTGCAGGTTTCAATGGCGGCATCGGCACTGTACGGAACGTCCGGGTTTGGCAACTGGGCCAGACTTGCTGCACAACAAAGCCTGACACAGGATCAACTGCTGGAGTTTGAGACCTTTGGTAACATCAGCCTGATCCATGTCACCGATATTCACGCGCAACTCAAGCCGATTTACTTCCGTGAGCCCGAGATCAATCTTGGGATTGGCGATGCGCAGGGTCAGATGCCGCATGTTACTGGCGCCGCTTTCCGCAAGGCCTACGGTATCGAAGATGGAAGCCCGTCGGCCTATGCACTGACCTACAATGATTTCTCGGCACTGGCGAAGGCTTATGGTCGGGTCGGTGGTTTGGACCGGGTCTCAACTGTCATAAACGCAATTCGAGCGGACCGTCCCGATGCCCTTCTATTGGACGGTGGCGATACGTGGCACGGTTCCTATACCTGCTATCAGACGGCCGGTCAGGACATGGTCAATGTCATGAACGCGCTGAAACCCGATGCTATGACCTTCCATTGGGAGTTCACGTTGGGCAGCGACAGGGTTAACGAAATCGTCGAAGGTTTGCCCTTTGCGGCCTTGGGTCAGAACATCTTTGATGCCGAGTGGGATGAACCTGCAGAATTGTTCCAACCCTACAAGTTCTTTGATCGGGGCGGTGCAAAGGTCGCCGTGATCGGCCAGGCATTCCCTTACATGCCAATCGCGAACCCGGGCTGGATGTTCCCTGAATACTCTTTCGGTATCAGGGATGAGAACATGCAAGCCATGGTGGATGAGGTTCGTGATGCCGGCGCCGATGTTGTTGTCGTCCTCAGTCACAACGGCTTTGACGTGGACAAGAAGATGGCAGGCCGGGTGCAAGGGATCGACGTGATCCTCAGCGGCCACACTCATGATGCGCTGCCCGAGCCGGTTCTGGTGGGTAAAACGCATATCATCGCGTCTGGCTCGAACGGAAAATTCGTCAGCCGCGTCGATCTCGACGTGAGGGACGGGCAGATGATGGGGCTGAAGCACAAGCTGATCCCGATCTTCTCGGACGTCATTGCGCCCGATCCAGCGATCACTGCGCTGATCGACGAACAGCGTGCGCCATATGAAACCGCGCTGGGCGAGGTGATCGGCAAAACGGACTCGTTGCTCTACCGCCGCGGCAACTTTAACGGCACCTGGGATGACCTGATTTGCAATGCGCTGCTTAGCGAACGCGAAGCGGATATCGCGATGTCGCCCGGCGTCCGTTGGGGACCCTCAATCCTGCCGGGACAGGAGATTACGCGCGAGGACATCTGGAACGTCACATCGATGTCGTATCCCAATGCCTATCGCACAGAAATGACAGGCGAATTCATCCATGTGATCCTCGAGGATGTCGGTGACAACCTGTTCAATCCCGATCCCTACTACCAGCAGGGCGGTGATATGGTCCGCGTCGGTGGTCTTGGCTACCGCATCGATGTGACCAAACCGCAAGGGCAGCGGATCAGCGAAATGACCCTGCTCAAAACGGGTGAAGCGATTGATCCTTCGAAAACCTACGTCGTGGCTGGTTGGGCCAGTGTCAACGAGGGCACTGAGGGCCCGCCGATCTGGGATGTCGTCGAAAATCACGTTCGCAACCTTGGCACCGTAACGGTGCAAGAGAACACCAGTGTCGATGTTGTCGGCGCTTAAGAAACAGATGGAGACCTAAGAGATATGGATGACGCGTTCAAACCGTCCCGCCGGGCCTTCCTGAAAGGTAGCGCCGCGGTCGCCGCAGGGTCTGTTGCAGGGGCAGCAGCGGCAGACACGCCCGACCCGCTGATAACAGAACTTCAGGATTGGGCGTCTTACACGGGTGCCGGTGTCGATGAGTCACCTTACGGTATGCCAATCAGCTTCGAATCCCATGTCGTTCGGCGCAACGTGGAATGGCTGACCGCCTCTCCGATTTCGTCGATCAACTTCACACCAATCCACGCGCTTGATGGCACGATCACTCCGCAAGGGTGTGCCTTTGAACGTCACCATTCAGGTGCGATCGAGCTGCGCAAAGAGGATTATCGCCTGATGATCAACGGGCTGGTCGATCGCTCGCTTGTGTTTACTTACGACGACATTGAGCGGTTCCCGCGCGAAAACCACGTGTATTTCTGCGAATGTGCGGCGAATACCGGTATGGAGTGGGCGGGTGCGCAACTCAATGGCGTCCAATTTACCCACGGCATGATTCACAACATGGAATACACCGGCGTTCCGCTGCGGACGCTATTGCAGGAAGCAGGCGCCGATATCTCACCAGACAAATGGGTCTATGTTGAAGGCGCAGATGCCTCATCCAATGGCCGCTCCATCCCGATGGAAAAAGCGCTGGATGACGTGTTGGTGGCTTTTAAGGCAAATGGCGAAGCGCTGCGGATGGAGCATGGATACCCCGTGCGACTGGTCGTCCCGGGCTGGGAAGGCAACATGTGGGTCAAGTGGCTGCGCCGCATCGAAGTCGTCGATATGGCGGTCGAAAGCCGGGAAGAAACATCAAAATACACCGATGTTTACGCCGATGGCACAGCCCAAAAATGGACTTGGGTGATGGATGCAAAATCCGTCATCACCTCACCCAGCCCGCAAATGCCGATCAAACACGGGCCGGGCCCGCTGGTCATTTCCGGACTTGCCTGGTCAGGCCACGGGCAAATTACACGGGTCGATGTGTCCAAGGACGGTGGGATCACCTGGGAGACCGCGCGCCTTGGCAAACAGGGCGACAGCAAGGCTTTGACGCGTTTCTATCTCGATACGAACTGGGACGGAGCACCAATGCTTTTGCAGGCCCGAGCGATAGACGAGACCGGCTACGTGCAGCCAACCAAAGACCAGCTGCGCGAAAAACGCGGAGAAAACGCGGTCTATCACAACAACTGTATCCAGACTTGGTACGTAAGCGCAGAAGGGATCGCTGAGAATGTCGAAATCTCTTAGTCATGTTTTCCTGCCCGTATTTGGCGGCACGGCGTTGGTGCTTGCGGCAGCTGTGGCTTTCGCGAACCGAAACTACGGCCAGGCGAAGATAGAAACTTTGGAAACCCGGATTGGCCAGGTCGAAGCGCACGCAGCAACGGCCCAGGAAAAAGCGCAGGCAGAAGCCAATCGAGCAGCCGAGTTAGAGCTTAAGGTTGAAGAAATACAGGCTGCGGCGGCAGAACGGGCAGCGAATGGTATGAACCTGACCGCGCCCGTGCCCGACCGTGACGGTACCTTTGGGCTTGGGCGGCTCGCACTGGAAGAAGAGATCATGGCCTGGGACGTTGACGTCTTGCCTGATGGGCGTGGCCTACCCGTTGGATCAGGCGACGTCTGGACCGGTGAAGAGGTGTTTGTCGACCGCTGCGCGTCGTGCCACGGCGAATTTGCCGAAGGTGCCGACAACTGGCCTGTTCTGGCCGGTGGGTTCGATACGCTTGCGGACGACGATCCTGTAAAAACCGTCGGATCTTATTGGCCGCATTTGTCGACCGCATGGGATTACATCTCCCGCTCAATGCCCTTTGGTGAAGCGGGCACACTGACACCGGATGAGACCTACGCAATTGTCGCATACATCCTCTATTCCAATGATTTGGTGGATGACGATTTCGAGCTGAACAACGAAAACTTCGCCGATTTCGAGATGTACAACATGGACGGCTTTGTCGTCGATGTTCGACCCGAGACCGAGTACGCCGAATGGAGCGAAGAACCTTGCATGGAGAACTGCAAAGCAGAAACCGCCGTTACGATGCGCTCTGTCTTTCTGGTTGAAACCCCGCCGGAGGGTGGTTCGAACTCGGTCATGAATGATGCCAATCCGGATGAGTTGCCGACATTTACGGCAGAAGGGCCCACGTTCATTCCCGTAGCTGCGCCAAAGCCGGAAGAAGAGGCCGCCGCAACACCAGCAGTTCAGGAAGCCGCTGAGGTCGACGGGGCGGCAGAACTGGTTGCCGCTGGAGAGAAAGTCTTCAAGAAGTGCAAGTCCTGTCATCAGGTCGGAGACGGTGCAAAGCACAGCACCGGGCCTGCGCTGAATGGGGTGATCGGAGCCAATGCCGGATCGGTCGAGGGGTTCAAATATTCCAAAGCGATGAAGGCCGCTGCCGAGGCAGGGCTCGTCTGGACCGATGAAGAAATGACCGCCTTCCTCACGAAACCCAAGGAATACATGAAAGGCACTCGGATGTCTTTTGCAGGCCTTAAGAAACAAGGCGATGTCGAAGCTTTGATCCTCTATCTGAAGACGTTTGGAAGTTGACGATGCGTTGGGCGAACGCACTGGTTTGCGCCGTGTTCTTTGGGGCTATTGCCTCATCGACCTACGCGGCAGAAGACCTTGGCGATGCTGAGGTGGGAAAAGCAGTGTTCGCCCAATGCAAAGGCTGTCATCAGGTTGGACAAGGGGCAGAAAACAAAATCGGGCCGCATCTGAATGGGGTTTTTGGGCGCAAGGCAGCAGGTCTGGATGGCTTCAACTATTCCAAGAGTCTCGTGCGTGCGGGAAACTCAGGTCTGGATTGGCATGCGGATACTCTTTCGGCCTATATCGAAAACCCACGCGCCTTTGCGTCAGGCACGAGAATGAGTTTTCGTGGCCTGAAAGATCCAGAAGACAGGGCAAATGTGATCGCCTATCTACGTGGATTCTCCGACAATCCTCAGGACATCCCCGAAGCGGATCCAACGGCGAAGGGCACGGACCATTCTGTCGACCCCGCGATCCTGGCGATTCAAGGAGATCCTGAGTACGGCGCATATCTCAGCAGCGAATGTACAACATGCCACCAGATCGAAGGTAACGATGAGGGTATTCCTTCGATCGTGTATTGGCCGGACGAGGACTTTGTCGTCGCGATGCACGCTTACAAAGAAAAACAGCGGCCACATCCGGTCATGCAAATGATCGCAGGACGGCTGAGCAATGACGAGATCGCAGCTTTGGCCGCCTACTTCAATAATCCAAACTAACATTGCCCAACGGGAGGAAACGCGATGACACTCAACAGACGAGTATTTCTCGGAGCTGCCGGCGTAGTGGCGGCCGGGCTATCGGCACCGATGGTGTTGGCTCAAGGCAAACCACGAGTCGTTGTAGTCGGCGGCGGTGCGGGCGGCGCAACTGCCGCTCGTTATATTGCAAAGGACAGCAAGGGTGAGATCGACGTGACGCTGATTGAGCCGTCGCGGACCTACTACACCTGTTTCTTCTCAAACCTGTATCTTGGAGGGTTTCAAGAGCTATCGGACATCGCCCACAGTTATGGCACACTTGCCGCGAACTACGGCATCAACGTTGTCCATGATTGGGCCACAGGTGTGGATCGCGATGCCAAGACTGTGTCCCTGGCCGGCGGCGGATCCGTTCCGTATGACAAGCTGATCCTGAGCCCGGGTATCGACTTTGTGGATGGCGCGGTCGCGGGCTGGGATGTCTCGGCGCAGAACAAGATGCCGCATGCGTACAAGGCTGGTTCTCAGACCGAGCTTCTGAAAGCGCAGATCATGGCAATGCCCGAGGGTGGTACCGTTGCGATGGTCGCCCCTCCGAACCCGTACCGTTGCCCACCCGGACCGTATGAGCGGGTTTCAATGGTTGCGCATGTTCTGAAAGCGAACAACCCGACAGCGAAGATCATCGTTGCTGACCCGAAACCGAAGTTTTCCAAGATGTCGTTGTTCCAAGAGGGTTGGGCCAACCACTACGAAGGAATGGTTGACTGGATCGGCGAGGATTTCGGCGGCGGCAATGTATCCGTAAACCCGGACGCAATGACGGTGACCATCGACGGCGAAGAAACAAAGGTCGATGTCTGCAACGTGATCCCAGCGATGAAAGCCGGACGCATCGCGGAAATGGCAGGCGTGACCGATGGCAACTGGGCACCCGTGAACGCCGCGGATATGTCCTCCAAGGCCGATCCGGATATTTACGTTCTTGGTGACGCCAGCCAGCAGGGTGACATGCCGAAATCCGGTTTCTCGGCCAACAGTCAGGCAAAGGTCTGTGCGAATGCCGTGCGAGGTGCGTTGACCGGTTCCAAAGTGTTCCCGGCCAAATTCTCCAACACGTGCTGGTCTCTCATTGATACCGATGATGGCGTGAAGGTTGGTGCAACCTACGAGGCAACACCAGAAAAGATCGCCAAAGTGGACGGCTTTATCAGCCAAACGGGCGAAGATGCCGACCTGAGGAAAGCAACTTACGAAGAGTCGCTGGGTTGGTACGCCGGTATCACCTCAGACATGTTCGGTTAAGGCATTCGGGGGCTTTGGCCGGTGTCAAAACCCCCGATGAGCGATCTGAGAAAATGCGGTTCAGGAGGAGGACTAAAACCATGAAACACTTTATCGCTGCGGCCACGTTTTCAGCTGTTCTTGCGAGCCAGACATTTGCGGAAGAGGTCATCACCACCCCGTTTGATGGCAGTTTTGATGATGCGACATTCGCCGTCGAGTCCGCGATTGTGGGGCAGGGGTTGGTCATCGACTATGTGAGCCATGTTGGCGAAATGCTGAATCGAACAGGCGCTGATGTCGGTAGCGATAAACAGATATTCGCCGCCGCAGACATCTTCATTTTCTGCTCGGCGAAAATCTCGCGCGAGGTGATGGAAGCCGACCCGATGAATATCGGCTTCTGCCCCTACGGGATTTTTGTAGCCGAAAATGAAAGTGGCGTGATGGTGGGATACCGAAGCTACCCTGACGGGCCGATGCAAAAGGTCCAGTCCCTGTTGTCCGGGATCGTGGAAGAGGCTGTTGGGAACTGAAATGAACTACCAACAGTATTTTAGAGACCAATTGGAGCAGTTGAAAGAAGACGGGAACTACCGGATTTTTGCTGATCTCGAACGACAGCGTGGTGCATTTCCAACCGCACGCAGCTACGCGGAAAACGGCCCCGAAAACGTCACTGTTTGGTGTTCGAACGATTATCTCGGTATGGGCCAGCACCCCAGTGTTCTTGCGGCAATGCACAAGGCGATTGATGAAAATGGTGCTGGGGCAGGTGGAACGCGGAATATCTCAGGAACCACTCACGCGCATGTTTTGCTGGAACAAGAGCTCGCTGACTTGCACCGCAAAGAGGCGGCATTGCTGTTTACGTCAGGTTACGTGTCGAACTGGGCCGCATTAGGCACTTTGACATCCCTCATTCCCGGCATCACTGTTCTGTCTGACGAGCTGAACCATGCCTCGATGATTGAGGGTATTCGCCACAGTCGTTGTCAAAAGCGGATTTGGAAACACAACGATGTGGCGGATCTTGAAAGACACCTTGCTGAACTGCCTGCCAATGCCCCTAAGCTCATTGCGTTCGAAAGCGTCTATTCCATGGATGGCGATATCGCACCAATTGCCGAGATCTGTGATCTGGCGGACCGCTATGGTGCGATGACCTATTTGGATGAGGTTCACGCCGTCGGGCTTTATGGACCGCGCGGCGGTGGCATTGCGGAACGCGAAGGCCTGATGGATCGGCTAACCGTCATCGAGGGAACATTGGGCAAAGCGTTCGGCGTAGTCGGTGGATACATCGCGGCGTCGAAAGAGCTTGTCGATTTTGTCCGGTCCTTTGCTAGTGGGTTTATCTTTACCACCGCATTGCCTCCGGCCGTGGCTGCAGGCGCAACGGCTTCGGTTCGGCACCTGAAACAAAGCAATGCGGAACGACATCTACACCAGCAGCGCGTGCGCGAAGTTCGAGACAGGCTGGACGATCTGGGTATTCCGTATACGCCGAACCCAAGTCACATCATTCCGGTCATGGTCGGCGATCCGGTCAAGTGTCGCTTCATCTCTGATGTATTGATGCGTGACTACGGGATTTATATCCAGCCAATCAACTATCCAACCGTCCCCAAGGGAACGGAACGTCTGCGGATTACACCATCGCCGGTGCATTCCACCGAAGACGTGGATCGTCTGATATCTGCATTGGCTGAGTTGTGGACGCAATGCCAATTGGCGCGCAGGCCAATGGCCGCGCAATGACAACTTGACCGAAGACAAGGATTCACACGCGACGAAGTGAGAGTTTCTGTTCATGGAGAGGCTCATCGATCTGTTGGGAGACCCTGGCGCCTTGGCATTTGCCGGAGTGCTCGTCGGTGTCTTGTTCGGCGTGACTGCTCAGAAGTCTCACTTTTGTTTACGAGCATCGACCGTCGAAGTCGCCGAAGGCGAGTTTGGTCCTCGTCTTGCGGTTTGGCTGATCGCTTTTACTGCGGCGCTCTCCTTAGTACAGGCGCTTGTCTGGTTTGAGTGGCTGGACCTTTCCGGGACACGCGCCATCGCGTCGACGGGCAGCGTTAGCGGCGCGGTAATTGGTGGGTCGATGTTCGGCGTCGGTATGGTTCTGGCGCGCGGATGTGCATCTCGCCTGTTGGTACTGGCCTCTTGCGGTAATCTGCGCGCGCTCGTGACAGGATTGGTTTTAACCTTGGTGGCTCAGGCAGCTTACACGGGCGTTCTCAGTCCTGCGCGCGAGTTGCTTTCTGGTATCTGGACTGTCTCAGGAGGCGCGCCGCGCGATCTTTCGGAAATACTTGGTTTTTCGCCAGTGACGTATACAGCCGTCGCAGCCTTGGGATTGGTGTTGGCAATTGCATTTGCATTCCACCGGAAGGTCACGCTTGCAAGAATCGTAACAGCCGCAGGAGTTGGCGTGGCTGTGGCGCTGGGCTGGATGATGACATTTGCCATCGCGCAAGCATCTTTTGAAGTTGTGCCTGTGTCGTCAGTCACGTTTACCGGGCCGGCCACGGATACGCTTATGGCGTTGGTTGCCGAGCGAAACGTCGTGTTGTCCTTCGGTATCGGCCTTGTTCCGGGTGTCGCAGTTGGTGCAGCAGGCTCGGCCTTGGTTGCAGGGGAGTGGAGGGTCGAACGGTTTGGTCCGGATACTCCGATGGAACGCTACCTCGTTGGAGCTGTCCTCATGGGGTTCGGTGCGATGCTGGCAGGAGGTTGTGCCGTAGGTGCCGGGCTTTCAGGAGGGTCCGCCCTGTCATTGACCGCATGGCTTGCCGTTTTTTTCATGTGGGTCGGGGCGATCTGCACGCATAGGTTATTGATGCGAATGCCTGTTCCGCAACGTTCCTGAGTTACTCGAATTCCATTTGTTCAAAGACGCGCCCGGCATTTTTCGTCGCCAGTTCCTCAAACGTATCCAAGTGGGCGTACGGTGACTGATCGACGTAATAAGCCTCAGCCAGATCACCGCCCGCATCCATATGCTCTTGAATCTTGCCGCGCAGATATATCAGGTAGTCGCGGGTATAGCGGCGCACCTGATCCATGTTTGTCGGATGGCCGTGCCCGGGAATGACATATGTAGCTTCCAAAGCCTCGAATTCGTTGTCCCAGCTTTCCAGCCAATCTGCGGTGTAGGTCTCCTGAAAAATCGGCAACATACGCTCGTGAAAGGCCATATCACCCGCGATGACAAGGCTCTGGTTCGGCAACCAGATCGAGATATCGCCGGGACTGTGTGCAGGCCCGAGATATTTTGCCTCAATCCGAAACTCACCCATTTCAACCACGTACTCATCATCGAATGTCTCGGTTGGGCCAGCCAGGAATGTCCCTTCTGCCTTGTCCTGATTGTATCGCTGCATTCCTTCGAGGATCTGAGGGCCGTATTCCTCGAATTCGGCTGCTGCATCCGAATGAGCGATGATAGGAATGCCGAGTTCTGACCAGTACGCGTTGCCCAGCATCGCGTGCCCCTGACCATTCTCGTTGAAGACAAGCTTGACCGGTTGATCTGTGATTGCCTGAATTTCCTTGTGAAGCGCTTCGGCAAGGACATAGGCAGCGCCGCCGTTAATAACCACCACGCCTTCACCGGTTACAATGAAACTGAGGTTGTTGTTGTGGCCAGAGTTTTCATAAGTGGGCGGAGCCGTCGCGCCAATGGCGGAATAGACGCCGGGGATGTACTCGACCGGCTTGGAATACAGCATGCTTTGCGGGTATTGGTCCGCAATATCCTCGCTTGCCCAAGCTGGTGTGGCGAAGGTCAAGGCAACTATGAGCGATCGCATCATGAAGGCTCTCCAATAAATCGATATGCGGAGTCGGTCTTTTCGACCCGGCCAACCCCTCCGTTCGGCAGGTGGAAGCCAATGATTTTCATTTGTTCCTGAGATATCTGATCCAGCAGCGAGTTCCGCGTGGATGCGGCGGCTTGGGGATCCTGATCAGTGCCACTGTGCCAATCGGGACGTTCAAAAGCCACGTGCGGATTTCCGAGCGCGTCGCCGACGATCATCGCAGAGTCACTGCCATTTCGAATTTCAAAGGCCATGTGACCGGGCGTGTGCCCAAAGCTTGCATGGGCGGCAATACCGGGAAGAATCTCTTGCCCATCATCAAAGAACGCGACCTGATGCTCAATTGCTTCCATACGCCGTTTTGCGCCCACGGCGAACGCAGCGCGATCTTCCCCGACCGAAGCCACTGTTGAAGGGTTCCACCAATAATCCCATTCATTGCGGCCAATATGATGCGTGGCGTTGGTGAAAAGCAGATCGTCGAAGTCATCCAGAACACCCCAGATGTGATCGGGGTGCGCATGGGTGAAGATCACGTGCGTGACGTCTTCGGGCGACAAGCCGATTGTTTCAAGAGTTTCCAAAAGCTTGCCGGATGTGGGTATGAAATCCGGGCCAGCTCCAACATCGAACAGGACCGTGTTTTCATCATCGCGATAGAGCGCCACGTTGCACTCTGGTTCGTACGTGGTCACGTCCACTTGTTTGCTGTTCAGAAGCAACTCGAGTTCTTCCTTCGGCATCGAGCCGAAGACCATTTCCGGCGGCAACGACAGGTACCCGTCTGACAATGTAGTAATCCGGGCCGAAGAACCGAGCTGAAACTCCGCCCGAACGATTTTGGATTGAGCGCCAAGCGCCGCGAGGCACGCGGCGCTGTACAAGAAAGTGCGTCGAGAAATTGCATTTCCACTCATATACAATCAATAAAATGAATATTATAATTTGTAAATGACGAAAGATGGAAATGGATGCGACGCGCGCCCTTCTGGATCGGCGTGTCACGGTTAGGAAACCGCAGGTGAGATCAGGGTCTCACTTCAATGCAGCGAACTATTCAGTTTCTACGCGGCCCTCCGCTCTGCAATTGATATCGCCAAATCAGTGAGCATTTCTGCAGCGTCCCTCAGAGTAAGCGGCAGTGCACGCGCTGTTATCGAATACGATCTCAAACATACCAATGAGATCGCGCCTCGATATGCAGCGCTTGGGCGGAAACCCGTGTAGCTGATCTGGGGCGCGATTCTGGGTTCAGAGCTTCATGTTCTAGAGAGCTGCCATTTCTCAATGGAAGACCAACTTGAAATGATCGCAAGCTTATTGGTTGACTTCCTGAAGATGAATACATGACGCAGGACACCAAAAGCCGTCGCTAATGAATAGATCATGGGTGGATGTTTTGTCCCGCTTTCCTGACTTCCAATGATCCTTCGATCTATCAACCAGAGGCGACGAACCTTCTCAGCACGTTGTTCGTGATACGTTCGACCTGTTGATCCTTACGAACCAAGCCCGTGACCCATTCGCAGGTGCCGGCAGTAAAGACCTCTCCTTTACCGCGGTGCCAATGCAAGATTACGCCGTTTCCGCGCGCACTGCGATCTAATGTGACTTCCGTAACGGTTCCAAACAGGGCTTTTGCTTTAAACTTGGCCTCATCGTCGCCGATATACGCTGTCTCACCCCATGCCCCGTGGTCAGGTTCGATATTGGTCGCCAGCCCCATCGCCAGTATTTCCATGTTCGGGTCTGCACCGTCTGTTCCTGTGGCATAGGGCAGTCCATCCTGCATTCGATAGTCCACCCCGTCGACCTCATAGCCGAATATGCGCGACCCGGCCCCCAGCTGATCGCCATATCCGAGCTCGGTTCCTGCCATCGCCCAGTGACCGGGGCGGTAGACAGTGAAGCCACCGCTACCTTGCCCTACGCAGCGGCCCAAACACGCGTAAATTCCTTTTAGTCCATTCGCCCCAAAGGTTTTCGCACCGGGCCAGTTGACTGGTGGGACATCCCATGCGGCTGTCACCAGATGCTCCTGATCGGTTCCCAAAAGCGGATCTTGTTCGGCCTTGTATTTGTAACAGACCTGAGTACGGCCTTCGTCTTCAATGCGTGTCTGCCAAAGGAAGTTCCCGGCAAACCGTGCCACCTTGCCTCCGCCTTCGGTAAACCGGTCGACCGAATGTCGCATATTGGCTGACCAATATTCGTCATGCCCCACGAAAACTGCGCATTTATAGCGGTTCAGAAGATCCGGTTCGTCTTCAAGATCGTGCTGAGTGGCGATTTCGAATTCGAACCCCTCAGACTCAAGCCAGCGCGCGAAATGACGTTCGTAACTGGCCCAGCCTGCAGACGCATATTTCTTGGAATAGCCATAGGCATAAGCCCATTCCATATAGGGATAGCGCACCATAGTCCCGGGTGTGTGTGGCGTCTCGGGGACTGCACGAGGGGCGCCGTTGGGAAGCCTGCAGAAGCCCCGGCTCCATGGCCGTTGGGTAGAAACGACAGCTGAAAATTCGTTGCCGCCGGGTCCAGTGATTCCTTCGTAGTGGTTTGAGCCTCCCCAGCAATTGTAGGCAAGCCAGGTGCCCGTCGCGCAGATCAACACCATGCTCGGCGCAGTATTGCTGGAGGCACCACGTACGAGGATCAGGTGATGTTCCTCAACGCGATCACCGTTGCGCTCGGCGCTAAACGTAATCAGGTAGCCACCCGGTCGCCAGTTGGCTGGGATGGTGAACTTGTGACTAATCTGCCAATTGCATCCCTTGACCGAGCAATCGACAGGGGTTTCCTGATGCGAGCCCGCCAATCCTTGTTCACGTAACACAGGTTCATAATTTAACCCGTCGCGACCTACTTCCAGGTCCCATGTCTTAGCCGTAGTCGAAACATGCAGCGCCACTGTGTCACCCGGCGCATAGCTCATGCGGGGGGTATAGCCCCAGATTTCCAACACCGCATCATCCCGGGCCGGTCCGATGAAATAGTTATCGAGGATATGCCGCGCCTTGCTGCGGGTGCGGGGTGCGGTGGCTGGCGATGGCCCTTCTGAATTCGTCATTTTCCTATTCCGGTAGGTATTTTTCTGACCAGTCTTCGCTGGCCGCGCCGGATGCAATCATCGTTGCGATCCGCTCCTCGGGAAAGCCCAAATCCGAAAGAACACGGCGAGTGTCCGCGCCGTATTTCGGCATTGGGTCAGGAATGGTGATCTTTGCCCGGGATGGACGCACCGCGTTGGGAGCGACCAGATCGCACCAGCGCCCCATCGGATGCAAATCATGGCGGATGGCGCTGAACGTACTTCGGTTCAAATCAACCGCGCCTGCACTCTCCATCTGCAAAACCGCATCGCGCGTGTCGTGCAAAGAGCCCAACGGCATGACAGTGGACGAGGAACCTGCAAATGCGTCTGCCCAATGTGTGGCAGAGCGGATAGCGAAACGCTCAACCAAGGCATTCGTCAACTGACATTCGGGCGTTTCCGCCAAATCCGCCAATTCGGCAATCATACGCAAAGCATTCTGCCGTTCTGTTGGCGCGGCAAAGAACATCCAACCGTCCGCGGCCCGGTAACAGTGATAGAATGGACCCCAGCCCAGCGCCTCTCGGCCAGTTGGTTCGTCAAAGGGTGCGCGGCCGTCAAAATCGTACATCAGCTGAGCCTGAATTAGATTGCCAGCTCCAGCTAGCGCAGCACGTGCGATGCCACCTTTGCCGGTCTGTTCTAGACGCAGCAGCGCCGCCCCTAACGCTACGCAGGCGCAATATCCGGTCAGTACGTCAATCGTGCCAAAATGGGCGTGTTCCTCAGGCGTTTGCATTCCGCCTCCAAATCGTACCATGACCCCTGTCGCCGCCTGCGCAAGATCGTCATAGCCCAGATGGTCTGATTTCGGGCCGCGCGCGGGGCCGCCAAAGGCATCGAGCTGTACCAGGATCAGGCGCGGATTGATTGCGGCCAACTGTGCCTCGCCCAGCCCCAGCGCATCGCGTTGCTCATCCGTGCCATTCATGGTGATGACGTCACTGTCTGCAATCAGACGGCGCAGGGCGTCCTGCCCATCTTCACTGCGTAGGTTCAGAAGAATGCTATCTTTACCGCGATGGGCGTGCAGACCAAATACCACCGTATTCCAGGGATCCACTGAGGGCTCGACCGGTTGAACGGACGTCACCTTGGCTCCGAACCGGGCAAGGGTGGAGCCAATGGTCGGCCCTGCGATAACATTTGTCAGATCCAGAACTTTCAGACCATCAAGCCAGCCTCTGAATTCTGTACCGACACCTCCTGATCGCTTTGGCTCAGCAAGAATATCAGAGAGGGGTGCGCTGTCAGGCTCTGGGCCGGGACGTTTGTCCATGGCGTTCGTGTCACCTGCCAGCCAGGCCACATTACCCATTTGCCGCATCTTGCCATGGCGTGGGTCATCTACCTCAATAACCAGGCCAGAGGCCAGCGCGTGGGGATCGGCCATCCACTCCTGGCTGAACCGCTGCGCGGTGGCTGGCGCTTTTGCGGCGCCAAACAATGCCTCCCACTCATGCGAGGATCGCGTCAGAAACGCCGCTTTCATTGCGGAAGACACCTTTTCGCGGTCCCGGTCGCCGACAGGGTAATTGCGAAGCGACCATTCATCTGTCCAGTCCGCTTTATCCAGATAGGCATCGAAGTCGGGCAGTTCGTCGGCCAACTCTTCCAAGCCCAAGATCTTCAGCACCCTGCGGGGGTGCGTCTTCACGCTGCCCGCCACGACGTAGAATCCGCGCCCATCCGCACAGGTATAGGTGCGGTAAAACGGGTCGAGAAACTCCTCCAGTTCAGCAAAACTCAGGTCCAGCGGCAGCCCCTCCGCGGCACGCCGGTCCAGTTCTACCTCGCGCGGGGATTTGTAACGCTCAGGGTAATCCTCAATCTGTTCACAATTGTAGACGAGCCCTTCGAGCAACGCAGACGCAAGCGGAACCTCGATATGCTCGCCGCCATTGTCACCGCGCGCGAGCAGAGCGAATTGTACCGCCATAGCTCCGAAGGCTGCCCCGTAGGCTGACGCCAGCGTCAAAGGTGTAAACGACGGGTTGATCCCCATCAGACGGCGGTTCAATCCCATGTCGGTAAATTGCCCTGTGCAGGCGGCGATGACCGCTTCCCAAGCAGGCAGGTCGGCCAATGCGGGGTCCGTAGATGCGAAGCCCGGTAGTGAAAGCGAAATTATCCGTGGGTTGATCGCAATTAAATCCCGTGGCCCCAGCCCCAGCCGTTTCATAACTCCGGGGCGAAAATTCTCGATCACCACGTCCGAGCGGGCTATGAGATCGCGTGCCGTGGCAAGGCCCGTGCGCGATTTCAGATCAAGTGTCACCGCAGTTTTCCCACGTGAAAGCATATCTGTCGCGGGTTCTTTCAGCCTCGGCCCACCGGGCGGATCTATGCGGATCACTTCAGCCCCCAGATCGGCCAGCATCATACCAACGAGTGGTCCAGCCAAGTATTGGCCGAAATCGAGCACCCGGATGTGTTCCAGCGGACGAGTGGTCATGTCAAATTCTCCAGTCGTGGGAGCAACTCTCCCCGTTTTGAACGAGTTTAGGAGTGTGGGTGTCACCAATACTGCGCCGATCCCGACAAAAACTGCGCGAGTTTTGGCATGAGGCCGACCTGATCGTCTTCGCTACTGCGGTGTAGCTTGCGCTTTTGCGGTGCACTTTGCGGCCAATGATTGAGTGAATTGAAGACGTCGACAGGCGGCAGATCAGCGTCCGTGGTTCGAACCATGTGCCGGACATGTTTATACAATGCACAGAGGCTGAGGGCTCAAGAGGATGCCAGTTGTCGTGGGTGGATGACCTGATCTGCCCCTTGTCCGTGATAAGATAACGCGCCTCTGAATGACCAGTATATCCGCGCGATTGAGCCTATTTCGTAGGAACTGATGAATGAAAGGCATCGCAGCATCGGAATCTGCTTTGCACTTGTTGACCTAGTTTGGCGGTTTGTGCTCCAACAGGATCACTTCGTTCGGATATTGCGCGCCTTTGAAAGAGATCGTTAGGGCTTGCTTTAGTCAACTTTGAGCAAGCGGCCACCAGAATTGCCTTTTCGCCTGACAGATAGTCAAATCTCTGTAACAGATACCAAAGCAGTGATCAGCAAACGTGTCACTATCACCGTTGGCATCAAGGTCATCGGAAGAAATTTTCCGTTGACTCATTAACTCCGCAATTATATCCGCCGCTCAGCTTTCTAAAGAGAGCTTGACTTGGAGTATACGCAGATGAAATGGCTTCATCTTCATAACGCCGGACAGATAGAACCTGCGTAGTGCTACTCGGCAATTACGCTGAGCTGCTGTACTCTTATCTTCAATACATCTCAGAAAAGGTTTGTTCGAATGCCTGATGAACAGCCCGTTTCCGACTCCATTTACGGTATCGACCGTTGGGGCAAAGGTCTGCTCACCGTCCTTGCGAACGGTGATGTTGCTCTGTGTGATCCTGCCAATCCCGAGGCTGCGGCAGTAAGCCTGCCGGCGATCCTGCATGACTTGCAACAGCGCGGCATCGCCAGCCCGATGGTGTTGCGCGTCAAAAGTTTCCTTGAAGCGGAAATCCGGCATTTGAACGAGAGCTTCGCGCAAGCCATTTCAAGGACTGGATACCGTGCACCTTATCGCGGGGTTTTCCCGATCAAGGTAAACCAACAAGCACAGGTCGTGGATCGGATCATCGAATTTGGCCGCCAGTATGACTATGGCCTTGAGGCGGGATCCAAACCCGAACTTGTTATTGCCCTGGCTCATCGCTTGTCGAAAGAGGCGCTTATTGTTTGCAACGGGGTCAAGGATGCAGAATTCGTACGCTTGGCGATCCTGTCACGCCGTTTGGGATTTAATACAGTAATCGTCCTGGAGAGCCCAAAGGAAGCAGAGATCGTCATCGAAGTCGCGAAAGAGCTGGGGATCGATCCGTTGCTGGGGGTTCGCGTGAAGCTGACCAACCAGATCAGCGGCAAATGGCAAAGCAGTTCGGGGGATCGATCAGCTTTTGGCATGAACACCGACCAGTTGTTGCGCGTTGTGGATCGCCTGCGAGACGAAGGTTTGTTGCATTGTCTGAAGCTGCAGCATTCCCATCTGGGCAGTCAGGTCCCGGACGTGAACGATGTGCGCCGCGCCGCGACCGAAGCTTGCCGCTATTTCACCGAACTGACCCGCGAAGGTGCGCCCTTGACCCATCTGGATCTGGGCGGGGGTCTTGGCGTGGATTACACCGGTGAAAAACGAGCGACCGAAAACTCGATCAACTACTCGATGTCAGAGTACTGCGCCAATGTGGTGGAAACCGTGGCCTATGCCATGGATGAGGCCGAGATCGATCACCCAATTCTGGTGACGGAAAGCGGCCGGGCGGTCACGGCGACGTCGTCCATGCTCGTCTTCGACGTGCTGGAGAGTACGCTTTATGACGCGCCGGACGCACCGGCGGTTGAACCGGATGATAACCACCTGGTGTCGGATCTGGCCGCAATTTCGGGATATCTTGTGCCTGAACGGGTGCAGGAATGCTGGAACGATGCTCGGTTCTATCGGGACGAACTGCGTGCCTTGTTCCGCCGCGGCTACGTGGATCTGCGCCAGATGGCGCGGGCCGAACGCATCTATCTGAACCTCATGGCACGGATCAAAACGATCACCCCCGAGGCCGAGCAAAGCGGTGATCTGGAAAAGGAACTGCAGAAGATTGCGGATGTGTATCACTGCAACTTTTCGGTTTTCCAGTCGCTCCCCGATGTTTGGGCGATTGATCAGCTACACCCGATCGTGCCCCTCCAGATGCTGAACCAAGAGCCTGACCGGCGCGTGGTCTTGTCGGATATCACGTGCGACAGCGACGGAAAGCTGGATCAGTTCATACTGGCAGGCTCAACCTCGCCGTCCTTGCCTGTGCATTCTCTACCTGAAGCCAAGCCCTATTATCTTGGGGTCTTCTTCGTGGGCGCCTATCAGGAAACGCTGGGGGATCTGCACAATCTCTTTGGAGACACGAATGTGGTAACAATCGACTTGCGGGCCGACGGCGGGTTCGATCTGCTCCACGAACAGGAGGGCGATACCATTGCCGAAGTGCTTTCGTATGTTGAGTATGATCCGGCCGATTGTATCGCCGCCTTCCGCAAGATGGTGGACGAAGCGATCTCGGCAGGGAAGATCAGGGCTGATGAACGCAAGACGCTGATCGGGTCCTATCGCGACTCGATGAATGGATACACCTATTTTGAATAACCACGATCAGGAGAAACCCATGGGAAAGACACTTGTCGTAGGCGCCGGCGGCGTCAGCCATGCCGCAGTGCACAAGATGGCAATGAATGCCGATATCTTCACGGATATCACTCTGGCCAGCCGGACCAAGTCGAAATGCGATGCCATCGCGGCCAGCGTCAAGGAACGCGTGGGTGTGGATATCAAGACGGCACAATTGGATGCGATGGATGTCGCGTCCACCGTGGCGCTTATCCGTGAAACCGGGGCCGAGATTCTGGTGAACCTCGCGCTGCCCTATCAGGATCTGAAACTGATGGACGCGTGCCTGGAAGCCGGGTGCCATTATTTGGATACCGCAAACTATGAGCCCGAGGATGAAGCCAAGTTCGAATATCATTGGCAGTGGGCGTATCAGGACAAGTTCAAAGAAGCCGGGCTTATGGCGATCCTGGGTTCAGGATTTGATCCGGGCGTAACGTCTGTTTTTGCGACCTGGTTGAAAAAGCACAAGCTGGACACCATTCGTCAGATTGATGTGCTCGATGCGAATGGCGGGTCGAATGATCAAGCCTTCGCCACCAACTTCAACCCCGAGATCAATCTGCGCGAAGTGCTGCAGGAAGCACGCCACTGGGAAAACGGCGATTGGCGGACCACACCTGCCATGTCCCACAAGGTTGAGTTCGACTTTCCGGGCATTGGTCCGAAGAATATGTACCTGATGTATCATGAGGAACTGGAGTCGCTTTCGACTCACTTCCCCGAAATCGAGCGTGCCCGTTTCTGGATGACCTTCGGCGACGCTTACATCATGCACGCCAAGGTTCTGGAAAACGTCGGTATGACCCGCATTGACCCAGTGATGCATGACGGTAAGGAAATCATCCCGATCCAGTTCCTGAAAACACTGCTTCCCGATCCCGGTGATCTGGGCGAGCAAACCAAGGGCAAAGCCTGCATCGGCGACATTGCCACCGGACAGGCAAAGGATGGTTCGGGCGAGAAGACCTATTACATCTACAACATCTGCGACCACGAGGAATGTTACGCCGAAGTGGGCTCGCAGGCAGTGTCTTACACCACCGGCGTTCCGGCGATGATCGGCGCGGCGCAGGTTCTCAAAGGCAACTGGGTCGAACCCGGCGTCTGGAATATGGAGCAGCTGGATCCCGACAATTTCATGGATATGCTGAATGACCATGGTTTGCCCTGGCAAGTGCATGAACTGGACGGCCCGGTTACGTTCTGATCCATAACAAGACCGCGCGGGAGGGACACCCTTCCTGCGCCCTGACCAGGTGGGACCCATGTCCGAGATGATGACGACACAGGCCGGCGATGCTGGTGCCTTTCGCGATTTTGACCTGAGCCGCGTTCCTTCGCCCTGTTTTGTCGTTGACGAAAAGGCTGTCGAGCGGAACCTGTCGATCCTAAAAGATGTCTCAGACCGATCCGGCGCGCATGTTCTGAGCGCACTCAAGGCCTTTTCCATGTATTCTCTGGCGCCTCTGGTGCAGAGATATCTCGGCGGCACCTGTGCCAGTGGTATCTTCGAGGCGCGATTGGGGCGCGAAGAATACGGGGGTGAGGTTGCAACGTTCTGCGCGGGCTACAAAGCACAGGACATGGCCGAGATATTGGCACTCTCTGATCATATCATCTTCAATAGCCCCGCGCAGAAAGACCGTTTCCTCGATCAGGCCCGGAACGCCAGTGTGCAGGTTGGGCTGCGGATCAACCCCGAGCACTCGGAGGGTGAAATTCCGAAATACGATCCTTGCGCGCCATGTTCCCGGCTCGGCACGCCTGTCAGTTCTCTGACGGACGAAAACATGGCAGGCGTGGATGGCGTTCACATGCACACACTATGTGAGCAGGGTTTTGAACCGTTGGCCCGGACATGGGCCGCAGTTGAACCTCAGCTGGCCCCCTATCTGCCTAACCTGAAATGGGTGAACTTCGGAGGAGGGCATCACATAACCCGTGCGGATTATGATCGTGACGCATTGGTTGCATTCCTTCAGGAGGTTCGAACCAAACATCAGGTTGACGTTTATCTAGAACCGGGTGAGGCCGTGGCGCTGGATGCGGGTATTTTGGTGGGTGAAATCCTCGATTTACCTGTCAACGGCATGAATCTCGCGATCACAGACATCTCGGCAACATGTCATATGCCAGATGTGATCGAAGCCCCGTATCGTCCCGCGCTGATGAATGAATCCGAGGCGGGAACAACCTATCGGCTGGGCGGTCCGTCCTGCCTCGCGGGGGATGTGATCGGAGATTACACATGGCCCGCTTCGCTGACCATCGGGCAGCGCTTTGCGTTTCTCGATCAGGCTCATTATTCGATGGTCAAAACCAACACCTTCAATGGTGTCCCGTTGCCTGCCATCGCTCTGTGGAATAGCGAGACCGACGCGCTGAAAATCGTGAAACAGTTTGGCTATGAAGATTTTAAGGAGAGGCTCTCATGAGTGTTTTTCTGGACAGTGAGCTTACCCAGGCGGAACGGGATGCAGCCGGACGTTTTCATGTCATTCCCGTACCGTTGGAGCGCACCGTCTCATACGGCTCTGGCACGGCATCCGGACCAGACGCAATCATCGAGGCATCCAACGAGCTTGAACGCCTGTGCAAAGGCAAGGAACCCTGCGGCGCAGGCATCTATACACACCAACCGATAGATTGCGAAGGGCCACTGCCTGAGGTGATGGAGCGCATCGCCGCCGCGACCGAAGCCGTCGCGAAAGCCGGCAAAATCCCCGTGACTTTGGGCGGCGAACACTCCCTGAGTTACGGCGCAGTATCCGGAGTAGCGCGTGCATTGGGCCAGCCCATCGGCATTGTGCAGATTGACGCCCATGCTGATCTGCGGATTGCCTATCAGGGTGAAAAACACTCCCACGCGTCGGTGATGCACCTGCTGGTCGAAGATGGCATTCGTCTGGCTCAGTTCGGTGTGCGCGCGCTTTGCCCACAGGAAGCAGAAAGTCGTTTGGCCAACAAGGTCTTTCACGTGGACGCCGAGGAACTGGTGACGGGAAACATCTTATCGGTGGAATTACCGGAAGACTTCCCCGAACTGATCTATGTGAGCTTTGATGTGGATGGTTTAGACCCCAGTCAGATGCCTGCAACGGGAACACCGGTTCCAGGCGGATTATCGTTCTATCAGGCATTGCACCTTGTAGAAAATGCGCTGAAAGGCCGACGCTGTGTCGGTTTCGACGTTGTCGAACTTGCGCCCAACGGCGAAGCGGCGTGGGATTTTACCGCGGCCCAGATCACCTATCGCCTAATGGCGGCGTGCGACGGTTGAGAACGGTCGCACGTAAGATCTGTTGGACCTGAATTCTGCTATGCACGGTGAAGCACTGGCGCTCGCAACCTGTTCAGGAAACGAGCTGGATTTCAGAGCGTAGCTTTCAGCCAACAGTTCAGCCACGCCCGCGATAAGGCGGAACACCCTGATCAGGAACCCAAACATTCTCGGGCAAGGGTCCGGTTTGCCAGAACACGTCGATCGGGATGCCACCACGCGGATACCAGTAGCCGCCTATGCGCAGCCAGCGCGGTTTCATAAACTCTTGCAGGCGGCGGGCAATCGAAATCGTGCAATCCTCGTGAAACGCCCCGTGGTTGCGGAAAGAACCCAGAAACAGTTTCAGCGATTTGCTTTCTACCAGCCAGTCGCCGGGTACATAGTCGATGACCAGATGGGCAAAGTCCGGCTGCCCGGTCATCGGGCAAAGCGATGTGAATTCGGGCGCAGTGAAACGCACATTGTAATACACGTCAGATTGCGGGTTTTGCACCCGCTCCAAAACGGCTTCGTCAGGATTGGTCGGCAGGACGGTGTCGCCGCCCAGTTGGGTAAGGTTGCTGTAGATATCGCTCATAGCCGTCTCCGTTCGTTATACGCCGCGTTTGTTGCCCCAGACCAGCACGTGCAACTGGGGCAAGATACGCGGGGTGAACCACCCAACGCTCAGGGTTTTGTCAATCAGCCATTCCAGCCGTCCGGTTGCCTGAGTCAGATCGACCGGCAGATCGGGGTCGGTTTCCGGGTTGCCGGGCTGCAGGTACAAGGGCAGATGCGGATAGCGGTTGGCTACATCCTGCGCCCAGGTGAAATCGGTCTCATCGAAGATTACGATCTTCAGAACGGTGTTTTCGGGGCGGACCGCCAGACAAGCCTCGAACATGGCCCAGTCCATCTGCTCACCGCTGCTGGGCGGTTTCGGGCTGAGCACCAGATTGGCCAGATCCGTAAACCAAGGTTTTGCGACCGAGCCTTGTGTCTCGCAGGCAAAGAGGTAACCCGCATCCGAACCGTGCCGGATCAGCGGTCCGAAGTCCTGAATGGCGGGGTTGCCGCCCGACAGGGACACGGTCAAAGGCTGCCCGCCGGACAGGTGTTGAACTTCGGTCCAGATATCCTCGGTGCTCATGGCCTTCCAATCGTGGCGAAAGGCGCTGTCGACCGCGTGCAGGCTATCGCACCACGCGCAACGGAAGTCGCAGCCACCGCTGCGCACAAAGACAGTGGGTTGTCCGATCAGTGCGCCCTCGCCCTGAACGGTGGGGCCAAAGATTTCTGCGATGCGCAGGGTCATGGCCGGTACTCGGCCCAGGTCTTGGGCGTCTCGGATACTTTCACTGCAGCCGTTTCCGGCCAGCGTGCGGTGCACCAATCATAGAAATGCCGCGCCATGTTTTCGGCGGTGGTCACGCAGTTCAGTACATCATTCAGGTGCTGATGATCGAACGTTTCGTCAATATAACTCTTGAGTGGTTTCAGTTCATGATAGTCCCGCACGAACCCGTCGTTATTCAGATCGCGCGAGGCCAGTTCGACCACGACGATATAATTATGCCCATGTAGTCTCGCGCATTGGTGATCGTCAGGCAGGTGGGTTAGTTGATGTGAAGCGGAGAAGTGAAATTCCTTGGTGATCCTGTACATCAGGCGCGTTTCCTCTCGACCGCCTGACGCCAGAACTCTGGGTCTGCATAGAGGGTTGGATCGGGAACGCCCGCCAGATCGAATGCTTCGCGCCGTTCAACGCAAGTGCCACAGCGCCCGCAATGCAGATCGCCGCCTTTGTAGCAGGACCACGTCTGGTCAAATGGCGTGTTAACCCGCGCGCCGTCCGCTACGATATCGGCTTTCGCGCGATGCACGAATGGTACATGCAAAGCGACCTGCGCGTAGCCGTCCAGAGCTGCACGTTGCATGGTATCGAAAGCATCGGTGAAATCAGGGCGGCAATCGGGATAGATAAAATGATCCCCTCCATGCACCGCAGTCGCCACCGTATCATCCCCCTGTGCCGATGCGATGCCGTATGCAATCGTCAGCATGATGGCGTTGCGATTTGGGACCACGGTTACCTTCATGGTCTCTTCTTCATAATGACCGTCGGGCACGTCCAGATCATCGGTCAATGCCGATCCGGTCAACGTCGCCCCGACCGAGCGCAGATCGATCAGATGATGGGGGACGCCCAGCCGTGTGGCACAGGCGGCGGCAAAGTCGAGCTCTTTTGTATGTCGTTGGCCATAGTCGAATGAGACCAGGCGCGATAGGTGTCCCTGGCCCGCCAGCACATGTGCCAGAGACACAGAATCCAGTCCGCCAGAGCAGACCAAAGTCGTTTTCATGATGTCAGTCCTTGTTTTGATAACCGGGTAGGCTGCGACCGGCGCGGGGACCGCTACTGTATTTCACAGTCAGGCTCAATGCCGTTTTGATCTCACGTATCGTGCTGTCGGTATCGTGATCATTTTCGACATGAGCGGTAGGATCCCCGGGCGACAAGTTCCAGATCGCCCAGGGCTGGGGGGAATTAGCTCACAAGTGCATTGTGACCAAAGTAGAGAAATTCGCGATCCATTCCTGCCACTTCACCGGCTTCAAGCGACAGGCTGGCCGAGTCCAGCATCTTGTAGCTTCTTTGCGATTTTACCCAATCGTCTGCATGCTGCAGCGTTGTCAGGGTATAGCTGGTCGTTTCGTTCAGGTAGTGGGTTGGAATAATGACTTTGGGTTTGAGACGCGCGACAATGTCATCTCCCTGCTTATAGTCCAGAATATGCTGTGATCCGTCCACTGGCAGAGTCAGTACGTCGACCTGTCCGATGGCATCCCAGAACTCCTGTGGCGGGTTGTGCCGATTGTCACCCCAGATCAGGGTTCGAATTCCTCCCGTTTCGACGAGATAGACCACCATATCCATATGGCTGACGTTGTCCGGTGGGCAGGCCTGAACGCCGAATTCACCCAAGGCGTTGGTCCAGTCATACCAGCCCGGAGCCCGGCAGACATGTTTGTCAGCAAAGCCTGTAATCTTGATGTCTGCGAATTCAAAATTTCCAACCATCCGGTCCAGCACCATGGTCGAGATTGGGCGATGAATGGCGTCGTGATCGAAATGCGTGTGCGTTGACATGCAGATGTCGACCGGGGTTTCCGGGAATTCATTCTTGAACCATAGACCCCATGCGCCCGAGGGATCATCGCGCCAGGGATCGAACAGAACGGTTGCTCCGCCCGGCGAAGTTATCTTGATTGCGCAATGGCCGAAATAGTCGATTCCGACTGCGCCATCTACCGACTGCCCGGTGGTCTTCTGCAACTCGATGACACCATTGTTGTTGCCGGGTTGAGTCCAATCGGTGGATTGCGCCTTGGCAGATGTGGTTGTCAGAAGTGAGGCCGCACCACCTACGCCAGCAGCACCGGCAGCCATAAAAAAGGAGCGTCGCGACAAGCCCGGCGCCAAGTCATCCTCGTTGCCGCGCAATAGTGTCGGTTTCATATTCAGATCGTCTTTTTCCATCGTTTAGATTTCCCTGTTGTCATCTGATCCGGTTCTGACCCGGACCTGACTTAGGGTAACCATCGGATGTCTTAGCCTTCGCATCGGAAAAACACGGGGAAAACATGGGGGTCATCCCCATGTTTTATTGCGCGGCCAACAACAGGCTACGCAGGTTCTTGCCGCTGCGCTTTAATCCAAGCTTGGCGCGAATGTTGTTTCGATGAAACTCGATCGTGCTGGGCTCGCGCGATAGCGTTCGCGCGATATCCTTTGTGGTTTGCCCGCGCATGATCAACTGCGCGATTTCCTGTTCGACAGGTGTCAAAGCTTCGAAGATCGTGGTCAAATGATCGCTCATCTCTGAAGTGATCAATTTGAGGTTTTCTTCAGCAAGTTCGAGATAAGCCTGCCCGGCAGGGTCGTGATCCAGCCGCCCGCGCAGTTTGGAGAGATATGGGACAACGAGACCTTTGATCTGGCGCAATATTTTTTCGTCATAGTCTTCGCGTGAGGTTTCCACGCTATTGAGCAATACGCGCAACGCAGCGTTCGCCTCTTCAAGATCCTTGGTGCGATTGGCGACGCGTTGCTCCAACTGGTCCAACGTTGCCTGCAACTCTTTCTCAAGCTCGGTGCGCCGCTGGATCTCTATCAACAGCGCAAGGTCGTCTTCGATAACCCTGGCGAATTCCTGTAGCCCCTCTCGGAATAGCAAGGCGCGCCGATTTCGACGTGAATCCAGAACGCAGATTGTACCGAATATCGATCCATCCGGCCATTTCAGCGGATATCCGATATAGAATCGCATCCCAAGTTCCATATCATCATTGTCCTGCCATCTCGGATTGCTGGCGGCATCCTCGACAGTAAGCTCACCGTTGCATTCCAGAACGCCATAGCAATAGAGCTTTTCGTTTAGCGTGAAACGGCGACCGATCGCATAAGGGTTTCCTTCGTTGTGGCTGGTGACAAAGACCGAATGGTGCGGTTCATGCGTGCGCATGACAAGACTTGCGGGTACGTCCGCAACGCGTGCGATCAGATCGACGATCCGCTGCCATTTGGCGATGGTTTCCGGTGATATGATAGGGCGCACGATGTAGCTTCGATCAAATGGAACTCACTTGATCACAGACTAGCGGCAAAGCCCGAGAATCCAAACACTGTTGAAGATAATCCAAGGCGACGGTTAGTGGGTGGCCGATACGTCTAGGCCACCCTGCTGGACAAGCAGATCGACAATCGCATCAACGCCTTTCCTGTGACGAAGCGACGTCAGCAGAAAGGGCCGTCCATTTCGCATGGTTTGCGCATCGCGTTCCATGACTTCCAATGACGCACCGACATGGGGTGCCAAATCGGTTTTGTTTATGATCAGGATGTCTGACTTCTTGATCGCGGGACCTCCTTTGCGCGGGATCTCTTCACCGGCAGCGACATCAATCACGTAGATGGTCAGATCCGCCAATTCCGGGCTGAAGGTCGCGGACAGATTGTCGCCACCGCTTTCGATCAGAACAACATCAAGATCCGGATGGCGGGCCTGCATTTCGGCGACGGCCGCCAGATTGATCGAGGCGTCCTCTCGGATCGCAGTATGCGGACAACCGCCCGTTTCCACCCCGATGATACGATCCCGAGGCAAGATCTGCATGCGCATTAGGGCTTCGGCATCTTCCTGAGTATAGATATCGTTTGTAATCACTCCAACCGACAGCTTGTCCCGCAGCGCCTGGGACAAGGCTGCCGTCAGCGTGGTTTTGCCCGCGCCCACGGGGCCGCCGATACCAACGCGAAGCGGGCCGTTCATGTTGCTCATGTTCTGAAGATCCTCGAATGTTGTGTTTCGTGTTTCATCGATGCGATGTCGGCCAGAAAACTGGTTGCGCTCAGGTCGTCCAGGTTGGCTGTCTGAGCGTCCGAGGCAACACGGACGCAAACGGGCGTCATCTCGTGTACGACGCGCTGACTTTGTGTCTGCCCCAACGGTATTAGACGCGTCGCGCAAGCGGTGAGGTTGGACATGAAACTGTGCAGAAACATCTGGGTGGTCAGTTCGGCCGGCAATCCCCGCAAACGCGCCGCACGACCAACAGCAACCGGGTAGGTCAGAGCGGCGAGATCCAGCGCCCACACCGCTGCGGTTACTTCACAGAAGGCCTGACCCAGAAGGTGTGTTTCCTGCAATCGCTCGCATGAGGCACAGTAGGCGCGCGCCTGCATGTCGACCTCGTGCAATGCTTCGGTCGATTGAGCTTTGTATGCCGATTCCAGAAACACGCAGTCGGACCAGCCCGCGCCGAAGGTGATCACATCCGCAATCCAGGCTTTGGTGTCGTCTGCCGTCTGAACATCACCGCAATCGATTGCCCATTCCAAACCATGGGAATAGGCGAAGCCACCCACCGGATAAGCGGGCGACAACCACTGGGTCAGCGTCAGGATATCTGCGTTAGTGGGCGTGACCATGGGTCCTACCATGACCATATGCGCCGCCCTCGGGTGTGAAGGGTTCAACCACTTCGCGGGTGGTCGCCCCCAATTTACCAAGCATATCCCGGATGACATGATCACGCTGGATCAGCAGACGATCCTGTTCAATCTGACAAGGCGTATGGCGGTTGCCGATATGCCAAGCCAGGCGAAGAAGGTTACCTCCGGTCACTTCCAGCAATTGTTCCGGTGCAGCGATCACTTCGACCTTGCGACCGTCCTCCAGTATCAGGACACCGCCGTGATCCAGCGACAAGGTTTGGGCCAGGTCGACCAGAAACGCCTCTCCATCGTCGGTGGCAAGCATTTTTCGACGCAGGAAGCGCCCGTCATAGTCCAGCGAGACCTGCGCATGAGCCGGGGCATGTGAGTGATCGTGATAGATGCGGGCAGTTTTGATTTCAGGAGTCATCGGGGGCCTCGTGGGATCTCAGAACATGAAATAGCGCTGCGCCATGGGCAGAACTTCGGCGGGCTGACAGGTCAGCAGCTCATCGTCGGCGCGGACCTCATAGGTTTCGGGGTCGACTTCGACATGCGGAGTCGCGTTGTTCAGCAACAAATCTTTCTTGCCGATATTCCGCGTGTTGCGGACCGCGACGGTCTGCTTGGCCAGTCCCAGTGTATCACCAATCCCCTCGGCTTGCGCGGCCTTAGAGATAAATGTGATCGCCGAGTGTTCGACCGAGCGCCCATAAGCGCCAAACATCGGACGGCTATAGACCGGCTGCGGGGTTGGTATCGAGGCGTTTGGATCGCCCATTTGTGCACAGGCGATTGTACCACCTAACAGAACCATCTCGGGCTTCACTCCGAAAAAGGCTGGGTTCCACAGGACCAGATCAGCGCGCTTGCCCTCTTCGATACTGCCGATCTCATGGCTGAGGCCGTGGGCAATGGCAGGGTTGATCGTGTATTTAGCGATATAGCGGCGAACGCGGAAGTTGTCGTTCTCGCCGGTTTCCTCGGGCAGGCGGCCGCGTTGTTTCTTCATCTTGTCAGCGGTTTGCCAGGTGCGGATCAGTACCTCCCCCACGCGTCCCATCGCCTGGCTGTCAGAGGCGATGATCGAGAATGCGCCCATGTCATGCAGGATGTCCTCGGCCGCAATCGTCTCGCGCCGGATGCGGCTTTCTGCAAAGGCTACGTCCTCGGGGATGGATTTGTCGAGGTGGTGGCAGACCATCAGCATATCGAGGTGCTCTTCGACCGTATTGACCGTGAAGGGCCGCGTGGGATTGGTCGATGAGGGCAGAACATGGTTCTCGCCGCAGATCTTGATGATATCCGGGGCGTGACCTCCGCCCGCGCCTTCGGTGTGGAAGGCATGGATGGTACGCCCTTTCATGGCGGCCACGGTGTTTTCCACAAAGCCGGATTCATTGAGCGTATCGGTGTGGATCATCACCTGAACGTCCATCGCATCAGCCACCGAGAGGCAGCAATCGATAGCAGCGGGTGTGGTGCCCCAATCCTCATGCAGTTTCAGAGCGCAAGCTCCGGCTTTTACCTGTTCCTCTAGTGCCGCAGGCAATGAGGCGTTGCCCTTGCCCGCAAAGGCAAGGTTCATGGGGAAGGCATCCGCCGCCTGCAGCATCCGCCCGATATGCCAGGGGCCGGGGGTGCAGGTCGTGGCGAGAGTGCCATGCGCGGGACCGGTTCCGCCGCCCAGCATGGTTGTGAGGCCGGAATGCAGAGCGTCCTCGATCTGTTGCGGGCAGATGAAGTGGATATGGCTGTCGAACCCACCTGCGGTCAGGATACGCCCTTCGCCCGCGATGGCCTCGGTGCCGGGTCCGATGATGATGTCGACCCCGGGCTGGGTGTCGGGGTTGCCAGCCTTGCCGATCTTGGCAATGCGTCCGTCCTTCAAGCCCACATCTGCCTTGTAGATACCAGAATGATCCACGATCAGCGCGTTGGTGATCACCGTATCCACAGCACCTGCGGCGCGAGTAACCTGTGACTGTCCCATCCCATCGCGAATGACTTTGCCGCCGCCGAACTTGACCTCTTCCCCATAGACGTCTTCGCGATGACCCGTTTCACTGAAGCGCGCGGCGGTCGCGCGATCCACGATCAGGTCCTTTTCAACCTCGATGATGAGGTCAGTGTCGGCCAGACGTACCTTGTCGCCGACCGTGGGACCGAACATCGAGGCATAGTCACTCCGACTTATCTTGCCCGGCATCTTTCAAAGCCCCCATGATGTGCATGTTAAAGCCATAGATGTGCCGACGCCCCTCATACGGCACCAGCATGACCTCGCGGATCTGTCCCGGTTCAAAGCGGACAGCAGTGCCAGCGGGTATGTCCGCGCGCATCCCCAAGGCAGCGTAACGATCAAAGTCCAAAGCCGAGTTTGCTTCGGCAAAATGGTAATGGCTGCCGACCTGCACCGGTCGATCACCGGTATTGGCGACAACGACAAGGCGACTGCGTCGTCCGGCATTGAGCGTCAGAGAGCCTTCGGCCGGAATGATTTCTCCGGGGATCATTTGTTCAGCTTGATCATCAGCGCCACCATGGCCAGCGCTGCCGCCGCCAGACCAATACCAAGTGTGGCATAGTCGGTGCCGTGGGCGTGTATATGTGCGTCGGTATGGGCGGCGGCAGGACCGGCCAGGATCAGGGCAGGGAAGAGCATACGGGTCATATCAGAGTTCCTTCGTTAGCGAATGGGATTGTGAACGGTCACCAGCTTGGTGCCATCCGGAAAGGTGGCTTCGACCTGAACCTCGTGGATCATCTCGGGCACACCTTCCATGCATTGTGCACGGGTGATCACCTCGGCCCCCGCCTGCATCATGTCAGCCACGGACCGGCCATCGCGCGCGCCTTCGACCACCGCGTCGGAGATCAGAGCAATCGCCTCGGGGTGGTTCAGTTTGACGCCTCTTGCCAGCCGCTTACGGGCAACTTCGGCAGCCATGGCGACCAACAGTTTGTCTTTCTCGCGTGGGGTCAGGTTCATGTCAGAGCATCCAGCATCGTGGTAAGGTATCGTTGTTCAACCGGCGCAGAACCGGCAGCAGAGCCTTGCGCAGAGTGAAGCTGTTCTGGGCCAGCATCCGGATGACCAGAAGATCATTTCCGATCAGGCTGGCTCCGGCAGTATCGGGCAGCATCCGGCGCACAGTGTCTAACTGACCCTCGGCCGAGGGCCCGGCAAAGATGACCAACGCCATCGCAAGGGAGCCATTGGCTATGTTCTGCCCCGAGAGATGGCTGTGCAGGTCACCTGAGAACCGTATGGAATCCAGAAAGATAGGCATGCCATCGCGCCGGATTTCGATCCGGTCACGCAGGCGGATATCAGTCAGGGTCTCTCCCATCGCAGCGCGCCCGAAGACCAATGGCTCGACCAACAGCGTTGTTGTATCGGGTGCCATCTCGATAAGCAGTCGGCGGTCGAGAGCACAGCCGTTGAACAGGATCGTTTCCTGAGGTAACCAGTTCACCCGTGCACCTGACCCAACCGTCAGATGGTTGGTGACCTGGCCGGAGGGGCCGGGCTTGGCTTTGTAGATGCGTTCGCAGGCCTGAGTGGTCAGCGTAAGTGTCGTTCCCGTGGCAACTGTGCCACTGAACCGAAATGAGTCACCTCCCGTAACGCCACCGGCAGTATTCAGCAGAACCGTGTCCAATTCAGGCGAGAGCGCGCGGGGAAACAGACACTTAAACGAGCCGGATTGGTGCAGGACATCCAACACCGTTCTGTCACCCAGCCGCTTGGTGCTGAGGCTCACTGAGCCTTTCGCACGTGGCTGCACCCTTTCCGATGTGGGCAATATGGAGGCAAGTTGAGTAATATCGCACCCGCAACGCGTTGGTTCGAGTCCCGTGTTTCCGCGTTAGCGCGTTTGGAAACCACTCCTCGACAACGCTGGTGGCCACCAACCTGGAGTGCGTGGTTATTCGTTAAGCGCTTTTCGGTGGATCGCCTAAGAAATGGGCAAATTGCGCTTTAGCTACCGTCGTCTTACCTGCAATCCGGATTCAGGACCAATCGCATTCCGATTGCTGGCAGGTGACTAGAGCGGATGCAGACCAAGTTTGGACAGCAGCCGCTCTCGCTTCATCAGCCACCAGCCCGCCTCGACGGGCCAGCGGGCGTGACCAGTGTCCTCCCCCAGTTCCGCAGCACAGTGCAGGGGCCAGTTGGGGTCGTCCAACAGCTCACGTGCGAGGGCGATCATGTCGGCGTCGCCCCGTTCTATGACAGCGTTGCAAACCTTCGGGTCCCACAGAAAGCCGACGGCCATGGTGGGAATATCTGCCTGCGCCTTGATCTGCGCGGCGAAAGGCACCTGAAACCCTTGTGCAATGGTCATCCGTTGCGGCCTCTCTTTGCCACCGATCCCGCCCGAGCTGCAATCGATCAGGTCGACACCCACCGATTTGAGCGCTGCCGCGATCTCAACCGTGTCCTCGACGGTCAGCCCCGACTCCAGCCAATCGGTCGCTGACAGGCGAAAGGCCAGTGGCAAACCCTCGGGCCAGTTTCTGCGGATTTCGCGTGCGACCTCAACGGCAAACCGCATTCGGTTCTCTGCATTGCCGCCCCATCTGTCCTGTCTCTGATTGGTCACCGGTGACAAAAACTGATGCACCAGAAAGCCGTGGGCCGCATAGATTTCGATCACCTTGAAACCGGCGGAATGGGCACGTCTCGCAGCGGAACCAAATGCGGAAATGACGGCTTCGATATCGCTTTGCGTCATTTCCCGCGGCGTCGGCCAACCTTCGGCATAGGGGAGGGCAGATGGCGCAATGGCCGGCCACGCCTCTTCGTTGCGTGCGCTTACATCCTCCTCATCCAGTGGCGTTTCGCCGTGCCAAGGCCGTCGCTCGGATGCTTTGCGCCCCGCATGGCTCAGCTGGATGCCCGGTACCGCACCTTCGCGCGTGATAAACTCAGCGATACGCCTCAGTGGTTCAATCTGGCTGTCGTCCCAAAGGCCCAGATCCCCTGGCGTGCGACGCCCGTCGCGGGTCACCGCCGTCGCCTCAGCATAGACCAGCGACGCTCCGCCCATGGCAAACCGTCCCAGATGCACAAGATGCCAGTCATTGGCCCGGCCTTCCACGGCGCGATACTGGCTCATCGGTGAGACAGCGATACGGTTTTTGAACGTCACATCACGAAGGTGAAAGCTGCTGAATAGTGTGGGCATCTTTCTCTGTCTCTGTCTTGTATTAGGAGGGTGGACGAGAGGGGGTCATCCAAACCTGATGGAAGACGCCAAGGTCATGCTAACCTTCTGGCTGCTCGGTGAGGTTCTCGGCTTGCGCATATGTCCTGTCTCGTAGCATGGCGTTTGATACCGAAAGCAAATGCGATTGCATGACCTCTGCGGCGGCCTGACTGTCGCGTGATGCGATGTTGCTGAACAACAGTTCGTGCTGTTCGCCAAGGCGTACCAGAGTCGCGGATGAATATTGTGTCTCGCGCTGACGTGTCCATTCCGACTGCTTCCGTACAGCGCGGATCGAGTCATATACCGTCAGGAACAACGGATTGTGAGCCAGTTCCGCGATTTTGTAGTGAAACACATCATCGGCAACCCCGTAAGCCTGCGTATCGGCAGCATCCAGTGTGGCCCGCATGAGTTGTTCAAGCGTTCGCAATTCTTTGATCGAGGCGCGTTGTGCCGCTAATGCCGCCAATGCCGGTTCAATCTCCAGACGTACTTCCATGACATCACGGGGCATAACCTTGGCTGCAACGGCGCGGAACGGGCTTGCGCCAACGGCCGGGGGTGGTGACACGAACGTGCCTTGCCCGTGCCTGCGAAACACGGTGCCTTCTTCCTCGAGCTGATCCAGAATCCGACGCATACGGGCGCGGGTAACGGTTAGCGCTTCGGCCAGTGCGCGTTCGGGCAGCAACTTGCCGTTCTTCAGGAAATCGCCGGTTTCGATCCCAGCGCGCAGGGCGGCGGTCAGCTCAGTATCTGTTGGACAATTTCCCAAGTTCAGAACGCTCCGGTCAGGTCGTAAAACATGCGCAAAGACGTAAGCATCAGGAATGCACCAAAGGCAAGGCGTAAGGCACGTTGCGAAATCGTGTGCGCGATGCGGACGCCCACATGGGCAAAGCTGGTTGTCAGCGGGATGATCAGCGCTGCGGCGACCAGATTGACGTAACCGATGGAGAAAGGCGGCAAGCCGGATTGCCCCAGACCTGTTCCGGCATAGATCAGCGCGCCCGGCAGGCCGATGACAAAGCCGATTGCCGCCGAGGTGCCCACCGCGCGTCGGATGTCGTAGCCCAGAAAGTTGAGAACCGGTACGCAGACAGTACCGCCACCGATGCCCATCATCGCGGAAATCGCACCGGCAAACACACCGGTCGTAGCCCAGACGCGCGGAGAAAAACTGCGCGGCGGGCCGCTATTGCCGGGTTTGCGAAAGATCATGTCCAGCGCCACTAGAGCAGCAACCGTCGCGAAGACGGCGACCAGAATATAGCCGCTGACCACGCCGCCAAGCAGGCCGCCAATGATCACTCCAACCAGAATGGCCGGGGCCCAGCGTTTCAGCAGCGCCATGTCCAACGCCCCACGCTTGTAGTGCCCCCAGCTTGAGGACAGCGCCGTGAACACGATGGTTGCCAGCGACGTACCCACTGCAACCTGCATCGTCAGTGCAGGATTGCTGCCGGTCAATGACAAGGCAAAGTAAAGCGCCGGAACGATAACGATCCCTCCGCCAACGCCCAGCAAACCGGCCAGAATACCACCAAACACTCCGGCCGCACCTGCGATGGCGATCAGCGTTGCCAGAGTGGAAAGGTCAATCCCGCCCATATCTCACGCGGGGTCGCTGGCCAGCGAGCGGCTTACCCGCCCTTCGGCCTGACGTTTCGCGTCCGCGCGGGCAATCGCCTCTTCCAGCGCGCCCCGGTCGGGATTGCCCGAGAAATTCTGCTCGCTGGGCATCGCCTCCGCAAAATGTAGATACCGCTCAGCAGCCACATCATAAAGCCTGCGCAGTTCGGCCAGAGGGTCAGCGTGGTCGTCGCTGCGCATATCCAGCCATGCATGCGATTGCCCGCGATGAATGACAAGACCGGCGGCCTGTTTGCCGCGTTTGTCGCCCCCCGCGCGCTCGCCAGCCTCCATGGCCGCCATCAGGCGTTCTGGAAAGGGCAGGCCGGTTTCCGAGGCGTAGGTTTCGAAAGTGGCGTCCACGACATCCGGCCCAGCCAGCATGTTGCCTGCAACCGAATGTGCCTCACCGAGCCGATGCCCGGCCCAGTCGACGCAATCAGCCCCGGTATAGGCCGCAAAGTTGCCCTGTGCGTCCATTAGGTGGGCTTGTCGCGCGTCCCGACCTGAATCCCGGGTGACGAGATCATCCAGAACCGCCTGCGCAGCTTCGCCCGCCTCAAGCCGCCTAAGCCCTTCGGTTCCCCAGACCGGGTTCGAGAACGCCTGAGAGGCAATCGCACTGCGCGCACCAACGCACGGAACGCGCGCGCCGCAAGCGAAGAAGCGGCTGGCCACGATCAGGCCGATGGCTCCGGTCTCGGGGTCTTTTGCGATCAGGGAATACGTCATGTCAGCGTCCTATTGCATAAGCCTGCATCAGCCGCGGTGTTGCCGCCGCGCGCAAGGTTCCATCTTTTTCCCGAAGGGCTGCGGTGAGGCGCCCAACTGTCCAGGGCTCGGCCACGGTGATCTTGTGACCGCGCGCGCGCAGGTCCTCGATCACGGTCTCGCCAAAGGTTTCCTCGATCATCATCTCGCCGGGCGCTGTGGCGCGGGGATAGAACGAGCCCTGAAAATGCATCGAATGGAACAGTGGCGCGTCCATGCATTCCTGCAGCCCCAGCCCGAAATGCACGAAACGCAAGAACCAGATCAATTGCCATTGGTCCTGCTGATCTCCTCCGGGAGTGCCGAAGACCAGCTGGACCCCGTCCTTTTCCGCAAGGCTGGGTGTCAGTGTCGTACGTGGCCTGCGTCCGGGTGCCAGCGAGGTCGGCAAGCCAGGTTCCAACCAGAACATCTGTGCCCGGCTGTTGAGCGGAAATCCCAGCCCCGGGATGACGGGTGAGCTTTGCAACCACCCCCCGGACGGCGTTGCCGACACCATGTTCCCCCAGCGGTCGATCACGTCCAGATGCACGGTGTCACCGCGTTTCTCGGTCAGATGCGACATGGTCGGTTCACCCGCGCTGGCCCCGGTTCTGGCCGAGAAATCACGCGCTGCGCGAGCGACATAGGCGTCTGCCAAGTGTTCAAAACCGGGCACCCGGCCCGGGCGTTGATCCTGTGATGCATCCGGGCCGATCATGGCGCGGCGCTGGGCGGCGTATTCGTCGCTTAGCATATAGTCCATCGGGATTTCGCTATACGCCGGATCACCATAGTAAGCCTCGCGATCTGCATAGGCGAGTTTCATCGCCTCAATCACCGTGTGCACGAACTCGGCCCCGTTCGGGTCCATTGCGCCCAGATCAATCCCCTTGAGGATGGCCAAAGCTTGCAACAAGACCGGCCCCTGACTCCAGGCGTGAGTCTTATGAACGGTCCATCCGTGGTAGTTGTAGGTGAGTGTCTCTTCGTAGGTTGCTTGCCAGTCGGCCATGTCCTTACGCGCCATGACCCCGCTGTTGCGCTGGCCTGACACGTCCATGACCTTGGCATCGGCCAGATATTCGAAGATGCGATCCGCGACAAAGCCTTCGCGCCACACGCGCCGCGCCGCATCGATCTGCTCCAGACGATCTTTATGCGCAGCTTCGGCATCTGTCACAAGGCGTTCATAGGTCGCCGCCAGCGCCGGATTGGCAAAGTTGCTGTGCGGCTCGGGGGCTTTGCCGTCCGGCATCCAGGTTTCTGCGGATGTAGGCCATTCGTCTTCAAAGAAATCTGAAAGACCGTTGATGGTATGCGCCACGCGCGGAAGCACAGGGTGCCCGTCGCGCGCGTAGGCGATAGCGGGCGCCATCACATCGCGTAGCGGCAGTGAGCCATGATCGCGCAGCATCAGCATCCAACCATCGAAGGCTCCGGGGATCACTGTGGCCAACAGACCAGAACCGGGGATCAGATTCAGACCCAACCCGGTATAGTGTTCGATTGTCGCAGCAGCGGGGGCGGGACCTTGCGCACACAGCACCTCGGTCTTGCCGGTTTTGGCCGAGTGGAAAATCGCGGGCATGTCGCCTGCCGGGCCGTTCAGATGCGGCTCAACCACTTGCAAGGTCATTGCCGTGGCAACTGCGGCGTCAAAGGCGTTGCCACCCTTTTCCAGAATGCCAAAGCCCACAGCCGAGGCGATCCAATGGGTCGAGGTGACGACTCCGAAGGTGCCTCGGATCTCGGGGCGGGTGGTGAAATCTGACATGTTCTTTGTCTCCGAAATTCAGTGTTCGCGCGGGTCAAGCGCATCGCGCAGCCCGTCGCCCAGAAGGTTGAACCCCAGCACAACGAGGAAGATCGCGATGCCCGGCCACATGGCCATCCATGGGGCCTGGTTGAGGAAGTTCTTGGCCGTATTCAGCATCGATCCCCAGCTGGGTGCTGGAGGTTGTTGGCCGAGGCCGAGGAAGGACAACGACGCCTCCGCGATGATCGCGGTGGCGATGGTGAGCGTGGCCTGCACCAGCACCGGTGGCAGCACGTTGGGAAAGATGTAGCGGCTGAGGATCTTCGCCGTGGGCAATCCGATGGCGCGGGCCGAGGTCACATAATCCTCAGCCCGGACCGATAACACTTGTCCGCGGGTCAGCCGGATGAAGATCGGGGTCGCTGACAGACCGATGGCAATCATCGCGTTGGTCAGTGATGGCCCTAGAAAGGCCGCCAATGCGATCGCAAGGATCAGGAAAGGCGCAGCCAGCAGCGCCTCGGTGCAGCGTGAGATGATGGCGTCGGCCCATCCACCGAAATACCCGGCGATGATGCCCAGAGGTACGCCCAGCATCACCGCGATCCCAACGGAAACCACCCCAGCCAGAAGCGAGGCTTGCGCCCCCCAGATCATCCGGGCCAGCACGTCGCGCCCGATTTCATCTGTACCAAACGGATGAGCGGCGGTTGGTGGTTTGCGCACCGCGCCCCAATCGGTGGCCGCCGGATCAGGCACCGGCAGGATCGGGGCCAGTAGGGCAATCAACACAAAGAAGGTGACAAGAAAGCCGCCCAGCATGGCGCTTTTGTGGGTGCGGAATTTCTTCCACACACGGTTTTCGGGACGACGAGACAGGATAGGATCGGCAACGGTCATGTCAGGCAGCCCTCAGGCGCGGGTTGAGCAGCACATAGGCCACGTCTGCGAGCAAGTTCATCACGATGAAACCCACAGCGGTGACCAATACGATGCCCTGCACCACGGCATAATCGCGGTTGAACACGGCATCGACGACCATCTTGCCGAAACCTGGGATGGTAAAGATTTGTTCGGTCAGGACCGCTCCGGCGATCAGCTCGCCGAACAGCAGTGCGGTCAGGGTCACAATCGGCGTCAGCGCATTGCGGAAGGCGTGTTTCAGGACGACCCGGCGTTCGTGCAAACCCTTGGCGCGGGCAGTGCGCACGTAGTCTGATTTCAGCACGCCCAGCATGGCCGACCGCGTATGTCGCATCAGCGTTGCCGCCAGTGCGGTCCCCAGCACAAAGGCGGGCATCAGCATGGTGGTGATGGATTTCACCGGATCCTCAGACAAGGGTACGTAACCCGAGGCGGGCAACAGGTCGAGCTTTACCGAAACAAGCAGGATCAGCATGATCCCCAGCCAGAAATTCGGAATGGATAGTCCGGACAGCGCCACGATGTTGGCCACGTAGTCTGTGACAGTCCCCTTTTTCACCGCCGACAAGATGCCCGCCGGGATTCCGATCACAAGCGCAAACAGGATGGCCATAATGGCAAGCTGGATCGTCACCGGCAGCTTTTCTGCAATCAGTTCGGTCACTGGCTGATTGGTGCGCAGCGAAATCCCCAGATCGCCCTGCAACGCGTTGCCAACCCAGGTCAGGTATTGCACTGGGATCGGATCGTTCAGGCGATATTTCTCGCGCAGGAACTCCAGCACTTCCGGATCACGCTCTTCGCCTGCCATCGCCAGCACGGGATCGCCGGGCAGCAGCTTTTGCAGGCTGAAAACGAAGATCGAGATCAGCAGGATTGTCGGTATCGCAATCAGGATGCGACGCAGAATGAAAGACAACATGGCTTGGGCTTTCGATCAAAGGAACCCGCCCGGCCAAAAGGCCGGGCAGGCCGTGAGTGGCTTATTTCTCCAGCTTCACGCCTTCCAGACGGATCATGCCGTCAGGATAGGGGTTGAAGCCTTTGAGCCCATCATCCAGTGCCCAGATCCATGTCTGGTGATAGAGGTAAACGATGGGCATATCCGCTGCCAGAATGTCCCGCGCGGCGTCATATTCAGCCTTGCGTGCGTCAAAGTCTGTTGAGGCACGGGCATTGTTCAGCATCTCGTCCACTTTCGGGTCCGAATAGTGGCTGTCATTGATGCCGCCGCCGGTGGTCATGAACTGATGGATATTGCCATCCGGGTCCACGCGGCCCGACCATCCGATCTGGCTGGCCTGATAGTCGCCAGCGCTCTGATCGGCGAGCAGTGTGGCGAACTCTTTGGACGTGATCTCGATATTGATCCCGGCCTCGGCGGCCATGGCCTGAACGACCTGCATCAGTTGCAGAGGGACGGTGGTGTTGGGGACCTGAACCTCAAGGTCGATCCCATCAGGATAGCCCGCCTCGGTCAGCAGCGCTTTGGCTTTGTCTATATCGCGTGCAGGCACCGGATGGTCGGCGTCATACCACGGTGATGTGGGTGGGAAGGGCTGATTGCCCGGCGCAAAGGCGCCTTCAAACACGACCTGATTGATCGCGTCACGATCCAACGCATAGCTTAGCGCCTGACGGAGACGTTTGTCGTTGCCCCAGGGATTATCGCCCTTGTCTCCGTTGTTCACGTTGATCGTTATGCCCTGATAGCCAAGTGAAACAGCGCTCTCGACATTAATGCCTGCATCTCCTTCGGCCTGCGTCAGATCAGTCGCGGCCAGACGCTCCAGCATGTCGATGTCACCGGATTGCAGGTTGGCCAGACGTACGGTGGTGTCGGGGATCGGCAGGAAAGTGACACTGTCAAAGTGGATCTGATCCGCGTTCCAGTAATCCGGGAAGCGCTCCAGCGCGATCCGGTCCTGGGCCACACGCTCCTTAAACTTGAACGGGCCAGAGCACACTGGGTTCAGCCCGAAATCTGCACCAGCAGCTTTCGCAGCGGTTGGAGAGACCATCATGCCCGAACGGTCGGCGAATTGCGCCAGCAGAGTTGCATCAGGCGCGGCCATGTTGAAGCGAACCGTATAGTCATCGACCACATCAACTCCGGTCACCGACTTCAGTTCTGACTTGCGGCGCGATTCCTCAAGGTTCTGCGAGCGGTCGATATTGTCGGCCACGGCTTGTGCGTTGAAGGGCGTGCCGTCATGGAACACCACGCCTTCGCGCAGGGTCATGGTCAGGGACGTGCCGTCCTCGCTCCATTCCCAACCGGTGGCGAGTTGTGGGATCAGCTCCAGATCGGGGGTGATGTCGACCAGCTTGTCGCAGAGTGAGGCGTAGACAATGCGTCCCACGAACGTACGGGACTGATCAGGGTCGAGCACATCGGCGTCCGATTGCAGGGCGATGCGCAGATCGGCGGCCTGTGCGCTGAGGGCAGTCGCGCCGAGTAATCCGGCCACAAGACCGGTTTTCAAGACATTCATGATATTTCCTCTCTGTTTTTGGCAGAAGCCTGGGGAGATTGGACAGCCGCGCGATACAGCGCGAACCGCTCTTCTGCTCCGGCGCTGCGGCGTCGGGGCGGGGCCGGTTTTCCGGCCTCTGGTATGTTTTTCCAGTGATGGCAGGCGACGTGATGATGCGAATCCGCATCGTCAAGAACCGGAGTCTGGGCTCGGCAATCGTCCTGTGCAAAGGGGCAACGGGTGTGAAACCGGCAACCCGATGGCGGAGACGATGGACTGGGCGTTTCGCCTCTAAGCGCCATGTGATCACGGTCGCGGCCCGGCTCGGGTTCCGGTATCGCGGACAATAGGGCATGCGTATACGGATGGCGCGGTTCTTCGAAAACCTGATCGGCAGGGCCAGTTTCGACCACCTTACCCAGATACATCACGGCGATGCGATCGCTCATGTGACGGATCACGGCCAGATCATGGGCGATGATCACAAGGGTCAGATCCAGATCCTGTTTCAGGTCATTCAACAGATTGATCACCTGCGCCTGTACCGACACATCCAATGCCGAGACCGGTTCATCCCCGATCAACAACCTTGGTCCTGAAGCCAGCGCGCGGGCGATGCCGATCCGCTGTCTTTGACCGCCTGAGAATTCGTGCGGATAGCGGTTGGCGTGGTCCGGCAACAACCCAACCTGAGCCAGCAACGTAGCCACCTTTTCACGGCGCGCGGTCTCGTCCAATTCAGGCGCATGCACCTCCAGCGGTTCGCCCACCAGCTTGCCGACGGTCATGCGCGGATTCAGCGACGAGAATGGGTCCTGGAAGACGAACTGCATCTGCTGGCGCAAAGGGGCCATTTCGCGACGGGCGAGGTCCTGAACCTCCCGCCCCTCAAACAGGACCTGGCCAGAGGTCGGCCGATCCAGCCGCATCAAAAGGCGCGCAAGCGTCGATTTTCCGCACCCCGATTCACCGACAATCGCAAAGGTTTCACCCTTGCGCACCGACAGCGAAACGCCATCGACCGCGCGCACTCTGGTTTTGCGTTCGAACAGCCCGGCACCCAGTGTGAAATGGCGTGTGAGGTTCCGCGCCTCAAGGATTACATCGCGCATCTGACCCCCTTGAGCTGTTCCAGTGGGGCGTAGTGGCAGGCAACCGCATGTTCGGAACCCATCTCTGACAAGATCGGGCGGTCTGCACACTCGCCAGTGGCAAAGGGGCAGCGCGTGCGAAACCGGCATCCAGTAGGCATATCGGCCATAGACGGCACGGTTCCGGGCACGGTGATCAGCCGATCCCGCGATCCTGCCATCCGCGGGACCGAGCTCATAAGGCCGATGGTATAGGGGTGCTGCGGATCGTCGAATACCGCGTCGACAGGGCCGCTCTCGACGATCTGGCCCCCATACATGACAGCCACATTCGTCGCGATTTCAGCCACCACACCCAGATCGTGGGTGATGAACAAGGTTCCCATTCCGGTTTCTGTTTGAAGCTCTCGGACAAGATCGAGGATCTGCGCCTGGATGGTGACATCCAACGCCGTTGTCGGTTCGTCCGCGATCAGCAGCGAGGGGTTATTGATCAGCGCCATCGCGATCATCACACGCTGCCGCATGCCACCGGAAAGCTGGTGAGGGTATTCGTTCAACCGCTGTTCCGGGGCTGGGATGCCAACGCGGCGCAGCATGGCCAAAGCGCTTGCGTCAGCTTCGTCTCGGTTGCAGTTGCGGTGATGTAAAACGGCCTCGGTGATCTGATCGCCTATCCTGAAGGCGGGGTTGAGCGAGGTCATCGGTTCCTGAAAGATCATCGCCATGCGATCGCCTCGTGTCGCGCCGTCCAGCTGTTCGGTGCGCAGGTCATATGACCGACCTTCAAACTCCAGAAGGCCAGACGGAATATCGATGACGTCACGCTGCAGCAGCCCCATCAGGGCCATGGCGGTGACGGATTTTCCGCATCCGGATTCACCCACGATGCACAAAGTCTCGCCAGCAGATACCGACAGGTCCAAACCATCCACGGCTGATGCGGGTTGGCCGCGAAACGAGAGGCTGAAGTCAGACAGCTTCAGGATCTCGACTGACGAGTCAGACTTGGCGTTGGGGTTTTGGTTGGGCACAGCTCGCAACCTTTATAATAAACCAATATGTAATTGGTTGCAATTTTGGAGCGCAGTTGTCAATGCATCATTGCTGCTTTTTCACCATCAGGATCATATCTCGCCGATAGCGTCGGATGACCTTCGCTTTCGACTTATTCCTTCGGCAGATGCAGTTGCCCTTTCGAAAACCGGTTTTCTATATGCAGGTCGTCGCGCGCTCCCGGCTCTCTTTTTGGCAGGCAAAAACAGGTTCTGTCCGAAGCTCAGGCGCGGGTCTTTTTAGGGCGATGCCCAAGTTTGTCGGTTCTGAAATGGATTCTGTCCGAAACAGCATCTGCAACACAAGCCGAGTTGGGTGCAAACCAAAGACTGCAACGAACAGGAGCCTTCATGCGTTTTTCAGCTCTGCGACTTTTCAAGGAGGCTATGACCGGCCACAAGGGTTGGGGTCCGCAATGGCGTGACCCGGCGCCTGCGGATGCTTACGACTATATCATCGTCGGAGGTGGCGGACATGGTCTGGCGACTGCCTACTATCTTGCCAAGGAATTCGGTGGGGCCCGTATCGCGGTTCTGGAAAAAGGCTGGATCGGTGGGGGAAATGTCGGTCGGAACACGACGATTGTCCGGTCGAACTATTTGCTGGACGGCAATGAACCGTTCTATGAGTTTTCGCTGAAACTGTGGGAAAACCTCGAGCAGGATTTCAATTACAACGCGATGGTCAGCCAACGCGGTATTCTGAACCTCGTGCATTCCGACGCGCAGCGGGATGCGGCGCGGCGTCGGGGCAATGCGATGATCCTGAATGGATCCGATGCCGAGCTGTTGGATACCGAAGGCGTCCGCGCGATGTATCCGTTCCTGAACTTCAACGACGCGCGGTTCCCGATCAAAGGCGGATTGCTTCATCGTCGGGGCGGCACGGTGCGTCACGATGCGGTGGCCTGGGGGTATGCGCGTGGCGCGGATATGCGCGGCGTCGACATTATCCAGAATTGTGAAGTCACGGGCTTCCGTATCGAAAACGGTAAGGTCCTTGGGGTCGACACGTCCCGCGGCTTCATCGGTGCCAAGAAGGTCGGCGTCGCCGTGGCAGGCAGTTCCAGCCGCGTGATGGAGAAGGCCGGGATGCGCCTGCCGATCGAAAGCCACGTGTTGCAGGCTTTTGTCTCAGAGGGGCTCAAGCCCTTCATCCCCGGCGTGATCACCTATGGGGCGGGTCACTTCTATTGCAGCCAGTCCGACAAGGGCGGTCTGGTGTTCGGTGGCGATCTGGATATGTACAATTCATATGCGCAACGGGGCAATCTGCCGGTGGTCGAGGACGTGATCGAAAGCGGCATGTCGCTGATCCCTGCTTTGGGTCGCGCGCGCCTGCTGCGCAGCTGGGGTGGTATCATGGATATGTCCATGGATGGCTCGCCCTTTATCGACAAGACGCATATCGATGGGCTCTATTTCAATGGTGGCTGGTGCTACGGCGGCTTCAAGGCAACGCCGGCGTCCGGCTATTGCTTTGCCCATCTTCTGAAAACCGACCGTCCGCACGAAACCGCGACCGCCTATCGGTTGGACCGGTTCATGACCGGGCACATGATCGATGAAAAAGGGCAGGGCGCCCAACCGAACCTGCACTGAGGGGCTTATCAGATGATTATCAACCATCCTTTGCTTGGCCCGCGCGACGCGCAGGAGTTCACTTATCTGGGCGATGCGTCCCTCATCAACCGGCCCGACTGGCAGGCTGAGAATGCGGCGCAGGCGTTTCACGATTACCTCTACCTGCGCGACAACCCCGCGGGCGAACATCGTGAATTGTGGTTCCACGAACAGGGCGACCGGTCGTGGCTGGTGGTGACCCGCAACACGGTGACCCATGAAATTCTGAACGTCGAGCTGGCGCGCGATGTCGCCAAAACCGCAAGGAAGGCTGCCCAATGACACAACGCAATCGTCTGAACGGTGGCCTGATCAACCGTGACGCCAGCCTGAGTTTCAAATTCGACGGCAAGTCTTATCAGGGGTTTGAAGGCGACACATTGGCCTCGGCCTTGCTCGCCAATGGCGTGCGGCTGATGGGGCGGTCGTTCAAATACCACCGCCCGCGCGGGCCGCTGACCTCGGGTAGTGAAGAACCTAATGCGCTGGTCGAGCTGCGCTCGGGCGGACGGCAGGAGCCCAACACCCGCGCGACCGTGGTCGAGCTCTATGGCGGGCTGAGTGCCAATTCGCAAAACCGCTGGCCGTCGCTGGAACGCGACTTCATGGCGATCAACGACCGGTTCTCGAACTTCCTGACCGCGGGTTTCTACTACAAGACGTTTATGTGGCCCAAGGCGTTCTGGGAAAAGCTGTATGAACCGATCATCCGCAAAGCCGCCGGTCTGGGTAGCCTGACCGGAGAAGATGACCCGGATCATTATGACAAGGGCTTTCTGCACTGCGATCTGTTGATCGTCGGCGCGGGTCCGGCGGGTCTGGCAGCGGCGCTGACTGCTGGACGTGCGGGTGCCCAGGTCATTCTGGCGGATGAGGATTTCCGTATGGGCGGGCGTCTGATTGCCGAGACTGGGGCTCTAGCCGATATCTCTGGAACCGACTGGGTTGCGCAGACTCTGGCAGAGCTGGCGTCGATGCAGAATGTGCGGGTGATGCCGCGCACGACTGTCTTTGGTGCCTATGATCACGGCATCTATGGCGCGGTCGAACGCAACGCGGATCACCTGATTGAGCCCGAGGCGGACAAGCCGCGTCAGACCTTGTGGCGGATCTACTCCAAGCGCGCGTTGATTGCGACCGGAGCAATCGAACGTCCGATTGCGTTCGAGAACAACGATCGGCCCGGCATTCTACTGGCCGGAGCGGTACGGGCCTACGCCAACCGCTGGGCCGCGACGCCCGCACAATCGGTTGTGGTGTTTGCAAACAACGATGATGCGCATCAGACGGCGCGCGATCTGATGGCACAGGGCGTCAAGGTTCCGGCCATTGTCGATACGCGTCCCGACGCGCCCGATGTTGAGGGCACCGAAGTTCTGAAAGGGGCCGAGATCATCAACACATCGGGCCGCCTTGGATTGACCTCGGTGCAGGTGCGCACCGACAAAGGTTACACCCGCGATCTGCATTGCGAGGCGCTGGCGATGTCCGGCGGTTGGAACCCGAACCTGGGCCTGACCTGCCATCAGCGCGGTCGCCCGGTCTGGAACGATGATATCCATGCCTTTATTCCAGGCGAGGGTCTGCCCCTTGGCCAGACCGTTGCTGGTGCGGCCAAGGGTGAACTGACCACCGATGCTGCACTACAAGGCGGTGCGGCGGCAGCAGTGACTGCGCTAGGAGATCTGGGGATTACGGCAACACCTGCTGATCTGCCCGCTGCAGCGGATGCGCCTGTTTCGATCACGCCGTTCTGGCATGTCAAAGGTGCCAAACGCGCTTGGCTGGATTATCAGAACGATGTGACCGCCAAGGATGTGAAGCTGGCGCATCAGGAGAACTTCACTTCGGTCGAACACCTGAAACGTTACACCACACTGGGTATGGCCACGGATCAGGGTAAAACCTCGAACGTTGGTGCTCTGGCGGTGATGGCGGAACTGACGGGCAAATCGATCCCGGAAACCGGCACGACGATTTTTCGCCCACCCTATACGCCGGTGGCGATGGGGGCCTTTGGTGGCCGCGCGGTCGGTAAGGAATTCCACCCGACCCGCCTGACACCCAGCCACAAATGGGCCGAGGAACAGGGCGCGGTGTTTGTTGAAGTCGGCAACTGGCTGCGTGCACAATGGTTCCCCCGCAAGGGCGAAACCCATTGGCGGCAATCGGTGGACCGCGAGGTTCTGCAGACCCGTAACTCAGTCGGTGTCTGTGATGTGACCACACTGGGCAAGATCGATGTGCAGGGCGCGGATGCCGCGGCTTTCCTGAACACGATCTACGCCAACGGCTTCGCCAAACTGCCTGTGGGCAAAGTGCGCTATGGCCTGATGTTGCGCGAAGATGGCGTAGCATATGACGACGGCACCGCCGCGCGTTTGGCCGAGGACCATTTTGTCGTGACCACGACCACCGCCAACGCGGTTCTGGTCTATCGCAACATGGAATTCGTGCGCCAGTGTTTGTACCCGGATATGGATGTTCAGCTAATCTCGACCACCGAGGCCTGGGCGCAGTATGCCGTGGCCGGACCAAACAGCCGCAAACTGCTGCAGAAGATCGTGGATCCCGAGTTTGACATCTCGAACGAGGCGTTCCCCTTCATGGCCTGCGGTGAGATCACCGTGTGCGGTGGTTGTCGTGCGCGGCTGTTCCGGATCTCGTTCTCGGGCGAGCTGGCTTATGAGATCGCTGTACCCACACGCTATGGCGACGCGCTGATGCGCGCGCTGATGGAGGCGGGCGAAGAATTCGACATCGTGCCTTACGGTACCGAGGCGCTAGGCGTCATGCGGATCGAAAAGGGCCACGCTGCGGGCAACGAACTGAACGGCACAACCACCGCGCTGAACCTTGGACTGGGCCGTATGGTCAGCACGAAGAAAGACTGCATCGGCAATGTGCTCAGCCGCCGTGAAGGGATGAATACTCCGGATGCGCTGGCACTGGTCGGATTGAAACCGGTAGATGCCAAGGACACCGTGCCAGCGGGCGGGCATCTGATGAACGCCACCGGGCCGGTCGATGCAGCCCATGATCAGGGCTATGTCACCTCGGCGGCCTATTCGCCGATCCTTGAAAGCTCAATCGGGTTGGGCTTCGTCAAAGGCGGGTTTGATCGCAAGGGCGAAAAGCTGCGCCTTGTGAACCCGCTGGAAGGACAAGAGATCATGGTCGAAATCGTCAGCGCTCATTTCGTGGACCCAGAAGGGGAGAAGCTTCGTGCATAAACTGAAACCCATCACCCCGCTGGGTGGCGACACACCGCGCGTCGATACCATCGGTACGATCACCATCACCGAAGTAGTGGATCAGGCGCTGGCCTCGGTCGCCGCACGGACAGATCAGGCAGGTGCCGTGCAAAATGCACTGGCCGACAAGATTGGTGTGAGATTGCCCGAAATTGGTCAATCCGCCGTGGCGGCACCCTATGCCGTGTTTTGGATGGGGCCGGATCAGTGGATGGTCACGGCACCTCATTACAGCCACGAGCTGCTGGCATCTGAGCTGAAACAAATCACCGGTGATGCAGCCTCGGTTGCTGAGCAGACCGACGGATGGTGCCGGTTCGATGTGCAAGGTGTTGCCTTGTCCGACTTGTTCGAACGGCTGACCAATGCCCCGGTTCGCACGATGGAACAGGGCGCGGCGATCCGTACCACGGCTGAGCATCTGGGCGTCTTCCTGTGGAAGCTGGCAGACGATCATGTGGCTGTCATCGGTCCCAGGTCTTCAGCAGGATCCCTTCATCATGGTCTGCTGGCGGCGGCGAAATCCATCGCCTGAGCGTCAGCCTGAGGGCAGCGTATCGTCGCTGCCCGCCCGCGTCGACTTTTTCGCGCGCCGGTTACTGATCGGCGCAAGTCCAAGCATTGCACGATCCAGTATGTGAGCGAAGACGGTATTGCTTTGGATGGGCTCGGAAAACGCAGTTCAGACCTGTGGCAACGAGCAACTGGTCCAGATCTCTCGCCTTGATGGGCTTAGCCGATAGCGTCGGCCCGAAGAGCCGGTCAGCGCGGCCAATTTCAATCTCTTTTTTGTGGGTTCAACAGGTGCTTTTCAATCAGTTGAAAAGCATAGCCTATGTAGATTCTCTGTAGAAACCCGACGGCGGCAATGTCTTCACGCTCTAGCGCTTTCGCCAGATCAAAGGTTTCCTGAACCACAGCGTCATAAGCGACGATGCCAACAATCTGTTCCATGCGATGCCAGACGCTGGACGACTGGAAATATGCCTGGTTCCAGAACTCGCGCAGCGAGCGGTTTCCGATCAGAGATGCGATCAGTGCCTGCAGCCGTTGGTTCAGTTTTACATATTCCTGAGAGTCCAGCCGCTCTCGCAGCGTAACAGCATCTTCGTAAATCGCGCGCGCTTCTTCCTGATGATGCGCTGTAACAGTGATCGGCGACAATGTTCCGATCATCTGGGCCAGCTCCATCCTCATCTCATAGAGATGGCGGACACGTTCTGCCGAAAGCTCAATGACAACTGTACCAACCCCGTTGCGGGTTTCGATCAGTCCAAGATGTCCGATTCGCGCAATGGCATCTCTGACAGGTGTTCTGCTGACGCCGAATTCCTTGGCAAGCGCGGCCTCTTTCAACTGAGCGCCCGGTGGGTAATACGCAAAGCAAATGCGCTCCAGGATTTGCTCTTGGATCTCGTCTACAGTCACCTTTGGGGGCGCCGCGATTTCCGGATCTGCAATAGTCACTGTTCTGATCCCTCCTCGTGTTCTTAACCATTTCTGACCGCCAATCAGTAATCTCTCAACAACCGTCCGTATCCTGAAATCTGATCCTTGATGCCCGCTTGGCGCAACACATCCCAGGCCATGGCTTGATTCGAACAGACGACCGGCTTGCCAAGTTCGGCCTCAAGCTGATCGACGATTTCGACCGCACGCAATGCGCCACAGCTGATGAAGACGGCCTCTGCCTCGAGCGAATCCACGGATCGTGCCAATTCCATGATGGCATCGGGACGGACGCGGATCATGTCGCTGTCTTTTTCGAGGTTCAGACCGCGGATCGTGGTCACTTCAAAGCCGCGTTCTTCCATATATGTCTGTTCCTGGCGGTTTACTTCATCCAGGTAAGGTGTGCACACCGCGACCTTTTTTACGGACAGTGCATTCAGGGCATTGATCACGGCCGTGATCAGCGAGCTTGCCACTGCGTTCGGGGCGCCTTTTTGCAATTCAGCGAACACCTTGTCTTCGCCCAGAACAAGACTGCCCGAAGTGCAGGCATAGCTGATGACATCCAGGCTGCCATCCGGCAGCAGGGTTTCGGCGGCACGCGCCAAATCCTG
>NZ_JBQFTW010000004.1:0-318197 GCF_056538865.1 Ruegeria sp. BE3 | reverse complement strand
CAGGCGGTGTTGCCGTTATCCGCGTCGGCGGCATGACCGAAGTTGAAGTGAAAGAGCGTAAGGACCGTGTGGACGATGCTCTGAACGCAACACGCGCTGCTGTGCAGGAAGGCGTTGTTGTTGGCGGTGGTGTTGCTCTTGTTCAGGCCGGTAAAGCACTGGAAACTCTGGAAGGTGCAAACGCTGACCAGAACGCCGGTATCAACATCGTTCGCAAGGCAATCGAAGCGCCGCTGCGCCAGATCGCCGAGAACGCGGGTGTTGACGGTGCGGTTGTTGCGGGCAAAGTCCGTGAATCCGGTGATGTATCGTTCGGCTTCAACGCACAGACCGAAGAATATGGCGACATGTTCTCGTTCGGCGTGATTGACCCGGCCAAAGTTGTCCGTACCGCTCTGGAAGATGCGGCATCGGTTGCTGGTCTGCTGGTCACTACCGAAGCAATGGTTGCCGACAAGCCGCAGAAAGACGCACCTGCTGCAGGCGGCATGCCCGACATGGGCGGCATGGGCGGCATGATGTAAGCTGCTTAAGCCTTTGTGCTTATCGACGGGGTCGCCTTCGGGCGGCCCCGTTTCATTTGGAATGCCTTCTGCTCGGGCATGACTCGGGTGGATGCATTTCTGATCAGAAGAACAGCAGGGCTGCTTCTGCCTGCGGGAAAGTGAGTGTGCAAACCACGCTGAAACCGCTATGCGGTCGAGATGCGACTGTTTTTGCTTACTGCTCTGACCATGTGTGCCTTTGCGGCGAATTCGATCCTGAATCGGCTTGCCATTGATATTGGTGCAAGTGATCCGGCGGGATTTGCCATTGTTCGGGTGTTGTCAGGCGCAATTGTGTTGGTGGCGCTGGTGGCTCTGCGGAAGGGGTCGCTTCCCGTTCTAAGTCGTCGACGTTTTACCGGGGCCGGATCGTTGTCGCTCTATATGATCGGTTTTTCGATTGCGTATCTGACGCTTGATGCGGGGCTTGGGGCGCTGATCCTGTTCGGCGTGGTTCAGATCACAATGTTCACGATAGGGGCAGTTTCCGGCGCGGCCCCGACGAAGCGGCAGGTTTTTGGGGCGGTCATAGCGCTGGGCGGGTTGGCATATGTGCTTTGGCCCACTGGCGCGTTGCGCGTCGATCTGTTGGGGGCCAGCCTTATGGTGGCTGCCGGGGTCGGATGGGCGGTGTATTCGATAGTCGGGCGATCCGAACCTGATGCATTATCCGGAACGGCGGCCAATTTCGTCGTGGCGCTTCCGGTCACAGGATTGGCTCTGCTCGCTTTGGGGGACGCATGGCAGATGACCTTGGTGGGATACGGTCTTGCCGCCTTATCCGGCGGAGTCACTTCGGGGATGGGATATGCGCTCTGGTACCGAGTTCTGCCCCAACTGGCCCCTGCTGTGGCCGCGATCGTACAGCTGAGCGTTCCGGTTGTTGCCATCGCGGCCGGTGTGGTGCTGTTGGGCGAAGTGGCAAGCCTGCGCCTGCTGATAGGCGCAGGACTGGTTTTGGGAGGCATCGCGCTGGCAGTGTTGCGCCTGAACCGTGGCTAGGGGTTTTCTCGCCCCCCGATAGGGCTTATCTGGCGGGTCATGAAGCTTCTGATCGCCTTCCTGTGTTGTCTCGTACCTGCTGTCGCGCATGCGAAATGCGTTGTGTTGCTGCATGGTTTGGCACGGACCGAAGCATCATTCACGGTGATGGAACAACTTTTCCGCGCGCATGATTACACGGTTGTTCGCCCCGGATACTCTTCGACAGACCTGCCCATTCCTGAACTTGCTGAACAAACTCTGCCGGATGCCTTTGCCGCCTGTGGCGATGACACAGTAAATGTGGTCGCGCATTCGATGGGAGGGATCCTGCTGCGCTATTGGCTGCAGGATCATACCCTCGATAGCCTTGGGCGCGTCGTCATGCTTGGCCCCCCGAACCAGGGCAGTCAATTGGTGGATGAACTGGGGGCCTGGGAGGTCTTTGGCTTGCTGCATGGTCCGGCTGGACTGGCCCTTGGTACTGGTCCCGAAGGCATTCCACGCAAGTTGCCCCCGGTTGATTTCGATCTGGGGGTGATCGCCGGAGAAAACTCGCTGAACCCTGTATTCTCGTCCCTGATTGACGGGCCGGATGATGGCAAGGTTTCGGTCGAGACGACAAAGGTCGAGGGCATGGCGGATCACATCGTATTGCCGGTGACTCACACGTTCATGATGAACAATCCGCTGGTCATGGCACAGACCCTGCATTTCATCGAATTTGGACAGTTCGATCCCGAGATCACGTGGCTCGATGGGGTCGAGGACATCATCGATCAGATTTGCATCGGGCAGGATTGCTCGGAGCCTGAATCGGAGCCCTCTCAATGACTAATCTTGATCTGACGTTTACCGGGGCAGAGGTTCTGTTGCCGGGCCAGGGGCTGTGTGCCACGGAATTGTCGATAGCCGACGGTTTGGTGCAAAGTGACAGGGCAGGGCGGCAGATCGACCTTTCAGGGTATCTCGTGCTGCCGGGTATCATCGACCTGCATGGGGATGGGTTTGAACGACACATCGCACCGCGGCGGGGGGCGATGAAGCTGATGAATGAAGGCATCCTCGCAGCAGAAGCCGAGCTTGCTGCAAACGGTATTACAACCGCAGTGATGGCGCAGTTCTACAGCTGGGAAGGCGGCGTGCGCGGACCTGAGTTTGCAGCTCAAGTCTTTGCGGCGATCGCGTCGGTGAAAACGGACACCGTTTCCGATTTAATGCCCCAGCTTCGGTTTGAAACCCATATGCTGGATGATTACGGCGATCTGCCCGAACGGATAGCAGAGTGGCAGGTTCCATATGTGGTCTTCAATGATCACCTTCCGCATGAGCGCCTGGCGCAGGGACGAACGCCACCACGCCTGACCGGGCAGGCGTTGAAAGCGGGACGTAACCCGGAAGTTCATCTGGAAATGCTGCAAACGATGCACAAACGGGGATCTGAGGTACCTGAGGCTCTGAACGCTTTGTGTGCCACGTTGGCCAGTCGTGGTGTTCGTATGGGCAGCCATGATGACGCCAGAAGGCAGGATCGGCTTGATTGGCGTACGCGCGGGGTCAGCATAGCTGAATTCCCCGAAACGCTTGAGGCTGCAGAAACTGCCCGCGCGGGCGGGGATCACATTATTCTGGGGTCGCCCAATGTCGTGCGCGGAGGGTCCCACAAAGGCAATGCCAGCGCGCTGGATCTGATTGCCATGGGGCTGTGCGATGCGCTGGCTTCGGACTATCATTATCCAAGCCCTCGTCGCGCCGCGCTGATGCTGGCCAAATCTGGCTTGCTGGACTTCGCAGACGCCTGGGCGCTGGTGTCATCCGGCCCGGCAAAAGTGCTGGGGCTGTTGGATCGAGGTGAGCTGTCGCCGGGAAAACGCGCTGACCTGCTGATCCTTGATGCCCAAACGCAACGTGTCGCTGCTACTCTGGCGGGCGGGCGTGTCAGCTGTATGTCGGGCGACATCGCCACGCGGTTCATCGGCTGAGCGATCCGACGCCTCGCATTAACCTGTCAGCGTACAATCCGGTTAAAATGCGCCATCTTGCGACCGGCTTTCACATCGGACTTGCCGTATAGATGCAGCGCAACGTCCCGTTCGCGGGCCAGTTCCGGCACCCGATCCATGTCATTGCCGATCAGATTCTCCATCACCACGTCGGAATGTCGCTGACCATCGCCCAAAGGCCATCCGGCAACGGCGCGGATGTGCTGCTCGAACTGATCGACAGCGCAACCATTCTGGGTCCAGTGGCCCGAGTTGTGCACGCGTGGCGCGATCTCGTTTACGATCAGACCTTGCGGCGTCACGAACAGTTCAACTCCCATGACACCCACATAATCCAGCGCGTTCAGGATATTGGCCGCCAGCAATACCGCATCGGTCCGCTGGGCCGGAGACAAGCGCGCCGGAACTGTGGTCGTGTGCAGGATGCCATCGCGGTGCACGTTCTCACCCGGATCGAAACAGGCAACCTGACCATCCAGACCTCGCGCTGCGATGACCGAGACTTCATGGCTGAAATCCACAAACCCTTCCAGTATGGACGGCGCTCCAGCCATGTCGGCCAATGCAGCCTCGGCGTCTTCAGGGATGCGCAGTCGCGCCTGCCCCTTGCCATCATAGCCGAAGCGACGCGTTTTCAGGATGGCCGGAGTGCCGATCTCATCAACAGCGTTCTGCAAACTTTCCAGATCGGTGATGTCGGCGAAAGGTGCCGTTTTCAGTCCAAGCCCTTGCAGAAAAACCTTCTCGGTCAATCGGTCCTGACTGACTCGCAGCGCCTCACGGCCCGGACGGATGGGGCGATGTGCTTCCAGCAGATCCAGCGCCTCGGTCGGGATATTTTCGAACTCATAGGTGATGACTTCCACCGAATCCGCGAAGGCTTTCAACGCAACTGCATCGTCATAAGCTGCTGTGGTGACGCGATCTGCCACCTGCCCGGCAGGAGGGTTGGCACCGGGTTGAAAAATGTGGGTCTTGAACCCAAGTCGAGCCGCCGCAACGGAGAGCATACGGCCCAGCTGACCCCCGCCCAAAATCCCGATTGTTGCTCCGGGGGTGAGCATATCTGCCATCGTCACGTCTCCAATCGTTTGCCAATCGCGGTCAGGGCGGCGCGCAACGCGTCATGCGCGCCCTCGGACTGCAAGGTCTCGGTCATCTGAAGGCTCAAGGTGCCTTCGGTCGCAAGTGCGTCACGCTCAATGGCCAATTGACCGGCCTGTCCCTTTTGCATCGTGGCCAGGAAGCCTGACATGAGCTGCGTGGTATAGAACTCCGCCCCGTTCTTGTCGCCGGTCTGATCGGCCAGCCATCCTGCCCCGGTTGCCATCAGGTCCAGAATACCCGGCACCATCGCACAAATGGCGAAATGCGCGTTCAATGCGGCCTCGTCCGAGACTTTCACCACAGGGTTTTCGGGCTCGAACAGGTCTGCAAGCAGGCGGTCGTTGCCGAAGGCGGCGAGGGGGCAACCTCCGGTCTGCAGGAAACCTAGTGGGATGGTCTGCACGAAATCCGACGATGGCGCGCACAGCTTTGCGAGTTGGTCGACGGGCACGGCTGCCATCACCGAAACGATCTGCTGATCCGCGCGAAAGGTCAGCGGAGCCAGAATGTCTGCTGCAACCTGCGGGCGCAGGCAGAGGAACACGATGTCGGAGGCGTCGATCACCTCCTGCGGGGTGCCAACACTGGCCCCAAGCTCGGCCTGCAGGGCCGAGGACACTTGTACATTACGCTCGGTAACGTGAAGGTCATGGCCTTTTGAGGCCACCAGGCGCGCGATCGGAGCTGCGATGTGACCCGTGCCAATGATGCCTATGCGGCTCATCCCTGTGGTTCTTCAGGAATTGAGGCGGACAGAGCTTCGCGCCAGGCATCCAGCCGTTCTGCCAGCGCCGTATCCTGCAGCGCCAGAATGCCTGCCGCCATCAAGCCCGCATTCGCCCCACCGGCCGAGCCAATCGCCATTGTCGCAACCGGAAATCCTTTGGGCATCTGAACGATGGAATAGAGCGAATCCATACCCGAAAGCGCACGTGTCTGCACCGGCACACCAATCACCGGGACGCGGGTTTTCGACGCCATCATACCCGGCAAATGCGCCGCTCCACCCGCACCCGCGATAATGACCTGCAAGCCGCGTGAAACAGCGGTTTTGCCGTAATCCCATAAACGATCCGGGGTGCGGTGGGCTGAAACAATGCGAGCCTCATAGGTGATGCCCAATTCATCCAGAATATCGGCTGCCTCTTTCATCGTGGGCCAGTCCGATTGGCTGCCCATGATGATCCCTACTTTCACATCGCTCATCCGCTTACGCCCCTGCCTTCGGAAAGAGCGCGCACTATAGCCAAATCCGCTTATGTGGCAATGCGGTACACGCGTTTCAGGCGATGATATCGGGGGTCAAACGGTCTTCAATCAGACGGATGATGTCTTTCAGGCGCAGTTTCTGCTTTTTCAGCCGTTTGATCGTCAACTGATCCGAGGTGCCCTTGGCCTGCAAAGCCTCGATCGCCTCGTCCAAATCGCGGTGCTGGCGTCGAAAGACCTCCAATTCCACCCGCAGGACTTCATCGGTTTTCATCGAAAGATCGGTAGGCGCGTTCATGGACGACTCAGTGTTTCAAGTGGTGCTTTCGACACAAGATAGTGTGTCAGGGTTTATCCGGCCAGACCTTGTGGACATCCCTGTATCTTCCCATATTCTATAGCACGCGGTTGCCAGAACGGGGCCGCAGAATACGTCGCTTTGACAATGAAGGACGAAAATACGTGTCGAAACTTACCTTAGGCTCATACCCGCATCTTTTGGGGTTCGAGCAGTTGGAACGCCTTCTGGAACGGTCTGCAAAGGCCGGTAATGAAGGTTACCCGCCCTACAATATCGAGCAGACCTCGGATTTTTCCTATCGCATCACCCTGGCTGTGGCTGGGTTCGCGGAAGAGGACCTGTCGATTACCATCGAGGATCGCCAGCTGGTGATCCGGGGCCGTCAACGCGACGACAGCGAGGGGCGCATATTCCTGCACCGCGGCATCGCGGCACGCCAGTTCCAGCGCATGTTCGTGCTGGCTGACGGGGTCGAGGTGGGCGAGGCGATCATGGAGAATGGTCTGCTGCATGTGGATCTGACCCGCGCCGTGCCTGAAACCGTGGTTCAGACAATCAACATAAGGAAGGGGTAAGAGCTATGAATACACCGATCGAAATCAACGCCGAAGGCGATCGGATCGTCTATGTAAAAACGGTCGAAGTGGCTGACTTGCCGCGTGATTTGCGCGAACAGGCAGGCGATCTGGATCAGCTTTATGCCGTCCACGACTCTGATGGGCAGCAACTGGCGCTGGTCGCCGACCGCAAGCTGGCCTTTGTGCTCGCGCGTGAGCATGACCTGTCCCCGGTGGCTGTTCACTAAGCCACCACACACTCTGCTGAAATGACGTGACATTTGCCCGTTCTGCGGTGATCGTGCCGCAGAACGTGAAACAGGAGTGTGCGTCATGGCATGGTATGACTTTGACTGGGTGGATGCCTTCACCGACCGCGCGTTTGGTGGCAATGGTTGTGCGGTCGTACATGGCGGAGCAGGGCTATCGGATGAAACCTGCATGGCCTATGTCCGCGAGACCTCTTTGGTGGAATGTACCTTCACCGGTCCGTCCGATGTGGCCGATATCAGGGTGCGGTATTTTCTGGCCAGCCGTGAAATCCCCTTTGCAGGCCACCCGACTATCGCAACGGTCGCTGCCCTTCGGTCGCGAGGTTTGGTTCAGGGCGAATCTCTGACATTGGAAACCGGAGCGGGCCTTGTCGCCATTCGTCTGAATGGTGATGAGATCGAGATGACCCAGATCGCACCAGAATTTGGGGCCAGTGTTCCGGTCGACCTTGTTGCAAGCGCGATTTCGCTGCCAGAAGAGGCCATTATTTCCCCGCCGCAACTGGTATCAACCGGTTTGCCGTTCTGCATCACGGTGCTGCGGGATCATGATGCCTTGCGCGCCGCGCGGCTGGTCGAAGGGCCTTTACGTAAGGTGGCTGCCGCAGCTGATTACTCGGGTTCAGACATGGCCGAGCCGTTTTTGGTCACCTTGCAAGGGGCGACGGCGCAGGGGGATACGTTCTCGCGTCTGTTGCTGGCACCGCCCAGCCCGCCAGAGGACCCATTCACCGGTTCGGCCACGGGGGCCATGGCGGCCTATCTCTGGAAATACGGTTTGATGAAAAAAGATCAATTCACGGCCGAACAAGGCCACGACATGGGGCGCCCCGGGCAGGCGCGGGTTACACGCGTTGGCCCCCCGGATGCGATGACCGGGATCAGAGTTGCCGGGCGCGGCCATATTCTGATGCGCGGGCAGGTGGATCTGCCGGACTGACCCGCTCAGATCTTTGGCTTCATCCACTCAAGTCGGGCAATGGGATTGCTGGCCGGATCAACCGAGTGCCGCTGGCAGAGCTTCTCCAGATAAGAGCCGGGCAGTGGCAACCCGGACCGCTGTGTGGCCAGCCACTTTTTCTGATGACCGTAGATGTGGACGGAATGGACGCCCTCTCGTTCAATCTCTTCCATGCGGATTCTGGGGTCATGCAGCTTCCACAACTCGTCGACCGCAAGCGGGTACAGCGCCTCGAGCGGCAATGCGTGCTTATCTTCTCCGGTTTCTCTCAGAAAATAGCTCAGTGCCTTGGGGCCTGAACACCCCCAGGAGAGCGCTTCGATCCCCCAGGTTTCACCGTTCTGAATGCGTTCCCGATTAATCCGGTGCAGACGCGATCCGCGCCACGGCTGGGTGGGGTTTTGCGAAGTAGTGAACTCCAGCATCTGCGTCAGCGTTGACGAGTCAGGCGGCAGCTTCAGCACGCCGTTCGGATATGACCCATCGCCGGTTGGGGCGAACACGTAAGGGCTGTCAAAATCGAATGGTCGAACGCAATAAGCATCCAGATCAACCCAGATGAAATCGGTTTTCTGCAGCATTCGCAGGCGAAATATATCCGAGAAAACAGCGACCCTGAGCCGAAAGTTTTCGCGCAAATCGAAGGGAGGAGGCCACAGGATCTCTGACGCGTGGCGCTGATCGACCCCAAGCGGGACGCCTTCAACTGGATCGGTGGTGTAGAGAACGAACGGGTGCCCATAATCAAGAAATGACTGAATGCAAAGAGCTTCGAGCCAAGACAGATCAGAGCCGTACCAGAAACCGGCAATAGTCGGCAGTTTTCGCCCCATGGATTGATCGCGCCTGAGAATGGTCCTGACCAAGCTATAATCCGTTTCGCATGGCGGCGGCAATGTGCGGCCACCTGAAACGAAAACAGCCCCCGGGAACCGGGGGCTGCTTGCTTTGTCTCAAATCAGTTGGCCGCGATCAGACCCATGCTTTCCAGTTTCAGCAGAACCTGATGGGCGCAGTTGTCGACTTCAACATTCTCGGTCTCGACGCTGAGTTCGGGGTTTTCCGGCACGTCGTAGGGGTCTGAGATGCCAGTGAACTCTTTGATCTTGCCTTCGCGCGCCAGCTTGTACAGCCCCTTGCGGTCGCGGCGTTCGCATTCCTCAATACTGGTGGCCACGTGGACCTCACAGAAGGCACCAAACTGCTCGACCTCTTCTCGCACGGCGCGGCGGGTGGTGCCATAGGGTGCGATTGGAGCACAGATGGCGATGCCGCCATTCTTTGTGATCTCAGACGCCACATAACCGATGCGGCGGATGTTGAGATCGCGGTGCTCTTTCGAGAAGCCAAGCTCTGACGACAGGTTCTTTCGCACGATGTCCCCGTCCAGCAGCGTGACCGGACGACCGCCCATCTCCATCAGTTTGACCATCAGCGCGTTGGCGATGGTGGATTTGCCCGAGCCCGAGAAGCCGGTGAAGAAGACGGTAAAGCCTTGCTGGCTGCGCGGCGGCTTGGTCTTGCGCAGCTCGGCCACAACCTCGGGGAAGCTGAACCATTCCGGGATTTCCAGACCTTCGGACAAGCGGCGACGCAGTTCAGTGCCAGAGATGTTCAGGATCGTGACGTTCTCCTTGTCCAGGATTTCGTCATTCGGTTCATACTGGGCACGTTCCTGCACATAGACCATGTGCTTGAAATCCACCATCTCAACGCCGATTTCGTCCTGATACTTGCGGAACAGATCCTGCGCATCATAAGGGCCGTAGAAATCCTCTCCGGCCGAGTTTTTACCCGGTCCCGCGTGGTCGCGGCCCACGATGAAGTGGGTGCAGCCGTGGTTGGCGCGGATCAGACCATGCCAGACGGCCTCGCGCGGGCCAGCCATGCGCATGGCGAGGTTCAGCAGGCTCATCGAGGTCGTCGAGGCCGGATATTTGTCCAAAACCGCCTCATAACAGCGCACGCGGGTGAAGTGGTCGACGTCGCCCGGTTTGGTCATGCCAACCACCGGGTGGATCAACAGGTTGGCCTGCGCTTCTTTTGCGGCGCGGAAAGTCAGTTCCTGATGCGCGCGGTGCAGCGGGTTGCGGGTCTGGAAGGCCACGATACGACGCCAGCCCAGTTTGCGGAAATAGGCGCGCAGCTCGTTGGGGGTGTCGCGACGTCCGCGGAAGTCATAGTGAACAGGCTGCTGGATACCGGTCACCGGACCGCCCAGATAGACCTTGCCTGCCACATTGTGCAGGTAGTTCACGGCAGGGTGCGTATCGTCATCCGCACCAAAAACCTTCTCGGCTTCGCGCGATTTGTCAGGTGTCCAGCGATCAGTCACCGTCATGGTGCCCAGAATGACGCCTTCCTGATCGCGAAGGGCGATGTCCTGACCCAACTCGATCTTTTCAGCAAAGTCTTCGCTGACATCCAGCGTGATCGGCATCGGCCAGAGCGTGCCATCGGCCAGGCGCATGTTTTCGACGACGTTGTCATAATCGGCCTGAGACAAGAAACCTTTAAGCGGGTTGAAGCCGCCATTCATCAGCAGTTCTAGATCGCAGATCTGGCGTGGGCTCAGATCCCAGCTGGTCAGGTCAGCAGCTTCGACCTTCAGTTTCTGCGCGGACTCGTATGAAACATACAGTTCGGGGATAGGGGCCAAATTGGCTAGCATGGTCATGAGAAAACTCGTGTCAGCGGTTTGTTTTGCATGTTGTTCAGAGGTGTTTGTACGGGCATTTGCCCCGCAGCGAGGGCGAAGTCCAGAGGCGCGCAAAAACAAAGGAAGATATGTGCGGTTTTTTCAGCGAATGGAACCTCGTTCCAGTTTGTAGAGCAAATCGCGGCAGACATCCTGTGTGCTGACGATATAGGCAGCATTTTCAGGAGGCCTGTTCTTGTTTTGAAATCTGTCGTTCGAGCGCAGAGGCGTGTTCGATGGGTAAGGCCGTGACCGGTGCGTTGACACCTCGCAACCGGAAGTCGCGAAGATTATGGGGATCGCATTGCAGACCTGCAGCGAGAAGCACGTCGCGTGAGACCAGAAGTTCAACACCCAAGGCTTTGGTTTCGCTTTCCAAACGGCTGGCAACGTTGACAGCATCGCCGATGATAGTGCGTGGCGCATCCTTGGCGGCTCCGATTTCTCCCAACACAAGGTCACCCAGATGCAGGCCCATGCCGATGCGAACAGGTTGGCTGCCTTCTGCCTCAAGTTGCTGGTTGAATCGTTCCAGCGCGCGTCCGATATCAGCGGCTGCTTCCAGCCCTGCACGGGCTGAGCTTTTGGCGTCCGTTGTTTCGAATAGGGCCAGCAATCCATCGCCCATGTATTTATCGACTACGCCGCCCTGAGCCGTGATCGACGGAACGATAGCATCAAAAAAACGATTCAGCAGGAAAACGATGTCATAGGGGAGTTGCCCGGTGGTGCGCGCCGTGAACCCGCGCATGTCCAGAAAAAGCACAGCCAGTTGCCTTTCCTGTCCTTGACTTGCGTGCCCCCGGTGACGCGCGCCATCTGGCCGGAAAACGCGGAACACGGTCATCGGATCGGTCGGGCGCATCTGGCAGGCAAGCCTGGTTCCTTCGGGCGCGCCAACGGCTTTCAGGCTGCGTGCCTCGATGTCTGTGGGTGGGGGCAAACTGTCGCCTCCCTGTTCCACGATCACGCGGCAAGTGGTGCAACGACCTTTGCCGCCGCAAAGCGCGGTATGCGGGATACCGTTAGCGTGGGACATCTCAAGCAGAGTCATGCCTTTTTCAGAGACCACTTCGGGACCGTTCACATACCGGATGCGAACCGAATGCCGCCGCCGCCAAAGCTTACGCCCCAGATAGATTAAGCCTGTCAGGGCGAGCGCCGTCCAGAATGCGGTCAGGGTGTTGTTCTTGACGATGAACATATCCTGAAACGCCTCGGGCGAGGGCCAGTTATAGTGCTCGATATATTGCTCGCGCAGGTCCGGATCAGCGAAATCGGCCCAGATGCGACGGCCCTCGGTCAGTACGCCAGCCAGGGCAAAGCCCGGGATGAACACAGCGACACCGATCAGATAGGGCACCAGCTTGCGCCACCAAGCTGTCATGCGCAGCCACATATGCAAGCCGATACAGCCATGCACCCAGACCAGCAGCAGCAGCAGGCTTTGCATCCAGATTGCGCTGCTGGGCCACATCAAGGCTATGATATAGCCCATTTCATCATTCACCCCGTAGATCTCGTGGGCATAGCGCGTGTGCACCAGATGAGTGATCAACTGTAGCGGGATCAGCAGACCCAGAACCACCTGAAGTGCGACGCTGAATGGCATCCGTAACGTGCGACGCTGTGCGATCGAGATCAGCGCAAGACCTGCGTGAACCAACAGTGATATGTATAGAAGCAGGCTGATAAGATCATGCCGGGATACGGCCTTTCGACCATCCTGCATCCCGTGCAGCAGATCGGTGTCGAACAGACCAAGGCCGATATTGAGGAAGTGAAAAAACGCAAAGACAAATAGCACCAGACCGCTTGCGATCCTGAGCCGGCTTATCCACCCGCCGCGCCAAAGAGCACTTTCCAAAAGCTCACCTGTCTTTCGCTTTGCCTCGGGTGATCCTGATACGCCGTTGCGCAGCGGTCAAGACAAGGCCGCTCATCACTGCGGGCACCAAGTTTGGGGATCGCCACGCGCAGTGATCAGATCGGGGCGTGCGTCGAACAGCACCAGATGACTGAGATCCGGGCGCGAGCGTGAGCTGTAAAACAGCCCATCGGCCCCTTGGGCCCGCGCCAGATCGGAATATTGCCATGTTGGAGAACGCTGACCAAGATCCCTGATATCTTGCCAAACCACCGAGACCTCGGGGCGCCCGCGGAAATCCATCAATCGCGCGCCCGAAACTTCAAGTCGTTGAATAACACGCGGAGGCTCGTCCGAAGACACATAGCGCCGAATCGCGATACCCGCCCCCGCAGCGCTGAGTGAGGCGTAGAGTGCGAACTGGCCGGAATGATGGAACCGGCCTTCCGGCGCGCGGGCAGGGGCAAGTGGAGCGCCGGATTGAGAACGGAACAGAATTCTCCAGACCGGACCGGAGAATTCTGTAATCATATCAGTCGTTCTCTGCCAGGAACCGCTCGGCATCCAGCGCGGCCATGCAGCCCATGCCGGCGCTGGTAACGGCCTGACGGTATACGTGGTCGGTCAGGTCCCCGGCGGCGAAGACACCCGGAACAGAGGTTTGCGTCGTTCCCGGTTTGGTAACGACATAGCCGCCCATATGTGTCTCCAGTGTGTCCTTGGCCAGCTCATTGGCCGGCGCGTGACCGATGGCGACGAAGACGCCTTTACACGGGATCTCAGTGATCTCGCCGGTTTTGACGTTCTTGACCCGCACACCTTCCACGCCCAGTGGGGCATCGGTGCCGATAACTTCGTCAAGTTCGTGGAACCAAAGCGGCTCAATCTTCTCGTTCTTGAACAGCCGGTCCTGCAGAATTTTCTCGGCCCGCAGCTCATCGCGACGGTGGATCAGTGTGACCTTGCTTGCGAAATTGGTCAGGAACAGGGCTTCCTCGACCGCCGTGTTGCCGCCGCCGATCACGACGATTTCCTGCCCGCGGTAGAAGAATCCGTCACAGGTGGCACAGGCCGAGACACCAAAGCCCTTGAACTTCTCTTCCGACGGCAGGCCCAGCCATTTTGCACGCGCACCGGTGGCCAGAATCACCGCATCGGCCGTGTAGATCGTGCCGCTGTCACCTTTGGCGGTGAAGGGGCGCTTGCTGAGGTCCAGATCATTGATGATGTCGCCGATAACCTCACACCCCATTGCCTTGGCGTGGTCCTGCATTCGAACCATCAGATCGGGGCCCTGAACCTCGGTGTCGCCGGGCCAGTTTTCGACCTCGGTCGTGGTGGTCAGCTGTCCGCCCGGCTCAATCCCTTGCACCAGAATCGGTTCCAGCATGGCGCGGCTGGCGTAAACGCCCGCAGTGTATCCGGCCGGTCCCGATCCGATGATCAGAACCCTGGTGTGTCGTGTTTCGGCCATGGTATCCCCACTTAATTTGCCTCGACGGACATTTTGTCCGGTGCGGATCGATATAGCGACCGTGAGGCCGCGCTTAAAGCCCCTTCCTGCTGCATATCGGAATTGCGTTTCACTAGTCTGGTCGCGGTTAAACCTACATGTGAAATAAAGAAAATTGCGCGCCTGTGAAATATAATTGCGCCTGCCACGCCTGCTGCTATAACAACTGAAAACTTCAGGAGTATTCGATGGTCACGACTCGGCTGGATGAAATCGATCGCAAGATTCTGGCAGAACTGCAGGCCGACGGCCGAATGACCAATGTCGAGCTTGCAAAACGGGTCGGCATTTCGGCTCCACCCTGTTTGCGCCGCGTGCGGACGCTGGAGGATTCCGGTTTTATTCGTGGTTACCACGCCGAGGTCAACGCCCGCGAGCTGGGGTTTGAGGTACAGGTTTTCGCCATGGTGGGGCTGGAAAGCCAAGCCGAATCCGAACTCAGCGCCTTCGAGGACAGATGCCGGGATTGGCCACTGGTCCGCGAATGCCACATGTTGAATGGCGAGGTGGATTTCATCCTGAAATGCGTCTCACCCGATCTCAGCAGTTTTCAGCAGTTCCTGACGGGCGAGCTGCTGACCACGCCGAACGTGGCCAGCGTTAAAACCTCGCTTGTTATCCGAGGCGCAAAAGACGAGCCAGGCGTACCATTTGACGTGCTGGAAGACCGGATGAACCGGACGGCCTGATTCTGACTGTGTTTTGATCCGCAGTGCAGGGCGGCAAAAGCGCCGCCACAGTCATGTAAAATACCCAACTTAGTAATAGCTGCATGATGCCCCCACATTTGCAGTAATCGTTAACATTTTAAGCAGTGAGAGCGTCAATCTCACCATCTCCGGCACGTGGCAACAGCAACGGGCCGAAATCACTCAGCGATTCGATATGAGAGAATAGATTCAGATAGATCGAACGCAAAGAGTGACTGATCATTCGCACGGCATTTACGCCCGGATGATAGGTCTCGAATTGCAAACCGTCCACGCGAATAACTGAATGGCGCGCCACACAAATGTGAAACAGTTCCACTGGAGTGGGCGGTAATGTTTCGATGACACCCATTCCGTCCTGAAACTCGTGCACCGGTGTCAGCATCTGCTGACCGCCGTTCAGATGACGCAGATGTGCGGGTGTTCCAAGTAGCCGAGCCGCCGGTCCGGCGATGACACCCGACATTGGTTTCTGCATACCGAAAGTGTCAGCCATGATACGGGTCAACGGGCGCGTCCGACCTCGTGAGTCCTCACGCCCAGGGATCAGCGTAACCGATCCTTTCCAAAGAACGGTCTCGGGTGCTCCATCCTGATTCAACACTTCGTCGCCGGGCAGCAGATCTTCGATTGCCATGGGCCCTTGCGATGTCTCCACCAGCGAACCGCGGGTGAAGGCGCAGAATGCGTCTTCGAACATCGGCAGGGCCGGCGCAATGTGGCGCGTCTGCGAAATATCCCCATTTTTCAGCAGAGTGCTTACTTCATAGCGCCGCAGCTGCGCCTTTGGTGTTGTTGTCGTGCGCGGCGTATCGCGCAGCAGCGCAGATGTATCGACCGCGTTTCTGGCCGCACGGGCCAGTGAATTTGGAATACTCATGTATATTCCGTCCCCTCTAAAATTCGCCCTGGCGGGATGAACCCCCGTGCAGTCCCGCAAGGCGACCTTGTTCTTTGTCTTTTTTGAAATGGGCAAACGCAGGTTGGACGCCGCAAAGGCACCGCGCCGCGAGAGAAAATAGCAGTATTTTGGCCAAGTTCATGACCCCCCAGACAAACTCGTTAACCGCAGGCGACAATTGCCTGCTGCAGACACACTCCGAAACATGGCCGCAAACCCATCTGCGACCGCGCACACCGGACCGGAGCTACATCCGATACGCGCTTTGCCCTATGAGGCCGGCAGCTGGCCTCGTGGGGTGCTCTCGTGTCAGCGACGTGCGGCCAGACGGCGCGCGACTCTGACAGAGTGACTTGAAACCCGCTTCCAAGGCATTTCCGATTCCTGGTCTCTGACCGCCGCGAAGACGGCATTGAGAAAGCGTGATTTCGTTTTCATATCTTTGTCCTGCTTCGATGGAGCAAACCGCCCCTGTTTCCGTTTGTGAACCTAATGTGACGCTGATTTGCGGCACCCATAAGGCTGTACCGGGATGAATTGAGGACAAAATGAAGGTTCCAATTACCTCTTTTATTGTGTTGCCAGCCGTTGGTTGCCCTAAAATTAGGTAACCGTCTGAGCATTGGCGAAAATTTGAGACGATTCTGACTTAGATAAACACAACAAATGTGGCGAAATCTGGGCAGCTTTGCCTTATTTGGCTGCGGAACTACAATCTGATCGCAGAAATCAGGCGGCCGTAGTCGGCCTCATTGGCATGGGTCGACCTGCGATAGGAATAAAACCGGTCAGGGTCGGAATATGTGCAATGACGGGTCCATTCTGCCTGTCCGATTCCTGCCTGACGCAGCCGGTGCAGCCCGAATGCGGGAAGGTCGAAATGCATCCGGTCGCCCTGGCCATTTGCAAAGAAACGCGTGTTGTCGGGCGAGTCGCTCATGAAATCGTCGAGGAACTCTGGTCCCACTTCATAGGCGCGCTGCGAGATGGTCGGGCCGATCACTGCGATAATGTTTTTTCGTTGCGCTCCCAATGCTTCCATCGCATCCAGTGTCGCCTCGAGCACGCCGTCCAACGCGCCGCGCCATCCGGCATGCGCTGCGCCAATTACATGCGCGTCGGGATCAGCAAACAGAACCGGTTGGCAATCGGCCGTCAGGATTGTCAGGGCCAGACCTGGCATTGCGGTAACGACGGCATCCGCTTTGGGTCTGTTGCCTTCAAACGGTTCGTCGACAGTCACTACGGTGGGAGAGTGAACTTGATGCACGCCAATCATCGCCTCGGGCGCCACCTCCATTGCATCGGCGACGCGTTTGCGATTCAGGGCGACCACCTCAGCCAGATCTGACGACCCGGTGCCACAATTCAGACCTGAAAATACACCTGAAGACGCGCCGCCACGGCGGCTGAAGAACCCGTGCCGAATAGGGGACAGAATGTCCGAAGTCAGTATTTCCAGCGTCATTTTTCCAGTCCCGGTGGCGGCGCAGCGTTTGGCGGATAGAGGCCCAGCACCTTGAACAGGTTTCCCATTTCATCGGGATGCGTCAACCGTCGATGTGCAGCAATCAACGCCTCAAGCTGAGGCCCGCCGAGTGGTGCGGCAAGGGCTTGCGCCCGCGCGGTGATCCCGAGCCGTTCGAGAAACACACCTTGGGGTGTCAGCCTCGTATGCGCACATCCGGCAGCGCGGGCTGTTTGGGCAAGCGGTTCGAAATCCACATGCGTTGTCAGATCAGCCTGGCCCGGGGCCTCTAGGGCGTCAGTGGCCTTATGGTTTTGCACAGCCTGCAAAGTATCGCCCAGCGAGTGCCAATCGCCATAATCAATGATCAAAGCAGCTCCCCCATTGCGGGCGATCTGCTCGGCAATGACGCTGAGGATCGGGGCGGAGGCGCTGCAGAGTTCGACCAGATCCCCATCCTGTGTGTCGATCAGCCGGTCGTTCAGCGCTGATTGAGACGATTGAGGTCCGAGGCCGAAGGTCAGCGCGCCATTTGCATTGCCGATCAACCGCTCGCGCCAGCCATCGCCATCGCGCAGGAACTGGCGGATCGGCAGAGCGTCAAAGAACTCATTGGCGGCCAGAAATATCGGCAGATCCGGAAGGTCGTTGATAGTGTCGACCCATTTGGGCGCAAAAGCGTCAAGGGTTGTGGACTGAATCTTACGCAGGGTGGGCGAGGCCTCAAGTAATGTGATCTGCGCGGCATCGTGAAAGCCAGAGATCTGACTCGTTGCACGCAGAATATCTGCCATCAGCGTGCCGCGCCCCGGGCCGAGTTCGGTCAAGGCGAAGCGATCAGGGCGACCCTGATCCAACCAGCATTGTGCCAGCGAGAGGCCGATCATCTCTCCAAACATCTGGCTGATTTCCGGTGCGGTGATGAAATCGCCGCGTGCACCAAACGGGTCTTTGGTACTGTAGTAGCCGTGAACCGGGTGCAGCAGGCATTCAGTCATGTAATCAGCGATGGTCATCGGACCATCGTTTTCGATACGTGCCAGCAGATGATCCTTCAGGCTCATGACACGCGCCGTGCGCGAAGGGCGAACCACAGACCGAGTGCAATCATCGGCACGCACAGAAGTTGACCCATGGTTAGGCCGTAACCACCTACATGCCATGCCAGCCCCAGCGGATTCCCGGGCGAGACGAACTGGGCATCAGGCTGGCGAAAGAACTCGACTAAGAATCGCGATGCGCCGTAGCCGGTTAGGAAGACCCCCATAATATAGCCGGGTCTCTGAAACGCCCCGCGCCGATAGGCCAGCCAGATCAGAATGACACCCAGCAGCATCCCCTCAAGCGCAGCTTCGTAAAGTTGCGATGGGTGACGGGCGCAGAGCCCGACCACGTCGGGGCAGTTCTGCGCTGCGGGGCCGGGGAAGATCACGGCCCAAGGTACATCACTTGGGCGACCCCAAAGCTCGGCATTGGTAAAGTTGGCCAATCGTCCAAGCAAAAGGCCGGGGGGCACTGTGTAGGCCACCAGATCAGCGAGCGACAAGAGTGGCAGCCGGTGTCGTTTGCCATAGAGGTATGTGGCGATGATCACACCTAACAGCCCGCCGTGAAAGGCCATACCGCCTTGCCAGACCATCAGAATCTCAAGCGGATGCGACAGGTAGTAAGCGGGTTGATAAAACAGCACGAACCCAAGGCGCCCGCCTAAAATCACGCCGACGATGATCCAGGTAACCAGATCCTCAAGTTGTTCGGGTTTCATCGGAGGGGTCTGGCCGGGCCAATGATCTGGTCTGCGCAATGCCATCAAAGCCATACGCCAGGCGATCAGGATGCCGACGATATAGGCCAACGCATACCAGCGCAGCGCGAACTCCATTCCGAACAGCGAGATCGAGAACAGCTCGGGGGAGAGATCGGGGAAATTCAGAACAGCCTGCATGTGCGTCTCATTGCCCGGGGTTTACGGGGCAAGTCAACCTTGAGCCCGGGCCATTCTTTACCCATATAGAGGGCAATCGTGAAATCGGAGAAAGCCCATGCAAACCCGCAACAAGATTCTGGACGATATGTCTCAACTGATGACCAACGCCATGGGCGTGGCGCAGGGCGCGCGGGAAGAGGCGGAAAATGCGATGAAGTCGATGATGGATCGGTGGCTGGCCGACCGCGACTTTGTTACCCGCGAAGAATTCGATGCCGTGCGCGCCATGGCGCAGAAAGCGCGCGAGGAAAACGCCGCGCTGGAACAGCGTATCGCCGCGCTTGAGGCGAAGCTGGACAAGTAACGTCCTAAAAAAATTAGAATTTTGGGCAAAGACATCCGCCGCGCAATCCTGATTTGGATTGTGCGGTGTTGTGTATTTTGCCGCTTTGTGGGGCTTAATCAAGATAAAGCTGCATCAAACGCCAATATTTTGATCGGCGTTGCAGGCTGTCCACAACTTATTGCTGTTATCCCCAATAAATAGGGTTGCCAGAACTTCGCTCGCGTCGCACCATATTTAGTACAGACAGACTGGGGAAGCCCGGCTTGTAGAGCAGGCAACTAGCGCTGGGGCGCTGCCAGCCCCAAAATGCTAGAGATTAGTGAGGTGGCATTATGGCCCTTTCCGAGCAGTATCTCGAAGAAGACCTTCATCCGATCGACATTGTTGAACATCTTGCAGAACATCACGACTGGGATTTTGACCGGATCGGGGATGATCAGATTGCAATGGCTGTCGAAGGACAGTGGCGCACGTATTCAATCACATTGGCCTGGTCGAATTACGACGAAACACTGCGCATGGTGTGTTCATTCGAAATGGACCCGCCGTCCGAGCGGGAATCTCAGCTTTATGAGCTGTTGAACAAGATGAATGATCAATGCTGGGCCGGGGCGTTTACCTATTGGGCCAATCAGAAGCTGATGGTTTATCGCTATGGTCTGGTGCTGGCCGGGGGGCAGATGGCCAGCCCCGAGCAGATTGATACCATGATCAACGCAGCCGTGCTGAGCGCCGAGCGCTATTATCCTGCGATCCAACTGGTGACATGGGGTAATCGCGATCCCGAAGAGGCGATGCAAGTCGCCATTGCAGAGGCCTACGGCCGCGCGTAAAGCTTTGCCCCGAGACGAATAACGAGAGGGGCAATCATGGACATGTCACGCGTCGCAGAGCAGGGGCTGGTGCTTTTGGGATGCGGCAAGATGGGATCGGCCATGCTCGCCGGATGGTTGGAGCATGGCCTTCCTGCCTCTTCGGTCTGGGTCATCGATCCCTATCCTTCGGATTGGCTGAAGGCGCAGGGCGTCAATATCAACACACCATTGCCCGAAGCACCTGCCGTCGTTCTTGTGGCGGTCAAGCCGCAGATGATGGGGGAGGCTCTGCCTGCGATCAAAGCGCTTGGCGGTGGCGGCAGCCTGTTCGTTTCGGTCGCTGCGGGCACGTCGATTGCCACATTTGAATCAGTTTTGGGCGCAGGTACCCCAATCGTGCGCGCTATGCCGAACACACCGGCAGCGATCCGGCAGGGAATTACTGCGCTGATCGGCAATTCTGACGCATCAGACAAAGATGTGACGCTCGCCGAAAACCTGCTGTCCGCCATTGGAGAAACCGTTCGCCTTGAGACCGAGACACAGATGGACGCGGTCACCGGCCTCAGCGGATCGGGTCCGGCTTATGTTTTCCACCTGATTGAAACACTTGCCGCAGCTGGTCAGGCACAGGGTTTGCCGCACGACCTGGCCATGAAGCTGGCCAAATCGACGGTCGCCGGGGCAGGAGCGCTGGCGATGGCGGCTGAGGAAGACCCCTCGCAACTGCGGGTCAATGTCACCTCGCCAAATGGCACCACTCAGGCCGCGCTTGAGGTTCTGATGCATGAGAAGCAAGGCTTCCCCGACCTTCTGCATCGCGCTGTCAAGGCTGCAACTGACCGATCCAAGGAGCTGTCTCGTGAGTGAGATTACATTTGACGATTTTCTAAAGGTCGATATCCGCGTCGGAAAGGTGATCCATGCCGAGCCTTATCCCGAGGCCCGCAAACCCGCGATCAAGATGTGGATCGACTTTGGCGATGAGATCGGTGAGCGGAAGACCTCGGCCCAGATCACCGCGCATTACGACCCGGCGACGCTGGTGGGCAAACAGGTGATGGCGGTGGTCAATTTCCCTCCGCGCCAGATCGGCAAGTTCATGTCCGAGGTGCTGGTGCTGGGTCTGCCGGACAAGACCGGCGAGATTGTCCTGATCGGCCCGGATGGCGAGGTTCCGATTGGCGGGCGAATGCACTGACGAAGAGGTCGAACGCCGTCTTTCGCCCAGCATTCTTCAGGTGCCCACCGCCTCGCGCCAGTGTTTACGGCAGAGTGAGACATAGGTCTCATTCCCTCCGATCTGAACCTGTGCGCCTTCGGTGATGGTGTTGCCGTTTTCGTCCTGACGAATCACCATGGTTGCTTTGCGTCCGCATTCGCAGATGGTGCGGACCTCACGCATCTCATCAGCCAGCGCCAGCAGGGCTGCCGAACCGGGAAACAGCTTGCCCTGAAAGTCTACCCGCAGCCCGTAGGCCAGAACTGGAACCTTTAAATCGTCGACCACTCGGGCCAGTTGCCAGACCTGTTCTTCGGACAGGAATTGAGCCTCATCCACGAAGACACAGGCAACAGCTCCCTCGCTTAAGCGATTTTCGATCATCACAAAGACATCATCCTGGGGCTGAAACGTATCAGCCCGTTCCGAAATACCGATACGTGAGGCAATCCGCCCCTCGCCGGCGCGCCCGTCGATGGCCGCAGTCATCAGATAAGTGTTCATGCCGCGCTCGCGATAGTTGTGCGAAGCCTGCAGCAGCACGGTCGATTTACCAGCGTTCATGGTGGAATAGTTGAAGTAGAGCTTTGCCATGGCGCTTGGTCTAATTCCCGCGATCCGCAGGGGCAAGCCTATCGATGAGCAATTCAAAGCGACGCCGCCGTTGCGGCTGCCGGGGCCGAGCAGATGCTCTTGGGGATGGAGAACCCCGCGCCCTCAACAGCGGCGTCGTCGGCCTACATGCGGCCTTAACGAGCAAGGCTAAAAATGTTGCCTTACATTCACTCTTTACCGGCACGAACGGCCGCCACTCACTCACAAAACCCCTGCATATCTGAGGGATAGTTAATTTATGGCATTTCAATTATGACTCGAATATGGGAAATTTCCCTACCCTTTCCCCGGTTTGGACAGGCGGGGGAAAGTGAGCGCAGGTAACAAGGGTAGCAAAATGGCAGATATCGGGGCCTATCTGAAGAAGCATACCGAGGCATTGGTAAAGGATGTCGGGATCGAAGCGGCGTGCGAGATCACCGGAAAGTCCAAGGCGACATTGGGAAGATACTATTCCGACAACCCTGAACATGCAGACCGCTTCATGCCGGTTGACGCGGTTGCACGCCTAGAGAATGCAGCGGCCTATCCGCATGTCACGGCTGCTCTTGCTGAGCTCAAAAATATCACGCTGTCTTATGATGGTCGTAACTCGGACAGCCCGCGTACAGGTGGTGTGAATTCAGATGTTATCGCGCTGAGCCAGCGGTTTGCGATGCTGATGACCGAATATCAGTCGGCCATCGAAGACGGAATCATCACAGTCAACGAGGCCAAACGCCTGCTGAAAGAAACCAGTATGCTGCAACAGGTCCTGATCGAGATGAAACTTCATCTGGAAGAAGAAAGCGTCAGCTGATCTGACGCTCCGTTCGATGCCGGGCCTCCGCATTGATCCGTGATTAGATTTCAACAAAAAAAGGCGGCCAGTGCGCCGCCTTTTTGTTTTATGAAGGGTGAACCTTCGTGAATTAGCCTTCGTCGTTGTTGGCATTCTTGCCGCGACCAGGGCTAGCCCCTTCAGGGCCATTCCCGCCACCGTTATTGCCCTTGGCGCCACCTTTGCCCTTGCCTGGCTTGTCTCCGTGGCCACCTTTGCCGGGTTTGTCACCGCCGTGATTACCTTTGCCACCACCCTTTCCAGGTTTGTCATCGCCGCCACCGGGCTTGCCACCCCCATCGCCGGGTTTGCCGCCTCCGTCACTGGGCGTGTCGCCTCCATCATTTCCTGAGTTGTTTCCGCCGCCGCTATCGCCCCCTGAGCTATTGCCCGAGGTTCCGGAGCCCCCGGAACCAGAGGTGCTGTTTGAGCGATCGCTGTTGCGATCTTCGCCAAAGTTTGCGCTCGAAATTGATGCGGTCGGTAAATCAGTCAGAAGCTCTGCTAACCCCAGGCATTGCGTCGATGTATTCTGCAGAATCGTGTCGAAATCCGACCGTTTCTGCAGATAAGACACGAACCCGCGCGTCACCTGCGAGCAATCGCACAGCGTGCCATAATCACCGGCATTCGCAGCAGTTTTCGCGGTATTCACAGTGCAAACCTGCGATTCAGCCGCCTTCGTTTCAGTTGCCATGAAACCAATAAATGGTGCCGCAACCAGGGCAGCCATTCCAACTCGTGAATAATAATTACGCATTAATAGGTGCTCCTTCGTCCACATTCCCTGAATGCGCTGGGCATCCGATGAGGATGTGGAACTCCGATATGAAGGAGACGTTATGCCTGTCTGAAAAATTCTTGAGAAAGCAGAGAGGCCCTGCCCGGAAAACCGCAGGCCCTGCGGATCAGCCGTGCCGTTTGACGATCACGGACCCCACTGAATAGCCTGCGCCAAATGAACAGATCAGCCCGACATCGCCATCGTTCAGATCATCTGAGTGCTTTGAAAACGCAATAATCGAACCCGCAGAAGAGGTGTTGGCGTAATCTTGCAGGATGTTGGGTTGTTCGTCCGGTTCCGGCTCGCGGCCCAGAACTTTTTTACCGATGAAATCGTTCATCGTTTTATTGGCCTGATGCAGCCAGAGCCGTTTCAGATCATCGCTGTTGATGCCTTCGGCGTCCATATGGTCGCTGATATGCTTGCTGACCATCGGCAGAACCTCTTTGAACACCTTGCGCCCGTTCTGCATGAACTGCATATCGCGACGGTCGATCACACCATCAGGGCGGGAACGGCGCAGGAAGCCGTTGTTGTTGCGGATGTTATTGGAAAAAGATGTGGCGCAACGGGTCGAGAGGATCTCGAAATGCGGGCCTTCGGCGTCCTCGATCCGTTCGACCAGCGTTGCAGTGGCCACGTCCCCGAAGATGAAGTGACAATCCCGGTCCCGCCACTCCAGATGGCCTGAGCAGATCTCGGGGTTCACCACCAACGCCGCCCGGACCGAGCCCGAGCGGATCATATCCGCCGCCGCCTGAATACCGAACGTGGCTGAGGAGCAGGCGACATTCATGTCAAACCCGAATCCATCGATCCCCAGCGCCTGCTGAATTTCGATGGCAATCGCCGGGTAGGCGCGTTCGTGGTTTGAGGCGGCGCAGATCACCAGATCGACATCTTCGGCACTGCGTCCGGCCTGTGCCAGCGCCTTGCGGCACGCATCCACCGCCATCTCGGTCATGATGCCCGGCTCGTCATCGCTGCGCTGTCGCAGCGAAGGGTGCATGATCTCGGGGTTCAGGACGCCGGTTTTGTCCATCACATACCGGTTCTCTATCCCCGACGCCTTGACGATGAACTCTTCCGAAGAATGCTGCATCGGTTCCATTTCGCCCGCTGCAATCGCATCCGCATTCTCAGCATTCATCCGGTCGGTATAGGCGTTGAAAGCTTCCACCAGTTCGGCATTGGTGATGACGTTTTCTGGCGTATAGACACCGGTACCGGTGATGGCAGGAGTGTACATGGCGGGCCCTGATTTAATGATCTGCACAAAATGCAATTCCTTCGACCGTTGATCAAGATGTGTTGACCCAAGGGAATGCGCGACCTTCCGCTTCATAACTTGAATAGTTCATAATTTGAAGTATATTTTCCGGCGATTCGGACGGAAAAGACCCATGTCAGACGAGATCAGCACCCGGTTAGGACGCCTTAGCCCTGAGATTCAGGCGATGATGGGCGTCTATGCGCTTTATTGGAAATTGGAAGAGAGCTTTGACAGCATCGAAACAGACCTGAGCCATCAGGAATGTCACATGTTGATCAAACTGGATGTGCCCAAACGTATGGGGGTGCTGGCTGCGGATATGCTGACTGTGCCGTCTACGATCACGGCGACCGCTGATGCGCTGGAGCATTCGGGCCATCTGACCCGGCAACGCGACCCCGAAGATCGCCGCGCCTGGCTTTTAGTTCTAACCGAGCAGGGCGAAGAGGCTCGTAACATGCTGGTGGCTGTTGCTGGTGAGCTATTCCGTAGCGCTTCCGGCCTGAACACCGAAGAAACCGCCGAGTTTGCACGTCTGGCGCGCAAAATTCGCGACAATATCCTGAAAACCGGAATTCCCGAGGGACTGAAGAAATGAAACTCCTGACCTCTGTTTGCCTTGCGCTGGCCGTTTTGACCACCCCCGCCATCGCACAAGAGCCTGCCAAGCCCGTGAAACTGATGCAGGTCAGCGAAACAGCGCCCGGCTTTTCACGTCAGTTCTTTGGCCGTGTCGCTGCGCGTCAGACTGTTGATCTGGCGTTTCAGGTCGCTGGACAGATTGTCGAGATGCCTGTGACCGAAGGGTTTGTAATCCCAAAGGGTGAACTGATTGCCCGTCTCGACCAGGAGCCGTTCGAGTTGCAGCGCGACCGCACGCGTCTGCAGAAGGATCAGGCTGATCGAACCCTGGCCCGCCTGTCGCGCCTGCGTGGTACAGCAGCCAGTCAGGTGGCTGTAGATGATGCCGAAACCGCGGCGCAACTGGCTGCGATTGCAGTACGGGACGCGGAATATGAGTTGGAACACGCCACGCTGACCGCTCCGTTTGATGCGTTGGTCTCAAGCCGCGCGGTCGAGGCGTTTACCACCGTTTCTGCAGGCACCCCCATCGTCCGAATCCACGACATGTCCGAGCTAAGGATTGAGGTCGATGTGCCCGAAATCCTGTTTCAGCGTTCTGGGCAGCAGGATGACATTACGATCACCGCCAAGTTCCCGGTCAGCGATGAGATCTTTCCGCTGGAGATACGAGAGTTCGATGCTGAATCCTCAAGCGTGGGCCAGACTTACCGCATCCAGTTCGGTCTGACACCGCCCGAGGGGCTGCAGATTTTGCCTGGCTCATCCGTAACGGTCACGGTTCAGGTGCAGGATGAGCGTACCGGGATCATCATTCCACCGACGGCTGTTGTCGCGGATGCCAGCGGCGCGCTGGGCGTTCTGGTCTTTTCTCCGGTCGGTGCCGACGAAGGCACCGTCCGCCGGGTCCCCGTTACGATTGAACCTACACAGAGTGGCGATGTCCGCGTGCTTAGCGGTTTGTCCGATGGCGATGAGATCGTTGTGGCTGGCGGCGGGGCGCTGACCGATGGTCAGGCCGTCCGCCGCTTTGTCGGTTTCTCGAACTGAGGGCGCTTTCATGAGCATCGCACGCGCTTCGATAGACCGGCCGCTCTATACGTGGCTGTTCATCCTGATCGCCCTGTTTGGCGGCATTTGGGGTTTCTCGTCACTGGGCCGCCTTGAAGACCCGGCCTTTACGATCAAACAGGCAGTGATCGCTACACAATACCCCGGTGCCACGGCCGAGCAGGTGGCGCTCGAGGTCTCGGAACCGTTGGAATCTGCCATTCAACAGATGGGTGAGGTGGACATCATCACCTCGGTCAACCAACCAGGCCAGTCGCTGATCGAGGTTGAGATCAAGTCCACCTATGACGGCAATGAGCTACCCGATATCTGGACCCGCCTGCGTGCCAAGGTACGTGACGCGGCACGCGGGCTGCCCTCGGGCGTTGGCGTACCGTATGTGAATGACGGGTTCGGGGATGTGTTCGGCCTGTTCTATGCGGTTACCGCCGACGGGTTCTCGGACGCTGAGAAACACGAACTGGCAACCTTTCTGCGACGCGAATTGCTGACAGTCAGCGGTGTCGCCGATGTCGAGGTGCAGGGCTTGCCGGATGAGGCGATCTTTATCGAACCCGACCTGTCGATCTCGGTCAATCAGAACGTTCCGCTGCAGGCAATCAACGAGGCCATCGTAAATGCGGATTCGGTCAACGCCTCCGGCTCGCTGCGGTCTAGTAGTGATCGGACGACCATCCTGACGGCTGAGGGATCGGACAGCGTGTCGGCCATCGCCGGACTTTCGGTCGGGTCGCAAGGGCAAGTGATCAACCTGTTCGATATGTCCGATGTCTATCGCGGGCGGCAGAACGATCCCGATATCATGATCCGGTTCAACGGGACCGAGGCCTTCACGTTGGGCATCGCCGGGTTGGCAACTGAAAATATCGTCGAAGTTGGTCAGCGCGCAGATGCCAAACTGGCTGAGTTGGATTCCGAAATTCCCTTTGGTGTCGAAATTCTCCCCATTTATCAGCAGCATGTTGTTGTAGATGAAGCCTCAAACGCCTTCCTGCTGAACCTCGCCATGTCGGTAAGCATCGTGGTCGCCGTTCTGGGCATTTTCATGGGCTGGCGCGCGGCCATCGTCGTGGGCTCGACCCTGTTGCTGACCGTTGTGGGCACGCTGCTCTTCATGTCGATTTTCTCGATTGAGATGGAGCGGATCTCGCTGGGCGCCCTGATCATCGCCATGGGGATGCTGGTCGACAACGCAATTGTTGTGGCTGAAGGGATGCAGATCTCGATGTTGCGGGGCAAAAATTCTCGTGATGCGGCGGAAGATGTGGCCTCAAAAACGCAAATCCCGCTGCTGGGTGCAACCGTGATCGGTATCATGGCCTTCGCCGGGATCGGGCTCAGCCCCGATGCGACCGGAGAGTTCCTGTTCTCGCTGTTCGCCGTTATCGGCATATCACTACTGCTGAGCTGGGTGCTGGCGATCACGGTGACGCCTCTGCTGGGGCACTATTTCTTCAAGCAGGGCAAAGAGGGTGAGATTGACGCTTATGGCGGCATCCTGTTCCGCGTCTATGGTGCGATCCTGAACTGGGCGCTGCGGTTCCGCTGGCTGGTGGTTGCCGGGTTGATCGGAATCACAGTCGCCTGCTTCGCGGGCTTTGGATTGATGAAGCAGCAGTTCTTCCCCAATTCGAACACGCCGCTGTTCTTCGTGCATTACAAGCTGCCACAAGGTACGCCGATTGCGCGTACCGCCGAAGATATGGCCGTGTTCGAGGGCTGGCTGGCCGAGCGTGAAGATGTCGTTTCGGTCGCCACGTTTGTGGGGCAGGGGGCGACACGGTTCATGCTGACTTATTCGGCAGAGAAACCGAACCCAAGCTATGGCCACATGATCATCCGTACCGAGACACTGGACGATATCCCTGCCCTGCAGGCCGATCTTGAGGCGTTCGGCTCGGCCCAGTTCCCCGAAGGTGAGTTCCGCACTAAACGTCTGATCTTTGGCCCCGGTGGCGGCGATCCGATCCAGGCCCGATTCTCGGGCAGTGATCCGATTGTTCTGCGTCAATTGGCCGAGGAGGCTGTGCAACGCATGTCAGCCGCGTCCCCGAATGCGCTGCATGTGCATCATGACTGGCGCGAACAGGAACTGGCCGTGCAGCCGATCTATGCAACCGAACGCGCCCAGACCGCAGGGGTGACGCGCGAGGATATCGCGGCCACGCTGCAATTCTCGACCGATGGCATAACCGGGGGTGTTCTGCGTGAGCGTGACCGCCAGATACCGATCATCCTGCGCCGTCCGGCGGATGGGGAGTATTCGATTGTCGATCAGGTGGTCTATTCCGATCAGTCGGAACGGTTCGTACCCATCGAACAGATGGTGGATGGGTTCGAATACAAGGCGCTCAACACGCTGGTTCATCGACGTGACCGAGTGCTTACGATTACGGTTGGCGCCGACATCCCCCCCGACATGACTGCGGCTCAGGTTCATTCCGAAGTACGCAGCGCCATTGAAGAGATGGAATTGCCGATTGGGTACAGCATGGAATGGGGCGGCGAGTTCGAGGATTCGGGCGACGCTCAGGCCAGCCTTGGGCGGCAATTGCCTCTGAGCCTGCTGATCATGGTGTTGATCTCAGTGCTGTTGTTCAACGCGATCCGGCAACCTGTCATCATCTGGCTGCTGGTTCCGATGTCTGTGAATGGCGTGGTCATCGGTCTTCTTGGAACGGGCCTGCCATTCACTTTCACGGCGTTGCTGGGGCTGCTGAGCCTTTCGGGCATGCTGATCAAAAATGGCATCGTCTTGGTCGAGGAAATCGATCTGGTCCGCGCCACAGGCAAAGCTCTGCGCCCCGCCATCGTCGAAGCGTCAGTCTCGCGTTTGCGCCCAGTGATGCTGGCGGCGATCACCACCATTCTGGGGATGGCTCCGCTGCTGACGGATGCGTTCTTTGTGTCTATGGCGGTCACGATCATGGGCGGACTGGCCTTTGCCACCATCCTGACCATGGTTGCCGCGCCGGTCTTCTACATGATGTTCTTCAACCGCGAAGAAAAACGTCGTCTGGCGGTCAACTAATAGGAACGGGCGGCAGATTCAGCCGCCCACCTCTGTCTCGGGATCATGATGGCAATAAAAGCAAGATAGCTTGTTGCCATCAGGATCACGCAGATAAGCCACATAGAAATCGGGTTGGTAATGGGGCCTGATGCCCGGCTTTCCCTCATCCATGCCGCCGTTTTCAAGACCGATGGCATGGAACCGCCGGACCTGATCGGCGCTTTTTGCGGGAAAAGCGATCATTGTACCATTGCCGATGCTGGCGGGTGCTCCATCGAATGGCTTGCAGATCCAAAAGCCGGTTCCACTATCGGGATCGGTGCCCCATCCCGCCCAGCCATCGATCCATCCGGGCAGGCGCGGCTGCTCAAGGACTGCAAAGATCGCATCATAAAAGCGGATGGCCCGCGGCAGGTCGTTGCTTCCGTATGTGGTGTAGAGATCCATGAACGCTCCCCCTTGCTCTCATCATGTGGGCCACGAGCACGAAGGGGAAGAAAAAAGACCCCAGCCGAGGCCGGGGTCAATTCATACGTGCTGTTGCTAAGGTTTAGCCCTGCAGCGATTTCACCTCAACATCGCCCTCGGCCTGTGCCTTTATCGCCAGCGCTGCGGCGTTCGATCCCGCAGCTGTGGTGAAATATGGAATCTTGTCATAGAGCGCGATGGAGCGGATGGCCTTACTGTCCTCGACCGCTTGCGCGCCCTCAGTTGTATTCATCACCAACTGCACCTGACCGTCTTTCAGCATATCGACCACATCGGGGCGACCCTCATAGACCTTGTTGACCACCTCACAGGCGACGCCCTGTTCTTCCAGCCAGCCCTGCGTGCCGCGGGTCGCAACCAACGCAAATCCTTGCTCAACCAGAACATTGGCGGCCTCAAGCATTGCTTTGCCCTTGTCGGCATCTTTGATTGAGATAAACGCACGTCCCGAGGAAGGCAGGACCATGCCAGCCCCCATTTGCGCCTTGAGGAAGGCCCGCGGGAAGTCACGGTCCCAGCCCATGACCTCGCCAGTTGAGCGCATTTCCGGACCTAGGATGGTGTCGACGCCGGGGAAGCGGGCGAAAGGCATCACGGCCTCTTTCACCGAGAACCACGGCATGTTCGGGTCGGCCAGAGTCATCTGATCGGCAATCTTGGTGTCCTGACCTTCCTGATATGCGGGGCGCTGCGGGAAGTTCGCCAGCTTCTCACCAGCCATGACACGCGCGGCAATCGACGCGATGGCACTGTCGGTCGCTTTGGCGACAAACGGTACGGTCCGTGAGGCGCGCGGGTTGACCTCGATCAGGTAAATCTCGCCATCCTTGATGGCGAACTGCACGTTCATCAGACCGACAACATTCAGCGCTTTGGCCAGTTTGAACGCCTGATCCTTGATTTGACCAAGGATTTCCTTCGACAGCGAATAAGGGGGCAGCGAACAAGCCGAGTCACCAGAGTGAACGCCGGCCTCTTCGATATGCTGCATGATACCAGCGACATGTACGGCCTCACCGTCACAAATGGCATCCACGTCCAGCTCAACCGCACCGGCCAAATAACTGTCCAGCAGAACCGGGCTGTCGCCCGAGACCACCACAGCCTCATTGATATAGCGTTTCAACTGCTCCATATCGCGCACGATTTCCATGGCGCGGCCACCCAGAACGTATGAGGGGCGGATGACCAGCGGGAAGCCGATTTCATCGGCGATCTCCAGAGCCTGCTCATCGGTCGAGGCGATACCGTTCTTGGGCTGTTTCAGGCCCAGATCATTGACCAGCGCCTGAAAGCGTTCACGGTCTTCGGCAAGGTCAATCGCATCCGGTGTGGTGCCGAGGATCGGAATGCCTTCAGCCTCAAGCGCGTTGGCCAGTTTCAGCGGGGTTTGGCCGCCGAACTGAACGATCACACCGTGCAGCGTGCCGTTTTCCTGCTCTTTTGTCAGGATTTCCATGACGTGTTCAAAGGTCAGCGGCTCGAAATACAGACGGTCCGAAGTGTCATAGTCGGTCGAGACCGTCTCGGGGTTGCAGTTGACCATGATGGTTTCATAACCCGCTTCGGTCAGCGCGAAACAGGCGTGGCAGCAGCAATAGTCGAACTCGATCCCCTGACCGATCCGGTTTGGGCCACCGCCAAGGATGACAACTTTTTTGCGATCAGACGGGCGCGCTTCGCACTCGACCTCGCCCATCATTGGGGCTTCGTAGGTTGAATACATATAAGGCGTCTGCGCTTCGAACTCGGCAGCGCAGGTGTCAATGCGTTTGAACACGGCGTTGACGCCCAGATTGCGGCGGGCACGGCGGACGTTGTCCTCATCCCTGCCAGTCAGATTGCCCAGACGAGCATCGGTAAAGCCCAGCATTTTCAGCTTGCGGATGCCGTCTTCGGTGACCGGCAGGCCATCTTTGCGGACCTGACGCTCGGCCTCGATGATCTCGCGGATACGGGCCAGGAACCACGGGTCAAACTTGGTGACGCCAAAGATTTCGTCATCGGTCAGGCCGTGACGCATGGCCTGCGCGATGGTGCGCAGACGGTCGGGGGTTTGTTTGCTGATTGCCTTGATGACAGCAGCCTTGTCGGTGGCTTCTTCCCAGACACCAACGTTCAGGCCGGGGATTTCGATTTCATCAAACCCGGTCAGGCCCGATTCCATCGAGGCCAACGCCTTTTGCATCGATTCGTGGATGGTGCGACCGATGGACATGGCCTCACCCACCGATTTCATCGCGGTGGTCAGGTAGGGCTCGGACCCCGGGAATTTTTCGAAGGCAAATTTCGGGATCTTGGTGACGACATAGTCGATCGTAGGCTCAAACGAGGCCGGGGTGACCTTGGTGATGTCGTTGTCCAACTCGTCCAGCGTATAGCCAACGGCCAGCTTGGCCGCGATCTTCGCAATCGGGAAACCGGTCGCCTTGGACGCCAGCGCCGAGGAGCGCGACACACGTGGGTTCATCTCGATCACAACCATGCGGCCATCATCGGGGTTGATCGCCCATTGTACGTTCGAACCGCCGGTTTCGACCCCGATCTCACGCAGAACGGCAATCGAACCGTTGCGCATGATCTGGTATTCCTTGTCGGTCAGCGTCAGGGCAGGGGCCACGGTGATCGAGTCGCCGGTATGCACGCCCATCGGATCGACGTTTTCGATGGAACAGACGATGATGGCGTTGTCGGCGGTGTCGCGCACCACCTCCATCTCATACTCTTTCCAACCCAGCAGGCTTTCATCGACGAGGATCTGGTTGACGGGCGAGGCATCCATGCCCGAGCGGCAAAAATGGATATAATCCTCACGGTTATAGGCCACGCCGCCACCGGTGCCGCCCAGAGTAAAGGCAGGGCGGATAATGGCGGGCAGGCCGATTTCCTCAAGCTCATCCAGTGCCATCTGGACACCGGCGTCCAGATCGGTGGAGCCGTCTTCACGTTTGGGGGCGGTGACGATGGTCGCCTTAGGGTTCTCAAGACCTAACCGGTCCATCGCCTCGCGGAACAGGGCGCGGTCTTCGGCCATCTCGATGGCGTCGCGCTTGGCGCCGATCATCTCAACGCCGAACTTGTCCAGAACGCCCATCTCTTCCAGCGCCAGCGAGGTATTCAGGCCGGTCTGTCCGCCCATAGTGGGCAGCAAGGCATCGGGGCGTTCTTTCTCGATAATCTTGGCAACAACTTCTGGGGTAATCGGCTCGATATAAGTCGCGTCCGCCAGACCGGGATCGGTCATGATCGTCGCGGGGTTCGAGTTCACCAGAATGACCCGGTAGCCTTCTTCACGCAGCGCTTTACAAGCCTGAGCGCCGGAATAGTCGAACTCGCAAGCTTGACCGATAACAATGGGGCCCGCCCCGATTATCATGATCGACTGGATGTCGGTTCTTCTCGGCATGGCCTTGTTCCTTCGATTGTCCGCGAGTCAGGGCACCGCCCCAGCGCCCAAATTGTCCTGCGTTATAGGGACCGCGCGAAAAGGTGCAAGAGCTATCGGAAACAGGGGCGAAATTGCCGCTTTCCCCCCTTTCACCTGCTGGCGTATCCTCTATATCGCGCAGCACGGCAAATGAGGATGCACTTGCGTATTCGTTTCGATCAGGGACCAGCCGGGCGTGGCACCCGGTTTGAGCGTCCATCCAAAATCATCCGCGCGGATAGTGCGGAGGAGGTGCCCCAGGCTCTGGCGGCGCTCGATCAGGCGCGTGCAGATGGGGCCTGGCTGGCCGGCTACGCAAGCTATGAACTGGGTTATGTGTTGGAGCCGCGTCTGGCGGATCGCCTGCCCGAGGGGCGACGGCTGCCGCTGCTGTGTTTTGGCGTGTTCGGAGAGCCGGATCGCGTTGGTCTGCCAAAGGACTTGGGCGGTGTCACGGCGTTTCAGCCCCGCTGGGATGAGGCCAGGTATACACAGGCCTTCCGGACGGTGCACGACGCTATTGGCGCCGGTGATATCTATCAGGCGAATCTGACGTTTCCAATCGACCTTGAGGTGACCGGAGAGTCAGACGCACTGTATGCGACGCTCACAGCTGGTCAGCCTGTTGGTCACGGTGCTTTGGTCGAGCAGGAGGGGTTACCCGACCTGCTCAGCCGGTCTCCTGAGTTGTTTTTTCGCACCGATGCCGAGGGCCGGATCGAAACGCGCCCGATGAAAGGAACCCAGCCGCGCAGCGAGGACCCGGTCGAAGATGAACGTCGTAGGGCTTTCTTGTCATCAGATGAAAAGAACCGCGCTGAGAACCTGATGATCGTCGACCTGCTGCGCAACGATATCAGCCGCGTGGCGCTGGCGGGCTCGGTCAAAGTGCCCGAACTGTTCAAGGTCGAAACCTATGCGACGGTTCATCAGATGGTATCGCTGGTGCAGGCGCAATTACATCTTGGGGTTGGCCTATCGGATATTCTGACGGCACTGTTTCCCTGCGGCTCAATCACCGGCGCGCCAAAAATTCGCGCCATGGAGATATTGTCGGAGTTGGAGCCATGGCCGCGCGATGTTTATTGCGGCACCATCGGATGGGCCGCGCCTGATGGACGGTCTGAATTCAATGTGGCCATCCGGACGCTCATGGTCGAGGACGGCAAGGCAACCCTGAACGTGGGCGGCGGGCTGGTCTGGGACAGCACCGCCCCATCGGAATATGAGGAGGCGCTATGGAAAGCCCGCTTCGCCCACCAGCTGAGCTTGATTTCCGTCTGATCGAAACGCTGGCTTTTCGGCCGGGGCAAGGGCTTGTGCGGCTGGATCGTCATTTGTCCCGTATGGCCCGCTCAGCCAAGGCGTTCCAGATTGACTTCGACTGGACCGCTGCTCAGGCGGTCGTGAATTCGGTATCTGGGAAAACCCCGCTGCGTTGTCGCCTGACATTGGATGCATGCGGAAAACTCGATTTGACGGCCGGAGATTTGGCCCCGAACCCGCCGCTCTGGCGTGTCGGTGTGGCTGAGCAGCGCCTTTCTTCGTCGGATATCTGGCTGCGGCACAAAACCACCCGTCGGGCTATCTATGACAGAGCGCGTGCGAACCTGCCTGCTGGTGTTGATGAGCTCTTGTTTCTCAATGAACGAGATGAGGTATGCGAAGGCACGATCACCAATCTGTTTCTTGAGATGCCCGGCGGGCCGTGCCTGACGCCTGCACTGTCCAGTGGGGTTTTGCCTGGAGTTCTGCGCGAAGAGATGCTGGAGCACGATAACACGACAGAGGCGGTGCTGACCCTGGCCGATCTGCAGAAGGCGCAAACGATCCACTTCGGCAATTCGCTGCGAGGGTTGATCCGGGCGGAGCTTGTAACACCGTGAGCAGGCAAAACGAATGGGCTGCGCGCCCAGCTGCCGTGCAGCGACTGAAGCTCGAGTTTGGGCTGTTCTACTTCGCCGTACCGGTTCTGATCGCAGTGCTCTTTCCACCAGATTGGATGTTTCCGTCGCTCTTTGCGTTCACCGGGTTGGGTATTGTCTTGCTGCACAGCACGCCCGGATTTTCGTGGGCCGAGCTTCGCTATGGCTGGCGAAACTGGTCCTGGGGCGAGGTTCTGCTGTTCACAATTGCGATGGCATCCGTCTGCTCAACCCTTGTCCTGACACTGCGACCGCAAGCTGCCTTTGCCCTGTTGAAGCACCGGCCCGAGTTGCTGGCCTTCATCTGGGTCGGTTACCCGCTCGCTTCGGCCTTGCCGCAAGAGTTGCTGTTTCGCGCGCTGTTCTTTCGCCGCTATCACGCAATCCTGCCGAAGGGATATGCCGCCTATTGGCTCAACGCGGCACTCTTTTCGCTCGCTCACCTGATGTATTGGAGCTGGATCGTTGCCATCATGACATTTGTCGGAGGGTTGCTATTTACCTGGGCCTACGACAAGCGAGGGTCGTTCTTCTACGCCGTTTTGTTGCACGCCATCGCGGGCAACATCATCTTTGCAGCAGGATTGGGGATCTATTTCTACTCGGGCAACGTGCAAAGGCCGTTTTGACGGCGCGACCTGCCTTGACTTTCTATGCCCGACGGGGTGTATCGGCGCGACGAATTCTGCGCCCGAAGGGATATGATCCATGCACGCCTACCGCAGCCACACCTGCGCCGCTCTGACCGCCGCCAATGTCGGTGAAACCGTCCGCCTGTCCGGTTGGGTGCATCGTGTCCGAGATCACGGCGGCGTGCTGTTCATCGACCTGCGCGACCATTTCGGCGTAACGCAGGTTCTGTGCGACGGCGACAGCGCGGCCTTTGCTGAGCTGGAGAAAGTGCGGTCCGAGTGGTGTATCCGCATTGATGGCACGGTCAAAGCCCGCGACGCTGATCTGGTGAACCCTAAGCTGCCCACCGGCGAGATCGAAGTTTATGTGCGTGAGCTGGAAGTTCTGGGTGCCGCTGATGAGTTGCCGCTGATGGTCTTCGGGGATCAGGAATACCCCGAGGAAACGCGTCTGCGCTATCGCTATCTGGATCTGCGTCGCGAGGCGATGCAGCAGAACATGACCCTGCGCTCGGACGTTGTCGCCTCGATGCGCCGTCGGATGTGGGATCAGGGGTTCCGCGAATATCAGACGCCAATCATCACCGCCTCGTCGCCCGAAGGCGCGCGCGACTTTCTGGTGCCATCGCGCCTGCATCCGGGCAAGTTCTATGCGCTGCCGCAGGCACCGCAGCAGTTCAAGCAGCTGATTATGGTGTCGGGTTTCGACAAATATTTCCAGATCGCGCCGTGCTTCCGTGACGAAGACCCGCGCGCCGACCGCTCGCCGACCGATTTCTACCAACTCGACCTCGAGATGTCGTTTGTTGAGCAACAAGACGTGTTCGACACCATCCAACCCGTTCTCACGGGTGTGTTTGAAGAGTTTGGTGGTGGCCGCAAAGTCGATCAGGAATGGCCGCAAATCTCCTACAAGGATTCAGCGCTGTGGTATGGCACTGACAAGCCCGACCTGCGCAATCCTATTAAAATGCAAGTGGTCTCCGACCACTTCCGCGGGTCTGGCTTCGCGATTTTCGCGAAGCTGTTGGAGCAAGAGGGCACCGAAATCCGCGCCATCCCGGCGCCGACCGGTGGCAGCCGTAAATTCTGTGACCGCATGAACGCGTTTGCGCAGAAAGAAGGTCTGCCCGGAATGGGCTACATCTTCTGGCGCGATCAGGGCGAAGGAATGGAGGCTGCGGGACCTCTGGCCAAGAACATTGGCCCAGAGCGTACCGAGGCGATCCGTCAGCAACTGGGGCTGGGCGTTGGCGATGCCGCCTTCTTCTTAGGTGGCAAGCCGAAAGCCTTTGAAAAGGTCGCTGGCAAGGCCCGTGACGTGATCGGTGAGGATCTGAACCTGACCGAGAAAGATCGATTTGCTTTCGCGTGGATCGTGGATTTCCCGATCTACGAGCAAGACGAAGAAACTGGCGCGATCGACTTCGAACACAACCCGTTCTCGATGCCGCAGGGCGGCATGGACGCTTTGCAGGGCAACCCTCTGGACGTACGCGGCTATCAGTACGATCTGGCCTGTAACGGGTACGAGCTGGTCTCGGGCGCGATCCGGAACCACAAACCCGAGATTATGCTGAAAGCCTTCGAACTGGCTGGTTACGGCGAGGATGAGGTCAAATCCCGTTTTGGTGCTCTGTTTAATGCCTTCCACTACGGCGCCCCACCGCACGGGGGCTGTGCCGCAGGGATCGACCGGATCGTAATGCTGCTGGCCGATGAGGCCAACATCCGCGAGGTCATGATGTTCCCGATGAACCAGCGCGCCGAAGACCTGATGATGGATGCGCCGTCCGATCCGACTTCGGATCAGTTGATGGAGCTGGGTCTGCGCATTATCCCGCAGGACTGATCGAAACCGCCCGCCTCGCGCGGGCGGTTTTCGTTATGAGTGTCGAAGATTTACGCCAGACGTCAGTCTAGCGGGTTATGCATGTTCCGACGATTGCTGCGGATATGCTTCGCGGTCTGACGCGTCTGGCGGTAAAGCCAGATAAACAAGAAGGATGCAGTCAGGAAATAGGCCGTCAGCATCTCAGATCGCCTCCTGCCGTTCGAGGCGTTCCTGCACAAGGCCAGCGACCCGCGCCGCTTGAGCCGTGACCGGAGCCCCCTGCCTTCGCGATGCGGCAAGCCGAAGTGCTGCATCTTCGAGGACAGTGTCCTGTGCATCCCGCGCCACGCTTTGCAGAAACTGCGCCGCGTAATCCAGTGTTTGCTGATTGGTCGGTCCGGTCAGCACATCAGCGATATGGGCCATATCGTCTTGATAAGCCAGAGGATCAGGATGAACGATTTCATCGCGCACCGCATCTAAGTCGCTGGGTCGGCGATCTTCGGGCAAAAGCTCAAGGATTGTTTTTTGGAAATAGGATAGTGAGTTCAGAGGTTTGGCCAGAAATCCATCTGCCCCCGCACGCAAGGCGACCGATTTGGAATTGTCATCGCCTGACATGCCGAGGATGACCGCTATTCGCGGCACCGCGTGGGTGAGTTCAGCGATCAGATCAGCGCCAGAGCCGTCCGGCAGCCCCATATCGACGATCAGCACCGAGGGACGGTATATCTGCAGATGACGCCGTGCCGATTTCAGGCAGTCCGCACGTCGGATACGTGCACCGCTGTGCAGGCACATCAAGCGAATTGCATCGCAGGCATAGCGGCTGTCTTCGACCACAAGGATGGTCTGGCCCAGCAGCGGCCGCATCTTGGTGGCCAGCGCCGGAGGGGCGAAAGGTCCCGAATCGTCCATGGCAGAACTCCTGATTAGCAGATGCCTCACGCTAGGAACTTCCGGCTAATACAGGGTTAACGCGCGTTTTGGCGCACTTGCCCTTTGACGGGACAGACCCCATAACCGCTGCAACGCAGAACGGAAGGAGAGTTCCATGATCGGTCGTCTCAACCATGTTGCCATCGCGGTTCCCGACCTCGAGGCCGCTTCAGCCCAGTATCGCAACGCTTTGGGGGCCAAGGTTGGCGCGCCGCAGGATGAGCCCGATCATGGGGTGACTGTCGTGTTCATCGAACTGCCCAACACCAAGATCGAACTCCTGTACCCGCTGGGTGAAAACAGTCCGATCAACGGATTCCTCGAAAAGAACCCGTCGGGTGGCATCCACCACGTTTGCTATGAGGTCGAGGACATCATCGCCGCACGCGACCACCTGAAAGAGACCGGCGCGCGCGTTCTTGGGTCGGGTGAACCTAAGATCGGTGCTCATGGCAAACCGGTTCTGTTCCTGCACCCCAAGGATTTCAACGGTTGCCTGGTTGAGTTGGAACAGGTCTGACGCCGATGACGATCACTGCTGCTCTGGTCCTGTTTGCGGTCATCTGGTTTCTGACCCTGCTGATCGTACTGCCGATACGGATTAAAACGCAGGGTGACCTTGGGGATATCGTTCCGGGCACCCATGCGGGTGCGCCGGAAGTGCATCACATGAAAAAGAAGCTCTGGATCACCACGGGGATAACAGTGATTCTTTGGGCGATCATCGCAGGCATCATCATTTCTGGTCTGATCTCGGTGCGCGATTTCGACTGGCTCAATCAGCTGGAACCGCGCGAGTAGCGCTTCAGGCGCGCGTGTTAGACAAACCGTGATAGAGATGGGTGAAAGTTGCGGCCCCCAGGATCGGGATCAGCAGGTTCACCAACGGTACCGACAAGGGAACGGCCATCAGAATCCCTGCCACCCAGATGGTGAGGCTGTGTTTTGCGCGCAGTTTCCGTGCCCCTTCGCGGCCTAATCGGCGCATGGCGGCGAGGGTGAAATACTCTCGTCCCAGCAGAAAACCGTTCATGCCCCAGAAAATGAACAACGCGAAAGGCGAGAACACGGCGTAGAGGATCAGAGCCAGGAGATTGGCGACGATCAGGACACCCAGAAAGCTGAGCGTGTCACGCAGCGCATCACCAAAGGGAATACGTTGGGCCGGAGGCAAGCCGGGATAATGCCGGTCCTCGACTGCTTGGGCTACTTCGTCGAGAAACATGGATGTGATTGCAGACGCCACCGGCACCATCAGGAATACTGACAGCACCATCATCAACAGAAACGACGACACGCTGAGCAGATCGTTCAGCCATGTCACCTCTCCCAGTATCGGCAGCGTCGCTTGTTCCCCGACCAGAACATTGATCAGCCAGAGAAACCCGGCATAGGCCGCCACCAGCAACGCGAAGGTCAATCCGACGCCAAGCAGCAGCACCTTGCGGAACCGGAGATCACCGATCTGGCCGAGCGCCTTAAGAAACGATTGAATGATGATCATTCCGAAACCCACTGGGTCAGAGCGGTGACATTGGGTCGTGGCCGTTCGGGTGGAGCCGTACCCTCGGTTGCGATGTGGATGAAACCCGCGATGGATTCGTTGTCCGCCAGACCCAGCGCTGCCTGACAAAACGCTCGATCATGGGATTGCCAACCCGACAGCCAGTTCGCACCCCAACCTGCTGCCAACGCGGCGTTCAGAAGCGCCAGGCAGACGGCCCCGGCGGAATAGGTCTGTTCGATTGCCGGGATCTTGTCCGAAGGTTTCTGTACTTCGATGACCGCGACCGCCAGATGTCCCATGTCGAACTGGCTGCGGGCCTTTGCAATCTCTTCCGGAGTCTTGCCGAGAGATTGACCGCACGTCTCGGTCAGCTCGGCCAAACGCTGCATTGCGCCCTTTTCGATGACAACGAACCGCCAGGGCTCAAGCTTGCCATGATCCGGGCTGCGCGCTGCGGCTGTGAGCAGGGGTAACAGCTCATCGCGGGTCGGGGCCGGGGCGACCAGAGTCTTCGCCGGGCGCGAGCGGCGCACTTGTAGAAAATCCAACGCAGCTTGGTTCTTCAGGGACATATGTTAATTTCCTTCACATGGGCAGTCTGTATGTCGGAGGCATGCCGACCGCTTTCAAGGGCAAACTGCCCCTGAAAGGATGACAAATTCAATCGGAAATACTGTCTGTGATCGGATACCAGGGCAGAACTTAGCTGCTATTCCTTGGGGCCATCGGTTTCGCGAATCTGGTAAACACCTTCAGGCAGGTCCAGTGCCGCAGCCAGATCACGCACCTGTTCGGGCGACAGCGTGATCTTCTGGATCTGATCGGTTCGGGTGTCCAACTGCTCGATAGTTACGCATTCGGCGAAGCTGTTGATCACAATATCTTCCTGCAAAGGCTTCGCGCCTTCATCCACCAGCGTGATGACTGTCGAGTCAAATTCGTGTTCGATAGAAAACATGAATGCAGAGTGCCGATCACGGGGCTGTAATGCAACCCGATAGGCGTGCAATCCGCGGTGGTCCCGTCTGGTAAGCCGGGTTATGCTCGACCACGGTCGAAGCGCCTGAAAGGAACCCGAATGCGCCGTCTTGCCCTGATGTTGGTGTTGCTTCTGACCGCGTGTGACACTCCGTCGTTGGTGGCCGTTCCAGCCGAGAACTGGAAGCCAAACTCTACGAGCAAGAAGACCACGGCCCGCAGCTTTGAGCAAGTCGGGCGCGATGTTGCAATTGCTGCCGGAAAAGAGTGCCGCCGCCGTGCGCCCTCAAGCAATTGCGACTTTGTCGTATTGGTCGATCTGAACCCCAATGCGCCTGCCAATGCATTCCAGACGCTAGATGACGATGGCCGTCCGCTGATTATCTTCACTCAACCGATGATCCGGTCGGCGCAAAACGCTGATGAAATCGCTTTTGTCATGAGCCACGAGGCTGCGCATCACGTTCTGGGTCATATCGCGCGGCAGGCTGCCAATGCGAAGGAAAGCGCGAAAATCTTCGGTGATCTCGCGCGAGAACGGGGCGAGGATGCGGCAGGCATCGAACGGGCGCAGAAATTGGGGGCTCAGGTCGGCGTTCAAAACTATACGCAGCAGTTTGAATTGGAGGCAGATCAAATGGGCACGGTGATCACCAATTCGGCCGGATATGATCCGCTGGTCGGCATGATGTTCTTTCAGCGCATTCCCGATCCGGGCGACCGATTCCTCGCTACGCATCCGCCCAATGCCAAACGGGTCGAAGCGGTCTTGCAAACGGCGCGTCAGCTGGGATTGCAGTAATGGCGGGTTTGACGCAGTTAGGCGTCGTCCTCAGCGATCGAGGATCAAAATACGCTGTGACGGGTGCACAGGTTACCAGTCGGGCCGAGGTGGATGCCGTGCTCGCCGATCTGAAATCCGACAAAGCCTATGCCAAGGCCACGCATAACACCTGGGCGGCGATGCTGCCGACAGGAGCGCTTAAGGCGGACGACGGGGAAACCGGCGCCGCGATGGTGATTTTGCGGATGATGGAACGGGCCGGGTTGTCGGACCACGTCATCATCGTAACCCGCTGGTATGGCGGTAAGAAACTTGGCGGTGACCGGTTTCGAAGGGTTCAGGACGCGACACGGGCCTATCTGGATCATTTGGGCCTTTGACCTGAGTCAAGGCGCGCTTGGCCGGATCGGATAGCTTTCCCAAAAGCGTGACAGGGAAAGGAAACCGCATGTCCCACCGCGAAACGCTCAAACGTCATGCCGGTCTTGTGGACGAGATGGCCACAACGCTGGGCGTAGATTTGCAGGAAGCCGCACTCGACGGAGCCGTGCGAATTGATGAATTATCAGAGGCCGTCCTGCGCTGTACAGGCTGCCCCAACCCAGGTCACTGCGAATCGTTTCTGGCAGAAACTCCGGCCGCGTCCCGAACCCCGGAATATTGCCGAAACCAGGAGTTGTTGCAGCGGTTGATACCCTAGGCTCGGGGGCTGTCATGACACAGCTCGGTCAGGTGATGACACATCTCAGGTTGGTGCTGCGCATGGCACGCACGACCGGTACAGATTTGGTCGCAGCGCATCGTGATGGTCATCTGAGCCAGCAGGATTGGGCCGAGATGATTCAGCTTTGCCGCGGATGCGAATGGGCGTGTGCCTGCCCGGACTGGATGGATGACAACAAAACCGCAGAACGCGCGCCTTGCACCTGCCCGAACCGGGATCGGTTTACAGCGCTGAAGCTCCGAGAGTCATAGGTGAGCAGATGCCACAGGTTCCATTGGGGGAAATCGAAACGCATTTCTGGCTAACACGCTCGGTCGCACGCTGTATGGGGGTATCCCTGACCGAAGCGATGGCCGAAGGTAAACTGACCCCCGACGACTATGCCCAAATCGTAACCCGCTGCCGCGCCTCTGATTGCAGCGAGAAATGTCAGGTCTGGCTCGCAGCCCAGCAGTCACGGGCCAAGGAAGCACCTGCGTCCTGCGCCAATTCGAAACCGCTGAACGACCTGCTTTGATCGCCTTACAGTTCGGCGTGAGATCCGTCACACAGTGGTGGATTTGTGCTGTGTTTGCAGCCGCAGAAGAACAGCTTCTTGTCACTCTCAGCGGTGTATTTCATCGGCTCCAGCCCGGTATCCTTATGCGAGCCATCACAGAATGGCTGACGTTGGGATTTGCCGCACGCGCACCAGAAATAGGTTTTTCCCTTGGTCACTTCGACCGGAAAGGGACCTTTTTGAGCAATGATCGGCGCATCTGACATTTGGCGTCTCCGTTGTTGGCTGGCATCAGAAACACAGTGTAGAGCGTGGAAATGAAAAGGATAGAGCACCGGTTCAGATCGCGGCCCCAGCGTCGTTCCGCCTTAATTCACAACCTCGTGATCGATTCGGTTGCCAGATCAGTAACTTGGTCTTATTCTGACACCGGCCCCGAAAAACTGGGCAATATCAGAAAAGTAATAGAGGATTGACGGACATGAAACTGAAATTTGCTGCCATCTGCGCTACAGCTGTTGTTCTGACTGCATGCTCGCAGCAGGAAGAGCCGACCCCGGTCTACATCCAGCCTGATTATGATAAGTACGGTACGCCCAGCTGTGCGGCAGGCTATGAACTGGCCACGACCGAAGCGGGCCAGACTGTCTGTAATCCGGTCACACAATAAATCGCCTGCAGGCGGTCCCGGTTGGGGCCGTCTGCATCCGTACCGCTTAGACCGCCGCATTCGAGGCGGTTTTTTCTTGCCTTTTCACAGTCGCTGCTGAACCTGTGGTCACGAATTTCCACCGGACGGACCTATGCGAAATTTCTTTACCCGCCTGAATGACCGCACCCGCTGGAGCTGGCAGGGCCTGCGCGTCACATGGCGTGACGAGTATTCCTTTCGGAGCTGGGGCTGGGCCAATCTGATCTCGGCCGCGCTTGCGTTTCTTCTGCCATTGGGCCCGACAGAACGGGCGCTGATTCTGATCATGGGTTTGCTGGTGCTGGTGGCCGAGCTGTTCAATACCGCCATCGAACGTGCTGTCGATCACACCTCAACCGATCACCATGCTCTTGCGGGGCAGGCCAAAGACGCAGCCAGCGCAGCGGTTGCGCTGACCGCCATTGCAGCAGGCGTGGCATGGGTGTTCGCGCTGATCGGGTTGTTCTGAGCGTTCAGCCTGACGACTGCAGCCGCCCCCACAGATCATACTCGCCAGCTTCATCGACTTCGACCGAGACGATATCTCCGGGCTTCAGAGCCTCGAACCCCTCGTCGATAAACAGATTTCCGTCAATCTCGGGCGCATCTGATTTGGTCCGGCAGGTTGCGGCTTCGTCATCGATCTCATCGACGATCACCTCAAGCGTCTGACCAACCTTCGCCGCCAGTTTCGCCTCGGAAATGGCCTGTGCCTTCTCCATGAACCGATCCCAGCGCTCTTGCTTTAGCTCGGCAGGGACGTGATCCGGCAGGTCGTTCGACCGGGCACCGTCCACGTTTTCATACTGGAAACAGCCGACGCGATCCAGTTGCGCCTCATCCATCCAGTCCAGCAGAGTTTGGAATTCAGCTTCGGTTTCGCCGGGATAACCGACGATGAAGGTCGAGCGCAGGGTGATGTCCGGGCAGATGGCGCGCCACGCTGTGATTTCATCCAACGTTTTTGCCCCCGCTGCAGGACGAGCCATGCGTTTCAGAACATCCGGGTGGGCATGTTGGAACGGAATGTCGAGATAGGGCAGCAAATTGCAGCCCGCATCCGCCATCAGGGGAATCAAATCGCGCACATGCGGATAAGGGTAGACATAGTGCAACCTTACCCAGGCGTCGAACTGCCCCAGCTCCCGTGCCAGATCGGTGATATGGCTGCGCACCTCGCGGTCTTTCCACGGGTTCATGTCATATTTGCGGTCCAGCCCATAAGCCGAGGTGTCCTGCGAGATCACGAGCAACTCGCGCACGCCGTTGTCGACCAGTTTCTCGGCTTCGCGCAGCACCGCATGGGCTGAGCGACTGGCGAGCTTGCCGCGCATATCGGGAATGATGCAGAACTTGCACTTGTGGTTACAGCCCTCGGAAATCTTGAGATAGCTGTAATGGCGCGGCGTCAGCTTGACGCCAGAGGCGGGCAGCAGATCGACATAGGGGTTCGGGTCTGGCGGCACGGCGGCGTGGACCGCATCCAGTACCTGTTCGTATTGATGAGGTCCGGTGACGGCCAAAATCCTGGGATGGTGTTCGCGGATATAGTCCGGCTCGGCCCCCAGACAGCCCGTCACGATAACCTTGCCGTTCTCAACCAGCGCTTCGCCGATGGCCTCCAGCGACTCGGCTTTGGCGCTGTCCAGAAACCCGCAGGTGTTCACAATCACGGCATCGGCGCCCGCATAATCCGGCGAAATGCCGTATCCTTCGGCCCGTAGCCGGGTCAGAATACGTTCACTGTCGACCAGAGCCTTGGGGCATCCCAAAGACACCATCCCAAGGGTGGGCTGGCCCCGTCGCGGAGTATCAGTGATCTGTGCTGAAGGGGCCAGATCAGGGCGGAGGTTTGGTGGGTTCGTACTCATGGCCGGGCATATAGAGGGGAAAGCTTCCCCTTGCAAATATTGCCCGCACAGGGCTGACTTGAAACAGAGCAGATAAGCCGGAAAGGCAGACCCATGAAGTGGCTCATTCGTATCGTTTTCCTTTTGGTTGCGGCCTTCGGGCTGGTCATTGGCGCGTTGCTGCTGATGCCCGGTGACAAGCTGGCGACCATTCTGGCCGAGCAGGTCAAAGCGCAAACGGGTCGTGATTTGAAGCTGTCGGGCGATGTCCGGCTGTCTTTCTGGCCGGTTTTGGGGATGGAAACCGGGCCGGTTACCTTCGGCAATGCACCCTGGGCCGGGTCAGAGCCGATGCTCAGCGCGCAAAGTCTGGCCGTTGGGGTTGATGCCTCTGCGTTGCTGTCGGGGGATATCCGCATCAAGCGGGTGCTGGCCGACAGTCCGGTGCTGCGATTGGAGCGGTCGGAGGGGCGCGGGAACTGGGAACTGCATCAGCCTGACAATTCCTCCGGCACCAGTGGATCGGCGCAAGCTGCTGAAAGCCGACCGGTCACGTTGGAGAGGCTGGAGCTAACTGATGCCCGGCTGGTCTATGTCGAGGACGGCGCGATCAGCATGGATTTTGCCAATGTCGACCTGTCTGCGCGCTGGCCCGGCATCACCGACCCTATGGAGATGCAAGCCAGCATGCCCGTGCCTGGAGGTGCGGTAGAAGTCGACCTGACGATCCCCGACTTGCCTGCCTTTTCCAACGGGGTGGTGACACCACTTGAACTGAGCCTGACCGCTCCGGGCGGAGATGTTCAGTTCTCAGGCCGGGTGAATCTGGCTGGTGAAATGGATGGCAAGACCACAGTTACAGCGCGTGACACGCATAAGATGCTGGCTGCGTTCGGGCAGGGCGGTGTAACGGTACCCGAAGGCTTGGGGCGTGTGGCTTCGGTCTCGGGGCAGATGACCTATACCAGTGATGGCCGGATTTCCTTGCGCGATATGGTCACGATTCTGGATAGCAATCGGTTGGATGGCGAAGCAGACATCCAGATATCCGATCCGCCGCAGATTACCGCGCGTCTGAAGGCCGGTGATCTCGATCTGTCGAAAGTGGCGGGAGAGGGATCATCTGGTGGAGGGTCGGGTTCGGACGGATGGTCGAAACAACCGATCGATGCCTCGTTTCTGGCGCTGGCGAATGGAACAATCCGCTTGCAGGCTAACTCAATTGCAGTGCCGGGCATGCGGTTTGGGCAAAGTGATCTGATGCTCAGCCTCGACCGCTCGCGCGCAGTTCTCAAGATGCAACCGGCTTCATTGTTTTCGGGCCAACTGAACGGTCAGGTCGTCGCCAACAACCGCAATGGCCTGTCGGTTGGCGGCAATCTGAAGGCTGACAATATCGATATCAAAGAGGCGTTGACCACGCTGGGGGATATCGAACGCTTATCCGGAACTGGCTCGGGCACGCTTGAGTTTCTGGGGGTTGGGCAGACTGAAGATCAGATCATGCGCTCGCTGAATGGCAAAGGCCGTATCGATGTGGGCAAAGGGGTAATCTCGGGGCTCGATCTTGACCGGCTGATGGGCCGCGGTGAGGGCGCGGGCGGAACGACTGTATTCAACAGTCTGACGGCCAGTTTCACGATGCAAAACGGTGATCTGACGAATAACGATCTGCTGATGCAACTGGACAATTTCCGCGCGGATGGGTCTGGGCGCGTGGGTCTGGGCGCGCGTGACATTGATTATCTGTTCACACCCGTAGCCTTGCGGGCCAATTCGGGTCAGGGCATCTCAGTCCCGGTTCGGATCGTGGGACCATGGAGCAACCCTTCGATCAAGCCGGATCTGAGCAAAGTCATCGAAGCCGCCGCCGAGGGCAAGATCAAAGAGCTGGAGGATGACGCCAAGAATAAGGTTTTACAAAAGGTTGGGGACGAGCTTGATACCACGATTACCGAAACCGGGCAGGTCGAGGATGCGTTGAAGAAGAAGCTTGAGGAGGAGGCCAAGAAAGGCCTTCTGAAGCTGCTTGGCGGGGATTAGCCGGGGGCGCACCACGCCCCCGAAAGATCAGATTGTCTGATCGTAGTCGCCAACGCCGGGTTCGGTGCGGATAACGGCGTCGATATCGGCAAAGATCGCGCGCATCTCGTCTTCGCTTTCACTGCTTTCACAAACCACGACAAGGTTCGGGGTGTTCGAAGACGCGCGCACCAGCCCCCAGCTGCCATTGTCCAGAATGACCCGCGCGCCATTGACGGTCACGACCTCTTTGATCGCACGACCGGCAAAGCTCTCACCCGCGTCGGCCTTGGCGACCAGTTTCTCGACCAACCGCTGCAGAATATCGTATTTCTCGGTATCAGCGGCGTACGGCGACATTGTGGGTGTGGACCACGTTTTGGGCAGCGCTTTGCGCAGGTCGGACATGCTCTGATCCGGATTGCGGTCCATCAGCTTGCAGATTTCCACCGCCACGCGCATGCCGCAGTCATATCCGCGCCCCACCGGTTCGGCCAGAAAGTAGTGACCCGATTTCTCAAACCCGGCCAGTGCGCCGATTTCCTTGACCCGGCGCTTCATATGGCTGTGACCGGTTTTCCAGTAGTCGGCTTTCACCCCATGGGCCTGTAGCTCAGGATCACTGGCGAACAGTCCCGTCGATTTCACATCAGCCACAAAGGTCGATCCCGGATAGAGCTTGGCCAGATCGCGGGCCATGATGACACCGACTTTGTCGGCGAAAATCTCTTCGCCTTCGTCATCCACTACCCCGCATCGATCGCCATCCCCATCAAAGCCAAGGGCCAGATCAGCACCGCTGGCTTTGACCGTGTCGGCCATGTCATGCAGCATTTCCATGGCCTCGGGGTTCGGGTTGTAGTTGGGGAATGTGTAATCCAGCTCTGTATGGCTCGGTACGACCTCGACACCAATGCGTTCAAAGATTTCAGGTGCAAAGGCGGCGGCTGTTCCATTGCCTGCGGCACACACGACCTTGAGCGGGCGGGACATTTTGAAGTCACCAATCAGATCGTCGATATAGGCCTCTTTCACGCCATCAACGAATTCATAGGACCCGCCTGCACGCGCAACGCCTTCGCCGTTCAGGACGATGTCACGCAGCTCTGACATTTCGTCGGGACCATGGGTCAGGGGGCGGTCAAAGCCCATTTTGACGCCGGTCCAACCGTTTGGATTGTGGCTGGCCGTCACCATCGCCACCGCAGGCACATCCAGATGGAATTGCGCAAAATAGGCCATAGGGCTGAGCGCCGGGCCGATATCTTTGACCTGAATACCTGCCTGCATCAGCCCCACGATCAGCGCGTTCTTGATCGACAGAGAATAGTCGCGATAGTCATTGCCAACCGCAATCACCGGCTCGATCCCGCGCTTATGCATCTGGCTACCCAGACCGAGGCCAAGAGCGGTCATGCCCGGCAGGTTGATCTCATTGGGGTATTTCCACCGCGCATCGTATTCGCGAAAACCGGTCGGCTTGATCATCGGGTCGCGCAAGAAACTCCAGGTGTTCGGGGTCACCTCGGCAAGGGGCTTGGTCATTACAAATCTCAATCGCTAAATTTGAATCGGGTTTTCTTTGGCGAGCGCATCAAAACGCATCAACGTGTCAATCAGATGGCTCATTTGATCCAGCGGAATCATGTTGGGGCCGTCTGATGGTGCATTGTCCGGGTCCTGATGCGTTTCGATGAACAAAGCGCCGACACCCAGCGAAACAGCAGCCCGCGCCATGACTGGAGCAAACTCACGCTGCCCGCCGGAAGAACCACCCTGACCACCTGGCTGTTGCACTGAATGGGTGGCATCCATGACCACTGGATACCCAGTTTTCGCCATCTGTGGCAGTGAGCGCATATCGGCCACCAGAGTGTTGTAGCCAAATGAGGTGCCGCGTTCGGTTAGCAGGATATTCTGGTTACCGGTGCTTTCGATCTTGGTAACGATGTTGGGCATCTCCCACGGAGCCAGAAACTGGCCCTTTTTCACGTTTACCGCTTTGCCAGTATTGCCTGCAGCCAGCAGCATATCTGTCTGGCGGCACAGGAAAGCCGGAATCTGAAGGATATCGACTGCCTCAGCCGCGATTGCGCACTGGGCTTCGGTATGAACATCCGTCAAAACTGGAATGCCCATGGTCGTGCGGATATCATCCAGCACCTTCAAGCCCGCATCAATACCCATGCCGCGCTTTCCGGACAATGAGGTTCGATTGGCTTTGTCGTAGGAGGCCTTGAACACATATTGCGCGCCTGCGGCATCGCAGGCCTCTTTCATGGTGCCTGCGATCATCTGGGCGTGATCGGCGGTTTCAAGCTGGCAGGGGCCGGCGATAATGGTCAGCGGAAGATCGTTGCCAACCGTCAGGTCGGCGATTTTTATATGTTTCATGGGTCTTTACGAGGATACCTGTTCACGAAGGACCGACGCGGTAAGCGAGATCATCAGGTAGATACCAGCAAATAACAGGAAAGCCAAAATCGTATTTTCGAACTTGCGCGGATAGCTGGGTTCATCGCTGGGCACCGGGTTCACCGAGACGGTCAGATAGCGCACTTTACGGTTAGCCTCGGTCCGGGTCGCTTCCATTTGCTGCATAGCGGTTTGCAGCATCATATCCCGTGCGACCAGATCAGCCTGAGCCATCTGGATCCGCACGCTCAAACGCGCCAGCGAGTTTTCGCCTGCCGAGACGTCCAGCATCTCGGCATTCAGTTCTTCGAGGACCACTTCGAGGCGCGCGATATCCGCGCGGACCCCATCAACCTTGGCTTGATTGGGGCGCAGATTGTCCAGCAAAGCCGCAAGTTGCAGTTCCTTGTCCTGCAACTCGAACTCGAACTGATCGATGCGCGCGCGTAGGCTTGCGATCACGCTTTGCGGATCAAGAATTGCGCCTTGCAGCTGAAGCTCGATCAAATCCTCCTGCGCCTGTCTGCGTGCGGCTTGCGCGGCTTCAAAGCTTTCTCGCGCATCGCGCATCTGGTCCTCACGCTTTTTCTCGGTCAGGCCATTTATGGTTTCCTCGGCGTAAGAGATGAGCCGTCTTGATAAATCTACTGAGATTTCAGGGCTCGGGGCCGCAACCTCCATGCGAATGATGCCATCGCTGGGGTCATAGCCGATCGTTATCATCCGTTTGTAGAGTTTGTAGGTTTCCTCGAGGCTTGCATCCGTAGATAGACGTTGGATCGGGTCAATCCAATCCTGCTGGAATATCTCGGCAAAACCGGTATCTCTTTCAAGCCGCTCCAACGCATCTTTGGATTCCAGAAATTCCTGTGTGGCAACTGAATCCTGCGCCGTGGCAAACTGAGTGCCTGCAAGGAAACCTCCGAACGACGCACCTCCACCATCGGCCTGCAAAATCGAAAACGCCGAGGCGCTGGCATACATCGGAGTGGCCACGCGGTAGAAGTAGGCTCCCACGATCAGTGTCGGCAACAGGACAAAGGCGGTCAGGCGCGCAAACAGCCCCATAAGTTTGCGACGACGACGGCGCGCAATGTCTTTCTGGATCTGACCAATCTCATACTCTCGCCGCTGGGTTGGGCTGAGTTCCGGACCAGGCAGATTCTTCTGTGAGTCTTTCGCGGTCTGCGGCAGATGAATTTTGATGTTGTCCTTCGCTACACTGCCGTCCTGTCCCGTTGTGTCAACAGCGGTCAGATCAAGCAGGTTGGCGCGTTGAAACGGATCAATTCCCTTTAGACGCAGCAGGCGAACCGCGTCATAGTCTGAGGTTGCCGCCAGGCCGTTTTTCTGCGCAAGCCGTCTTGCGACGCGCAGTTGCCGTCCTGTCAGCCCTTCCCGCTTGATCGCGTCCAACTCGGTCCCGGGCTGGACATCATTCGCGGCTTCGGGCGGTTGCGTGGCCTCACGAATACGCGCCATAGCGTCGGCGCGTGCCTGTGGCGTCCCCTCACCGCTTGGGGTGCGGTCGGGATTATATTTTCTAGCCTTGGGTTTGGTAGTCATAAAGCTGCTTCGCCTCTTCCAAGGTTTCAAACATATAGAGCTGACCATCCAGCAGAACCGCCGCCTGGCGCGCGAATTTCTCAAGCACTGCCGGGTTGTGCGAAACGATTACAAGCGTCGTGGTACGCAGTCTTTCCTGCAAGATGGCCCCGGCCTTCTTGTTGAATTCCACATCCGTTGTCGAGGGCATCCCCTCATCGATCAAATACATGTCGAAATCCAGAGCCAACATCAGCGCAAAGGTAAAACGCGCGCGCATCCCGGCCGAATAAGTGCCGAGCGGCTGGTTGAAATACTCCCCTAGATTGCACAGCCAACTGCAGTAGGCTTCGACATAGTCGGGGTCCATGCCATAGATCTTGGCGATGTAGCGCGCGTTCTCAAGCGCTGACAGGCGCTTGGCCACCCCGCCAGTGAACCCCATCGGAAACGAAACACGGCAGTCACGCCGGATCACACCTTCGTCAGGTTTTTCCAGCCCGGCCATCATGTTGATCAACGTTGTTTTGCCGGTTCCATTCGGGGCCAGCACGCCCAGCGAAGTGCCAAGTTCAACCCGAAACGACACCTGATCCAGAATCACCTTGCGGCGAGTTCCGGTCCAGAAAGACTTGCTGACATTATCAAATTCCAGCATGCGCGGCCTGTAGATCGCTCGGGTTCTTGTCGGTTTGAAAGCGTTGGTGCTACCGATCCATGTTGGCCACATTATGTCGAAATAAGAAACAAATGATCAATGCATATCCGGGGCTATGACGACGAAGTGTTGCAAGGGCTGGACGTGTTCGACCGCGCCTGTCTTGACCCGGTGCAATTCGCAACGCCTGATGACCCCATGAGTTCATTGATCGAAGACATACGCGCATGTCGCCTTTGCGCGGACAAGTTCGCCCAGACTGAAACCGCGCACCAGCCGCGCCCCGTGGTATGGTTCCGCCCCGGCGCACGTATCCTGATTGCAGGTCAGGCGCCTGGCGCGCGGGTTCATGAGTCGGGCCGCCCTTTTACCGATCCGTCGGGGGATCGCCTGCGCGAGTGGTTGGGGGTCGATGAGGCCACATTCTACGACCGCGACCGTGTGTCGATCGTACCGATGGCGTTTTGCTTTCCCGGATATAACGCGCGCAAGGCGGATCTTCCGCCCCCGCCGATCTGCGGAAAGACATGGCATGACAAAGTGATGGCGGCGCTGGGCGAGGTGCCATTGACCGTGCTGGTGGGCGGTCACGCACATAAATACCATCTGGGGGCCAAGACGCCAGTAACCGAAACCGTCAGCCGCTGGCGGGACCATGCGCCGCGGGTCTTTGCCTTGCCTCATCCCTCGTGGCGCAATACGGGTTGGCTGAAGAAAAACCCGTGGTTCGAGGCCGATCTGCTGCCGGTTCTGCGCGCTCGGGTGCAAGAGGTGATGAATGTCTGAAACCACAGCGCTCGATGCCGCACATGCCGCTATGGAGGCGGTCCCGCAAGACGATGCGGCGCGTCTGCGGTTTTTTGAGCGACTTGCCGATAGTGAACTGTTTCTGATGCTGACCGAAGAAGCCCGCGACGAGAATATCTCGCCCGAGCTGTTTGATGTCGCCGATGGACGCTTCGTGTTGGCCTTCGACCTTGAAGAACGTCTTGCGCGCTTTGCGGGTTGCCCCGTGCCATATGTTGCGCTGTCCGGTCGGGTTCTGTCGTCGATGCTTTCAGGGCAGGGGATCGGACTTGGGCTGAACCTCGAGGTCGCGCCCTCGTCGATGTTGATCCCGGCTGAGGCGTTGGCATGGTTGGCCGATACGTTGCAGCATGGTCCGGAAGAAGTGCAGCAGCGGTTGGCCGAATTCAGCCCGCCTGCCGGTTTGCCCGACGTCTTGCTGACTGCGCTGGATACCAAACTGGCAACGGCCGCCGGGCTTGCCGCCGCAGCGTTTCTGGTGGCAACGAAGACTCAGGATGGCGGTCAGGGCCATCTGCTGGGCTTTGTCGCCGCAATTGAAGGTGCGCAGCCCGCACTGGCGCGTGCGGTTTCCGAGGCTCTGACGTTTTCTGGTATCGAAGCCGGCGCGCTGGATGTGGGTTTCTTTGCACCTGATGAGCCCGCCGCGGCGGCTCTGGCCAAGGTCGGGCTGCGCTTTGATCTTCCGCAGCCTCAGACCCCGAGCATGGAAAGGGTCGCTCCGGGATCTGATCCTGCGCGGCCCCCGATTCTCAAATAGTCATCCGGCCAATCAATCGGCCGGTGCCAGCTTGTCCTGCGTGCGAGTTTCGAAGTCGCTGGCGTCGTGGCGCTCGTGCAATTGCGTATGCGGCTCACCAAAGGCGCGGTTGACCATGCGACCCCTCTGCACCGCGGGGCGTGCGTCGATTTCTTTGGCCCAACGCATGACGTTCTTGTAGCTCTCCACATCCAGGAACTCAGCCGCGTCATAAAGACGGCCCAGCACCAGCTGCCCGTACCACGGCCAGATTGCCATGTCTGCAATGGTATAGTCCTGACCCGCGATATAGGGCTTGTCGGCCAGTTCCCGGTCGAGCACATCCAGCTGGCGTTTGGCCTCCATCGCAAAACGGTCGATCGGGTATTGCCATTTCTCGGGCGCATAAGCGTAGAAGTGTCCAAACCCACCGCCCAGATAGGGTGCGCTGCCCATTTGCCAGAACAGCCAGTTCATGACCTCGGTCCGCTCGGTCCCGCTTTCAGGCAGGAATGCTCCGAACTTTTCAGCCAGATGGAACAGGATCGAGGCGCTTTCGAACACGCGGATCGGAGTGTCGCCCGAGCGATCCCAAAGGGCCGGGATCTTCGAGTTCGGGTTGGCGCCGACAAATCCAGAGCTGAACTGGTCCCCTTCACCGATATTGATCAGCCAGGCATTATATTCAGCACCCTCTTGGCCCAGGGCCAGCAACTCCTCAAGCATAATGGTCACTTTGACGCCGTTTGGCGTGGCTAGAGAATACAGCTGCATCGGGTGCTTTCCGACCGGCAGATCCTTGTCATGGGTGGCTCCGGCGATGGGGCGATTGATGTTGGCAAAGCGCCCGCCGCTTTCGCTGTCCCAGGTCCAGACTTTCGGAGGGGTATAGGTGGATTGTTCGCTCATCTCGTGCCTTTCCTTCAGAACCGGCCTGCGCGGCCGCTGCACCCACAGCTAATATTGCAGAACTCAAAGTCCAACCCCGAACGTGGCACGAACTTTGTAACATTCGGCGTGGTTCGGCTCACAAAACGCCGTCTGATGTAACAGCGGCGCGAGGGGGTCTTCGCGCGGTGCGAAAATCGCCTATTGTCTGGTCAGACCCCACAAGTCGGGTTCCTGGAAACCGTAAGGACATAAGGACCAACCACATGAAACGCTTTGCGCTGAGCCTTGCAGCAACAATCGCCTTTGCCGTTCCCGCATTTGCCGGAGATCAATATGTCGATGGCACCGGATTTGCCGTGTCGGGATATGACGTCGTTGCTTATCGCAGCCTTGATCAGGTCCCTGTCGGCCAATCGCAGCCCGAGGCCGTGCGTGGCCGCGCCGACTTCACAGCAGAATACAACGGTGCGACCTGGGCATTCGCATCCGCGGAAAATCGCGATAAATTCCTGGAAAACCCAGCCTATTACGCGCCGCAATATGATGGCCACTGTGCTTATGGTGTGTCGAAAGGCGGTAAGGTTCCAGCCAACCCGAACCTGTGGCGGATCGTCGATGACAAGCTTTATCTGAACATCACCGACGTGGTCGTCGGCTTCTGGGAAGAGGATGTACCCGCTAACATCAACCTGGCCGAAGGCAACTGGCCCGGTATCGAATCCGATGCGGCTTCGTCCAGCGTGATCCCGAAATTCACTTCGGAAGGTCCGATCTCGAACTGATTGCTTACACTGAACATTAAAGCCCGACCGCCAAGGTCGGGCTTTTTCTTTGGGCCGGTCTATCCGGCCAACTCAAATAAATCCCGCATGTGCTGATCCGCTTCAAAGCGTATCCTTACGCTCTTGGCGCCGGGAAACCTGCGCTCGCGGATGGGATCGGGGACAACGATTTCCCCAGAGCCCGAGCTTTTGGATTGAAATGACAGAATCTCGGTTTCGGCTTTTCTGCAACTGGTCAGAACCGAAGTCGGCAGCGCGACCCGGTTTGAACCTTCGCAAACCGAAGAGGCCACAAAATAGGTCAGATCGCGTCCGAAACAGCCGATTGCTTCCGGCACATGGTCCGACAGATCCACTTTGGGCTTCGCCACCTCATTCGTTTCGTTGTCGGATAGATCCGATAAGGCGCGTTCCGGGTTTAGCAGATCGCGGCAGGCTTCGATCTCATCCATGGCCAATTCGATCACGCGTTTTTTCAGGCGTGGTCTGCGTGGCATCGACGCACCAGATGACCCTTTGCAGGTCAATCCTTCATTGCGCAGAAAATCATATGCCGCCTTGGCCCGAGAAAACCCGTCGTAATCCCCGCCGGTATGATCTGGATGATCATGGAAGGCGACACTGCGCCAGGCGTCACGAATCTCGTTTGCACTGGCGTTTTGCGACAGGCCCAAAACCTGCAAGGCTTCGGCACGAGCCTTTATCTTGCTCACTGGCTCCATACTCAAATACTCGTTAAAACTACACTGACCCCAATTTGCCAGTGGTCACTTTTTTGTCAAATTTCACCGGGTATTAGCGTGGGCCTGCGCAACAGTTGTTAGGCCTGAGTTTCGATTGTCGCTGGTATCGTTTCCGCCCTGCAGATGAAAATACGCCACAGCCCCATTTGTGGAACCGGGGCGCATCAAAATCACGCTACATTCTGCAATTCAGCCCGAGGTGTGATGCCCAATGCAAAGCAGACGTCGCGCGTAAGCTCCGGGCGATTGAGCGTGTAGAAATGCAGCTTGTCCACACCACCGTCGATCAGGTCCGAGCACAGTTCTGTACAAAGTGCTGTTGCCAAAAGCTCCTCGCGATCATCGCGAACGGCTTTGTCAAAGGCATTCTCGACCCATTCAGGAATCCGGGTCCCGCAGCGCTGGGCAAAACGACGCGCTCCGTTCCAGTTTTCGATTGGCAGAATGCCGGGCACGATGGGTTTGTCGATGCCAGCCTTTTCGCAAGCGTCACGGAAGCGGAAGAACGTTTCAGCCTCAAAGAAGAACTGTGTCAGCGCCTCATCCGCGCCTGCATCCAGCTTTGCCTTCAGCCAATCCACATCCGCCCGCGCATCGTAGGCTTCGGGATGGATATCGGGATAGGCACCGACACGAATGCTGAACATTTCGGTTTCAGCCAGAGCTTCGATCAGTTCCACTGAATGGGCAAATCCATCGGGGTGCGGTGTGAACGCATCCTGACCTTTCGGAGGATCGCCCCGTAGTGCGACGATATTTTCGACACCGGCACGGGCAAACTTATCCGCGATCTCCAGCGTTTCTTGACGTGATGCATCGACACAGGTCAGATGCGCCGCGACCGGCAGTCCGGATGATTTGTGCAAGGTCGCCACCGCATCGCGGGTTAACTCGCGCGTCGTCCCGCCCGCGCCATAGGTGACCGAGACAAATCTGGGCTCCAGCGGGGCCAGTGTCTGGACCGTATCCCAAAGCCGGAATGAGGCCTCCAGCGTTTTGGGTGGAAAGAACTCGAATGAAATTTCAGGTTGGGTCATCACGGCCTCTCAGGATCAATTGCGCCCCTTGTGCCATGCTGGTGAATGTGAGACAAACTCATATTGTTCAAGAACAACATGAGTCATGTGATATATGCATATCGAGTTTCGACATCTGCGGACCATCAAGGCCATCCATGAATGCGGTGGTCTGGCGCGGGCGGCTGATCAACTGAACATCACGCAATCCGCGCTGAGCCATCAGATCAAGGGTCTGGAGGATCAAGCCGGGGTTGAGCTGTTTCTGCGCCGGTCGAAGCCGATGAAACTGTCAGCGGCAGGTCTGCGTCTGCTGCGATTGGCGGAACAGATTCTGCCGCAGGTCGAGGCAATGCAGCACGAGTTTTCCTCGCTGCGCGATGGGCGCACGGGCCGTATGCATATCGCGATTGAATGCCACGCTTGCTTTGAATGGCTGTTTCCGGTGCTTGAAGCGTTCCGCAAGTCATGGCCGGATGTTGATGTGGATATTCGCCCCGGGCTGGCCTTCGACGCGCTGCCCGCTTTGCAGAAGGAAGAGGTCGATCTGGTGGTCTCTTCCGATCCCGAAGATCTGCCCGGCGTCGAATTTGTCGAGCTGTTTGACTATAATGCAGTTTTCGTCGCCGCCTCGTCTCACCCTCTGGCCGAAAAGCCCTACATTGAGGCCGAGGATTTTCGTGGCCAGACCCTGATCACCTATCCAGTTGAACGCACGCGTCTGGATGTGTTCAGCCAGTTGCTGATCCCGGCACGAGTTGAGCCGGCCTCGATCCGGCAGGTCGAACTGACCGCCGTTATCCTGTTGCTGGTCGCCTCGAACCGCGGCATTTCCGTGCTGCCGGATTGGGTGGTGCGCGAGGTCAAGTACAACTCCGACTATGTCACCCGTCCGCTGACCAAAGAAGGCATCACTCGCAGGCTCTATGCTGCGGTGCGCAGTGAGGACCTTGAAAAACCTTTTGTTCAGGAACTGGTAAAGCTGGCCCGCACCGAGGCGCGCGCGCTTCAATCGCAGTAGCGCCCGGTGCAGGGCAGCCATGCGTATCATTCCTCTTGGCAAGGGCGCATTGCGCCAGTATACGCGCGGCTTGACCGAACAGGAGCCTATGGAAAATGGTTGGCAGTGCAAATCTCAACATCATGATCAAAGCCGCGCGCAAAGCGGGACGGTCTCTGGTCAAGGATTTTCGTGAAGTCGAGAACCTGCAGGTGTCGATGAAGGGCGCGGGCGACTTTGTGTCGAAAGCCGATATCGCCGCCGAGGCCATCCTGAAAGAGGAACTGCTGGGTGCGCGTCCGACCTATGGCTGGCTCGCCGAAGAGGGCGGTTCGATAGACGGCGAAGACCCGACCCGTCGCTGGATCGTTGACCCGCTGGACGGCACCACCAACTTCCTGCACGGGCTGCCGCACTGGGCGGTTTCAATTGCGTTGGAACACAAGGGCAAGATCGTCGCTGGTGTGATCTATGACCCTGCCAAGGACGAGATGTTCTTTGCTGAAAAAGGTGAAGGCGCGTGGATGAACGATACCCGCATCCGCGTCTCAGGCCGCCACCGCATGATTGAATCCATCTTCTCGACAGGTCTGCCGTTTGGTGGCCGCTCGGACCTGCCTGTGACTCTGCAGGATCTGGCCCGATTGATGCCCGCCTGCGCCGGTGTGCGTCGCTGGGGCGCTGCAGCACTGGACATGGCCTATGTGGCCGCCGGTCGCTACGAAGGCTTCTGGGAACGTCGTCTGAACGCGTGGGACTTGGCCGCCGGTATCATCATCGTGAAAGAGGCTGGAGGATTTGTTCAGGCACTGAACCCCGAAGGCAGCGTGCTTGAGGATGGCGAAGTGATCTGTGCCAATGAGCCGATCTTTGACAATTTCGCAAAGGTGATCCGGGGCTGACATCTAACCCCGGTCTATTGATCGCAGTGCGCGCGTCCGATCCGGGCGCGCGTTTTGGTTTAGAAGCCGACCTCGATCGCGATGCCTTGCTGGACCGCCAGATCGACAACAGCACTTGCCACTGCAAGATCCTGCAGCCCAACTCCGGTGCCGTCGAATAGGGTCACTTCATCATCGGAGGTGCGTCCGGGATGGGTGCTGTTGATGACCTCTCCGATCTGACGGATATCGCTTTCGGTTTTGGTTCCGGCGGCGACTGCATGCTGGCTTTCGCCCAATGTCACCGCCTGCGCGATCTCGTCCGTAAAGACATTGGCGCGGGCGATCAGGTCGGTGGCGACCTCTTGCTTGCCAACCGTGTCCGTGCCCATGCAGGCGATATGGGTGCCGTCCGAGACATGCTCGGACATCAGGTTCGGCGCGAAGGATGATGTGATAGTGATAATCACATCCGCCTGCACCATGGCGGGCAGGTCCACGGCCTCAAATGGCAATCCCGCTTTAACCGCGACCTTCTCAATGTTGGGCAGCATCTCGGGATGCAGGTTCCATCCGATGACTTTCTCGAAGGCGCGCTGTTCTAACGCCGCGCGCAGTTGAAATGTTGCCTGATGCCCTGCGCCGACCATCCCGATTACCTTGGCATCCTTGCGCGCCAGGTGGTTGATCGACACTGATGAGGCCGCTGCCGTACGCAGCGCGGTCAGAAGGTTGCCCCCGACGATGGCGCGGACGCGGCCTGTGTCAGGGTCGAACAGAAACACAGTGGATTGGTGGTTGATCAAGCCATGTGTTTCCAGATTGTTGGGCCAATACCCTCCGGCTTTCAGGCCCAGAGACATACCCGCACGGTCAAACCCACCCTTAAATCCATAGAGTGCATCCGCATGGCCAATCGCCTCGCGCACGACTGGGAAGTTATAGGCATCACCTGCGGCCATCGCGGCAAACACCTGTTCGACAGCGGTATAACTTTCCTTGCGACCCAGCAGAGCGCCGATTTCCTTTTCAGGGACGATGATCATCGCATATACCTTTCTTTATGATGACATCAAAAAGGGGCGGCACCGACGCGCCGCCCTTTGCTGCTTTTATCGGCAGATCAATAAGCCTTGCCGCGGGCCGACACCGGCCAAAGCGCCTCGACCTTGCCGCTCCGCACGCCCACATACCAGTCATGGACATTGCAGGTCGGGTCGCAGTGACCGGGCACCAGCCGCAGTTTGTCGTTGACCTTCAGCACGCCATCCGGGTCACCGATCACGCCGTGTTCGTCTGAACACTTGAGGTATTCCACGTCTTCGCGCCCATAGATGAAGGGCAGGCCGCTATCGACAGACTGCGCCTTCAGGCCTGCATCGCAAATCGCTTTGTCTGCCTTGGCGTGGCTCATCACACTGGTCAGGATGAACAGCGCGTTCTCCCATTCGCCCTGATCGATCCGTTCGCCGTTCTCGTCGAGAATGCGACCATAATCCGCATCCATGAAAGCGTAAGAACCGCATTGCAACTCGTTGTAGACGCCCGAATTGCTTTCGAAATAATACGATCCGGTTCCGCCCCCCGAAACCAGTTCGCATTCGATCCCTTCGGCCTTCAGCCCGTCGACCGCGTCTTTGACCATTGCAATGGCTATATCCAGCTTTTCCTTACGAGCCTCATAGGTGTCGAGGTGCTGCATCGCACCCTGATACGCCTGAATGCCGGTGAATTTCAGGTTTGGCGCGGCCTGTGTGGCCTTGGCGATTTCAATCACGGCGGGGGTTGTGGTGACACCACAGCGGCCCGCGCCGCAGTCGATTTCGACAAAGACTTCCAATTCAGTGCCATGCTTAGCGGCTGCAGCAGACAGGTCAGCAACATTTTCCACATCGTCGACGCAGACAATCGTGCGAGCGCCAAGCTGGGGCAGACGCGCCAAACGGTCGATCTTGGCCGGATCGCGCACCTGGTTCGACACCAGAACGTCTTTGATACCTCCGCGTGCGAACACCTCGGCCTCGGATACCTTTTGACAGCAGACACCAACCGCACCGCCGAGTTGCTCCTGCAGTTTCGCAACGTCTACCGATTTGTGCATCTTGCCGTGCACCCGGTGCCGCATACTATGCGCCTTGGCGTAGTCGCCCATCTTCTTGATGTTCCGCTCCAGCGCGTCCAGATCGAGGATCAGGCAAGGCGTCTGGATTTCCGACTCATCCATGCCAATCGCGGCAGGGATGTCATAGCCAACTTCGAGTTGATCGATATTCATGGGTTTGTTCATCCTGTTTCTCCTTACCCTGTCAGCCAGGGCAGTTTATCCAGATCCACGTTGCCGCCGGTGATGATCACGCCGACGCGCTTGCCTCGGAAGGTGTCGGGGTTTTTGAGGATCGTAGCCAGTGGCACTGCCGAGGAGGGCTCCATCACCACCCGGAGGTATTTCCAGGTCAGTTTCATGGCCTCAATGATCTCAGCATCGGAGGCGGTAAAAATGTCGGTCACATTGTTGGATACAAAGTGCCAGGTGTTTTCCTTGAGCGGTACCAGCAGCCCGTCGGCGATTGTTTTGGGCGCGTCATCCGCGATGATGTGCCCCGCCTTGAAAGAGCGATAGGCATCGTCTGCCTGCTCGGGCTCAGCCGCGTAGATCGCCGTGTCCGGCGCAAGGTTCGAGACCGTCAGACAGGTGCCCGAAACCATGCCGCCGCCGCCAATTGGGGCGATCACGGCGTCCACGCCATCGGTTTGCTCCAGCATCTCAGCCGAGCAGGTGGCCTGACCGGCGATGACGCGTGGATCGTTGTAAGGGTGCACGAACTCTCCACCCGTCCGCGCCTGTACCTCAGCAAACGTCGCTTCTCGGGAGGAGGTGGAGGGCTCACATTCGGTGATCGTACCACCATAGCGGCGCACGGCGTCCTTCTTGGCTTGCGGTGCGGTGCGCGGCATGACCACGTTGCAGGGGATGCTGCGTCGACCAGCGGCATAGGACAACGACAGAGCGTGGTTGCCGCTAGAATGCGTGCAGACGCCTTTTGCGGCCATATCGTCACTCAGGTCAAACACGGCATTGCAGGCCCCCCGCACCTTGAACGCGCCCGCTTCCTGAAAGTTCTCGCATTTGAAGAACAGCTGGGCGCCGGTCAGGTCATTCAAATAGTCCGAGGTTATGATGGGCGTGCGGCGAATATAGGGTCTGATCCGGTCATGCGCGGCGCGCATGTCGTCGATGGTCAGATCGGCCGCCGGGATATGGTCCAACATCGTTTCCTCCTCAGGCTGCGGCTTTGGCGTGGCCCGTCGGACCGGTGCGATAATAGTCCTGCGCCGCGGCCACGCCGCTGCCCAGTTCGATCGGATAGTTCAGATCCGCCATCGCCATCTCGATTGCACCCAGACCGGACAGCACCATCACATCCGTTAGACTGCCCAGATGGCCGATGCGGAAGGCTTTGCCGTTCAACTCGCCCAGACCGATGCCAAAGGACACGCCATAGGTGTTGAACGCATGATCGGTCAACACGTTGCTGTCATAGCCTTCGGGCACATAAATCGCGCTGACAGTGTCCGAGTAGAGATCGGGCGACTGCGCGACCAGTTTCAACCCCCAGGCATCGACCGCGCGGCGGACGCCCTCGGCAAGTCTGTGGTGGCGGGCATAGACGTTTTCCAACCCTTCTTCGAACAGCATCTTCAGGCTTTCGCGCATGCCATAGATCAGCTGCAGCGGCGGCGTATAGGGAAATCCGCCCGACGCATTCGCGGCCATCATGTCGCGGAAATCGAAGAAAGTGCGGGGCAGTTTGGCGGTTTCCATCGCGTCCAGAGCCTTGGGGCTGACGCACAGGATCGCCATGCCCGTGGCCAGCATGAACCCTTTTTGCGAGCCAGAGACGGCGATGTCCACGCCCCAGCGGTCAAACTCAAACGGCATCGAGGCCAGAGAGCTGACGCAATCGACGAACATCATCGCCGGGTGGTCGGCCGCATCCATCGCTTTGCGCACCGCTTCGATGTCCGAGCGCACGCCGGTTGCCGTTTCGTTATGGGTGACCAGAACGGTCTTGATCTGATGCGATGTATCCGCTGCAAGCGCGGCCTCGAACTGATCGGCGGGTGCGCCGGTACCCCAGGGGCATTCGATGACCCGAACGTCCAGACCATGCCGCTGACACAGGTCGATCCAACGATGGCTGAACACGCCGTAACGTGCCACCAATACCGTGTCGCCGGGGCTGAGGGTGTTGGTGATCGCAGCCTCCCAGCCACCGGTGCCGCTGGCGGGGAAGGTGACGATCTCGCCATCGCTTGTGCCGAACACTTTCTTGGTATCCTCAAGCACCGGTGCAAATGTCTCGACAAAGTCCGGCGCGCGGTGGTCCTGAGTTTGCACCTGCATCGCAAGCCGCAGGCGATCAGGGATATTGGTCGGTCCGGGAATGAAGACCGGGTTCTGGTTTGACATGGCTCTTGTCCTTTGCTCTCGAACCAAGTGTCACCCGTGTTTCGCTTTTTTGCAATTTTCTTGAAAAATATTTTCATTATAGATAGATAAATGGCAAGCAACTGAAATGTAATAGGTTTCAGTTTCTCGAAATTGCGCTCGATAGACCGTTGGAAACGACCGCGTCCAAAAGATCGGAGAGATCAGCCGGAATGGAATCGCAGAAAAGACCTCGTGGCAGGCCGAAATCACTGTTCAAGGAAAGCTCGGCGGGAACCATGCAATCGCTCGACCGCGCGTTGGGCGTTCTTACTACGGTGGCGCGGCTCGAACGTTCGGCGCTCAGCGATCTTGCGCGTGAAGTGGAAGTTCCGACCGCGACCACCCATCGTATCCTTGTGACCCTGCAGAAACATGGGTTCGTCACCTTCGATGAAGAACGCCAGGAGTGGATGATCGGGATAGAGGCTTATCGCACCGGAGCTTCGTTCCTACGCCGCAACAGCGTACTTGAGATTGGCAGGCCGATCCTGCGGCGTTTGATGCAGGAAAGTGGTGAAACGGCCAATCTGGCCGTGCCGGATGGCGGACAGGTTGTGTTCGTTGGGCAGGTCGAGACTCAGAACCCGATCCGGGCGTTTTTTCCGCCCGGCGCGCGGACGCCCATGTATGCCTCGGGCACGGGCAAGGCGATTTTGGCCGCGATGCGCGAAGAGCGATTAAGCAAATTGTTGGAGGCCAGCGCGCATATATCTTTTACAGCGAACACGAGGCTCCCTGATACAGGTCTGATGGAGGATCTGGCCCTGACCCGGCAACGCGGTTGGTCCCATGATCATGAAGAGCGCTATGAAGGTATGTCCTGCATCGGCGCGGCCATTTTTGATGATCGAGGTGAACCTTGCGGGGGTATCTCGGTTTCTGGACCGACCGTGCGGTTCAGCAAGGCGCGTGCGCCGGAGCTGGGAGCGCTGGTCACCCATGCGGCAGAAGAGATCACGCGGCTCAGCGGTGGACGGTTGCCAGAGTAAACAGCGCTATTTGCGCGGCACTTTTGGGATACGCGATTGCGATAACTTGTACTCGTGTTCGGGGTGCGGTGGGTGGCCGTGTGTCCGACTCCAGAACTCGGTTCCGCCGCGCCTGAGCCAGAGCGGGACGCAGAGCACCAGCCCGACAAAGAACCCTCCGGTATGCGCCCAATAGGCGACGCCGCCTTCATCCGGATTGCTGGACAGGCTGCCGAAGAATTGCAGACCCAGCCAAACGCCCAGCATCACAAAGGCAGGGATCGTGAAGACGCGGAAATAGACGATCAGAATCAGCAGGATATCCACTCGGGCTTTTGGGAACAAAAGCAGATATCCCCCCATCACCCCAGCAATTGCTCCGGATGCGCCGATGGTCGGAACCACCGAATCCGGGGCTGAAATCACGTGGATCAGGCCCGCCCCGATTCCCGCCAACAGATAGAATGCGAGAAACAGGAAGTGCCCCATTTCATCTTCGAGATTGTCGCCGAATATCCATAGAAACAGCATGTTTCCGGCCAGATGCATCCAGCCCCCATGCAGGAACATCGAGCTCACAAGCGTTTCCAGCGCGATACCGTCCGAGATGCGCGCCGGAATGACGGCATAGTCGAAATAAAACCGGTTGATCAGCCGCGCATCCTCCATGATCCCCACATAGCTGAGGAAGATCAGGATGTTGGCAGCCATCAGGGCGTAGACGACAAACGGAGTACGCCCCGAAGGGTTATGGTCACGGATCGGAAACATGGCGCGACGCTGGGCTTTTCGTCGCCCAGCGTCAAGGTCCGGTTATGCCGCACCTCCCAAAAGGGCGGCGTTGCCTCCGGCGGCAGTGGTATCGACGCAGACATGGCGTTCTCCCAACACGCGCGCGCGATCGGGCTGGCCGGGGATCAGAGCAATGATCGGGCCATCCCGCCGGGCCAGGTGCTGCTCGATCTGACGGGCGGTATCTTCGTCGCCCCACCACAGAACGCCCGAGAATCCGGCCAGGTTTTCAAGCCGGTGCAGATCCAGTGCCCCGGTCATCCGGATTGCCGTCCCACCCTGAGCTTTCACTGCATCGACCTGTGCTTGCGCGGCCTCAGGTCCAGGTCCCATGCACAATAGCGGTGGCCGTGCATATTCTGTCAGACGGTTCGATTCGCCAGTGGGGCCGGGCAGCGATTGGGTGCGGGGCGGGGCTGGCTGACCTTCGGGGGCGCCCAGCTCTGCCGCGCTTTCCCAGCTTGCTGAACTTGCCTGCCGATCCGGGGCACAGAACCGCGCCATATAGTTCGGGCCACCCGCTTTGGGGCCTGTGCCTGATAGGCCCTCGCCTCCGAAGGGTTGCGAGCCCACGATCGCGCCGATCTGGTTGCGGTTGACATAGATGTTGCCGGCATGGATCGCCTCGGTCACATGCTGCACCCGGTCATCGATCCGTGTGTGCAGACCGAATGTCAGGCCGTAACCTGTGGCGTTGATATCCGCGATTACCTTATCGATATCCTGTGCTTTGAACCGGGCGACATGCAGAATCGGGCCGAACACCTCGCGCTGCAGCGCTGCGATGCCAGGGATTTCGATCAGAGTTGGCGCGATAAACGTGCCTTCGGGTGGGGTGGAGAGTTCTTTCAGAACACGTCCCTCAGCGCGGGCTTTGGCCACGTGATCCGCGATGGTCTGCCGGGCCTGCTCGTCAATCACCGGACCGCAATCGGTTGAGATCAGCCACGGGTCGCCGACCTGCAAAGCATCCATTGCGCCCTGAAGCATGGTCAGAACATCATCGGCGATGTCTTCTTGCAGATAGAGGCAGCGCAGGGCTGAACACCTTTGACCTGCCGACTGGAATGCACTTTCGATGATCGACTGCACGGCCTGTTCGGGCAGGGCGGTGCTGTCCACGATCATGGCGTTCAGACCACCGGTTTCGGCGATCAAAGGCGTGCCCGGTCGCATATGCTGCGCCATGGCGATCCGAATTTTCAGCGCGGTCGCGGTCGATCCGGTAAAGGCCACGCCTGAGACCCGTTCGTCAGATGTCAGGGCCGCACCCACTTTCGGCCCACCCGGCAGCAGCTGCAAAGCATCGCGCGGAACGCCTGCCTCGTGCATCAATTGAATGGCACGGTGCGCGATCAGCGGCGTTTGCGGGGCAGGGGCTGCCAGCACGGCGTTCCCGGTAGCCAGCGCCGCCGAAATCTGCCCGGTGAAAATTGCTAAGGGGAAGTTCCACGGGCTGATACAGGTGAAAATCCCTGCAGGTTTGGCTGCAGGAATGTTGGCGGCGTAGTAGCGCAGGAAATCGACCGCTTCGCGTAGTTCGGCCACCGCATCGGGCACGGATTTTCCGGCTTCGCGGGCGAGTAGGGCAAACAGCTCTCCAAAATGCGCCTCATAGAGATCGGCAGCCTTGTTGAGCGCGGCAGCGCGCGTCTCAGCCGAGGCCTGCCACGGGCACGCGCTTGCCAGCGCCAGTTCCACGTCTGTCGTGCTGGCGGCGGCGACAGAACCGGGGCGATCTTGCGGCTGCGCCGGGTTTATGACGGGTGTGTCCGCCTCAGGCTGTGCGTCATCCGACAGCAAAGGTCGAGCGTACCAGTGATGGGCGCGGTAAGCATCGCGCGCGATATCGATTTGATCCAGGGTCGGCGTATGATGCAGATCGAACCCTTTGGAATTGGGGCGCTCCGGCGCGAACAGCTCGGGTCCGGTCGGTAGCGGCTTGGCAGGTGTTTGAACCGCCAGAAACGGGTCGGTTGCAACGATTTCCGGGGCGACATCCTCATCAACGATCTGGTTCACGAAGGATGAGTTCGCACCGTTCTCCAGCAAACGCCGCACCAGATAGGCCAGTAGATCCCGATGCGCCCCGACAGGGGCATAGATGCGGCAGCGCGAATTCTGCTTGTCACGCACGATCTGATGCAAGGTTTCGCCCATCCCATGCAGGCGCTGGAACTCGAACGGCTGGTCGTCGGCCATATGCAGGATCGCGCTGACCGTGTGGGCGTTATGGGTGGCGAATTGCGGATAGATGCGGTCGGTCATACCCAACAGCTTGCGGGCATTGGCGATATAGGACACGTCGGTCGCCGCCTTCTGGGTGAAGACTGGAAAGCCATCGACGCCCTCAACTTGTGCACGCTTGATTTCGGTATCCCAATACGCGCCCTTGACCAGCCGCACCATCAGCTTGCGGTTATGTCGCTCCGCCATCTCGTAGAGCGTGTCCAGCACCAATCCGGCGCGCGGGCCATAGGCCTGCACAACAATGCCGAACCCATCCCAGCCTGCCAGCGCGGGTTCGGCCATGACCTCTTCGATGACCTGCAGCGACAGGGACAGCCGGTCGGCCTCTTCGGCGTCGACGTTCAGACCCATGCCTGCGGCCTTGGCCAACAGCGCCAGCGCCCGCAGTCGAGGCACCAGTTCGTCCATCACCCGCCGTTCCTGCGCCAGCTCATAGCGGGCGTGCAGCGCGGACAGCTTGACCGAGATGCCGGGGTTCTCGCGGATGTCCTTGTGGATACAAGCCTCGGCAATGGCGGCGATGGCACGCGAATAGGACAGGTGGTAGCGGGCGGCATCGGCCTCGGTCCGCGCAGCCTCACCCAACATGTCGTAGGAGTAGGTGTAACCCTTGTCCTCCATCCCCTTGGCGCGCTTCATCGCGGATTGAATGGTTTCGCCCAGAACGAACTGACGCCCCATCTCTTTCATCGCGCGGCCCACTGCGGTACGGATCACCGGTTCACCCAAGCGCTTGATTGCACCGCGCAAGGCACCGACCGGCGAGGATTTGTCTTCGTCCAGGACCCGTCCGGTCAGCATCAGCGCCCATGTCGAGGCGTTCACCAGCGACGAGGATGATTGACCCAGATGCTTGCCCCAATCGGAGGGCGCGATCTTGTCTTCGATCAATGCATCGATGGTATCGGCATCCGGCACCCGCAATAGCGCCTCGGCCAGACACATCAGGGCCACGCCTTCGTCGGTGGACAGGCCATATTCCGCCAGAAACACCTCCATCATACCGGGGGAGGTGCTGGACCGGATATCGCGCACCAATTGCGCCGCGGCATTACAGATCGACGTTCGGTCGGGCTGTGACAGCGCGGCCTGAGTGATCAGGGCATCCAGAACAGCGGTCTGGTCGGCATAGGTTTGTGTATCGATTTTGGTGCGCAGGATATGTGACATGTGTACTCCGGGGCTTTTGCCTAATATATCGATGAAACAGCAGGCAAATGGACTGAATTTTCAGATTGAGCGGTCGAATAGACCGAAATCGGAGGTGTATCTGATGCAAAACGATTTATCCGACCTTGACCGGTTTGATCGGGCAATCCTGACCGCGTTGGCCGAAGATGGGCGGATCTCGGTAACGGACCTGGCGCGCAGGATCGGTCTGTCAAAATCGCCAACGCAGGCGCGGCTCAAGCGACTTGAGGCCGATGGGATCATCACGGGCTATCGCGCCATGCTCGATCCGATCCGTCTGGGGCTGGATCATGTCGCCTTTGTCGAGGTGCGCCTGGCCGACACCCGCGAAAAGGCTCTGGCCGAGTTCAACGCGGCGGTGCGCAAGGTGGCCGAGATTGAACAGGCCCATATGATCGCGTCGAACTTCGACTATCTGCTCAAGATACGCACCCGTTCAATGACGGAATACCGCACGGTTCTGGCCGAAAAAATCTCATCCCTGCCGCATGTTGCCAACACATCCACTTTCGTGGCGATGGAGGCGGTGAAAGAGACCGGGCTGCTGAACCCGCTAAAAAACGGTTGACGTATAGGCCGACGGGATCAGGTTAGAGAGGATGAAGCACACACTTGCACTTGTATTTCTCGCTACCTCTGCTGCGCAAGCCGCTGCTGACTGCCCCGTCGCGCCGGATCATACCTCCGGGATCGACGCGCTGATCGCGCAAGCCCAAGGCGCGGTGACCGAGCGCGAGGCACGGGGCATTTCAGGCCAGATGTGGCAGCTTTGGACCGATGCGCCGGATGTCCGTGCGCAAACCCTATTGGACCGCGGAATGTCTTTGCGCGAGGCATGGGATTTGGCGGGCGCGCTGACCGAGTTTGACGCTTTGGTCGCTTATTGCCCCGATTATGCCGAAGGCTATAACCAGCGGGCGTTTGTCAATTACCTCCAGCAAAACTATGGCGCGGCCCTCATTGATTTGGACCACGCGATAGCACTATCTCCGAACCATGTTGCTGCGCTGAGCGGGCGAGCATTGTCGTTGTTGGGGTTAAAACGCCTCGACGAAGCACGTGAGGCGCTGAATCACGCCCTTGAGTTGAACCCGTGGCTGTCCGAACGTGCTTTGCTCGCACCAGGTGGACTGCTTGATCCGCCGGGTGAAGATATCTGAGCCAAACGTCCCCGGTGCCGGTGCTAAGAGGCGGATGCTCGCCGTTCAACTAACCGATGAGCTCGCAATGGTGGTTTCTGCTTCGGCTGCCGCGAATGCAGAGCTTAGTACGACCGGCTGCAGCAGCAGGACCCTAGCGTTTCCGAACTAAAAACGACCTAGGCGGCTTTTGCTTTGCTGCGGCAATAGCAGGACGCATGTACCGGTATAGTTGCGCGGGCCGAGGCCTGATCCAGCAGCAGTTTGATATGCCGCGCTTCGGTTTCTTCTCGGCGCCGGACCAGACATTCGTGCAAGCCGTGCAGACTCCAAATATTGCGAGGGTGCTGACAGGCGCGGGCTAGTGTGTCGTCAAGGCCCAGATCGGCACGATAGACGGCCTCGGCCTCTTCGTATTGGCCAGCCTCCATCAACAATGCCCCCAATGCGTGACGGGTGGGCTGCATCCAGCCCCAGGGCTCGTCATAGACCAAGGCATCATCCAGTTCGACAGACCGGCGCAGATACGCCAAGCCACCTTCGTGATCGCCGGATTTGAACGCAATCTCTCCATCCATCATGGCCTCGCCGATCATCAAGACATCCTCTGCGGTGTTATTGAAGACCAGACGGCTTTCCGGCACGGCTTCGCGTGCCTGAACCGCAAGTGCGCGCGCTTCCTGCGCGGCATCCAATTGCCCGAGATTGGCCAAAGCTACGGCGCGCGCCTGATGGATCGCGGCTGTGGTGTAGCTGTACAACTCAGCATCCCCCGGCAGTGGCTCGTCCAGAATTTCCTGCCACATGCCAAAGCGGACCATAACGTGGATCTTCTTGCCGTAGAAAGATTCGAACAGGTCCGGGAAAAAGCGGATCACGTTGTCGGGCAGCATCCGCATCAGTTCCTCAGATGCAGCCAGCGCTTTTTCGGGTTGTCCAAGGAACATTGCGCCATAGGCTTCGAAATGCACGTTGTGGACGCGGTAAACCGTATAGAAGTTCTCACCCCCCGCCATCGCTTCGTATTTCTGGTCGACGGCGGCGGCGCGATGATTGCGCCAGACGACATTCTGATACTCGCCGCAGAGAACGTCGATATGCGTGGCCATATGCACCAGATGTCCGCTGTCGGGCACCAGATCGACCAGCCGGTCGCCATGTTGCAGGGCCTTCTCGGGTGTGGGCGACATCTCCATCAGGTGGATATACATATGAAGCAGGCCGGGGTGGTCCCACGCGCCCGGCAACGTGTCAAAGGCGCGTTCCAGCACCGTTTGCGCTTCGGTGGTTGATGCACCTTCAGCGGGCACCCCGTTCTTCAGATCCCAAAGCGTCCAAGGGGTGCGATTCATTAGCGCCTCGGCGAAGATCGAGGAGACCTCAAGGTCGTCCGGATATGCGGCATAGACTTGGCGCATCGAATCCGAGAACGCGTCATTCCATGGCCCGTAATCCTCAATCGTGGGATCTGTTGGAAATCGGTGGGCGATGGCCTCGATCAGCGCGGCTTCGACCGGGCTAACCCGCTCGCGCAGCGCCATCGCTGCGTCGATCGCCTGATGTGCTCGTTCCAGCGTGGCCACTTTTTCATCGGGCTCAAAAAACTCCCAAGGTTTATTGTAGTTGGGGCCGATTGCATAAGCGACGCCCCAATGTGCCATGCCGCAGTCCGGATCCTGAGCTATGGCCTGCTCAAAACAGTGCGCTGCCGCTTCATGATTATACCCAAACAACCAGATCAGCCCCTGATCGAACAGGCGCTGCGCATCTTGAGATCCAGTGGTAATCCTGCGTTGGTAGGTGCCAAGGTCAAAATCGGTCATTTGGAATATCCCCCATGGTGTACATGCGCAGACGCTCAGCAGTGCGCTGTGTCGCGGATTTCCACACAATATCACATTTCTGTGATCAATGCCGGAGCGAGATAAGCCGAGGATGGCAAAACCAAACAAATAGGTGATTTCGCTTCTTGACGCCCGGGGGCGCATGGACTACTCAGCCCAGACGCTGAGCGGGTATAGCTTAATGGTAAAGCCCCTGCCTTCCAAGCAGGCTATGTCGGTTCGATTCCGTCTACCCGCTCCAGTTCAGCCCCTCCGCCGAATGCGTCAAAAGGCCCGGATCGTGTCCGATTTGCGCCCAATGCTTGACCCCATCGGCCTCTGCCGCCAAGAAGCGTTGAAACGCGCCAGATAACGGCGATGACCAGAAGACAAGGGCCAGACATGGCAAGAACACGCTCAGCCAGTCCAGCGAATGCACAGGCGCCCGGTGCGCATGAAGAGCGGGCCGGGTCGAAGAAGATCGGCGTATTGCGGTCGCTGTGGCCTTTCATGCTGCCGTATCGCTTGTTGATGATCGGTGCGACTTTGGCGCTGATCCTGACTGCCAGCATGACATTAATGCTGCCTTTGGCTGTGCGCCGTGTGGTTGATAATTTCCGTATTGAAGATGGCGAGCTTCTGGATTGGTATTTTCTGGCCGCTCTGGTCATTGCTGGTATCCTCGCCATAGGCACGGGTATTCGATATGCGCTGGTGACCCGACTGGGTGAGCGCGTGGTGGCCGATATCCGAAAGGCTGTATTCGACCGCGTGATCGGGATGAGTCCCGAATTTTACGAACGCATCATGACCGGAGAAGTCCTGAGCCGGATCACCACCGATACAACGCTAATCCAGTCGGTGCTGGGCTCGTCGGTGTCGATTGCCCTGCGTAATCTGCTGATGTTCGTAGGCGGATTGGTTTTGATGTTGCTGACTTCGGCCAAGCTGACTGGGATGGTTCTGCTGCTTATTCCGTTGGTCGTCGTGCCGATTCTGGTGCTGGGTCGCCGGTTGCGGGTGATCAGTCGCGAAAACCAGGATTGGATTGCGGCGTCATCGGGAAACGCGGGCGAGGCGTTGGGAGCGGTGCAGACCGTGCAAGCCTTTACCCATGAACAGGCCAGCCGGGCGCAGTTCGGTGAGATGACAGAAACTTCGTACGAAGTTTCTCTGCGCCGAATCCAGACCCGTGCGATTCTGACGGTCATCGTTATCTTCCTCGTTTTCTCGGGCATCGTCGGCGTGTTGTGGATGGGCGCGAATGACGTGCGTAACGGGGTGATGACCGAGGGCGTGCTGATCCAGTTCGTGATCTATTCGATCATCATGGCAGGTTCGGTTGCTGCATTGTCGGAAATCTGGAGCGAACTGCAGCGCGCAGCGGGCGCAACCGAGCGGCTGGTCGAGCTGCTGAACGCTGAGGATACAGTCAATGATCCGCTGCAGGCTAGAGCTCTGCCTGCGCCAGTCCGGGGCGAGATTCACTTTGACGATGTGACTTTCCGCTATCCCGCCCGCCCGGATGTCGTCGCATTGGATCATTTGTCGCTGCAGATCAAACCCGGGGAAACGGTGGCTTTTGTCGGCCCGTCTGGTGCGGGCAAGACGACCGTGATCCAGATGATCCAGCGGTTCTACGATCCGGATGCCGGGCAGGTCAGCCTCGACGGGTGCGATCTGCGCGACCTCAATCGTGACGACTTCCGTCAGCACATCGCGCTGGTGCCACAAGACCCGGTGATCTTCGCCGCCTCGGCACGCGAGAATATCCGCTTCGGCCGCCTTGATGCGACGGATGCCGAAGTTGAGGCCGCCGCCCGCGCTGCTGCCGCGCATGACTTCATCTCGGCTCTGCCCGAAGGGTATGACAGCTTCGTGGGTGAGCGCGGCGTAATGCTTTCAGGTGGTCAGAAACAGCGTATCGCCATCGCGCGCGCCATCCTCCGCGATGCGCCGGTGCTGCTGTTGGACGAGGCGACCTCGGCGCTGGATGCGGAAAGCGAACGCGCGGTGCAAGGCGCAGTTGATAATATGAGGGCAGGGCGTACCACGCTGATCGTGGCGCACCGGCTGGCGACCGTGAAGAAGGCTGATCGTATTGTCGTGCTTGAGGCGGGACAGATCGTAGCGCAGGGCACGCATGATGATCTGGTGGCGCAGGACGGCTTGTATGCCCGTCTGGCGCGTTTGCAGTTCACCGACGGAGTGGCCGCAGAATAAAGTGACGCTCCGGCACATCTTGTTTCGCCGTAGCGTCATTCTACATTTTCCCGAACCTGATCGCTAAGCCCTTGCTTGCGCATGCGGTGTTTTGCTTCCATCTTGGAGGCACAAACAAACCCGTGCGCGACACGGGAGACAGATCAGGGGAGGAGCCACATGGCCTTTGTGGGATTGGAAGACAAGGCGCGCATCGAGCAGGAGATGGCGTGGGAAGACCGGGATGTGCCCGTCACCTTCCATCAGCTGTTGTCGCGGACGGCGGGCAAGTTCCCGAACCACAAGGCGATCAGCTTTCAATTGCTATCCGGCCCGACTGACAAGGCAGAGACGCTGACATGGTCGGAGCTGCTGGGCAAAGTCAATCAGGCAGCCAACCTGTTCCGCTCGCTAGGCATCGGCGAAAAGGACGTGGTGGCTTATGTACTGCCCAACTGTAACGAGACGCTGGTTACCATGATGGGTGGCGCGGTTGCAGGGATCGTGAACCCGATCAACCCTCTGCTTGAACCCGAACAGATTGCCGCGATCCTGCGTGAGACCAAGGCGAAGGTCGTGGTCACGCTGAAATCCTTCCCCAAAACCGATGTGGCCCAGAAGGTGGAAGAGGCCGTGCGCCACGCGCCGGGGGTCAACACGATCCTCGAGATTGACCTGAACCGCTATCTGACGCCGCCCAAATCCTGGCTCGTGCCGTTCCTGCGCCCCAAGATGGGCGACAAGGAAAAACTGGCCCATGCGGATTACAAGAACTTCAATGCCGAGTTGAACAAGCAGCCGAAAACGCTGAATTTTGAGGACAGTCAGGAAGACCGCGTCGCCTGTTATTTCCACACCGGCGGCACAACGGGCATGCCAAAGGTAGCACAACACAAATACTCTGGCCTGATCTACAATGGCTGGTTGGGCAACACGCTGCTGTTTGACGAAAACGACGTCATCATGTGCCCGCTGCCGATGTTCCATGTCTTTGCGGTGCATGTGATTGTGATGGCAGCTGTGTCCTCGGGGGCGCATGTGATTTTCCCAACGCCCGCTGGCTATCGCGGGGACGGCGTGTTCGACAATTTCTGGAAGCTGATCGAACGCTGGAAGGTCTCGTTCATCATCACCGTGCCAACCGCAATCTCGGCCAAGATGCAGCGCCCGGTTGATGCTGATATTTCAAGCGTGAAAACCGCCTTTTCAGGCTCAGCCCCGTTGCCCGTCGAACTGTTCCGCCGCTTCGAAGAAGCGACAGGCGTCACCATCGTCGAAGGTTACGGCCTGACCGAGGCAACCTGTCTGGTGTCGTGCAACCCTGTGGATGGCGAGAAGAAGATCGGCTCGATCGGTATTCCGTTCCCCTATACGGATGTCAAAATCCTGCAGGACGGACCGGATGGCCCTAAAGAATGCGGCGCAGATCAGATCGGTGAAATCTGCATTTCGAACCCCGGCGTCTACGCGGGCAACACCTATACCGAGACAGACAAGAACACGAACCTCTATCATTTCGACAAATACCTGCGCACAGGCGATTTGGGACGGTTTGATGAGGATGGTTATCTCTGGATCACCGGGCGCGCCAAAGACCTGATCATCCGGGGCGGTCACAATATTGATCCTGCCGAGATCGAAGAGGCCCTGCTTGGCCACGAAGCCGTCGCCTTTGCCGGGGCCATCGGCCAGCCGGATGCGCATTCGGGTGAGGTGCCTTGTGCGTTTGTGGAGCTGGTCGAGGGTGCCTCAGTTACCGAAAAAGAGCTGATGGAGTATTGCAAGGTCCACGTCCACGAACGCGCGGCGCAGCCCAAGCATATGACCATTCTGGATGAGCTTCCAAAAACCGCGGTCGGCAAGGTGTTCAAACCGGATCTGCGCAAACAGGCCATCACCCGCATCTACAATGGTGCCCTAGAAACTGCAGGTGTCGCGGCGCGCGTTGTGTCCGTAATCGATGACAAGAAACGCGGGCTTGTCGCACAGCTTGACGCGAACGGGTCTTCCGAGGACGATGTGGCCAAGGTGCTGGGGGCATTCACCCGGCCGTGGGAGTGGTCTGAGTAAGCCGCGGGAGGGACAATGGACTATGAACGCCTGATCGACGAAGAAACCTGGGCGTTCATACGTCGCACGGCCGAAAGCTATCCTGATGACGCGGTCGATATGTCCATCGAAGATCAGCGTCGCGTTTATGATGCGATGTGTCAGGAGTTTCGTCAGCCTCGTCCATCGGGTGTTGAAGTAGAAGACCGTGACGCGGATGGTGTTGCGGTTCGCCTCTATACTGCGGGTGATCCGACCCGAAGCGTTGTGTATTTTCATGGCGGGGGGTTCGTCGTCGGCGGTTTGGACAGCCACGACGATGTCTGCGCCGAGATTTGTGTGCAGACCGGATACCGCGTCGTGTCGGTCGACTACCGGCTGTGTCCGGAACATGCGCACCCCGCCCAGTTTCAGGACAGCTGGACTGCAACCTGCTGGGTTGCCCGGGAATTCGGCGATCCCATCGTATTGGCCGGGGACAGCGCGGGCGGCAATCTTGCCGCAACTGTTGCACATCATGGCCGGGGGCGGTTGGAGAATGTGCTCGGGCAGGTTCTGATCTACCCGGGGCTGGGCGGGGATCCCTCGTATGGCTCATATATCGAACACGCTAACGCCCCGATGCTTACGCGCGATGATGTCCTATTCTACCAATCGATCCGCTGTGCGGGCGACGTGCCGGATAATGACCCAACATTTGCGCCTTTGCAGGATCGCGATTTCTCGAACCTCCCGCCTACGGTTGTGGTGACAGCCGATTGTGATCCGTTACGCGATGACGGGCCTGCCTATTGCGAGCGCATCACAGCCGCCGGTGGGCATGCGCATTGCGTCAATGAACCCGGGCTGATCCACGGCTATTTACGCGCCCGAAGCACGGTAAAGCGTGCCGCCGACAGCTTTGAACGAATATCGGTCGCCATCGAGGCGCTGGGGCAGGGGATCTGGTCCTACGATTGAAGCCTAGATCAGGAAAGGTTCGGCTTTCATCGTGTCTGCCACGGGCGCGCCCATCCGGGTCAGGATGGTCGGTGCCAGCTGTAGCTGATCGATCACCGTAGCGGCCTCAGGACCTCCGGCGTCACCGAAGTAATATAAGGCTGTCTCCTGTTGCAGCGGACTGCGCCCGCCGTGGTGGCCGCGCTCATCCTGGCCGTGGTCAGCTGTAACGATGACCTCGTACCCCAGTTGCCGCCAGCGGGGGATGAAAGGGGCGAGCATTTCGTCCGCGACAAAACAGGCGTGATCCATCTCGGGGCAGTCGTGGAAGAAACGGTGGCCCATGCTGTCCAGCGTGCAGGTGTGCAGAATGCCGTAGTCCAGCCCGAAGCGCAGGCACAGGTTGGTGAGCGAAGCGAACAGATCCACATCGCATGGTGTCATCTGGTTGGCTTTGCCATAGCCGGTCATGGTGTGGAACCGGCCATGGTTGATGGTCTTGCTGTCCGGCTCGTCATATTCCACGTCGCGAACGTAATCGAACGGGTGGCGATTGAAGAACTGCGACCAATAGCTGTGGGTGACGGCGCCTGTCACTCCCCCGACCTCACGCACCTGGCTGAACACATCCTTATAGCTCAGACGGAAAACGTTGCCATTGCCGGTACAACCATGCTCTTGCGGTGTCACGCCGGTGTGGATCGACGCATAGCAACTGGCCGAGGTGGAGGGCAGGACGGCGCGCAGCTTCCACACGCGGGCTTCACCGGTGTCGACCCAGCCTTCGAGGTTGCCAAAGAGGCGGCGGAAATTGCGCCATGGGACGCCGTCGAGGATGATCAAAAGCAGTTTGCGGTCCATGTTTCAGCCTTCTTTTTGCTCTTTCCAGTGACCCTATTGGATTCGCGATTCCAAGGGCGTCCGTTCGCGCCCCCAATAGCAAAATCCCGACACCTGTCATCGGACAAGATGTCGGGATTATGAGATTTCATGGAACTGTTACGATGTGATCAGTTGCCGGCGCTCTCCATCTTGCGATGCGCGACAACCTCTTCCAGCCAACCCAGATGCATTTCTGGCACCGAGCTGAGCAGAAGGTCGGTATAATCATCGAACGGCGGGCTGAGCACCTGGCTTTTCGAGCCGTAGCGCGCGACGCGTCCCTGATACATCACCGCAATACTGTCGCTGATCGCACGCACCGTCGCCAGATCGTGAGTGATGAACAGATAGGCCACATCCTCGATCTTCTGCAGGTCCAGCAGCAGTTTCAGGATGCCATCCGCCACCAGTGGATCGAGCGCCGAGGTGACTTCATCGCAGATGATCATCTTCGGTTTGGCCGCCAGCGACCGCGCGATGCAGACACGCTGTTTCTGACCACCCGACAGCTCCGCCGGATACCGATCGATGAACTTTTCGCCCAGTTCGATTTCATCCAGCAGTTCGATGATCCGCTTGCGTTTCTCGGCCCCGCGCATGTTGAAGTAGAACTCCAACGGGCGACCGATGATAGTCCCGACGGTTTGGCGCGGATTCATCGCGACGTCAGCCATTTGGTAGATCATCTGCAATTCACGCAGGTCCTCGCGAGAGCGGCCAGCCAGATCAGGGCTGAGCTTGCGCCCTGCAAAGGTGATCTCTCCATCACGCGGCGGCAGCAGGCCAGTAATCACCCGCGCCAGTGTGGACTTACCTGAGCCGGATTCGCCCACGACCGCCAAAGTCTGCCCCGGATGAAGCTCAACATTGACGTTGTGCAGGACGTCGAAATTCAGACCCTTGTAGCGCGCAGTGATACCCTCGACGGTCAGCACAGGTTCTGGCGTGGGTTTCTTTTCTTCGTGCTCGATGGACCGGACCGAGACCAACGCCTGAGTGTATTCCTCCTGCGGGTTGTTGATGATCTGATCGGTTGTGCCGTATTCAACGGTATTACCCATCTTCAGAACCATGATGTCATCGCTTACCTGCGCAACAACAGCAAGGTCGTGGGTGATATAGAGAGCGGCGACACCGGTATCCGCAATGGCCTCTTTGATGGCCATCAGAACGTCGATCTGCGTGGTTACGTCCAGCGCTGTGGTGGGCTCGTCGAACACCACCAGATCCGGTTCCGGACATAGGGCAAGTGCAGTCATGCAGCGTTGCAGCTGGCCGCCCGAGACCTGGTGCGGATAGCGATTGCCGATATTGTCGGGGTCAGGCAGACCCAGCTTGGCAAACAGCTCGCGCGCGCGGGCCTCGGCCTCTTTGCGGGTGAACTTCTTCTGTTCGACCGCGGCCTCGACCACCTGATCCATGATCTTCTTGGCCGGATTGAACGACGCCGCAGCGGATTGGGACACATAGGTGACCTCACCCCCGCGCAGTTTGCGGATATCACGCAAGGATGTCTTGAGGATATCGCGCCCGTTGACCCAAACCTCGCCACCGGTGATTTTCACACCTCCGCGGCCATAGGCCATCGAGGCCAGACCGATGGTAGACTTGCCCGCCCCGGATTCACCGATCAGCCCCAGCACCTTGCCGCGCTCAAGGTCAAAGCTGACCCCGTGCACGATTTCGATGTCATGGGGTTTCTCACCCGGCGGATAGACGGTCGCGCCGATTTTGAGGTCGCGGACCTTGAGAAGGGTATCACTCATCCCCGGCCTCCTTTCAGCGATGTGGTACGGTTCAGAACCCAGTCAGCCACAAGATTGACCGAGATTGCCAACGTCGCGATGGCGACAGCGGGCAGCAGGGCGGCGGGAATGCCGTAGACGATGCCTTCCTTGTTCTCTTTCACGATGCCACCCCAGTCAGCCTCGGGCGGTTGCACGCCGAGACCCAGGAATGACAGAGTCGAGACGAACAGCACGGCGAAGATGAAGCGCAGGCCCATCTCGGCCACCAGCGGTGACAGCGCGTTGGGTAGGATTTCGCGGAAGATGATCCAGGCGATCTTTTCGCCCCGCAGACGCGCGGCTTCGACATAGTCCATGACGGTGATGTCGACGGCAACAGCACGGGCCAGACGATAGACACGGGTCGAATCCAGCAGACCCATGACGACGATCAGGATCGGGACGGTCACCGGCATCACCGAGAGGACCACGAGGGCGAAGATCAGTGTCGGGATCGACATGATCAGATCGACAAAGCGCGACAGCACCTGATCGACCCAGCCGCCCATCACCGCCGCAAAGAAGCCCAGGACCGAACCGGTCACGAAGGACAGTATCGTTGCAGCCGTCGCGATGAAGATGGTGGTACGCCCGCCATAGATCATCCGGCTCAGCAGATCGCGGCCGATATTGTCGGTGCCCAGCCAGAAACTCGACTCGGTGAAACCTTCGGGAGCGATCCCAAGCATGATCTCGATCTTCGAGGGTTCCCACACACCGCCGACAATTTCAGCCATGCCGTAAGGCGCGATGAGCGGCGCGAACAGCGCCACGAGAAAGTAGAGGGCCGTCAGGAACAGCCCGATCAGTGCAGAAATAGGGATGTTCTTCATTTCGGATGCCTCAGACGCGGGTTGGCCAGGATCGAGACGATGTCTGCAATCATGTTGAGGCCGATATAGACGGCGGCGAAGATCAGACCGCAGGCCTGTACCACCGGAACGTCACGTTTCGCCACGTGGTCAACAAGGTACTGTCCCATGCCGGGATAGACGAACACCACCTCGATCACCACGACGCCGACCACCAGATAGGCCAGGTTCAGCATCACCACGTTGACGATCGGAGCGATGGCGTTCGGGAAGGCGTGGCGCGCGATAACCTGAAACCCGGTCAATCCCTTGAGCTCGGCCGTCTCGATATAGGCCGATTGCATCACGTTCAGAATTGCCGCGCGGGTCATGCGCATCATATGTGCCAGTACCACAAGCGTCAGAACCATCACGGGCAATGCAATCGCCTGAAGCTTCTGCAGCAGGCTCATGTGGTCACCGATCATCGCAACGGATGGGAACCAGCCCAGCTTCACCGCGACGAAATACATCAGCAGATAACCGATCAGGAATTCCGGGATCGAGATTGATGCCAGCGTAACGGCCGAGATCAGCTTGTCGGGCCAGCGGTCCTTATAGCGCACCGCGATCAGACCCAGAAGGATTGCCAGAGGTACCGAAATCAGGGCGGCCCAAAAGGCAAGAAACAGAGTGTTGGACATGCGTTGACCGATACTCTCGGCAATGTCACGACCATTGGTCAGCGCAGTACCTAAATCACCCTGCAACGCGGCAAATAGCCAGTCGAAATAGCGGGTGATGGCGGGTTCATTCAATCCCAGCTCTTCGCGCAGGTTGGCGAGGGCTTCGGGCGTAGCGGACTGACCGAGGATGGATTGGGCCACGTCACCGGGCAGGATGAGCGTGCCCACGAAAATCAGCACAGATACAGCTAATAGCAGCAAAAGGCCCAGCGCAATGCGCTGGACCACAAGTTTCATCGCGATTCCCATATCAGGCAGCAACCCACATGGTCATCGGAGCGTAGAAGTTGTTCAGATCGAATCCGTTCTCGGAATCGATCCAGCCATCCACGTCCGAAGTCGTCGCGTCGATGAACTGGTTGAACATCGGACAGATCAGGCCGCCTTCATCACGCAGAATGGTGGACATGTCGGCATACATCTGGATCCGCTTTGTTTCGTCCAGCTCGCCGCGGGCTGCGAACAACAGCTGGTCGAACTGTTCGTTATTGAACCGCGTGTCATTCCAGTCGGCGGTCGACAGATAAGCGGTTGAGAACATGAAATCCTGCGTCGAGCGACCACCCCAGTAGCTGGTGCAGAAAGGCTGTTTGTTCCAGACCTCAGACCAATAGCCGTCATTGGGCTCGCGCTTAATCTCGATATTGATACCGGCAGCGCCACAGGATTGCTGGAACAGAGCTGCTGCGTCTGGCGCACCCGGGAACGAGTTGTCAGATGTGCGTAGCAATACCGCTCCGTCAAAGCCTGACTGCTCCAGATGGAACTTGGCCTTGTCCGGATCGTATTCGCGCTGCTCCAACTCGGTAAACAGCGGGTATGAGCTGTTGATTGGTGTGTCGTTGCCAATCGAGCCAAAGCCGAACAGGATTTTATCGACCATTTCTTGGCGGTTGATGCCGTACTTCAGCGCCATCCGCAGGTCTTTGTTGTCGAAGGGGGCGGTGTTGGCGTGCATGATGAACACATAGTGCCCCGGACCAGACGTAGTGCGCAGGTTGATGTTTGGCGCGCGGCCAACCAAGTTTGCCGTGCGCGGCGGTACGCGGTTGATCATATGCACCTGACCCGACTGCAGCGCCGCGACACGCGCGGTGTCGTCGTTGATGACGATCAGTTCGATCGTGTCGGCATGGCCAACATTATCATCCCAGTAGTCGGGGTTCTTTTCACCAACGAAGCGCACGCCGGGTTCGACATCGCTCAGGACATAGGGACCGGTTCCGATTGCCGCGGTTGGATCGTCTTTACCACCATTGGGTTGAATGAGCAGGTGATAGTCGGTCAGCAGATAGGGCAGGTCGGCGTTGGGTTTGTCCAATTCGACAATGAATTTATCACCCTCGACGCTCATGGCCTTGATGCCGCGCAGCAGTCCAAGCGCACCTGACTGCGATTCTTCGCCGGCGTGGCGCTCCATTGTGGCCAGCACGTCGTCGGCGGTCATGGTCTTACCGTTCGAGAAGTTCACACCCGAGCGGATCTTGAAGGTCCAGACGCGTGCATCGGCGGACGCCTCGAAGCTTTCGGCCAGACGCGGCCACAGACCGCCTTTGGGGTCCAGTTCCAGCAGCGGTTCGCCCCACAGACGCAGAACCTGCGTTGCGGTCGCGTTTGCGGCCAGCGCCGGATCGAGGCTGTCAGAGGAGCCGCCGCCCTGAATACCAACGCGGATGGTACCGCCTTTGACCGGTCCTGCCGCCCGTGCCGCGGTTGCGAATACGCTGCCCGCCATTGCGACGGATACACCCAGAGCAGCTGCCCGGCCCATGAATTCACGGCGCGACATCCTGCCTGCCGCCACGAGTTTAGACATGTGAGTGAGTTGATCGTTCATCCAGAAATCTCCCAATTGGTTGGATGGTTAGCCCGTTTTCGGGCTTTTTATTGACGCATGAGTCAAACTAGGCGCATTTCAGGCCGACGGGCAAGCAATAATCTGTCACCCAATGGGCCTGAAAGTCATATAAGCTTGCGTGGTATGGTATCCTCTAGCTTTTTCGAAAAAACCAAAACCTCGTTTTCATAGGCGTTTATCTGTGCGCGCAGGAAAAAATGCTCGGAATCCGACCACATTTCACACTCGGTTTCGGTTCTGAGTTGGATATCATCCCGTTCCAGCTCTTGCGTCCAGCGGCATTCGCCGCGGGCCGACAGGGGATCGTCTGGATGGATTGACCATTTTTCATATGCAGTGCTGCCGTTGATCAGGCCATGCATCTCGTCGCGGATTTTCCCGAAGTCATCCTCGATGATCATATGCGTTTGACCCGTGTTCATGTCGATCTCGACCCTACGCGCGTTGTGCGATTCGCGCACTGTCGAGACTGGACGGGGGGATTCGGCATCTGGCGGAGCAAAGCCGCACTCGTCCCTGTGGCCCAGCTCACGCGTTGGCACGACGATTTCACCTCTGGTCAGGTGCAGCTCTGCTGTTTCGGGTGAGGGCCAAATCAATGGCCAATAGGCGCTTGAGATTGCGACCCGCAAGCGATGCCCCTTGGGTATGCGATAGGCAATATGATCAAGGTCCAGTTCGATGTCATAGCTCTCACCAGGGGTCAGAGTGATTGGCTCGGCGTGGTCTTCGCGATGCGTCAGATTCAGTACACCATAGGTGATCCGGGTCGAGGCCCCGTCGGGGTGCAGATGGTTCAGCCGAACGGCAATCTGAGCCTGCGATTTGTCGGCACTCAGGCGCAGCCGGATTTTGGGCGCGCCGACGATCTCGATATCATCGCCCAGTGGGGTGCTGTCGAAACAGGCCGACAGCGCATCGTCGCTCCGCTGGTCACCCGGCATGTCGGGACCAAGCCAGATCGCGCAATATTCTCCGCCTTCCATCCCGCATGTGTGCGGTGACCGGATGCGTGCATCCAGCGGGCCATCGCTGCCTAACCCGTCATCTGCGAGGCGCATTGCCACCGTAGGAAGATGCGAGGTCGCCCCCACGGTCTCGGCAATCCATCGTCCCGGTCTTTCACTGTACCAGCGCGCCGGTCGGACGCCGTTCATCACATAAGCACGATAGTCGGGATCATCCGTAACGCCGGTGTCTTCGCCCTTAAGCCAGTGATCCCACCAGCGCAGTGCCTCTTGCAGAAACCCGATGCGAGGCTCGGGGATCGCAAAATGCGGATATTTGTGAACCCAAGGGCCGACGATTCCTTTCGCTGGCGCGTCGAGCGACTCGACCAGCAATGGCACAGTGTTCTTGTAGGCGTCGCCCCAGCCGCCCACAGCAAGAGTGGCCGCGCGAATTGCGCTGAAATCTTCGCAGACCGAACCATGCCGCCAATAGGCATCGCGCGCCTGATGGCGCAGCCAGACCGATGGCAGGAAAGGTTCAGCTTCAAGCCGTTTCAGCCAGAGATCACGCCAGTTTTCCCGTAGCGCGGGGTCCGGCGCGCGCGACGAATAAGACCACATCGTCGCCCCCCAACCCAGATTCTCGTTCAGCAGACACCCGCCTTTATAATGGATGTCGTCGGCGTAACGATCCGCCGTTGAGCAGAGCGTGATGATCGCTTTCAAAGCCTCGGGCTGCATCGCGGCAACCTGCAGGGAGTTGAAGCCGCCCCAGCTGATCCCCATCATCCCGACCGAACCGTTGCACCAGGGCTGATCTGCTAGCCACCGGATCACCTCAACGGCGTCATCCAGCTCCTGTTGCGTGTATTCATCCTCCATCAGCCCTTCGCTATCGCCATTGCCGCGCATATCGACCCGGATGCAGGCGTAGCCACGCTTGGCAAACCACGGATGGGTCAGCGCATCGCGCGTCGTCGTTCCGTCACGTTTGCGGTAGGGCAAGTGCTCCAGAATAGCAGGAACAGGATTGTCGAGCGCATCCATGGGCCGCCAGACGCGTGCCGACAGGCGGCAGCCATCGGGCATGACGATACCCATGTCGGCGATGTCTTCGATTTCACGAAGTGTATTGGGGGGCTGAGCCATGGGTCTGATCTCCGGGCCGAAACTGACCCGGCCAAGATGTCAGATCAGTCCCGGATTGCAATCACCAGATCCATGACATTTGTGCCCGTGGGACCCGTAATCAGTAAAGCCCCGGCCTTATCAAGGAAACTGCCGCTGTCTGCACGGTCAAGATAACCTTCGGCCTCGTCCGCCCATGTCTCACCTGTCACGATCGCTCCGGCCGCATCTGTTGGTCCGTCGGTGCCATCGGTGCCCCCCACGATGACCGTCAGATTTGGTTGTCCGGCGATCTCACGCGCCAGAGCCAGAGCCAGCCCCTGATTGCGTCCTCCGCGCCCCGGGGTGTCGGGCAGGACAACCGTCGGTTCGCCTCCGAACACCATCACACCGTTCGGCATATCGCGCAGCTGCGCGCCGATCCGGGTTGCGACGGTTAAATAGTCGTCATGCATCGCTTCTTCATCGGCCAGAACCTGAAACCCGGCCTGTTGCGCGGTCAGCGCCGCCGCATGGCGGGCATGGGCATTGGATGCGATGATCGAGGTTTGTGCCTCAAAATCCGGGGTATCTGGCAACGAACCGATGCCCGATCCGATCACGCTCAGATCGTCGCCGGGTACATCTGAAATTGCCAAAACCGTTGCGCGCGCGCCGTGAAAATGAGACAGCAAACCACCGCCCTTGATCCGGGACAGTTTGCGCCGTTCTGCATTCATCGCACCGATATCCAGACCATCTGCCAGCAGTTGGCGATTCAACGCTTCGAGATCGTCCAGTGTTTTGCCCGGCACGAGGTCCTCGGCCAGCGACGAAGCGCCGCCCGACACCAGCAACAGCAGATGGCTACTGGCGGGCAGCCCCTCAACGGTTTCGCGCAGGGCGCGCCCTCCGGCCAGGCTGCGGGCATCGGGAACCGGGTGCGAGGCTTCAAGAACCTGGATATGCGCGGGTAGCCCCTCACCATGGCCATCCTTGGTTACTACCAGTACGGGCACATCGCCAAACCGCTCTGCCGCCGCACGCGCCATCGCGCCTGCAGCTTTTCCAACGGCCAGTATCTGGTCGGGGCGGTCCATGCCTTGCGTCGCATCCAGAGTCGACCGATAGCCATCAACGGCTGCGACGCCCGCGTGCCAGAACTCTAGTGCCTGTTGAGAAGTCTGCATCAGCTTTCCATCCAAATCGTGACTGGCCCATCATTGACCAGTTCCACCGCCATGTCGGCCCCGAACACCCCGGTCTCGACCGGAATGCCCAAAGCTGCCAATTTGCGCGCGAACGCTTCATACAGTTGCTCACCTTCGGCCGCGGGCGCTGCCGCTGAAAAGCCGGGCCGGTTTCCCCGCGAGGTATCCGCTGCAAGTGTGAATTGGCTGACCACCAGCGCCGAGCCCTGAACATCCAGGATCGAGCGGTTCATCTTCCCTGCTTCATCCTTAAATATTCGCAGCTTCGCAATCTTTTCCGCCAGTTGCACGACCTGAGCCTCACCATCCCCTTGCATCGCGCAAACCAGGATCATCAATCCCGGCCCAGATTGACCGATCACGGCGCCATCGACGCGAACCGAAGCTCGGGAAATTCGTTGAAGCAATGCGCGCATGTTCTTGTCTTCTCGTTCAGTCAGGTTTCGGGCTCAACCGCGCCACTCGATAATCTGCTCAACCTCGGCGCGTTCTGTCCGAAACGCATTGGCCGGGTGATCAGGGTCGGGATAGCCGAAAGAGATCGCGCAAAGGATGAGGCGATCTTCCGGGATGTCGAAATAGCGATGCAGAAACGGGCCATATGATGCGACCGCTGCTTGCGGAATGGTGGCCACGCCTAAGGCTTGAGCCGCCAGAGCGAACCCTGTTACGAACCCGCCGCAATCCATCGCGCCGTATGCGCCCAGCTCTGCCGGGCTCGACAGGATCGCACAGTGCGGCGCACCGAATAGAGAAAAATTTTCCATCATCTGCCGGGCCGAGGCAGCGCGGTCGCCTTTCTCAACCCCCACGGCGTCATAAAGTGCCCAACCGCAGGCGCGTCGGCGCTCTTGATAGACGCCGGAATATCGAGTGGGGAAGGGCAGGTCAGGGGACGGTGTGCCGCTTGTTGCCTCTTGCAGGAGAGCCGCGCGGAACGCGTCGGTCTCAGGCCCGCCGATGATCGTCAGCTGCCATGGTTGTGCGTTGCACCAGCTGGGCACGCGGCTGGCACTGGCCACGATCTGTTCGATCTGATCGCGGGGCACAGGATCAGCCTTGAACGCGCGGCAGGAATGGCGCGCTTGCAGCAACTGTTTCAATGTTGAAAAGGTCACTTGGCCCTCCGATCCGGTCGGCGCGAAGATGACCTGATGGTGTGCGATGCGCAAGGCCGCTATTGCTGACCGGTGGCCACCAGATAGCCAACTCCTGCCGCTATCAGCAGACCCAGAACGACAGCGATGGTGATCTTGATTGCGGACCATGGCCTCTCACCCTGAACGCGTCCGGTCCGGCCATTGACCACAAAGCGATAAGTCTGGCCGCGATACTTGTACGCGGCCATCCACACCGGCAGGAGGATGTGCTTGAACGTGACATCACGCACGTCCGTGTCGATCGCATGAATGCGCTGCCGGTCCCCACCTATGTCAAACCGGATATCGCGTTCGATCACGCGGGCCATGTGCGCACGCGCCTCGGCATAACCGTCCTGCAATTCAACGGTATAGGCTTCGGCCCGGAACCCGGCCAGATACTCTGGCTGATAGGGCTCAAGCGCGGGCAGGTCCCATGGCTCCAGCGCATCGGTATAGGACTTTGGCAGGGACCGAGAGGCAAGCACCAGAACATCATCAAAGAACCGCGCCACGCGTCCCGATTTCGGCGTCCAGCGCACCTTTGGCACCTGCTGCTGCACACGTTTGCCGTCCCGCATCACGGTGCGGGTTTCGTAGTATACGACCCCGCGTTCGCCCCGATAGCTCGATTTGGTGTCGGCGTCGAAGGTCCAGTAGGGCACATAAATGCCCTGCATTTTTCGCCCTTTGCGCGCATACTCCTTAAGGCCGTTCGGCGCGAACCAAAGCCGCCCCAACCAGTCGCCCATCGCTTTGTGGGCACTGCGTTCATCCAAGGCGAACGGCAACACGCCGCGTGGTTTGATGTGACGGCTCACGCCCGTATCCGTAACCACCGGAGTGGCGCAGAACGGACATTCAGCCGCATGGGTGTTCGGGTCGAACTCGACCTGCGCGGCGCAGTTCGGGCAGGTCAGTACGCGGGTTTCTTCGATCTCGCTGTCTGGTAACCGCTCCGCGATGGCTGCGTCGAAATCCAGTTCGCGCAAGCTGGCACCGCCCCACGGACCCGATCCAATGGGTTCGGAATTGCCGCAATGATCACAGGTGAGCGTGCCGTCACCAGGGTTGAACCGGTAATCCGCCCCGCACTGATCGCAGGGAAAACGGTGTTCGTCTTTGGCCATTCCAGATTCCGATCTCAGGTTGCCAATGGCCAGATCACGCGCCCGGAGGCGGCGGGGGCAGGATCGTGAACAACTGCGCCAGCTCCTGCACGTCACCCGCCTTTTTCCACCCGTCCTGACCAGCCGTCCAGACATGCGTCTCGCGCGTCAGATCCCCGTCAGCGGCCATACGACCCATCTTGGCCTTCGAAAACGGCCCGCTGGTTTGTCCGTCAACCGCGATATGCCACACATGTTCGACGGGTGGCGGAGGCGGCGTTGCCGCATGCGCCGAGGGTTGCGGGGCAGCGGGGGTGGAACCGCCCCAAGGGCCGCTTGGCTGACCCGCTGCCATGTTCGACATCTGCTGCGCCATCGCCATGCCCATTCCCATGCCGAGCCCTGCACCCATGCCGCCGCCCTGACCGGGGTTGTTGGCCGCCGCCGTCATCGCTTCGGCTGCCGAATATTGCGTGAACTTGCCCAGATCACCGGCAAGACCCATCGAGGTGCGTTTGTCTAGCGCCGCCTCCACTGCAGGCGGCAGTGAGATACTCTCGATGTAGAACTCGGGCATCTCCAGCCCGTAACCGTCGAGAACGGGCGAGACTTCCGCAGCGATCAGCTTGCCCAGATCGGCGGTGTTGGCCGCCATGTCCAGAACCGGGATGCCGGAACCGGCGATAACGCGGCTGAATTCCTGCACGATGATGTTGCGGATCTGAAAGCTGATCTCGTCCATAGTGAATTCACCATCGGTACCGACGATCTCGATCAAAAACTTGGCCGCATCTTTCACGCGCACTGTGTAGGTGCCGAACGCCCGAATGCGGGTGGGCCCGAACTCGGGGTCGCGCAGCATGATCGGGTTCTTGGTGCCCCATTTCAGGTCATTGAACCGGGTCGTGTTGACGAAATAGATCTCTGACTTGAACGGCGACTGAAACCCGTGATCCCAGTGCTGCAGCGTCGTCAGGATCGGCATATTGTTGGTTTCGAGCATATAGAGACCGGGTGTGAACACATCTGCCAGCTGCCCCTCATGCACAAAGACCGCCGCCTGACCTTCGCGCACGGTCAGCTTGGCCCCGTATTTGATCTCGTGCCCCTCACGTTCGAACCGCCAGACCATGGTGTCGCGGGTATCATCGACCCAGTGAATGACGTCGATGAATTCGCCGGTCAGAAAATCAAAAATTCCCATTGGATTACTCCTGTCTTCGGGGTCAGAGCGACTGCCCCATCAATTCGCGTGCAATGATACGGACCACCGGGCGCGCCTCTTCAGCGGTCATGCCAGAGCGCAGGCGTGGGTCGTAGAGGATGGTCAGCAGCTTCTCATCATGGCTGGTGAGCAAGGCAAACTCGTCATCATCATTGAAGATCGACGGTCGGGCCTGCGGGCTGTCGTTTGGCAGACCCAGCCCCTGCGCAAGCTCTTCGTGGATACAGCTGAGGCGCACAAGGTCGGGATGCTCGGACCGGATCAGGGCGACCGCTCTTGTATAAGTCTGCGGTGATCCGCTCGAGGCTGAGGCAAAGACGAAGCAATAGAACGACCGTGGCAGCTTATCAAAAAGATCAAGTTGCGCCTGTCCGATGCCGGGAATCAACTGCCGCAGCCGCGCTTGTACATAAGCCGTGTCATCTTCACCCGCCACAAAGACGTGGAAATTTGCGTTGCGGCTTACGGTTGAGACCGGATGGCCCGTCAGCCGGGATAAGCGATCCGCATAGGCATTGATCTGAGCCGTGTCCAACTGCCGGACCTCAGGCGCGACCGAAGGGCCGAACTCAGGTTTGATGCGAACTGCGGCTGACCAGCGGCTCAACTGCCTGCGTGTCCGGCCTGCGCCGTTTGACACGCCCTGACCGGGATATTCGTTGTAGAAGGCGATCGTCTCGAAATTGCGGGCCAGATCATCCGCGTCGTATGGCGTATCCGGACCCCCTCCATCCGTGCGCAGCAAGCCGCGGGTCAACAGATTGTTCTCTACACTCTGATAATACCGTGCTAGATCGAGGCTTGCGGCAGAGGGTTCAACATAGGCGTTGCTGGGCTCCTGCGGCTGAACCGGGCGCGGCTCGGGTACGACCGAGGTGGTCAGTACCTCGTCACAGCTGGCCAGAGCTAGCAGTGACAGGCCAAGCACAGCAGCGTTGATCCTTGGAAACGGCCACACGCGCGTTGTTCCCCTTACCCGGGAACGGCGGTTCCGGCATTGTCGCCAATGCCATCCTGTCGCGCCTTTGCCGCAGCTAGCGTATCGCGCAGCTCCGCTTCCATCTTCTGCAACTCCTCTTCGGCTGCGGCGCGTTTGGCTTTGCCTTCATCCGCAATCGCAAGGCTTTCGTTGATCGTGCCGATCAGGTCTGCATTGGCCTGCTTGACCGCTTCTATGTCGAACACGCCGCGCTCCATCTCTTCGCGGATCATCTTGTTGGATTCGCGCAAATTAGCCGCGTTTGAGGTCAGCAATTCATTAGTCAGGTCATTGGCATCGCGAACCGCTGCGGCCGCTTCGGCGCTGCGCTGAATGGTGACCGCTTGTGCCAGCTGCGTCTCCCACAGTGGCACGGTGTTGACCAAAGTCGAGTTGATCTTGGTCACCAGCGATTTGTCATTCTCCTGTACCAACCGGATCGAGGGCAGCGACTGCATCGTCACCTGGCGCGTCAGTTTCAGATCATGCACCCGGCGTTCAAGATCATCTCGCGCGGCGCGCAGATCGCGAAGTTCCTGCGCTTTCATCACCTGCTGGTCCTCGGGCGCGGCCTGAACCTCGGCCTCTTTCTCAGGAATGTCGTGGCTGTCCAATTCGGTCAGCTTTTCTTCTCCAGCCGCGATGTAAAGCGCCAGTTCGTCATAGAAATCCAGCGTCTTTTCATAGAGCAGATCAAGGGATTTGATGTCTTTCAGCAGCGTATGCTCATGCCCCAGCAGGTTGTCCGTGATCCGGTCGATCTGGCTCTGAACCTCTTCGTACTTCGCGGTGAATTTAGCGAAGGGTGCGGCCTTGCCCAGCAGTTTTTCCCACCAGCTGCGTTCACGCCGAACGTCCAGCTCGCTGACCGAAAAGCCACGGATCGTTGTGACGATGTTGCGCAGGCTGTCGCCCGCTGGCCCCACATCCTTGTTTCGTACATCGGCCAGCATCGCCTGGCTGATCTCTTGCAATTCTGCCTGAGCAGAGGAGCCGAATGACACGATCGAATTGGTGTCGTCCATGTCGATCTCTCCCATCCGTTTGCGGATCTCGGCGCTCACGGGCTCGTCCGCCTCTTCCAGCGGGATAATGTCGGTCCGCGGTTCGGGCAGCGTTACTGCAGTCACTTCCTGCACCAGCGTTTCCGCTTCGACCGCTTTATTCTTGATATCATCGGACATGGGGATAATCCTCGTTCAAATAGTGGCCGGTCAATCCAACCGGACGCCTTCGCGCTGCAACCGATCGCGCAGCACATCAATTTCAACCGTCAGATCACTACGGTCATCCAATAGCATTTTTCGCGTCCGCGCCGCGAAATTCTGTTCCAGATCGTCCAGAAGTGCCGAGTAATCCTCAAGCGCTTGCACATCGCGGGTGCGGGCGTAGACGTCCGAGAACTTCACGGTCGCATCGCGCGCACCCTGCAAGTAGACCGTCAGATACTTCCTGGCACCCGCCAGATCACGCGGATCTTCCTCGACCGTGCGAAACAGATCGCGGGCGGTGTCCTGAAAGCGTTCGACACGCGCTTCGATACGGCGGTCACCGGCGCGTTTGATTGCATCGGTCATCTCGGTCAGGTGGGTCTCGGCATCTTCAACCACGCGCGCCACGCGGTCTTGCTGGAAGGTATCGATCCCCTCCATCCCTTTGTCTTTCATCGGGTCGAGGCCGAATGCGACCGAATGCAAAACAGTTGCAGAGACGCCAAACAACACTGGGGCCAGCAAGCTCACTTGTGAGGCTGTTTCAGCGCCCAGAAACTCGGTTCGGTACGAGGCCAGAGCAGCGCCCAAGCCAGTCAGAACGCTGGAGAAAATCTTGCGCGGAAAGGCAGGTCTGCGTGCGGTGCGGCGTGCGTTGTACGCGGCCTCGGCCCGCAATCCTTCGCGCAGCAGGAAGGCGGCCGCAGTCAGCAGCCCCGCCGCGACCAAGCCGATGGTCATGCCGATGGCGCCGTCGTTCAGCGACAGGAATACCAGCGGAATGGCGGGAACAAACAGCACATTCGCGCGCGCGCCTGCGGGTTCGACACGGGCGCCATCAAACTGACCGCGTCCAGACTGATCCTGTGCAGAAGCATCGCCTTGCGGGCTGAATTTGCCGCCGTATCGTTTGGCCATATCCTTACAGGCCCCCCAGCAGACCGGTGCAAACGCCGAACAGCAGCACCAACAGGGCCGCATAGGCCAATTTTTGTACTCCGGTGCCGGACATGGTGCCCCCCAACTATGGCTGTCACAGAAAAGTTAGGCGATACGCGGGCTTGGCGCTAGGGGGAAGGTTGAATAACCCGCGTCACTTGCGAGGTTTCTTGCCGACCGCCGGTCTTTTGCGTTGTGGTCGTGCGGGTCGCTTTGCCGGAGCTTTACCGCCATCCTCAGCGCCGAGCCCCAGTTGGTCGCGCATGACACGGCGGCGGATTTCCTCAACCTCGCCGGATTTCAGATCGCCCAGCTGGAATGGGCCGTAAGAAACCCGCAAAAGTCGGTTCACCACATAGCCGATATCTTCGATGGCGCGACGGATCTCGCGGTTCTTGCCTTCGCGCAACCCGATGGTCAGCCAGGCGTTCGCACCTTGCTGACGGTCCAGTGTGACTGTCATGGGTTGAAACCGCTCTCCGTCAATCACCAGACCCTTGCGCAGCGGTGCGAAGTCTTCATCCTTGGGCCGCCCGTTCACCCGCACCCGGTATTTGCGCAGCCATCCGGTCGAGGGCAGTTCCAGCTTGCGCTTGATGCCGCCATCATTGGTCAGCAGCAGCAACCCTTCTGAGTTCAGATCGAGTCGCCCAACGCTCATGACCCGCGGCATATCCTCGGGCAGGTCGTCAAAGATTGTCTTGCGGCCCTTTTCATCGCGCGCTGTGGTCACCAGACCCGGCGGCTTGTGATACAGCCACAGGCGCGAGGGTTCGGGTTCCGATACCGGCCTACCATCGACAGTAATTTTGTCCTTTGAGGTGACGTTAAGGGCAGGGCTGCTAATCGCCTTGCCGTTCACCGTCACACGACCGGCTTCGATCATGCGCTCAGCCTCGCGGCGCGAGGCGACGCCGGCGCGGGCCAGCACTTTGGCGATCCGGTCGCCGGGAGGAGGGGTGTTGGTCATCCCCCGGCCATAGCCTATCCCGGCGGCTTGCGAAAGGCAGGTTTCTGAGGCAGTCAGAGGTATGGAGTTCAGATCGCACATGAAACTGGCGCTAGAGCAGGCGCAAGCTGCAGCGGATCGCGGTGAAGTGCCTGTGGGTGCGGCCATCATTGGGCCAGATGGGCAGGTCGTTGCGGTAGATGGCAACCGAACCCGCGAATTGAACGATCCCACTGCCCATGCCGAGATATTGGCGCTGCGTGCCGCCTGCGCTGCGGCCGAGTCAGAACGGCTGCCAGATCACGATCTATACGTGACGCTGGAACCTTGCGCCATGTGTGCGGCGGCACTGGCTGCGGCGCGTATCCGGCGTGTGTATTACGGTGCATCCGATCCGAAATCGGGCGGCGTCGCCCATGGCGCGCGGGTATTTTCGCATCCGCAGTCACATCATACACCTGAAATCTATGATGGGATCGGTGCCGAAGAGGCTGAGCTATTGCTCAAGGATTTCTTCGCAAGGCGACGTTAGCACGCTACCATCTCAGGCTGTAAACCGTGTGATTACCCGGCAGACCTTTCAGGGAAACCGATCTAGGTGCACCAAAGGTCAGCGCCTCATGCCCGTCCACCAAAAGCTGGGTTGCGTCAGACAAACAGACCTCTCCCGGTGCGGCAGAGGCCGCAACTCGGGCGGCTTTGTTCACCACCGTTCCAAAGAAATCGTCATCGGTCTGGATTACATCCCCCGTATGTACACCTACGCGAATCTGCAGGGGCGGCTCGCCCTTCTCTGTCGCGTTGCGTCGTTGCAGGTCGGCGGCGGCCATCAACGCCGCCCGCGCCGAGGAGAAGCTGGACATAGTTCCATCCCCCAGCGATTTCACCAGCGTTCCACTTTGCGCTTCGATGACTTCACGAGCCAATTCAAAGTGTTTTTGAATTGCGTCGGTCCACACCCGGTCTCCGAGCTTTTCGGCGATAGCAGAGGAATTGACGATGTCAGTGAACATGACCGATGCCATTCCCTCGCGCTGAGCCTGACGAAACCCGTCACGCGCGGCTGCAACCAACGCGTCCAACGCTTTGTGCTCGATACCGAGTTTCTCCATGTTCGGGATCGGGTTTGACACGTGGCAGTGCACCATCTTCCACACACCGTCTTCCAGATGCAGGATAAAGGTAAAGCGGTGCACCATCGCCCTCTGGTTGCTGGCAAAGCGCAACGTGGCCACGCAGTTGGCCCAGCCAACCGGGCCGCATTCAAACGCCTCCAGACTGTGTTCCTGCCAGTCGTAATCCGGAATTTCGGCCACGTGATCGGGAAAGCCTTTGCGAAACAAGGAGCCAGACCAGAACTCGCCGTGAGCTGAGCCCTGATATCTCAGATGTTCTGAAGTCGAAAGCATATTGAACAGTGCCGCACCGTCCTTGTCACGAACCGCTTGGTTCCACCGCCGCACCACCGCGATCAATTCTGGCGAAGGGCGGATTGGCTGGTTCATACCCCTTTCACCACCATTTCGCGTGGGATATCAGCCAGAGGCTGGCCGCCATCGCCTGTCACCACAAAACTCTCGGTAATTGCCAACCCCCAATCCGGGGTCCAGAGGCCGGGCATCAGGTGAAATGTCATGTTTTCCTGAAGTTCTGTCGTATCTCCGGGCCGCAGGCTCATGGTGCGTTCGCCCCAATCGGGTGGATAGCTGAGCCCGATGGGATAGCCGGTTCTGTTAGCTTTGACATATCCGGCGCGGGCGAAGCTATCATAGACGCAGGCCGCCACCTCTTCGCACGTCGTACCCGAGCGGGCAGCCGCCAAGGCATCGTCGATGGCCGCCAGAACCGCAGCTTCGGCCCGGTGGATATTGCTGGGGGGATCCCCGAGATAGAGGCTGCGACTGGCCGGGCAGTGATACCGGCGATAGCAGCCTGAAATCTCGAAATAGGTTGCCTCTCCACGCGCCAGAGGCCGGTCGTTCCAGGTAATGTGCGAGGCGGAAGCTTCACGGCCCGAAGGGGCTATCGGTACGATTGCTGGGTAATCCCCCGCAAGACCGGGCAGTCCGGCGATACCAGCGGCCTGCACTTCGGCAACCAGTTGGTTTTTGGGCAGACCTTCCCGAAACGCGTCGCGCAGAACGCCGTGCATATGCGCTGTCAGTTGGCCCGCTTTGCGCATCATCCCGATCTCGGCGTCGCTTTTGACGGCGCGCTGCCAGTTCACGAGGCCGGTGGCGTCAACTAGTGTCCCGAAAGCGGTTTCAAGAATGCGGTGGCTGGCGGCTGAGTAGTAATAGTTGTCCATCTCAACCCCCAACCCTGTGGTCCAACCGCGTTCGCGCAATGCGAGGACAAGAGCATCGACCGGGTGGTGATCAGGGTGCTGCACATGCTCTTCGGGCCAGTCCAGCAGGTCCGATGGTTCCAGCCATGTGGTCTGCGCCGCACCGGCCTTATCCTGCGTCCGGCCCCACCAGAGCGGTGAGCCTTGCGCGGGCAGGATCACCATCTGCGGGACATAGAAACTCCACCCGTCATAGCCTGTGAGCCAGGCCATGTTAGAGGGATCGGTGATCAGCAGGGTCTCAATCCCGCGTTGCGCCATAGCTGTGCGGGTTTTGCTGATGCGAGTCGCGTATTCCTGCGCGCTGAAATCAGAAGCTGGCATCAGAGTGTGATCGCCTGCATGATTTCAGGTTCGATCACATCGACCCCCGGCAGACCTTCTTTCAAAGCCTCAGCCGACTGCTCAAGGATCGGGAAGGTTTTGTAGTGGCAGGGTATCACCGTCTTGAAGTTGAAATAGCGCTTGGCCGCATAGGCCGTGCCTTTCATGTCCATGGTGAAATGGCCGCCTGCCGACAGAATGCCGATATCGGGTTTATAGTAATCCCCCATCCAGTCCATATCCGCCATGATGTCGGTATCGCCTGAGACATAGACCATGTGACCTTCGGCGGCGATCATGTATCCAACCTCGGTCCCACCTGTGCGCAGTCCGTCGGGTGTAGAAAAGGTCGAGCTGTGAGACGCCGGAACCATCGAGACCTTCACGCCGTTCAGATCCACCGTGCCGCCTTTATTGAAGCCAACGGTCTCGATCCCTTCGGCTTCGGCCCAATAGCCCATCAGATCATATTGCCCGACAACGGGAACTTTCAGGTGCTTTGCAAGCGGCAATACATCAACAACGTGGTCGAAATGAGTATGGGTCAGCAGTATGTGGGTCGCGCCAGCGACCGCCGCGTCATGCTGATCCTCAGACAGCACTGGGTTGCCCGTCAGCCACGGATCGATCAGCAGAACCTGTCCTGCGGTTTCAATGCGAAAGCTGCCATGCCCCAGCCAGATGATATTCATAAAGATTCCTCCCACTTTGTGCTTGGAGCCAGCCTAGCATCGGCTATGTAAAAATCCATGGATTGGACGCAGGAAATCGATGGTTATTGTGAGCGGCTTTCGCCCGCTTATTGGGCCGAGCCAGTTAATGCCGTGACCAATGCCGCATTCCTGATCGCAGCATTCATCATGTGGCGGCGCGTGCGCGGGCAGGGGATGCCGCTGGCGATGGCTTTGGTAGCGGTGCTGGCGCTGATCGGAATTGGAAGCTACCTGTTTCACACTCATGCGCAGGTCTGGGCCGCGCTGACCGATGTCACTCCGATCCTGCTGTACATCCTTATCTACATATTCGCTATTAACCGTGATGTCTGTGGAATACGGACGCTCTATGCGCTTGGGTTAACGGCATTGTTCTTTCCATATGCAGCCCTGACCGTTCCCATCTTTCAGCTGTTGCCCGGGCTTGGGGGCTCGGCGGTCTATGCACCAGTTCCTCTGTTGATTCTCGTCTATGCTTTTCTATTGCGTCAGAGAGAGCCGGAAACCGCACGTGGTCTGGCAATAGGGGCGGTGATCCTGATCGCCTCAATCACGTTCCGAGCGTTGGATGAGCCCATTTGTTTGCGCCTGCCGATGGGAACGCATTTCATGTGGCACATCCTGAATGCGACGATGCTGGGCTGGATGATCGAAGTCTATCGCAGAGCCGTTATCGCAAAACGCTTTGCGTCAGTCTCGAAACGCGGCGGCTAGCGCGTCAGGCAGATCGAACTCTTTCAAAACCCGCGCGCGGCCTTCGGCAGACATCTTGAGAGCCGTTTTCTCAACGATACGCTGGATTTTCTCGGCTGAATGCTTGGCTGCGAACGGCGCGAAATACCATTTCAGGAACACAAAGCAGATTACGTCCTCAAGGGCCTGAACTTCGGTATCACGCTTGATTCCCTGTTTGCGCAGCATCTTCTCGGCGGCCTCGATCTGATCCACGCCGTATTCGGCCTGCTCCATCAGGCCGCGCACGACATCGGCGTGGTACACGCCCTGCGCTTTGCGCCAGGCCAGATAGCCCGCGCGGCCTTCGGGATACTCGGTGCGCTTCAGCTTCCAGCGCTCGACATGCTGTCCGCGCGCTGCAATCCGCAGGGCATCTGATGAGTCGGGGAATAAGCGATCCAGTTCGGCGCTCATGCGTTGGCCATAAAGCAGCGCTTCGGGCTGGCCATCCTCAAGGTTGGGATCCTCTGCGTTGGCCGCATCGATTGCATTCAGAACTGCTTGCTTGCGAGTGCTCATCTTCCGCTCCGTTAGCTTGCCTGCACATCGCCCATCGAGGCGGGAGGCTGGGTTTTCTACACCATGCTAACGGCTTATCGCCGCGTGTACAGCGGACAAATACACGTGCGCCGGATCAGGAGGGGGAGGACTGATCCGGCGCTTCAGGCAGGGCTATTTACCCGCCTCGGACTGGCCCTTGGTTACGGGTTCTGACACCGGCTCGGGGAAGCTGAGGTTTCGGGTCAGGTTGTTCATGTCGATCCCGAGTGCCATGGCCGGAGCGCTCAGGACAGATGCAGACAGGACAAGGGCGGTGACGAAGGTTTTCATGGGGTTTCTCCGATTTGCGTTTGTCACATCCCTGAGGTGAACCGTTCAGTTCACTTTTTCAAGATGCAAAATGAACTATTCGGTTTACTTTTGTGCATATGGGTCATTCAAAAATGCATGGGGCGATTTACGCCAAGTGGGCCAGCAGCGGTCTTGCGGGTGCTGCGGCAGACAGGTAAACGCCCTCCTTAAGCGTATATGAGGGTTTCCGATGTCGATTGACCAAAGCACAGCCGCCAAGGTGGCCAAACTGGCCAGGATCAAGGTCGAGGATGACGCGCTGCCTGCGCTGGCGTCCGAGTTCAACAATATCCTAGGGTTTATCGAGCAACTGAACGAAGTGGATGTCGAAGGTGTCGAGCCGATGGTTTCGGTCGAGCCGATGCGCCTGAAGCGTCGTCAGGATGTAGTCACCGACGGAAACCAGCAGGACAAGGTCCTGTCCAATGCCCCCGATGCGCGCGAAGGGTTCTTCGCTGTTCCCAAAGTTGTGGAGTAAGTCATGAGCGATCTGAACAAACTGGGCCTGGCCGAGGCCCGCGACGCGCTTCGCAAGGGTGATGTGACCTCGGTTGAGCTGACCGAATCCTGCCTCAAGGCGATTGACGAGGCCGATGCGCTGAACGCGTTTGTCCACAAAACCCCCGAGATCGCTCTGGAGCGCGCTAAAGCAGCGGATGAGCGGATCAAGGCGGGCGATGCGCCGTCGATGTGTGGTCTGCCCATCGGTATCAAGGATCTGTTCTGTACCAAGGGCGTGCCCTCGCAGGCGGCTTCGAAAATTCTCGAAGGCTTCAAGCCCGAATACGAATCCACCGTGTCTCAGCAACTGGCCGATACCGGTGCCGTGATGCTGGGCAAGCTGAACATGGACGAATTCGCCATGGGCTCTTCCAACGAGACCTCGGTCTATGGCAACGTCGTCAGCCCTTGGCGACGCGGCAATGACGATGCTCAGCTGACACCCGGCGGTTCATCGGGCGGCTCGGCCTCGGCAGTGTCCGCCGATTTGTGCCTGGCTGCAACCGGTACCGATACTGGTGGCTCGATCCGTCAGCCTGCTGCGTTCACGGGCATCACCGGCATCAAACCGACTTATGGCCGTTGCTCTCGCTGGGGCATCGTGGCCTTTGCGTCTTCGCTGGATCAGGCTGGGCCGATGACCAAGAACGTGCGCGATGCGGCGATCATGCTGGAAACCATGTGCGGCCACGACCCCAAGGATTCGACCAGTGCTGAACTGGCCGTCCCGAATTTCGAGGCGATGCTGACCGGCGACATCAAGGGCAAGAAGATCGGTATCCCGAAAGAATACCGCATGGACGGAATGCCCGCTGAGATTGAAAAACTGTGGGCCGATGGCGCCGCTATGCTGAAAGACGCAGGTGCCGAGATCGTCGATATCTCGCTGCCGCACACAAAGTACGCTTTGCCTGCCTACTATGTGATCGCCCCGGCCGAGGCGTCCTCGAACCTCGCCCGTTACGACGGTGTCCGCTATGGCCGCCGCGCGCAGCTGGCGCAGGGCGATGGCATCACCGAGATGTACGAAAAGACTCGCGCGGAAGGGTTCGGCCACGAGGTTCAGCGCCGTGTGATGATTGGCACCTACGTGCTCTCGGCAGGTTTCTACGATGCCTACTATAACCGGGCGCGCAAAGTTCGCACCCTGATCAAGAAAGATTTCGAAGATGTCTTTGCCGCAGGCGTCGATGCGATCCTGACCCCGGCGACACCATCGGCGTCGTTCGGACTGGGTGAGATGACTGAGGCGGATCCAGTGCAGATGTACCTGAACGACGTGTTCACCGTGACCGTGAACCTCGCTGGTCTCCCCGGTATTTCGGTGCCTGCAGGTCTGGACAAACAGGGGTTGCCACTGGGTCTTCAGCTGATCGGTCGTCCATGGGACGAGGGCGATCTGCTCAACACCGCCTACGCGCTTGAGAATGCTGCCGGGTTTGTGGCCAAGCCTGGAAAATGGTGGTAATCCTCAAGCCAGATACGGCACTACACAACCGGAGCAGCCAAATGCGCCAATTGCTTCTGATCCCGGCCTTGGGGCTGATTGCGGCTTGTAACACCGTGGCACCGGTCTCGGGTACGGGTTTCAATACGCCGGAATATCAGGCGCAACGCGAGGCTGAATTGGCCGGGCAGGGCCTGGGGGGCAACCCTCTTGCACCGCCCGAGGCGATCTCGGAACAACCGCTTTCGGCGCAGGGGACGGTTGGATCTGATGCCCCGGTGGGTGACGCGTCAGATATTGCAAACCAAACGGCCATTGCCCTGGCGAATACATCCGGTCAGGAAGCGAACGCCGCGCCTCTGACTGCAACAAACAACAACAGTATCTCCGACGAACAGGATTTCGAGGCCGTCTCGAACCGGCGAACCATCGACGATGACGCCGCCCGGATCGAACAGAACCGACAGACCTACGAGGTCGTCGCGCCCACCGTTGTGCCCCAGCGCGGCTCTGACGGTCAGCCCAATATCGTACAATATGCGCTGAGCACCTCAAACCCTGTCGGCACCCAGCTCTACAGCCGTGCCGGATTCAACCTGCAGGCCAAGGCAGAACGCAATTGCGCACAATTCGCTTCGCCCGATCAGGCCCAGATCGAGTTCCTGTCTAACGGCGGTCCTCAGCGTGATCGTAAAGGGCTGGATCCGGACGGTGACGGCTATGCCTGCGGCTGGGATCCCAGCCCGTTCCGCAGTGCTGTCAACAACTGAACTCTCTCCCATCTGGCAGCCATCGCCTAATTTCGGCCCTCGAAGGGATGGGCTGAAGCCCACGCTGATCGTACTGCACTATACTGCTATGGAGAGCGCCGCGGCCGCACTCGAACGCCTCTGCGATCCCGGTCCGGAAGTCTCTGCGCACTACCTGATCGGCGGCGATGGCACACTCTGGCAGCTTGTCCGCGAGGAAGATCGCGCCTGGCACGCCGGGGCAGGGGAGTGGCACGGGCAGACAGACATAAACTCCCGCTCTATTGGTATCGAACTGGATAACCGAGGCGACCATCCATTTGCCGATCCCCAAATGCGAGTGCTCGAACAGCTTCTGCCGCAGATTATGCAACGCTGGGCCATTTCCTCAGAGGGCGTGATCGGCCATTCGGACATGGCACCGGGACGCAAAACCGACCCCGGCCCCCGATTTGACTGGCAACGACTGGAGCGCCAGAGCCTGGCCGCCCAACGCGGCAGCACCGCTCCGGAGGGCACCACACTCCGTGCCCTTGCCCAAACCCGTGGTTATACTGCCCCGATCGACGACGCCACGCTCCTCGCCGCCACCCGCTTGCGCTTTCGTCCCTGGGCCACTGGCCCCGCACAACCCGACGATCTCAAGGCTCTCGGCTCATCCCGGGTGATAACCTGATCCGCCCTTCATCTGGCCAAAAATATCCCGGGGATGAATTGGCCGCAGGCCAAGAAGGGGCTGGCCCCTTCTCCTCTTGACGTCCCCGATCCCAAAGCATACCCAACCCACTGCGCGGAGGGCCGGATGGCCGCTGGGGCCGCAAAGCCCGAGAGGAAAGTCCGGACTCCACAAGGCAACGGTGCCGGGTAACGCCCGGGCGGGGAAACCCGACGGAAAGCGCCACAGAAATCAGACCGCCACACACGTGTGGCAAGGGTGAAACGGTGGGGTAAGAGCCCACCGCGCCGCTGGCAACAGCGGCGGCACGGCAAGCCCCACCGGGAGCAATGCCGAATAGGGTCCCCGCGCGGGCCGGTCGGTGCAAACCGATACCGCCGCTAGGCTCGCCTTGGCCGAGAGGGACCGGGTTGGCAGCTCGAGCCGCGTAGCAATGCACGGCCTAGAGGAATGGTCATCGAAGGGGGCAACCCCGGAACAGGATCCGGCTTACAGGCCCTCCGCGCGTATCTTCTCAGCCTGTTGGTGGGGTGTAAGCTCCGGTCAGTGTCGCAGCCTTTTGGGCCACCGCGACAAAATCTTCGGCAGGCCATGCGCGTACGGTTTCGATCCTCGAGACCGCACCGGTGCTGGCAACCGCCATCCCGATTGCAACCGCATCTGTGCCGTCAGGAACTTCACTGATGACAACAACATCGTTGCCGCCTGTGGTGAAGTAGAAGGAGATCAGCCTTCCGCCCGCCTTCTCAAGCAGCGCTCTGACCGGGCCGGTACGATCCTGAGGCTTTGCCACCATCGCCTTGACGGCCTCGGACGAATAGGATGCGTAAGTAATGAAAACAGGCATGGGTCTCTCCTTTGGACTTGAGTTTTGTGGAACCTTTATGCCGACCGGTTCCGTGGCCTCTCGCACGCACCAGCGCGCGAAACCGAACTGGCCCGGTCGAAAAGGCGACCAAGCCAAAGCAATTGCGTGAGTGGTGCGGGTGGTCCGCGCCCCGCTCCGGTGGTTGGGAGCAGATTTGGCGCAGGGTATGGCGCACCCTATCACAAACTCGTGAACACGCCAAACCGGGGCACCAGGTCACCTCTGATGAATTGTTCCCCAAACCCGCCGAATCCGGTTGACTCGGGCGCGCGAGCAGGTAAAAGCGCACGCTCATAAGGATTTCAACCGAAAGGCCCCTGCCTTTTCGGACGCAGGAGATAACCATGGCGAAGCCGACGACAATCAAGATCCGTCTGAACTCGACCGCGGGCACGGGCCACTTCTACGTGACCAAGAAAAACGCGCGCACCATGACCGAGAAAATGACCATTCGTAAGTACGACCCGGTCGCTCGGAAGCATGTCGAGTATAAAGAAGGCAAGATCAAGTAATCTGCCCTCTGACGTGAATTTCTGAAAAGGACCCTGTCTGGCAGGGTCCTTTTTTTGTTGTAGGCGCTCAGAAAGGGCGTTGCAGGGGCGCATCAGCATTTTCAGTGTTCTGATCCGCAGCGGCTTGCTTTTTCGCACTCGCTGCCACTAGGCTTTAGCAACCCTTTCCAAAATGTTGACCGCCATGAAAAAAATCTTGTTGCCCGCCCTTGCCGTTCTGACCCTGTCAGCCTGCGAAGACCCATTCAACCGTGAAGGCGTAGGGTTCACCGGTATTGATGGCGAGCCGCGCACGATCTCTGAGGTCGAAGGCGCGGCGGCTTTTGTGCCTCAAGCGACCAATATCCCCGCGGAACTGGCCGAACTGCCGACCGTTCGCGTGGCCTCGAATGAAACAGACCCGAACAAACTGGCGCGTGTCGCGATCGACAACGGTGGCCGGACTGACACGACCGCAGTTCCGCTTTCGGGTCAAAGCACCAATCTGTTGCTCAGCACCGTCGAAGTGAACAGCACCCTCTATGCCGTATTGCGCACGACCCAAGGCGACACGCGGGTCGACAATTCTATTGGTGCAGCATTCGGCGAACAAACCGAACGCTTTACCGGCTGCTTGCCCGCTGGCGACGTTTTCCGCAAAGGCTCTTCCGAGCGTAGTTCGGGCTTTGCGGTGCCGCTGAATTGCAGCTAAATCAGAAAGACCCCAATCAAGCTAAACCCCCGCCAGTACGGCGGGGGTTTTTCGTTATACACCACTGTTCCGCCATTCAGCAAAGGTCATGACCGTGCGCAAACCTGCGCTGGTCATGAGCGCTGCAAATGCAGTGTTGAAGGTGCTTTAGAGGTGTCCGACGTTAGTCGGCAGAAGACGTTGACGCCTGAGAACGCCAAGCTGAAAGGTTCGAAGCGACCGGCGCCCAAATGGGTAGTGCAACTGTTCGCAATGGGAATGAACTCCATCAGAACCTCTACTCGTTATGAATGAGGGGGCATCAGGGGACAGGCGTCAGTTTAGGTGCCCTTTTTCCGAGGCTAATACAAAACACCTGTGTTTTGTTGTTGCATGCTGAGCGGTCGTTTGTCCTTATTTCTCTGCAACCTGTTCGCACTCAATCTCAGTAGATGAACCCTATTAGTATCATTTAGCGGAATTAGTAGTGTATTGGTGCGATTTGGTTTGTTCCGTTGGGATTCTGTCTGATGGGAAATTGCACAGGTTGATATCCGCACGTTTCGCTATGCCTTCGTATGGTAGGCTTGATTTATTGGAAATTCCATGTTTGACGGCCCCTAAGCACCGAGCGCCAGTGTAGTCGATCAAAATGAACCTGCAGTACGTGGTGTGGAAGCAGTAGACGGGATACGAACAAACTCTTCGAGAGGGTTAGATCGCGCTGATAGGCAGGTACGACGACAGCCACCTGTTCTTGGGGTACGCTTCGGAGTATTAGAAAATGCAACTCAAAATGCTCATGAACTTCGATCCGCCCAAACATGATGGCGATAGACCGGATAGGCAAAATGACACATGGCTGATCACACTTCAAAGTTGATAGCTGGCGAACAACAAGATCCTGCAAATAGAACTGAAAACTATAAAATGAAAACCTTGGATTTACCTGCGCACTATATTGCACTTGATGATTTTGGAGGATTGCAGACCCTATACGCAGGTTTTGCAGAAGCGGTCGCTGCTAGAGGGCATCAAATATGCACCGTCAACAGAGCAAAAACGCGACCCCTTGCTCATTTCGCCACATCGCTGGAGCAGATTGGCGTAGAAGTGCAGTCTCCGCAAACCTATCGCGTTGCTAACATTCTGCCAACCTCGATGCCAAGGACACGTAATCGCGTTCAGCGGACGCTGTTGAATAAACTGATCGGTCGCTCAAATCTCGATCACGTAGTGTGTTGGAACGCCCCGCCCGATCCATATATGAGGTCGAGAAACCGAAAGTTCGCTTTTTATGATCACGGCTTCTCTTCGATAAGAATAGTGAACACATGGCGACAGCAACAGCTGGCTAGAATGAATGGAATCATCAGCGTTTCTGAAGCCAATAAGTATCTACTCGAAAATTTATGGCAGTATGAAGGCAGGATTCATGTGGTTTGTAACCCTGTGCGTCAGGCGATCGCCGATCGCATCCTGAACAAAAAGAAGACGCCAATAAATGATATTCGAATTACATGCGCAGCGCGTCTGGTCTCTTTCAAAGGGTTCGCGAGCTTGGTCCACGCGACGGCCGATCTGTTAGATCAAGGTTATCCTGTTAAACTCACGATCGCTGGTGATGGGCCCGAAACTTCAATACTCAAGAAAACGGCGCAAAGATTGTTGCCAGATGACAAGGTAATATTTCTTGGTCTGGTGAAGGATATGGGCGCATTGCTCGATGAGACCGATATTTTCGTCGCACCGTCGCTCCGTGAGCCTTTTGGCCTTTCTCCTCTTGAGGCGTTGGCCTCGGGCATCCCGACGGTTCTATCGAACATTGATGGTCATCCGGAGATTTTGCCTTTTGACGGTGCGGCAACGCTTGTAGAGCCAACATTGTCGCTCAGTGAATATGCTCAACTCGGATCGACAAACGCGAAAATGCCGAAATACGTCTATTTTCCATCAAGTCGATCAATCGCAGAACCAAAGGCGCTTGCGCCAGATTTACTTGCAGCGGCGTTGGCGCAAGTGATTGAATCGTACCCGGATCACGCCAATACTGCATTCGAAGCAGCACGACAGATACGTCATGACTGCAGCATCGAGAAGTATACGGATAAACTTTTGCGGATTTTTAAAGAGATCTTTTAAGATTTGTATCAAGGTGACACGCTCTATTTGTAAGAGCGCTGAAAACGATTTGCATCACGTTTCCAATCTGTCTCAATGTGCTTCGGAAGATTGTTAGGGGTTAGGGGCAAATTTTCGTTGCAGATGGATATAGTAGCCGCACATTTGATGACAGCAGACGCACGATTGCTCTTCATCTTGTGCGTAACCAGAGAGTGCCAAGTCTATTGAGTCAGCAACTACGGAAGTCTCTTAGGGCCCGAATTCTATCGGTAAAAAAAGGGAGCCCTTGGGGCGCAGCTTGGGGCGTAGGACAACGAGTGGTGACAGGAATTCGTATAGGCCTCTTATCAGACTGGATGAGTATCGCCCGATCTATGAGGAGGTACCGCGGGCATCGGCCTGACTTGCAGGACCCGGTCTAGAATTGTAGAGAGACAGATTGTGAGCTTGCAAATTTCTTTCTAGCAGTTTTTCATTCTAATGCTCCTGAGAAGATTGGCCATTTCTCAGAAAGATGAAATTATTTAGCTCAGGCTTGAAGATATCGAGCCCATCTTCTGGGATTCGTGTGCTCAGCAGAAAGTGTTTCCGGAACGAAAGAGCCTGCCGAGACTGGGTCTCGGCAGGCTCCGCCAGTCCTGAATGGGCGTGAGAGAGCTTTACTCTCTGTTCCCCAAAAGCTGCAGCAGGAACATGAACATGTTGATGAAGTCCAGATACAGGTTCAGCGCTCCCATGATGGCAGCTTTGCCCAGCCATTCCTGATCGCCCGCATGGGCCATCTGCAGGTAGGTGTTCTTGATGTTCTGCGTGTCATAGGCGGTCAGACCGGCGAAGATCAGAACACCCAGGATCGACACGGCAAACATGATGGCCGGCGATTGCAGGAACAGGTTGATGATCATTGCGACCACCAGACCAATCACGCCCATCATCAAGAATGTACCCATGCCGGACAGGTCTTTCTTGGTGACATAGCCGTAGAGTGACAGGCCTGCGAAGGCGATCGAAGTCACCAGGAAGACCTGTGCTATCGAAATGCCGGTGAAGGCAACGAAGATCCAGCTCATCGACAGGCCCATGACGGCCGCGAAAGCGTAGAAGAACAGCTGTGCGCCGGCTGCGGACAGGCGGTTGATGGCAGCGCCAAACGCAAACACCATGCCCAAGGGCGCAAACATCACGATCCAGCCCAGGATGTTCGGGCTCAACGTTACCGGATCGCGGAATACCGACAGCAATTGCGGGCTGGTGCCGACGGCCCAGGCCACTGCAAATGTGATCAGCATGCCTACGGACATGGTGCCGTAGACTTTGTTCATATGGGCGCGCAGGCCCTCATCGATCTCGGCAGCGCGCGCGCCGGACGCCGTCCGGATCGTGTCGAATTGTGCCATAAAGGGTCTCCCTCTGATATTCTGCTCTCAGCCTGCGATTGCAGGCCGGTTTCCCAGCAAATATCGGAGAGTGTGGCCCGCGTTTCAAGGGTTTTAGGCCTAAAACTCAGCAAAACTGTCAGCAAATTTGACGGCAGTGTTAAAAACGCCGCCAAATACCTGGCATTTCCGTATTAATACAGGTGCTTGTGCCAATTGTCCGGGGCATCCCAGACAGGGCGTTTCGCTTCAACCTCGGCCTGGGACCGGGTGACACCGATATCCTCGAGTGCACGATCATCCAGCTGTGCAAGCGCTCTCCGCTGTCGGGCGAGGCTGAGCAGGCTCAGTATCCGCGTACCAAACGCCGCATTCCGAACGGGGCGACGGGTTGAGATAGCTATATGGGTCATGATCTTTGCCCTTTCGTGGTTGCTTGATGAAACACTGCGCTTCAATCAATTTCCTTGATCTATATGGATCAATCTGACATATTTTGAAAATGAATGTTTATGAACTGTCACATAAGGAATCGTGAAGATGCGAAATCTGGACATCACCACCTTGCGCTCTTTCGTGGCCGTTGCTGACTACGGCGGCGTGACGCGGGCCGCCGGTTTTCTTCATTTGACGCAATCCGCCGTTTCGATGCAGCTCAAGCGTCTGGAAGAGCTGCTGGGATTAGAGCTTCTGGACCGTTCAGGCCGAACCATTGCCCTGACAGCCTCGGGTGAGCAGTTGCTGGCCTATGCCCGACGCATGATCGCATTGAATGATGAGGTGATTGGACGCCTGACGGATCAGGCCTTTGAAGGAGAGGTCACCTTGGGCGTGCCGCATGACGTCGTGCATCCATTCATTCCAAGGGTGCTGCAGCGCTTCAACGCGAGTTTTCCGCGGGTCAGCGTAAATCTCGTCACGTCGAATACGCGCCAATTGAAGGATGAGTTCGCGCGTGGGGCCTTCGATCTGATTGTCACGACCGAATCCGGGGCAGGTGAGGGGGCTGAAACGCTGCACCACATGCCGTTGCGTTGGGTCGGAGCATTGAACGGATCGGCCTGGCGGCAAAAGCCGCTGCGATTGGGGTTCTGCCGGAACTGCATTTTCCGTCCTGTCGCGACCTCGGCACTGGATGATGCCGGGATCAACTGGGATATGAGCATCGACAGCGATTCGGACCGTACGGTTGAGGCCACTGTCAGCGCCGATCTGGCCGTCGGTGTGCTGCTGGAAGGCACGCAACCCAACCATCAGGAACTGATCGACCATGGCGGCGCACTGCCGGACCTGCCGGTACAGTTCATCAACCTCTACGGGGCCGAGCGGGTGCGTGAGGAATATGTGGCCGAGCTTGCCAACCTGCTGCGCCAGAACTTCACACGCCCGAGTGCACATCCACTCAAGGCGGTTAGTTGATCCGGATCACCACTTTTCCAGTGGATTTGCGCGCGCGCAGCAACTCAAGGCCCTGTGCTGCCTCCTGCAGGGGCAGCACATGGCTGATATGAGGTTTGATCCTACCCTCTGAATGCCAGCGGAACAGCGTGTTGAAGCTGTTATGGACAACCTCGGGCCGGAAGGTCAGATACCCTCCGATATAGACACCGATCACGCTGAGGTTCTTGACCAGCAGATGGTTGGCGGGAATTTGCGGAACATCACCCCCGGCAAACCCGATCGGCAGCAGACGACCCTCGGGGTTTGTGGCGCGAAAGGCGGACTTGAACACATCTCCTCCGATCGCGTCGTAGACGACATCCGCGCCGCCAAGCGCCAGAACCCTTTCACGCAAATCTTCACCCGCGTCGATCAGATGGTCTGCTCCAGCCCGCTGTGCCACGGCCAGCTTGTCTGCGCCACGTGCCTGCGCAATCACTGTTGCCCCCATCAGCTTGCCGATCTCGACAGCGGTCAGCCCGACACCGCCCGCAGCGCCCGTCACCAACAGCGTTTCGCCCGGTTGCAGGCGTGCCCGATGATCGAGGGCAATGTGGCTTGTGCCATAAGCGATCTGTATCGCTGCGGCGTCTTCGAAACTCATGGAATCGGGGATGGGGACCGCTCTCGCGGCCTCGAATATACCTGATTCGGCAAGACCGCCCTGGCCGGAATAGACCGCAACGCGATCTCCGGGCTTCAGATTCGTCACATTGTTTCCGATTTCGTCGACAATCCCGGCGATTTCCATGCCAAGCGTAAACGGCGCATCCGGCGTGTCCTGATATGTTCCCTTTTGCATCAGCAGGTCCGCAAAGTTCAACGCGCAAGCACGGATCGAAACGCGAATATGACCCTCGGAGGGTGAGGGCAGTTCGACCTTGCACAACTGTGCAGGGGCTCCCTGGGTCTTGATATGGTATGCCAGCATCAACGCTCTCCGGGTTTTGACCGCTATAGGCGTGGGGTCGGGGCGTTTTGTCAATTCCTATCCGAAAAGCTGCGGAGATCGGAAGGCACTGTTTCTTAATTGGAAACGCATTGATCTCAAAAAACCCTACAACCACAAACCACTGTGTGCATTCCGCGACTCAACCCGCTTGAAAAAATATTCTATTGCGGCAATATTACCCTATGGTGCTGTTCGGGGGGCACGATCCGGATTAGGGAGTTCTTAAGCAGCGACCCGCTAACTTAGCGGAGACGGCTGCTGTCGCGTTTTCCCGGACAGGTGTTTGTGTAAAGGAGACTACCAATGACCCATCACGTCGATGTCCATGTGGGCAAACGCGTCCGGCATCGCCGCTGGCTGATTGGCATGACCCAGCAGCAGTTGGCGCAGCAAGTTGGTATTAAGTTTCAGCAGATCCAAAAATATGAAACAGGTGCCAACCGGATTAGCGCGTCTCGCCTTTGGGATATCGCTGAGGCATTGGATGTACCTGTCGCCTTCTTCTTTGAAGGACTGGAAGAGACTCAAAAATCGGACGCTGACAAGAAATCTGTCCCGGCTGACCTGATGGGCGATAAGGAAGCGCTCGATCTGGTGCGTTCATACTACGCCATTCCGGAAAACCAGCGCCGCCGCCTGTTTGAATTGGCCCGTGTGCTAAGCGACGTCGCCTGACACAATCGACTTGACTTCGGGGGGCTTCGGTCGCACGGGTAAACCATGCAACACACCCTACTGAGTGATCTTGATATTGCAGAAGAAATGGCCGACGCGGCGCGGACGGCCATCCTTCCTTATTTCCGCCAGACAAATCTGGAAACCGACAACAAACTCGCAGACGGGTTTGATCCGGTCACGATCGCCGATCGTGAGGCCGAGAAAGCCATGCGCGCCGTATTGGCGCGGCATTGCCCGGACGACGGTATATTCGGAGAAGAGTTTGGCCAGAGCGCCGGAACAAGCGGGCGCGTCTGGGTTCTGGACCCAATCGACGGCACGCGTGGTTTCATCAGCGGTACACCGACGTGGGGGGTATTGATCGCGCTGAGCACGGATACCGGCCCGGTCATGGGTGTGATTGATCAACCCTATATCGGCGAGCGTTTTGTCGGCGGCAACGGACATGCCTTTGTCAAAGGCCCCCTTGGCCAGACCAAACTTGGCACGCGCCCGACGCGTTCACTGGATCAGGCGATCGTTTTCACCACCTTCCCCGAAGTCGGTACTGAGGCCGAGGGCGCTGGTTTTCACGCAGTCGCCTCGCAGTCAAAACTGACGCGCTATGGCATGGATTGTTATGCTTATGCGCTTCTGGCGGCCGGGCAGATTGATCTGGTGATCGAGGCCGGATTGAACGCCTATGACATTCAGGCACCGATCGCGGTGATCGAGGCGGCAGGAGGTGTCGTCACCGACTGGCAAGGTAATCCGGCCCATGAAGGTGGGCGTGCGCTGGCTGCGGCCACCCCCGAACTCCATGCCGTTGCTCTGGATATCTTGCGCAACCACTGAAACGGGTTGCCGCATGATCGCGGCGACCGTATGCTAAACACGGCTGGTTCTTGCGCCCGTTTTCCACCAGCCCGGCACTTCACGCATGAGACGGGCTTATGCGGGAGTGCAAAAAATGACCGAATTCCTGATCCGAAACGCCGATGTCATCGTGACGATGGATAATACGCGGCAAGAGCTCGCGAACGCCGATCTGTTGGTCCGAGACGGGCAGATTGCCGACATCGGCCATGGGTTGACCACCAGCGGAGAGATCCACGATGGGTCCGGCTGCGTGGTGACACCCGGCTTGGTGAACACTCACCACCATCTCTATCAAACTCTCACGCGCGCGGTGCCGGGCGGGCAGGATGCGCTGTTGTTCGGCTGGCTGCAAACGCTCTACCCGATCTGGTCTCGGTTTGGCCCGGAAGAGATGTTCGTCTCCACCCAGATCGGCCTCGCAGAGCTCGCGTTGTCGGGCTGCACGCTCAGCTCTGACCACCTCTACCTCTATCCGAACGGCGCGCGGCTTGAAGACACGATTCACGCCGCAGCTGAACTGGGCCTGCGCTTCCACCCGACGCGTGGCGCGATGAGTATCGGTGAAAGCGATGGGGGCCTGCCGCCCGATGCCCTGGTCGAGGCGGAAACAGCCATCCTCGACGACATGACCCGTGTCGTGGATGCCTTTCATGACCCTTCCGAGGGATCAATGTGCCGTGTCGGCCTCGCCCCATGCTCTCCATTCTCAGTCAGTCGCGAACTGATGCGCGATGCGGCTCTGCTGGCCCGAGACAAGGGCGTGATGTTGCACACGCATCTGGCCGAAAACGACGAAGATATTGCCTATTCGCAAGCCCAATTTGGCTGCCGCCCCGGCCAGTATGCCGAAGACCTCGGCTGGACGGGTTCGGACGTGTGGCATGCCCATTGCGTCAAATTGGACAAGGCCGAGATCGATCTCTTCGCCCGCACCAGAACTGGGATCGCTCACTGCCCGTGTTCAAACTGCCGCCTTGGTTCAGGCATTGCCCCGGTTCGTGCTATGCGTGATCGTGGCGTTCCGGTCGGCCTCGGGGTCGATGGATCAGCCAGCAATGACAGCAGTAATCTGGTTTCTGAGGCGCGTCTGGCCATGTTGCTGCAACGGGTCGCGAATGGGGCTGATGCAATGTCTGCGCGCGAAGCGCTTGAGATTGCCACGCGTGGTGGGGCGGATGTGCTGAATCGTACGGATTGCGGTCGCCTTATGCAGGGCAAACGGGCCGATATCGCCATCTGGGATGTCTCCGGCATCGAAAGCGCCGGCAACTGGGATCCTGCTGCCTTGCTGCTTGCAGGACCAACGCGCGTCAAACACCTCTTCGTCGAAGGCCGGCAGATTGTCCGGGACAGTCAGATCATCACCATCGATCTGCCCAAAGCCATTGAAACCCAAAACCGCCTCGCCCGCGCTCTGATCGACTAGCGGATCCGCCCTACATCTGGCCAAAAAATATCCCCGCCGGAGGCATGCGCCACAGGCGCATCCCTCTCACGCTTGCACCTTTGAGCCACCGATCCAGATATCCGCCACCGCCCGATCATCGCCCATCATGATCGTGGGAAACACCGCCTCCCACAGATCATCTGCGTGTGCTTCACGCTGCGCAATCGCCGGGGTCGAGGCAAGGTCGAGGATAACCAGATCCGCCTCCATTCCGGTTGCAACGTTGCCGATACAATCGTCCATATGCAATGTCCGCGCCGACCCCACGGTTCCCAACCACAACAGTTGCGCCGGATGCAGCGGAGCGCCCCGCAGCTGTCCGATCTCGTAGGCGGCTGCCATGGTCCGCAACATCGAAAAGCTGGACCCGCCACCGGTATCCGTGGCCAGTCCCACACGATGTCCTTCACGCATCAGGCCCTCCATATCGAACAGCCCGGAGCCAATAAACGTGTTCGAGGTCGGGCAATGAATTAGCGCCGCTTCCATTTCGTGCAGCCGATCCCGCTCTCGTTGTTCCAGGTGGATGACATGGCCATAAAGGCCATTTTTCCGCAGCAGACCAAACTGCTCATAGGTATCCAGATAATCCCGCGCGTCGGGGAAGAGGGATCGGACCCACTCGATCTCATCTGTCTGTTCACACAAATGGGTCTGCATCAGACAATGCGGATATTCACCCCACAGCGCCCCCATGGCCTCAAGCTGTTCCGGTGTCGACGTGGGTGAAAAGCGCGGCGTGATGGCGTAAGAAAGCCGATCGATCCCGTGCCATTTCTCCAACAAGGCTTGCGACTGATCATAGGCTGTCTGGGCCGTGTCGCGCAGACGCTCGGGGGCATTGCGGTCCATGCAGGTCTTGCCTGCCACAACCCGCTGACCGCGCGCCTGAGCTGCCGTGAAGAACGCATCGACGCTTTCAGGGTGAATCGTGCAGAAGCTGCACATCGTCGTTGTGCCATGCGCGGTTGTCAGGTCCAGATATCGGTTGGCAATCTCCGATGCATAGGCCAGGTCACCAAACTTCATCTCCTCGGGGAAGGTATAGCTGTTCAGCCAATCGATCAGGCGCTTACCCCAACTGGCGATCATCGCGGTCTGAGGGTAATGCACATGCGGATCGACGAATCCTGCCATGATCAGATGGCGGCCATAGTCCTTGATCGCCGCCTCAGGATGCGCTCGCGTCAGGTCCGACGCCGTGCCAAGCGCTGCGATGCGCCCGTCTTCGATCACCAAGGCCTCGTGTATTACCGCCGCCTCGGTAGGCTCGCCTTCGAATGGCGATCCATTGAAGCTGAGTACGCGCCCTTTCAAAAGCGTCTTTTGCGCCATTTTCCCTGTTCTCCGCCCGTTTGGGATCGCTCGGCAGCATAGGGGTGCAAAAGATGTGGGTAAATCCAAGCATTGTCATTGTTTTCCGGTAGCTGCTTCTTCTATCTAGAAGCAATCGCGCGGAATGAGGGGCAGAGCATGACCACAGGCATTGACGAAGCCGGACAAGATCAGCCGCGGGATGAGGATGCCTATGCGCTGGACAGGCGAACTGTCGCGGCCATTCTTTATGCCGTGGATGTCGAGGATCGCGACAAGCTGATCGAGCTGATGGAGCCGCTGCACCCGGCTGACATTGCTGACCTTCTTGAGCAGATCAACCCCTATGACCGGACCCGGCTAATCCGTCTTTATGATAAGGAATTCGACGGCGATATCCTGTCAGAACTGGATGAATCTGTTCGGGAGGAGGTCATTGCCGTTCTAAAGCCGGACGTGCTGGCCGAAGCCGTGCGGGACATGGAAAGCGACGATGTCGTCGATCTGCTGGAGGATCTCGAAGAGCCGCAGCAGGAAACCATTCTGGATGCGCTGGAGGATTCCGAGCGGATCGCGGCCGAGCAGGCACTCTCTTACCCGGAAAACTCGGCGGGCCGCCTCATGCAGCGCGAGGTCGTCATGGCCCCCGAACATTGGACGGTGGGGCAGGCGATCGATTTCATGCGTGCAAACGACGATCTGCCTGAGCAGTTCTATTACGTGATCCTGGTCGACCCGCGCCTCAAACCCGTTGCGCAGGTGTCTCTTGGCAAACTGATGGCAACCCGGCGCGAAATTCCTCTGCATGATATCGCCGACGAGGAACTGCATACGATCCCTGTCGATCAGGATGAAGAAGATGTCGCCTATGCCTTTAATCAATACCACCTGATCTCGGCCCCGGTGGTGGATGCCGACGGGCGTTTGGTCGGGGTGATCACCATCGATGACGCGATGGTGGTTCTGGATGAGGAATACGAAGAAGACATGTTGCGCCTCGCCGGTGTGTCTGACGAAAGCTCGATCTCGGATAGTGTTGCCGCAACCAGTAGGCGGCGGTTGCCATGGCTGGGTGTCAATCTGGTCACTGCGATCTGCGGATCTCTGGTGATTTCACAGTTCGAGGCGGCGATTGACCAGTTGGTGGCGCTGGCGATTCTGATGCCCATCGTGGCGTCGATGGGCGGGAACGCGGGCACGCAATCGCTGACGGTCGCGGTGCGCGCGCTGGCAACACGCGACCTGACGGGCTCGAACGTGGGCCGGGTTATCCGGAGGGAACTGCTGGTCGGAATGCTGAACGGGCTGTGCTTTGCCATTGTACTGGGCACGGTAGGGATGATGTGGTTCGATTCTCCATTGCTGGGTGTCGTGATCGGGTCGGCCTTGGTCGTGAACATGATCATCGCAGGCTTAGCGGGTACGGTAGTACCGGTGGTGCTGGATCGTCTGGGCGTTGACCCGGCGCTGGCGTCCGGGACCTTTGTGACCACCACAACGGATGTCATGGGGTTCTTCATCTTCCTGGGGCTGGCCAGCATGGTGCTACTGTGACCGAAACGACCGATCTGACCGAAATCAAAGCTGCCGCCCGGAAAGCGGCCTTTGCCCGCCGCAAGGCTGCTTTTAACGCGCGGCCTCCCGGCGCAGCGGGCCGCCTGTCCGAGGTTCTGGCCGGGCACCGTGGCGTTCCCATTTCCGGCTACATGCCCATCCGCACCGAGATTGATCCGCTACCCGCCATGGCCGAAGCCGCTGCTTATGGCCCGGTTGGTGTGCCGGTTATTCAGGCCGCAGGCCAACCGCTGCGTTTTTCGCGCTGGACGCCTGAAGGGGCTTTGAAAGACGGACCGTTCGGCGCCAAGGTGCCCGAGATCGACGATTATTTCGACCCCGAGATCCTGATCGTGCCGCTGGTGGCCTTCGACGCAAAGGGTGGTCGACTGGGCTATGGCGGAGGGTTCTATGATCGTACACTGGAAGGCCTGCGCGCTATACGCCCGACGCTGGCCATCGGGTTCGCCTTCGACGCGCAGGAAGACGACGGTCTGCCGCTGGAGCCGACAGATCAGCCGCTTGACATGGTGATCACGGAAAGTCGTGTGCTGAGCTTTCGCTCTTAGAACCCAAGTTTATAAAGTCGCCCGGCTACTTTCCGGTGAATGACCGGTGGCAGAATATCTTCTAGCAGAGCACGCCGCGCGACTTGCCGGTCTGGCTTGTCGGCGGTGCCGGGGCGCGGCTTGAACAGCGTCGTATGAGACTTGCGAGAACTGTCCCAGGTCGCGGTGTAGTAGTACAGCGCGATGGACTTGCGGGGCTCGCCATCCGGGTGGTTCACGGTTTCAGGGTTGCCGTGCCAGCTGGTCGAACTGGTGTTGAAAATGCACATACGGTTGAACTGCGGCACAAACCCCGCGACTTTCGCTGACATGTCCTCGTTCCAGACCTCGAACGAGCCGCCATATTCCTCGCGCCAATCCTTGTTCAGATAGATCAGCATGTTCACACGGCGCTCAAGGTTCAGTCCGGCATGGTGGTTGAAATCCGCGTGAATATCGAGGTGCCCGCCATTCGACACGACGTGGATACCGCCGCCTGCAAAATAGGGGTCCGGGATCAGCCCTTTGATGCCAGTCAACTCTTCAAGGAACGCAAGAACGGGGCGTGAGTTCAACGCATAGAACAGCTGCCGCGTATAGGGCGGCAAGCGGTTGGGCTGATAGCTGGTTTTCAGTTTCTCCTGCGCGCGGTCAAAGCTGGTTTCGGCCTCGGGCAATTGCTCAAGATCCTCAAGCACACGCTCCAGAATGGCAGGGTCGAGGAAATTGTCGTAACCGCCATAGGGAAACGGCGTCTTCGACTGATAATCTTCAGAGATACTCTGCGCTGCAGCCCGTGCGTCTTTAGTGGGCAGCAGGAGGGTTTCAGGATCAAGGGCAAGGACAGGAGAAGACATAACACGAGACCTAACAATAAATTAAAACACCGCTTTCTCCGCGAATTTTGCCGTCGACACAAGTCGAGTGTCAACCGTTTCAGCTGCGTCGAACTGTTCCAACCAGTGGTCAGCGGATAATAGTGAACAATTCCAGCTTCCAAGGCGCCATTGTTCGCTCGGATTTTGATGGGTGCCGGAACTAAGTGCCTCAGGCTCGGGGTCGTGTGGGAACCGCTTGCGCTTGCAGGATGCCGGACTTAGGACAGTCTGCATGAAGATACTCTTTTTGGGCGACGTGATGGGGCGCGCGGGACGCGCCGCCATACAGCAGCATCTGCCACGTCTGCGAGACGAATGGCGGCTGGATTTCGTTGTGGTCAATGGCGAGAACGCCTCGAACGGGATGGGGCTGACCGGCGATCACGCCAAATTGTTGCTGGATGCGGGGGCAGACTGTATTACGCTGGGCGATCACGCGTTTGATCAGAAAGATATGCTGCAGTTCATCGAGAAAGAATCGCGCATCGTGCGGCCGGTGAATTTTGCCAAAGGTGCACCGGGGCGGGGGCATCGGTTGTATACGGCACCGGGCGGACGCAAGGTGTTGGTGGTTCAGGTGCTGGGTCAGGTTTTCATGAAACGACCCTTTGACGATCCGTTTTCGGGGGTTGAGCCGATCCTGAAGTCGCACCCGCGCGGCGGGCAGGCCGATGCCATCATCGTGGATATGCATTGCGAGGCGACATCCGAGAAGATGGCGATGGGCCATTATTGCGACGGGCGGGTCAGCCTGGTGGTGGGGACGCATACACATGTGCCCACAGCGGACGCTCAGATCCTGCCGGGCGGCACCGCGTATCTCACCGACGCGGGGATGTGTGGGGATTATGACTCGGTGATCGGAATGGACAAGCAAGAACCGATGCGCCGTTTCATCACCGGAATGCCCAAAGCCCGGTTCACGCCTGCGAATGGCGAGGCGACGCTGAGCGGTGTATTTGTCGAAACCGACGATCGCGACGGGCGCGCAAAATCTGTGCAGATGGTCCGCGTGGGCGGGCGGTTGCAGCAGGCGGGCCTCTGAGAACCATGTCAGGCTTGCTCTGACGCACGCAATGCGTGAAACTGGCTGTCAGGCGCGTATGCCAGGCCAGGGTTCGGACAGAATACCAAGAATGCAATTCCTTCAACTGACAGAAACAGGCAGCGCGGTCTTGGCGCTGATAATCGTTGCGGGCATGTTCGTCATGTTCCTGCGCGAGATCTATCCGACCGAAGTCGTCGCTATCGGCGGAGCTGCGTTAATGCTGGCCACCGGCATTCTGCCCTATCAAAGTGCCTTGGCGGTGCTGTCCAACCCTGCGCCGTGGACGATTGCGGCGATGTTCATCATCATGGGTGCCTTGGTGCGTACCGGTGCCCTCGATGCTTTCACTTCGGTCGCCCAGAAGCAGGCACAGGTCAATCCGCGTATCGCCATCGGTTTGCTGATGGGCTTTGTCGTCGTCGCTTCGGCTGTGGTGTCGAACACGCCTGTTGTTGTGGTGATGATTCCGGTCTTCATTCAGATCGCACGGACCTTGGATGTTCCGGCGTCCAAGCTGCTGATCCCGCTCAGCTATGCGGCGATTCTTGGCGGCACACTGACGCTGATCGGTACCTCGACCAATCTACTGGTCGATGGTGTGGCCCGCGCGCAGGGCATGACCGCCTTCACCATCTTCGAGGTGACGCCGCTGGGCATTGCCCTCGTCATCTATGGCATGATCTACCTGCGTTTCATCGCGCCGCGACTGCTGCCCGACCGCGACAGCATGGCCGAGATGCTGAGCGACCGGTCCAAGATGAAGTTCTTCACCGAGGCCGTGATCCCCCCCGAAAGTAACCTGATCGGACGCGAGGTTACCGGGGTGCAATTGTTCAAGCGTCCCGGCGTGCGCCTGATCGACGTGATCCGAGGCGACGAGTCGCTGCGGCGCAACCTCAAGGGGGTTGAGTTGCGGGTGGGCGACCGGGTGGTTCTGCGCACCGAAATGACCGAGCTTCTGAGCTTGCAGACCAATAAGGAACTCAAACGGGTCGATCAGGTTTCGGCGGTTGAAACCAAGACGGTTGAGGTGCTGATCACGCCCGGATGCCGGATGGTCGGGCGCACGCTGGGTGCCATGCGGCTGCGCCGTCGCTATGGCGTTTATGTGCTGGCGGTGCATCGCAGGAACCAGAATATCGGGCGTCAGTTGGATGATCTGACCGTGCGCGTCGGCGATACACTTCTGCTTGAAGGCTCGCCCGCCGATATCCAGAAACTGGCCGCCGATATGGATATGGTCGACGTCACCCAACCGTCGGCGCGCGCGTTCCGGCGCAGTCATGCCCCGATTGCCATCGGAGCACTTGTCGGGATCGTCGCGCTGGCTGGGCTGGGGATTGCGCCGATCCTGGCCTTGTCAATAATCGCGGTTGCCGTTGTTCTGCTGACCCGGTGTATCGATGCCGACGAGGCGTTTTCATTTGTCGAAGGCCGCCTGCTGGCGCTGATCTTTGCGATGCTGGCCATTGGCGCTGCGCTGGATAAGTCGGGCGCGGTATCGCTGATTGTCGAAGCCATCGCCCCGGCCTTGGGCATGCTGCCGCCTTTCCTGATCATCTGGGCGGTGTATTTGCTGACTTCGGTCCTGACCGAGCTGGTGTCGAACAACGCGGTCGCTGTGGTCGTCACTCCCATCGCGATCTCTCTGGCGCAGGCCGTGGGGATCGATCCACGCCCGCTTGTTGTGGCGGTGATGGTCGCGGCTTCGGCCTCGTTTGCGACGCCCATCGGCTACCAGACCAACATGATGGTGTATGGTCCCGGCGGGTACCGGTTTACCGACTTCCTCAAGGTTGGTGTACCACTGAACCTGACGGTGGGCCTGCTGGCTTCGCTGCTGATTCCGTTCATCTGGCCGCTATAAGACCGGCGCGGAATCGCCGACCTGGATGCGCCGGGTCTTGTAAATGACGATCCGGTCACAATCTTTTCGATAACGACCTACGCGAAAGGATGGGATCATGCCTTTTCCAAAACTCGGACAAGCCATCGTGGTTGGTGCAGTCCTATTGGCCCTGCTGGGCAGTCAAAGCCATGCCGGAACGGTGACCGGTTCCGCTACATATCGCGAACGGATCGCCGTGCCGGAAGATGCGACGCTGTATGTGGAGTTGCAGGATATCTCGTTGGCGGATGCGCCGGCGGTCACTCTGGCGGCACAACGTTATGCTTTGACCGGGGTGCCGACCGAGTTTGAGCTGAGTTTCGATGACGCGCTGATCCGGGATGGCATGACCTATGCGGTGAGCGGGTCGATTTATCGGGGCGATGAGTTGTTGTTTATCACCGATACGGTCCACCCGGTGTTGACCAACGGGGCCGGGGACGAGACCGATCTTGTATTGGTGCAGGTCGGCGGTCTGGGCGCGGCGGCTTTGGAAGATACGAGCTGGACCGCAATCGGCATCAACGGTGCCACTATTGATGTCGAGCGCCCGCCGCAGCTGTCATTCGGGCAAGGTGGCTCATTCAGCGGTTTCGGAGGTTGCAATCGATTTACGGGGCAAGCTGAGATATCCGGGGAGCATCTGGAGTTTCCAGACAACATTGCGGCAACCCTGATGGCTTGCCCGCCCGCGCTGGAAGAGGTCGAGGATCAGTTTTTTGCCGCGTTGCAGGGTGTCACGACCTATGCCGTTGCGGGCAACAGCCTTGTCCTGCTCGATTCCGCGGGTGAGCCGGTTTTGAAGTTCTTCCACACACCGTAATCAGGCAACGGCGCGGGATCGTCCTGCATTGCGGCCCGAGAAGATGCAGCCACCAAGGAACGTGCCCTCCAGCGCGTTGTATCCGTGATAGCCTCCGCCGCCGAAGCCTGCGACTTCTCCCGCCGCGAACAGGCCGGGGACAACTTGACCGTCTGCACCGATCATCTGACTGTCTAGGTTGGTCTGCAACCCACCGAGCGTTTTGCGGGTCAGCACGTGCAGTTTGACCGCGATCAATGGGCCGTTTGACGGATCAAGGAATTTATGCGGTTTGGCTGTGCGGATCAGCTTGTCGCCCCGATAGTTCCGCGCCGCGAGGATCGCCATCATCTGAGCGTCCTTCGAGAACGGGTTGTCGACCTGAGAATCCCGCGCCTCGATCTGGGCCCGCAGATGGGTCTCGTCAATCAGACCTCCGCCAAGCTGGTTCATGCCGGTGACCAATTCGGTCAGCGTGTTGGCAACGATGAAATCCTCGCCTTTTTCCTTGAACGCCTCGACCGGAGCTGTGGCCTTTGAACCAGACAGGATGCGCTGACGGATTACCTCTTTCCAGCTGCCCGAAGTGAAATCGGGATTCTGCTCGGACCCTGACAGTGCGAATTCCTTCTTGATGATCTTTTGCGTCAGGATAAACCAGCTGTATTCATAACCAGTTTTCAGGATTTCACGCAGCGTCCCGAGCGTATCGAACCCCGGCAGACAGGGCGGTTGCAGGCGATTGCCGCGCGCGTCGAACCACATGGAGCTTGGGCCAGGCAGGATGCGAATGCCATGCGCGGGCCAGATCGGATCCCAATTGCGCACGCCTTCGGTGTAGTGCCACATCCGGTCGCCGTTGATGACGTGCCCGCCAGCCTTTTCGGTGATCGGGATCATCCGACCATCCACGTGGAACGGAACGCCCGCCACCATATCCTTCGGTGGTTCCCCCAGTCGGTCGCGCGGCCAGTTCTTGCGCACCATCTCAAAGTTACCGCCAATGCCGCCCGAGGTGACGATGACCGAGGGGGCATAGACCTCGAACTCGCCCACCTCATCGCGGTTGGTTTTACCGCCGCGCTGGGCGGAGTCGTTGGCCAGAACTTCTCCGGACACGCCTTTGGCACAGCCGTTCTGCATGATGATGTGGCTGACCTGATGGCGGAATTTCATCTGGATCAGCCCGGCGCTGACATGCTCCTGCACACGACGAATGAAATGCTCCAGCACGCCCGGCCCGGTGCCCCACGTGATGTGAAAGCGCGGAACCGAGTTGCCATGCCCGTCGGCATAAGACCCGCCGCGTTCGGCCCAGCCAACGACAGGAAACCAACGCAAGCCCATCTCATGCAGCCACGGGCGCATCTCTCCGGCGGCAAACTCGACATAGGCCCGCGCCCATTTGCGCGGCCAGGCGTCCTCATCCCGGTCAAATTGCGCGCTGCCCATCCAGTCACGCAGCGCCAGATCGTGGCTGTCGCGGATGCCCATACGGCGTTGTTCAGGGGTGTCGACCATGAACAGGCCACCGAGGCTCCAGAACGCTTGCCCGCCGAGGAAATGTTCGGGCTCCTGATCCACGATGATCACGCGCTTGCCACGATCCCCCAGTTCCGCCGCGGCTGCCAGACCGGCAAGGCCGGCTCCGACCACAATCGCGTCTGCTGTGTTGTTGGTCATCGGATCTCCTTTCAGCGGTTGCGGAACCAGAGGATGAAGGGGGTTACCACCACGTACATGGTGATTCCGTAGACGGCCGCAGGCACGGCCAGAGGGCTGAATCCCGTTGTGGTGCCTGTGATCAGTGCCGCCAAAGTAATCCCCATAGCCGAATTCTGAATGCCTGTTTCGACCGAGATGGTTTTCGCCTCATCCCATGTCAGCTTGGCGATCCGCGCCAGCCCAAGTCCAATAAGCAACAGCGTGATATTCAGCGCGATCAACGCAGTTCCGATAGAGCTGAGGTTCTGAATGAAGAACTGCCAATTCCCGGCCAGCGCAGCCAAAACGATCAGCACGAACAGGATCGAGGCAAGCGTCGAAAGAGGGTTGTCGATCCGAACTGCGAACGCTCTGGCAAAGTGGCGAATGCTGACGCCTATCGCGACAGGCAACGTTGTGATCAGGAACAATGCGGTAGCAAGGGCGCCAATGGATACTTCCGGGGCTGTCTCACCCATGAAGTAATCGATGGACCATGCGGCCAGGATAGGAACTGTCAGGATCGACAACAGACTGATCACAGCTGTCAGGCTGACAGATAGCGCAACGTCGCCTTTGGCAAACTTTGCGAGGATGTTACTGGTTACGCCGCCGGGGCAAAAGCTTAGAAGCATCACGCCCACGGCGATCTCAGCGGGTAGCCCGAACATCGTGACAGTTGTGAAGGCAGCCAGTGGTATCAATACAACCTGACTGATCGCACCGATGGCGAATGGGTATCCGCGGGTGAGAACGCGTCGGAAATCGGCGGCCTCAAGCCCGATCCCCAGCGACAACATGATAATGGCCAGCGAAAGCGGCAGGCCAACATTTATTAGCAAGTCCAAGAACAACTCCTCCCAAAGCCGTTCGGGCCAGCCTATGCGAGGGGGCATGAATCAGGCAACCACGCCGTTAAGTCACCCGTAGCGTTGAGCGAACCGGCGCAGGATTTCACCCGGCTGAGTCACGTCAGCGGCATGGCACATATCGATCAGACCCTGCGCATCTTCAGGCGGGAAATAGCCATGATCTTTGTAGATATGGATGCGCTGTTCAAAATCCCTGGCATCCGCTTCGGGGTGGAACTGGGTGGCATAGACATTCTGACCCCATCGGATCATCTGAATCGGGCAAGGGTCCGAGGCCACAAGATGCACGCAACCGTCCGGCAGGGATTGCACCGCCTCTTTATGACCAACAAATGCTTCGAATTCCGACTGCAGGCCTGCGGTCAGGGGGTCCTGCGCACCATCGTCGGTCAGGCGGCAATCCGATGGTCCGACCGGTTCGCCATATTGCCGTTTGCTGACATCGCCTCCCAGATGCGCAGCGAGGATGCCCAGACCATAACAGCAGCCCATGAACGGATGATCCTGCGTGGTGATCTGCGGCATTAACCCCATGATCGCACCCTCGATCTTTGCATCCAGTGCGGATTTGCTGGCCGGATCGTCGCTGACACAGCCCGGACCACCGCCCACGATAACACCGGCGTAGTCGGTGACATCCAACCCCTCGGGCAGATCTTCGCAATCCAGCCGGATGCGGTGGGTTTGCGCGGGCTGAAGGCCAGTTTTGTCCAGAATCGAGGCATATTCGGCATCCGACGCATCGGTTTCCGGGCGCAGTTGCAGGATCAGAAAGCGTTTCATACGCAGCCTTTAGCCATCAAAGCGGCCAGAACACAAGGATCGCGGGGATTGAAACGGCTATGATCAGAATCTCCAACGGCAGACCCATGCGCCAGTAGTCTCCGAAGTGATAGCCTCCGGGGCCCAAAACCAGCGTGTTGTTCTTGTGCCCGATCGGGGTCAGGAACGCAGCCGAAGCGGCTACGGCGACTGTCATCAGGAACGGATCGGGTGAGACATCAAGCGTGCGCGCCATCTGTATCCCGACAGGCGCCGCGACAATGGCCGTAGCGGTGTTGTTCAGCACATCCGATAAGGTCATCGTAACAACCATCAGCACTGTGAGGATCGCCCAAGCGGGCAGGCCATTGGTTAGCTGGATCAGGGCGTTGGCGATTAACTCGGTCCCGCCCGAGGTTTCCAGCGCGCTGCCCAGCGGGATCATCGAGCCCAGTAGGACAACCACAGGCCATTCGATGTGATTATAGATATCCGCAATCGGCATGATCTTGGTCAGCACATAGGCGACCACGACGAGACCCAGTGCGATGGGCAGATAGATCAACCCGATGCTGGCGGCCAGCACGGCGGCCGCAAACAGGCCAATGGCCAGCCACGCCTTGTCATTGGCTGTCACATTCAGTCCGCGTTCAGCCAATGGGAGACAGCCCAGCCATTCCGTCACATCCGCGCTGCGGTCACGGGGGCACAGCAGCAACAGGATGTCCCCGGCCTCAACCTCGGTCTTGCGCACCTGTTTGGTGATCCGACGCCCTTGACGCGAAATCCCCATCAGCACCGTACTTTGCCGCCACGCCAACCCCAGTGCCTGCGCGGTGCGCCCGGTGATGCGGGCGCTTTCGGGGGCGACGACCTCGATCACTTCCAGCCCGTCACCCTCGGCGGTCAGCACCTCTTGCCGCCGCGTATCCGAGAAATCCAGATTGAGCGCGGCGCGGAATTCGTCGAGCGCTTCGGGCCGTGCCTCAAGCACGAGCGCATCGCCTTCATGCAGCGTGGCATGGGTCGAGCGGCCATAGCGGCGCTTACCGTCCCGGATCAGGCCGATAATGGCCACATCGGATTTCTCGGCGGCCTCATACAGTTCACTGACCCGCTTGCCGATATGCGGCGACTCTGGCGGGATGGTCAGCTCGGCGATGTATTCGGCCAGCGCTTCGGTGCTTTCCTGTTGCACGCCCCGATTTGGGATCAGACGCCAGCCGATCAATGCGACGAAGGCTAGTCCGGCAATTGCGGCAATCCCACCGACTGGGGCGAAATCGAACATTTGAAACGGCTCACCCAGCGTTTCAGCCCGGATCGAAGCGATGATGATGTTCGGGGGCGTCCCGATCAGCGTGGCCATACCACCGAGGATGGTGGCAAAGCTGAGCGGCATCAGCGACAGACCCACTGGGCGCGCCGCCTTGCGGGCCGTCTGAATGTCGACCGGCATCAACAGTGCCAGCGCTGCGACGTTGTTCATGAAAGCAGACAGAACCGCGCCGATCCCGCCCATCAGGGCGATATGCGCGCCAAGCCCGCGCGAAGCATCGACCAATGTTCGTGTGATCATGAACACAGCACCCGACCGCACCAGACCGGCAGAAACCACGAGCACCAAAGCGACAATGATTGTGGCGGGGTGTCCAAACCCGGCGAAGGCATTGTCGACTGGGACAACTCCCAATGTGACTGCAATCATCAAGGCGGTGAAGGCCACAAGGTCATAGCGGAACCTCCCCCACAGCAGCATTCCGAACACGGCGATGAAAAGGGAAAAAAGAATGATCTGATCTGTCGTCATACCGTCACCATAGCCACAGGCGAGGACGGGGCAAGCCGATCCCTTGATCCTGCCCCCCGCAAACGTCTATATGAGCGCCGAACACGCAATCACGAATAACGAGGACGCACCATGGCAGGCCATTCCAAATGGGCCAACATCCAGCACCGCAAGGGACGTCAGGACGCCGCGCGGTCCAAACTGTTTTCCAAACTGTCGAAAGAGATCACCGTCGCGGCGAAGATGGGCGATCCCGATCCCGACAAGAACCCACGCCTGCGTCTGGCGGTGAAAGAGGCCAAGTCGAACTCGGTCCCCAAGGACGTGATCGACCGCGCGATCAAGAAATCGGTGGCCGGTGAAGGCGACGATTACGAAGAAATCCGGTATGAGGGTTATGGCCCCAATGGCGTGGCCGTGATCGTCGAGACGATGACGGATAACCGCAATCGGACCGCCTCGACCGTGCGTTCGACCTTCTCGAAGAATGGTGGGAACCTGGGCGAAACCGGCTCGGTCGGGTTCATGTTCGACCGCAAGGGTGAGGTGGTCTATCAGGCGGACGCAGGCGACGCGGATACCATTTTCGAAGCTGCGATTGAGGCTGGCGCCGAGGATGTCGAAAGCTCGGAAGATGGTCACATCATCTGGTGTGCCGATACCGACCTGAACGATGTGTCGAACGCGCTGGAAGAGGCGTTGGGCGAATCCGAATCCACCAAGCTGGTCTGGAAGCCCACCACCACGACCGAGCTGGGTCTGGAAGACATGCAAAAGCTGATGAAGCTGGTGGATGCGCTGGAAGATGACGATGACGTTCAGCGCGTGACCACCAATTTCGAAGCAACCGATGAGGTTATGGCGCAGCTTTGATGCGTCGCGGCAATCGAACACAGAACCCGGCCATGTGCCGGGTTTTTGCGTTTTGAGGGGCCTTGGCCCACAAGGCCTGCCCTTATACAGTCATTCCGGAGAAGTGAGAACACCGCGAAAGGCGCGACGTAAGGCAAGCGCAAATGGCAGCAAAAACCACTGATCCGGGACGGCGAAATCTGCCGGTTCTGGCTGGGCAAAGCATCCTGTCGCAGGTGGCATGGACGCTGGGCAGCCCGTCCGTCGTTCTGCCGTTTCTGGCGGTATCGCTTGAACTGCCCATGTTTCTGGCCGGAGCTTTGGTGTCGATCCGCATGGCTGGCAACATGATCTCGGACGTATTTTTTGCCCGGCCAATTGCGGCGCAGGCCCGCAAGAAGCGCGGGATTGCCCTGACCGAGATCGGCATCGGCGGTTGCCTTCTCATGGCCCTGTTGATTGCGGCCACGGGCAGCGTCTCTCTGACTGCGATTGCTTTTATTATGGCGTTCTTCCTGATCGGGATGATCGAAGAAAGTCAGTCGCTGATGCTTTCAGATCTGTTGGGGGATCATCTGAAATCGAAATCACGGATGATCATCCATTATTTGCAGCTGGGGGCGGGCGGCCTCGGCGCGATCGGCCTGGCGCTGTTGCTGCATGAGATCACCAAAGAGAACCCGCCCTTCTTGCGACACTCTGCCGTGATCATCGCATCAGTAGTGTTCTTTCTGTTTTCGGCGCTGTGCATTCTGGGGATGGCCGAATCTGCGCCTGATGACGAATCTGACCAATCGTCCAAAGGACAGCATCAATCGCTGAGCGATATCATCTTTGGCATCGTGCGCATGTTCGAACAGGAATGGTTCCGCCGCTATATGACCATGCGCCTGCCGCTGGTGGTCGTTACGTTGTCTGTTCCGTTCTTCGCTCTGATCGCGGCTGAGGCGCATCATTCGTCGGCCAAAGGCCTGACCGCAATGATCATCTCGTCCGCGTCCGGCTATCTGGTCTCTGCCCCTTTGTGGCAACTGGTGAACATGAAATCGCACCGCGCGGTTATGGTGACCGGAAATCTGATGGTTTCGGTGACCGGAATCGTGCTTCTGGCGTTTCACTATCTGCATATCGATCATGCGGTTCATCTGCATGCGGTCGCGCTGTTCATCGTTTCGATCGCGGCCACGGGGATTGCCAGTGCGCGCAAGCTTTATTTTCTGGATGTGGCCCCGAAGGATCAGCGTGTGCAGGGGGCCGCGGCAATCAAGGCGATCTGTCGGCTGGCTGGTGTGATCCTGTCCTCGGCAATGGCGGGCGTGGCACATATGCATGAGGTCGCCTCGGCGATTGTCTTCATCGTGCTGGTCAGTCTTTGGGCGGCGTTTGCCTGTTACCGTATCGTGCAGCCGCAAAAGGCCGAGGCGCCGCAGGTCTAATTCTGTGGGATCAGTGCCTGAGCCGCCGCGCGTCGGACCGCTTGGGTCAGCGGGGTCAGGGCGGGGGCCAGAACCCGTCCGATCTGCCATGTCAGCGCGATATCCAGCGGGGCGTTGGGCAGGACTTCTACCAGTCGCCCATCCGATATCGCCGCGCGCACCAGCCCTTCGGGGTTCATGCCCCATCCCAGCCCGGCGATGGCAGCTTCGACAAATCCCTGTGAGGAAGGCAGAAAATGCGATGGCGGTGAAATCCGGCTGCTGGTGTGCGCAGCGAGCCAGGTTTTTTGCAAATTGTCCTTGCGATTGAAAATCAGGCAGGGCGCGCGGGACAAGGATTTGTCCGAAACACCATCGGCAAACCATTTGTGCATGAAGGCCGGGCTTGCGGTCGGCAAATAGCGCAGCGTTCCCAGTGACAGTGCCTCGCATCCCGGAACGTGCTGACCGCCCACGGTAATCGCGGCGCTGACTTCACCCCGTCGCAACCAGTCAGCTGAATGATCCTGATCATCAATAACCAGATCGAACAGCAAATCGTCTGCCTGCGCCATCGCCTCAATGAACCAGGTGGCAAGGATATCGGCAGGAACAGCAACCCGCACGCGGGCCGGGCCATCGCGTTGATCCAGCGTGATTTCGCGCGCAAGCTGCGCCTCCAGCAGCCCGATATCTTCGGCGTGCCGGGCAATGCGCAAACCCGTCGGCGTTCCGGTGCAAGGCGTGCCGCGATTGATCAAAGCTGCACCCACCCGATCCTCCAGCGCCTTGATCCGTTGCGAGATGGCCGAGGGGGTGACCGCCAGCTCTGCCGCGGCTGCATCAAAGCTGCCATGGCGCAGGATCGCCGAGAGGGCGGACAGGTGATGGGGATCGAGCAGCATTAGTCAAACTTAATTTAGTTAAACATCTTTAATTTGATAGGCGGATGGGTAACCGATAGTCAACGGCTCAGATACTAGGAGGTCGCATGTTCTCAGCACCAATCGCCGGGTTCGCCCTGGGTTTCAGCCTCATACTCGCCATCGGTGCGCAGAACGCCTTTGTCCTGCGGCAGGGTCTGCGGCGTGAGCATGTCTTTGTGCTGTGCCTGACCTGCGCGGTGTCTGACGCGATTCTGATTGCGGCAGGGGTCGCCGGGTTTGGTTCGCTGGCGCAGGCTGTACCGTGGTTTGAAACCGTGATGCGGTACGGGGGTGCCGCGTTTCTGATCTGGTACGCGCTGCGCAGTTTCCAGTCTGCACTGAAGGGGGGCGCCGCGATCGAATTGGACGAGACGCGACGTTCCAGCCTGCGCGTCACGCTGCTGACCGTCTTGGCCTTCACCTGGCTGAACCCGCATGTGTACCTGGATACGGTCGTGCTGATCGGGTCGATCTCGGCCCAATATGATGATCGTTTGGGATTTGCGCTGGGTGCTATGACCTCAAGCTTCGTGTTCTTCTTCACGCTGGGATATGGCGCGCGCATTCTGACGCCCGTCTTTACCCGCCCACGTGCCTGGCAGGTGCTGGATGTGGGGATCGGCGTGGTCATGATGATGATCGCTCTGAAACTTGTTATCATGTGAAGGGTTGTCCCCGGCGAGATTCCGGTGTTCAACCGTTTGCATGACCTCTCGCCCTGACACCTACCGCCCGCTGATTGGCATGTTCTGGATGCTTGCCGCCGGGTTGTCTTTCGTTGGCATGAATGCACTGGTGAAAATCCTTGGTACCAGCATGAACCCGATTCAGGCGGCGTTCCTGCGATATGTATTGGGGCTGGTTTTTCTGCTGCCGGCCTTGCGAGCGATCTTTGGCACCCCTTTGACGCGCAGAAATCTAACCTTGTTCGGAGTGCGCGGCGTGGTCCATGCGATTGCGGTCATGTTGTGGTTCTTCGCGATGACCCGCATCCCGCTGGCCGAGGTAACGGCGATGAACTACCTCACGCCGGTTTACGTGACCTTGGGTGCGGCACTGTTCCTGGGGGAAAAGCTGGCCTTCCGTCGCATTGCCGCTATCGCCGTGGCACTGATCGGCGTCGTGATCATCCTGCGCCCCGGTTTCCGGGAAGTGCTGCCGGGTCACCTGGCCATGCTGGGCACCACGCTTGCGCTCGGAGGGTCTTATCTGCTGGCCAAGCTGCTGGTGCGCGATGTCCGGCCCTCGGTCGTGGTTGCGCATCTGTCGATCTGGGTCACCATTGCCCTGATCCCCTTTGCCTTGGCAGTGTGGGAGACGCCCAGCCTGCGCGATTTGGGGATCTTGTTCGTCATCGCCAGTTTCGCAACCGCCGGGCACTATTTCATGACACTTGCACTGCAAGCCGCGCCCGTTGCGGTCACGCAGCCCGTTACTTTCCTGCAGTTGATTTGGGCGACATTACTGGGCACATTGGTCTTTCATGAACGCATCGATTTTTGGGTCATCGCCGGAGGCACGCTGATCCTGACCGCCGTCAGCTTCATCACCTGGCGCGAAGCCAAGATCGCGCGGAGAGGGTCCACGCCACCAACACCCGCGCAAGGGTCAGAGAACCCGGCGGAAGGCCGAAAAATGGTTATTGATTGACGAGTCAATAAAAACGCCTTAGCCTCCACTCATCAGCAGATGGTGCAGAGGGGCGGAGATGCCGAAACTCGGAATGGAGCCGATCCGGCGGGAAGCGATCGTCAAGGCGACGATTGCCGAGCTTGGCGTGCAGAAATCCCTTGATGTTACGGTTAGTCAAATCGCCAAACGGGCTGGCATGTCCAGCGCGCTCGCCCATCACTATTTCGGCGGCAAAGAACAGATCTTTCTGGCCGCCATGCGCCGAATTCTGTCAGATTTCGGCGCCGAAGCGCGTACCCAGCTTGACACTGCCGCCCCCGATGAGCGCGCACAAGCCATTATTCATGCCTGCTTTGCACCATCCTGTTTCACCCCTGATGTGATTGCAGCGTGGATGACGTTCTATGTGCTTGCACAAACCAATGACGATGCGCTGCGTCTTTGGCAAATCTATCAGGCTCGCATCCGGTCGAACCTGATCCATGCGCTGCGCCCACTGATGCGAGACCCGATTGAAGCAGCGGAAGATATGATCGCGTTGATCGACGGGCTGTATATCCATGCCGCCCTCAATGCACCGCAAAAACCGCAGCTTGCGGTAAATCACGCCCTGCGTGTTCTAGAGACCTTTCTCGAGGCCGAAAAATGACAAAACCGAACATTCTGATCCTGATGGTGGATCAGCTCAACGGAACCCTCTTTCCCGACGGTCCCGTTGACTGGCTTCATGCACCGAACTTGAAGAAACTGGCCGAGCGCTCAACCCGGTTTGCCAATGCATACACTGCGTCGCCTTTGTGCGCGCCCGGGCGGGCTAGCTTCATGTCCGGTCAGTTGCCCTCGCGCACCGGGGTTTATGACAACGCCGCCGAGTTCCGCAGCGATATCCCGACATACGCGCATCACCTTCGCCGCGCGGGTTATTACACCTGTCTCTCAGGCAAGATGCATTTTGTTGGCCCCGATCAGCTGCACGGGTTCGAAGACCGTCTGACCACCGATATCTACCCCGCCGATTTTGGCTGGACGCCGGATTACCGCAAACCCGGTGAGCGGATTGACTGGTGGTATCACAACATGGGCTCGGTCACTGGCGCAGGTGTCGCCGAAATCTCGAACCAGATGGAGTATGATGACGAGGTCGCCTACAACGCCACGGCCAAGCTCTATGATCTGGCGCGTGGCAAGGATGACCGTCCGTGGTGCGTGACCGTCAGCTTTACTCATCCACATGATCCCTATGTGGCACGTCGCAAATACTGGGATCTCTATGAGGATTGCGAGCACCTGCTGCCCGAGGTTGCGGATATCGGCTACGACAATCAGGACCCGCATTCCAAACGCATCTTCGACGCCAATGACTGGCGCAGCTTTGACATCACGGAAGAAGACGTTCGGAAATCCCGGCGCGCATATTTCGCCAATATCTCCTATCTCGACGACAAGATCGGAGAGATCCTGGAAGTGCTGGAAACCACACGGCAAGAGGCGATTATCCTCTTTGTTTCCGATCACGGCGACATGCTGGGTGAGCGCGGATTGTGGTTCAAAATGAACTTCTACGAAGGTTCAGCGCGGGTGCCTCTGATGATCTCGGCGCCGGACCTGCCTGCGGGCCGCATTGATGCGCCAGTGTCCACGATTGATGTGACCCCCACGCTCGGGTCATTGGCCGGCGTGGACATGGCCGAGATTGCGCCCTGGACAGATGGTGAGGACCTCGTGCCGTTGGCGCAGGGTGTCGAACGCACCGCGCCGGTGGCGATGGAATACGCGGCTGAGGCGTCATATGCGCCGCTGGTTTCGCTGCGCTATGGCAAGTGGAAATACAACCGTTGCGCGCTGGACCCTGATCAGCTGTTCGACCTTGAGGCTGATCCGCATGAGCTCACCAATCTGGCGGGTAACCCCGAGCATGCGGGTACGCTGCAAACCCTGCGCGCCAAGTCCGAAGCCCGCTGGGACTTGGATCGTTTTGACGCCGATGTGCGCGCCAGCCAGGCCCGACGCTGGGTCGCTTACGAGGCTTTGCGGCAGGGTGGCTATTACCCGTGGGATTACCAGCCGCTGCAGAAAGCGTCCGAACGCTACATGCGCAACCACATGGACCTGAACACTGTCGAGGAAAGCCAGCGTTTCCCGCGTGGCGAATGACCTGACCCCGAAGACCGGAATGCCAATAAATGACCTATCCAACCCAACCCACGGCCAGCCACTTCATCGGTGGTGAATATGTTGAAGACACTTCTGGCACAGCGATTGAGGTGATCTATCCGGCGACGGGCGAGGTGATCGCGACCGTGCATTCGGCCACGCCGGCAATTGTCGAACGTGCCATCGAAAGCGCCCGTGCGGCCCAGAAACAATGGGCAGCCACCAGCGGAACCGAGCGTGGCCGTATCCTGCGTCGGGCCGCCGACATGATACGCGAACGCAATCATGACCTGAGCGTGCTGGAAACCTTCGACACCGGTAAACCCTATCAAGAAACCTCGGTCGCCGACGCGACCAGCGGTGCCGATGCGCTGGAGTATTTCGGCGGCATGGCCGCGACACTGACCGGCTCACATATCCCGCTTGCCGATGGTGACTGGGCGTACACACGGCGTGAACCGCTGGGCGTATGTGTCGGGATTGGCGCGTGGAACTATCCCACTCAAATCGCCTGCTGGAAGGGCGCACCTGCGCTGGCCTGCGGCAATGCGATGATTTTCAAACCGTCCGAGACCACACCGCTTTGCGCGTTGAAGGTGGCGGAAATCCTGCATGAGGCCGGGCTGCCAGCCGGGCTTTACAATGTGGTGCAGGGTCTGGGTGAGGTTGGTGCAACTCTGGTGAACGATCCGCGCGTCGATAAGGTGTCGCTGACCGGCTCAGTACCGACCGGCAAAAAGGTTTATGCGGCTGCGGCCGCCGGGTTGAAGCATGTCACGATGGAGTTGGGCGGCAAATCCCCGATGATCGTGTTCGACGATGCCGATCTGGAAAATGCGGTATCGGGCGCTATACTGGGGAACTTCTATTCCTCCGGTCAGGTCTGCTCGAACGGGACCCGCGTGTTTGTGCAGAACGGTATCAAAGAGGCGTTTCTTACGCGGCTCAGCGAACGGCTGCAGCAGGCGAAAATCGGTGACCCGATGGATACGGACACCAGTTTCGGCCCAATGGTCAGCCAACGGCAAATGGAGATCGTACAGGGCTACATCGCAAAGGGCGTCGAGGAAGGCGCACGTCTGGTCAACGGAGGCGCGCGTGTGGATCGCGACGGCTTCTATCTGCAGCCCACGGTCTTTGCCGATGTCACCGACGAGATGACCATCGCCCGCGAAGAGATTTTTGGCCCCGTCATGGCGGTTCTGGATTTCGCGGACGAAGATGAGGTGTTGGCCCGTGCCAACGATACGGAATTCGGACTGGCTGCGGGTGTGTTCACCCGTGATCTGACCCGTGCGCATCGCGTCGCAGCCGGGTTCGAGGCAGGAACATGCTTTATCAACAGCTACAACGACGCCCCGGTCGAAGTGCCCTTCGGCGGCTCAAAACAGTCGGGCGTCGGGCGCGAGAATTCAGCGGCGGCGATCGAGCACTATTCGCAGCTCAAGTCGGTCTACGTCCGGATGGGCGATCTGGAAGCGCCTTTCTGACACCAAGGGCGCGTAATACGAATTCCGGGCGTGCCCAGTGCCGCCCACTGCAGGGTCAAGGGCCCAGGGGACTTAAATGGAAGCAGATTTTGTCATCGTAGGCGCCGGATCCGCCGGATGCGCAATGGCCTATCGGCTGAGTGAAGCCGGAGCTTCGGTTCTGGTGATCGAACATGGCGGCACCGATGCGGGTCCGTTCATTCAGATGCCGGCGGCGCTCAGCTATCCAATGAATATGCCGCGCTATGATTGGGGTTACAGGTCCGAACCCGAGCCGCATCTGAACAACCGCCGCCTGGCGTGTCCGCGCGGTAAGGTGATCGGCGGCTCTTCATCGATCAACGGGATGGTCTATGTGCGCGGCCATGCACGCGATTTCGACACCTGGGCTGAGATGGGCGCGGATGGCTGGTCGTACGCTGACGTGCTGCCCTATTACAAACGGATGGAGACATGGCATGACGGTGGCCATGGTGGCGACGCTACGTGGCGCGGAACCGACGGGCCGCTGCATGTATCGCGCGGCCCTCGTCAGAACCCGTTGTTCAAGGCTTTCGTCGATGCCGGACAGCAGGCCGGATATGAGGTGACCGGCGACTATAACGGCGAAAAACAGGAAGGCTTCGGCCCGATGGAGCAAACCGTCTGGAAAGGACGGCGCTGGTCGGCGGCCAATGCCTATCTGAGGCCCGCCCTCAAGCGGGACAATTGCGAGGTTGTGCGCGGGTTGGCGTCTCGAATCGTGATGGAAAACGGGCGTGCCACAGGCGTTGAGCTGATCCGTGGCGGCAAGCCTGAGGTCGTCCGTGCGCGGCGCGAGGTGGTGCTGGCGGCCTCGTCGATCAACTCGCCCAAGTTGCTGATGTTATCGGGCATTGGCCCGGCAGCGCATCTGGCTGAACATGGTATCGAGGTGGTCGCGGATCGGCCCGGTGTGGGTGCCAACCTGCAGGACCATCTGGAGCTTTACATCCAGCAGGCCTCATTGCAGCCGATCACGCTCTATAAGCACTGGAATCTGATCAGCAAGGGGGTGATCGGGGCGCAGTGGTTGTTTACCAAAACAGGTCTGGGGGCGTCGAACCAGTTCGAAAGTGCAGCCTTCGTCCGCTCCAAACCTGGCGTCGAATATCCGGATATTCAGTATCACTTCCTGCCCATGGCGGTGCGCTATGATGGTCAGGCTGCTGCCGAAGGGCACGGTTTTCAGGCGCATGTCGGGCCGATGCGATCCCCGTCGCGCGGGGCGGTGACTTTGCGTTCGGCGAAGGCCGAAGATGCGCCGGTGATACGGTTCAACTACATGAGCCATGAGGAAGACTGGGAGGACTTCCGCACCTGCATTCGACTGACCCGCGAGATATTCGGGCAAGACGCGTTCAAGCCCTTTGCCGGAAAAGAAATCCAGCCCGGCGCTGATGTTCAGACCGATGACGAACTGAATGCCTTTATCGCCGAACATGCCGAAAGTGCGTATCACCCCTGCGGCACCTGCCGTATGGGGCGCGCGGATGACAAAAACGCAGTCGTCGATCCGCAGGGTCGCGTGATTGGGGTCGACGGGCTGCGCGTGGCTGATAGTTCGATCTTTCCGCAGATCACCAATGGTAACCTCAATGCGCCCTCGATCATGGTGGGGGAAAAGGTCTCGGACCATCTGCTTGGCAAGGAGGCGCTGCCGAAGGCCAATGACCGGCCGTGGATCCATCCGGAATGGACGATTGCGCAGCGATAAATACCGGTATTCTTTGGCGCGGATTTGATCCGCGTCAAAGCAACACTTGCCGGGTATCTTTAGCCTTGGGACGTAATGCAGATATAGGAGCGCACAGAATGTCCCACACCCCGCATGAACTGGCCGAGGAATTCCCCGAAAAGGTCGAATTGATGAGCCAGCTCAAGCAAACGGACGCGCATTTCGCGCGCCTTGCGGATGAATATCACGAGGTCAATCGCGTCGTGCATCGTGCTGAAACCAATGTCGAGCCGATGGAAGAGCTGGCCGAGGTTGATCTTCGTAAGAAGCGCGCGGCGCTCAAGGACGAAATCTGGGCGATTTTGTCGAAAAGCTGAACGCAAGTCGGGGGCTCTGCCCCCGTCTTATTTGAGTTACTTCCAACACAAGAAAATCAGGTGACCTCGTAGGGCAGAGTGCCGCGGGTATGAGCGTCGATTGTCAGGCGGCGTTCCAACGGTGGGACCGAGCGCTGGTGGCAGGTTTGGCGTTCGCAGATGCGACAGGAAATGCCGATGGGCTCGAACGCGCTGGCGTTGTTGATGTCGAGATTATCGGCATAGACCAGCGCCTCGGCGTGACGGATTTCACAACCCAGAGCAATAGCATAGCGGCGCACCGGCGCACCGAAGGAACCGCCGGATTTCGAGACATCGCGGGCGAGCGAAATATACCGGACGCCATCAGGTGTTTCTGCCAGCTGCTGCAGGAAATGGCCGGGCGTTTCGAAAGCGCGATGGACATTCCACAACGGGCAGGCCCCGCCGAAGCGCGCAAATTGCAGCCGCGTGGCCGAGTGGCGTTTGGTGATCGTTCCGGCCTGATCGACGCGGACAAAGAAGAACGGAATGCCCTTGGCGCCGGGTCGCTGCAAGGTGGATAGGCGATGGGCGACCTGTTCGATGGATGCCCCGAACCGATTGCTCAGCAACTCCAAATCATGCCGGTAATCCTGCGCTGCCGCGAGAAAGGCGCTGTAGGGCATCTGCGAGGCACCGGCGAAATAATTGGCCAGACCAATCTTGGCAATCGCGCGGGCCTCTTCGCTCTGGAAGCGGGCGAAGTCCAGCGTCGCCTCAAGCAGTTTGTCCTGACTGATCAAAGCCACCTGCAGCAACAACTGGAACACCTGCGTCTGAGGGGCCGCGCGTGAGGACAGGCGCAGGGTTTTGTCTTCGGCGCTGTAGCTGCGCAAGGTTTCGGTATCGGTAAATGTGACGTGTATGCCGCGTTCGGACAAGCTGTTCAGGGCGGCTTGTCGAATACCTCCGGCCTCCTCTGCGCGGGCGGCAAACCGTTCAGCTGCGCGATCCACGGCGTCGATATAGTTGTCGCAATAATGGAAGAAGTCGCGGACCTCTTCCCATGGGCTGGCCTGAATGCGGGCGTCTTCGCGTCCCAATGCCTCGTCCAGAGAGGCGAGGCGTTCATGCGTTTGCCGATACGTGCGATGCAGTTCGATAAACGCCCGCGCCAGAGCAGGGGCATTGGATGCGGTCAGTCGCAGGTCGGCCAAAGGCGGCATGGTGTCGGCAAAGACCGGATCGGCCAGCGCTTCGCGCATGTCTGAAACAAGGCGCTCGCTGTCACCGGTGCTGAGTTCGGTGACGTCCATGCCGAACTCCTGCGCCAGAGCCAGAACAACCGTCGTCGAGATCGGGCGGTTGTTGTTCTCCATCTGGTTGAGGTACGGCAGAGAAACGCCCAGTTTTGTAGCGAATTCTTTTTGCGTCAGAGTCAGGCGCGTGCGCATTTCGCGCAGTTTTGCGCCGGCATAGAGTTTCTGGGTGGCCATAGTGGTTCTTTGCAGCTTTCCTGAAACTGCAAGCTAACTTTGCAAACCCTTGCGCGCAAGCGTCTATAGGCCCAATTGCTTCTCACGCCAGATGACGCTGCTGATCGCGAAGATTGCAAGGATCGAAGTTGCCAGCATCAGCCACAGCAAAGGCATGGCACCGGTTTCGCGCGTCAGCAACGCACCTGCCCAGGCGCTGAGGCCAGCGCCGCCGCCCAACATGATCGCCCCGCTGAGGCCCGAGGCGGTAGCGGCCAGATGCGGGCGTACGGACAAGGCCCCTGCGGTGGCATTGGGGATCGACATACCGTTGCCCAAACCGACAAAGGTCATCAGCCCGAAGAAGCTGATTGCGGTGCCCATATCCATCAGGAACAGGGTGGCTGAAATCATGACGCCGGTGGCGTTTAGCCAGCAGCCCCAAAGCACCATGCGGTTGACTCCGAAACGCACGGAGTAGCGCCCGCTGATGAAATTCCCGAAGAAATAGCCCAGTGCCGGGGCGCCGAAATACACACCGACCTCAGCCGCAGTCATACCGAAGACTTCGGTTCCGATGAATGGCGCCCCGCCCAAATAGGCGAAGAAGGCCCCAGACGACAGCGCCGAAGACAGCGAATAGCCCCAGAAGCGCGGAGAGGTTAGCAACTCGGGGTATTCGCGGAACTGCTGCACCAATGTTTTACCGCTTGATGCGGCCGTTTCTCCGAAATCCTGAAAGGTCAGCCAAAGGGTGAGGGCGGCCAATCCGAAAGGTAGCCAGAAATTGGCTTTCCACCCGAACGCTTCCTCAAGCAGGCCGCCAACCGCAGGGCCGATCATCGGGACTACGGCCATCCCCATCGTGACATAGCCGAGCATCGATGCGGCCTTGTCCTGAGCATACATGTCCCGTACCGCGGCACGGCTGAGGACGATGCCCACAACGATCACGGCCTGGCTCATCCGGAAGGCCAAGAATATTTCGATCGTCGGTGCGTAGATGCAACCTAGCGTGGCCAGCAGAAACAGCGCGAGCCCCCAAAGCAGAACCGGCCTGCGCCCGGCCTTGTCAGCCAACGGGCCAATCAGGATTTGCAGAACAGCATTGACAAGCAGATAGAGTGCGATCGACAGCTGCATCGTCTTGTAATCGGTCTGGAAATAGGTCGCCATAAAGGGCAGGCTGGGCAGGTACAGATTCATGCTCAGCGCGGACAGGCCTGACAACAAGACGAGCGTTGCAAGCGAAGGTGGCGTACGGCTGACTGAGGGTGAGCTGAACTGCATGGTTCACCTTTAGTGCCTGCGCGTATGAATTACCATCGGCAGTTGTGGCTTGATGTGTTAATTAGCAAATTTGCATTTACTTCACGAGATATTGCTATAGATTTGCAAATTTGCCGAAAATGTCTTTGGGGTTCAGATCAGGCCCGTTATGGTCCCGCAAAATTTCACAGGGGACTACCGTCATGAAAGACATCCTTTCCGAGCTTGAAGATCGCCGCACCAACGCCCGGCTTGGCGGTGGGCAGAAACGGATCGACGCGCAGCATGCGCGCGGCAAGCTGACCGCACGCGAGCGGATCGAATTGCTGGTCGATGAGGGCAGCTTTGAAGAGTTTGACATGTTCGTCAGCCATCGCTGCACCGATTTCGGGATGGAAAAACAAAAACCTGCGGGGGATGGGGTCGTAACCGGGTGGGGCACGATCAATGGCCGTATGGTTTATGTGTTCAGTCAGGATTTCACCGTGTTTGGTGGCTCGCTGTCGGAAACCCACGCACAGAAGATTTGCAAGATCATGGATATGGCGGTGCAGAACGGCGCGCCGGTGATCGGGATCAACGACTCGGGTGGGGCGCGGATTCAGGAAGGTGTCGCTTCGCTTGCCGGTTACGCCGAGGTGTTCCAGCGCAACATCATGGCCTCGGGCGTGGTGCCGCAGATCAGCGTGATCATGGGCCCCTGCGCCGGTGGCGCAGTTTATAGCCCTGCCATGACCGACTTTATCTTCATGGTCAAAGACACATCTTATATGTTCGTCACCGGCCCCGACGTCGTGAAGACGGTCACAAACGAGGTCGTCACCGCCGAAGAGCTGGGCGGGGCCTCGACCCATACCAAGAAATCCTCGGTTGCGGACGGCGCGTTTGAAAACGATGTCGAAGCCTTGGCCGAAGTGCGCCGCTTGGTCGATTTCCTGCCGCTCAACAACCGGGAAAAGCCTCCTGTGCGCCCGTTCTTTGATGAGCCTGACCGGGTCGAAACCTCGCTGGATACATTGATCCCGGACAATCCGAATACGCCCTATGACATGAAAGAGCTCATCACCAAGATCGCGGATGAGGGTGATTTCTACGAGATTCAGGAAGACTACGCCAAGAACATCATCACCGGTTTCATCCGGCTGGAAGGGCAGACCGTTGGCATCGTAGCAAACCAGCCGATGGTTTTGGCAGGCTGTCTGGACATCGACAGTTCGCGCAAGGCGGCGCGGTTTGTACGCTTCTGTGATTGTTTTGAAATCCCGATCCTGACCCTCGTGGATGTACCGGGCTTCCTGCCGGGGACCAGCCAGGAATATGGCGGAGTGATCAAGCACGGCGCCAAGCTGCTGTTTGCTTATGGTGAGGCAACCGTGCCGAAGGTCACCGTCATCACTCGCAAAGCTTACGGCGGGGCTTATGACGTGATGGCCTCGAAACACCTGCGCGGCGATTTCAACTATGCCTGGCCCACCGCTGAGATTGCGGTGATGGGGGCCAAAGGCGCGACCGAGATCATCCATCGCGCCGATCTGGGCGATGCGGAGAAGATCGCGCAGCACACGCAGGACTATGAAGACAGGTTCGCTAATCCCTTCGTCGCCGCCGAGCGGGGCTTCATCGATGAGGTGATCATGCCGCAATCCACCCGCCGCCGCGTGTCGCGCGCGTTTGCAAGCCTGCGCGGCAAGCAGCTGAAGAACCCGTGGAAGAAGCACGACAATATTCCGCTGTAAGTGAACTGAGCAATCCTGAGCCGTTGTTGCATGACACACTTTGCCAGACATAAGACCGCACCGCCCCCCAGGTCAGTGCGGCTGACCCCGGAGGGAGGAGCCCGCCATCGGCGGGTCCGGGGTTTGGTCTTTGCAGCCTTGATGGCGCATCTGGTCAGCCTGGCACATGCGGGTAACACCCTGCCGGTGCCTTCGGGCCAGCCGGTCGAACTCAACAATGTTCTGTTGGATAACAATCCCGGCGAGCTCTGGGTGCGGTTCCGGTTCATTGCGCCCAAGATCGGGTCAACGGCAGGGCACATCACCTATGATATCGCCGTGATCGACATGGAGCACCTGTGTCAGACGCTGGCCGTTCCATATGTCGCCAAACATGGGCTAGAGCCCGCCCGCGTGGTGATCTCATTCTCGGATCGACCTGTTGAATTCGGTACCTCAGAACCGGATGCAACTCAGTTCTTTGAGGCCTACCGGCTGGAGCAATCCAAGTGTATCTGGGAGGGGCTCTGAGCATGATCAGTGACAATCATACACTCAGGGCAGCTCATTCCAATACTGCGGCTTCGGAGGTGCGCATGATCGCTCTATCCCTGCAACAAGGCGGGTTTTCCTGCCTTTTCAAAGTTCTAACCCCGATGGTGTCGACATGTTGAAACATCGTGGATTCCCCGGCCGGCTTACCGGCACAGACTTTCAGTTCACCATTCGGCGTGCCAACCCCAAGGGTGTAACGCCGTTGACCCGACGTGAGCGGTTTCGGGATCGCAAACCCGCCGACAAACGCGCTGATGCAGCTTTCATCGAGGCGCTTTGGGCGCATTTCGGCGATCAGCCGTTTGAGCGCGGAAATCTGGACGCCGGACGCCTCAGCTGGCTGTTCGGACGCGAAGTAGTGGCGGCGGAAGATCCGTTCGACCCAGCCAGCTACGAAGCATTGCTGGTGATCGATCTGGATATCGCACGTCAGTCGTTTCCCGAAATTTTCGATGGGGCAAACTAATCGTGTATGGGGGCGTCGCGCATAACCTGAACTCGGGTCATGACGGTGTGACCCTGCCCGCGAACGGGCAGGGTGCGCTGTTTGGATCAGAAGTTCAACTGCGCGGCAAACTGAACGCGGCTGGCATCGAAGTCGTCGCCAGAAATCGTATCGTTCCGCTCACCATAAATGTACTCGGCGCTGAGCGTCAGGTTGTCAGTTGCCTGATAGAAGGCGTTGACGTGGATAGTTTCGAGTTCGGTGAACGACAATGTCCCAGTCGAAGTCGGCAGGTCATAGTCCTCGTAGCCATACGAGACACCCACATTCCATTTGGGGGTCAACTGCTGTCGGAGTTCGACAGTGAAACCGTCAACATCGTTGGCTTCACCACCAACGATGGGATCACCCAGGCCAATCAACCAGGGGCCAAGGGCTTCACCGGTGACATAGTTGGCCTGGATCAGGCCACCTTCCCAAAGACGCGCCGAGGCGGACAGAGTCAGACCTGTCTGGTCAACCTCAGTGCCGCCATCTTCGGCTTTACCGTAAAGAAGGGCACCGCGGGCAATGTACTTGCCGTCATTATATTCGGCCGAAGCAGTGAAGACCGGATCATCCGAGTTCGAGCCTCCAACATTCTCTTCGATCGAGACGGCGAAGCTGGTGTTTTTCACCGATGTGTTGGTGTAACGCACCTGCGGAACCCGCGCGAAAGCGATACCAACAGGGCCATTGAATTCGACCGAAGTCGGATAAGTGTCCAGTGGCTGGAAGTTGGTCCAATATTGACCGATCAGCCATTGGTCGCCAATCCGGATGTTGGCGTGACGGATCCGGAATTCTGCGGTGCCGCCCGAGCCAAACGCATCAACTTCGATCTGGCCCTGAATGTCACCGATTCCCGAAGGGGTGTTGGTGCGCAGTCCGATCCGCGATTGACGGACCGTGGCACCAAAGGTACCGCTGGTGGCAGCCGAGGGCTCTCCGACCACGTTCACGAACGCGGTGTCGCCCTGATCGAAATCGAAGTCATAGAAGAAGTCAGCCTTGACGTAACCATAAACGTCCAGCGTGGTGTTTCCGATCTGCAGATCGCCGGTGCCCGACCCGGCTTTGCCAGCCTCAAGTGCTTCGACCCGGGCGCGCAGCGCGTCCAGTTCGGCCTGAGTTTGTGCATCTTGCGCCAAGGCTTGCATTCCGGTCATGGAAAGCGCGCTGGCAGCAAGCAGGCTTGCGGTTTTACCCTTAAATATCATGGGGATACTTCCTTGTGTGCGAGTGTGCATCGACACCGTTTCACGCAAGTGTGTGTGAGGGAAATCACCAAATTGAGAGAGAATCAGCGCGAATTCTCAAACAAAAGTGTTAACGAATGTTCATCGTTTCACAGCTCAGTGAGACCAATTAGTAAATCACTGCTTCTATGGGGAAATTCTTCTCACGGCCTGGATATTCAGCGTGAAGTGCGAGGCGCGGCTTACATCCAGCCGAGTGCAATTTGTAACGGGAACGTGACAACGGCGGCGGGTAAATCGTCTGTGCGCCCCAAATCACGCATAGGCGCAAATCTGCGCGGGATTTCGCCGGATGGGCAGATTTCAGCCGGATTTTCCATTGGAAACAATGAGTCTGTTGCGCCCCGGATTGTACAATGCAAGCTGAACGGGCCGTGCGGCTCTACTTTGCCTGCGTCGCACAAGCACCTACTATTCCGTACCCCTTCCTTCCGCGGGCAGGCTTGTGTTCCCCACATGGTCCTGCCCGCGTTTTTCTTTTCTGCACAGACACGAAAAGAACGGCAAAAAGCTGCGCATAACGCCGATTTGTCGGCTTTGATATTGCATAACAATGCTGGGTTTCGGCATCTGGCGACAAAGACGTCAAGAAACCTGAAAGGGCAGTATCTATGCGAACCTCACGAATTTTCCTTGTACTCGCGACCTGCGCGGGCCTTGCGGCCTGCGGTGACACAGTGGGCGAACAGGCCATCCTTGGCGGCGGTGCCGGGGCGGTCGGTGCGGCGGTCCTCAGTGCGGACCCGCTGTTCGGCGCTGCGGTCGGTGCCGCGGGCAACGTGCTGTATTGCAAGACGCAGAACAACTGCAACTAACTCTGAATTGATCGGGGCGGTCCAAGCCCCGTCCGTCATCGCGCATCACGCCGTCGTGGGGTTCACGCCCCACGGCGGCGTTTTGCGTTTCCAGAACACCAAGACAAAGGACGTTCCATGTTCAACAAGATCCTGATCGCCAACCGGGGCGAGATCGCCTGCCGGGTCATCAAGACCGCGCGCAAGATGGGAATCGGCACCGTTGCCATTTACTCGGACGCGGACAAGAACGCGCTGCATGTGTCGATGGCGGATGAGGCTGTGCATATCGGCCCACCACCTGCCAACCAGTCTTATATCGTGATCGATAAAGTCATGGATGCGATCCGCCAAAGTGGCGCGCAGGCAGTGCATCCCGGTTATGGCTTCCTGTCCGAGAACTCGAAATTCGCCGAGGCGCTGGACGCTGCGGGCGTGGCTTTTGTCGGCCCTCCGGTGGGTGCCATCGAAAGCATGGGCGATAAGATCACATCGAAGAAGATTGCGCAGGACGCGGGCGTTTCGACGGTGCCCGGCTATATGGGCCTGATTGAGGATGCGGACGAGGCTGTCAAGATCTCCAACGACATTGGCTATCCGGTTATGATCAAGGCCAGCGCCGGTGGCGGCGGTAAAGGCATGCGGATCGCCTGGAACGATGAGGAAGCGCGCGAAGGTTTCCAGTCGTCCAAGAACGAGGCTGCGAACTCGTTCGGTGATGACCGTATTTTCATCGAGAAGTTCGTGACCCAACCGCGCCACATCGAAATTCAGGTTCTGTGCGACAGCCACGGCAACGGCATCTATTTGGGCGAACGCGAATGCTCGATCCAGCGCCGCAACCAGAAAGTGGTGGAAGAGGCACCATCGCCTTTCCTTGACCCTGAGACCCGCAAGGCGATGGGCGAGCAGGCGGTGGCCCTTGCCAAGGCTGTGAACTACGCCAGTGCCGGCACTGTTGAGTTCATCGTAGACGGAGAAAAGAATTTCTACTTCCTCGAAATGAACACCCGCCTGCAGGTGGAACACCCGGTGACCGAACTGATCACCGGCGTGGACTTGGTGGAGCAGATGATCCGCGTGGCCGCCGGCGAGGAACTGTCGATCAACCAGGATGACGTTACGCTGACCGGCTGGGCCATTGAAAACCGCCTTTATGCCGAAGACCCCTATCGCGGCTTCCTGCCCTCGATCGGTCGTCTGACCCGTTATCGCCCGCCACAGGAAACTGCGGCTGGTCCGATGCTGGTGAATGGCAAATGGCAGGGTGATGCCCCCGAAGGGCCGTCAGCTGTGCGCAACGATACCGGCGTCTATGAGGGCGGCGAGATCAGCATGTATTACGACCCGATGATCGCAAAGCTCTGCACATGGGCACCGACTCGTGAGAAGGCGATCGAGGCCATGCGCGTGGCGCTGGACAGTTTTGAGGTCGAAGGCATTGGCCACAACCTACCGTTCCTGTCGGCGGTGATGGATCACCCGAAATTCATCAGCGGCGACATGACCACGGCCTTTATCGCCGAAGAATATCCGGAAGGTTTCGAGGGCGTAGAACTGCCCGAGGCCGAACTGCGCCGGATCGCAGCCTCTTGTGCTGCAATGCACCGGGTGGCCGAGATTCGCCGCACTCGCGTGTCGGGCAGGATGGACAACCATGAACGCAAAGTTGGTTCTGATTGGGTTGTCACCCTGCAGGGTCAGGAATTTGCCGTTGCCATCGATGCAGACAAGGATGGCTCGACCGTGACTTTCGCAGATGGCACCACTTCACGTGTTGCATCGGACTGGACGCCTGGCGACCAACTGGCCGTGCTGGACGTGGACGGCAGCCCGCTGGTTCTGAAGGTTGGCAAGGTTTCGGGCGGTTTCCGCATCCGCAATCGCGGCGCGGACCTCAAGGTGCATGTGCGTACTCCGCGTCAGGCCGAACTGGCCCACCTTATGCCCGAAAAGCTGCCGCCAGATACGTCCAAGATGCTGCTCTGCCCGATGCCCGGTCTGATCGTGAAGATCGATGTCGAAGTGGGGCAGGAAGTGCAGGAGGGGCAGGCGCTCTGCACTGTCGAGGCGATGAAGATGGAAAACATCCTGCGCGCCGAGAAGAAGGGCGTGGTCGCCAAGATCAACGCAGGCCCGGGCGACAGCCTGGCCGTCGACGATGTGATCATCGAGTTCGAATGATCATGTTCGCGCTTTCGCAATATCACACCGGGTCTCCGGCGTTCCGCGCCGGGGTCTTCGGGCGTGGCGAAAGCGCTCAGCCGCCCTCACGCCGTTCGCGGATTTCGCGTTCGCGCAGAGGGGTTTTGTCGATGGACCGGCCGATCTCGCGCACGCTCCAGGGGCTGGGCTTGCGCAGCTTGACCACGCCGTCCTTGTCGACAAACACCATCTGGAACCCGCGAGGCCGCAGCTGCGAGCGGATTGGTGACCGCGCCTTTGGATCGGTATCGGTCAATACGATCACGTCGCGATCCCGCATCGCCTCTTCACCTTCCAGCAGCATGTCGATCTGCTGTTGGAAACGCGGGTCAGCGGGCGTGTCGGCGAAGACGACGATTGGGCGATTGACCCAGAGGAACTCATCCAGCGTGCTATCGCCCGCGGGCCGGACAAAAGCGTCATCCGCAGGTGCGGACCCGTCGGCTGCCATGGCGGCCAGCGGGAATAGTGCCGAGAAAACAAGGGCAAGCGTGCGTGTCATGTGGCCTCCTGTTGTGATGAATATAGCCTCTGCTTGGGCGAATGCGACCGGCGAAATGTCCATAAGCATCAAAAATATGTTCATCAGACGCGGTTCTATCCATCAAGTAGCCACCAGAGGGTACAGAAAACCCGCCATTCCTTCGTTCTTTCGGACAGGAGTGTAAGCGGATGGAAATTATCCTGCATTGCGGCGCACATCGGTGTGCAAGCACCAGTTTCCAGAACTATCTGAGCCGGAATACTCAGATACTCGCCAATCAAGGATTGGCATATTGGGGGCCGGAACGAACACGTTCCAATGGCCTCAACAGCCTGAACAAACTAACGCCCGAGGTCTGTGGCAGGATACGTCGCGAGTTGGACGCATGTCAGCAAGATGGTGCGATGCAGCTTTTGGTCAGCCAAGAAAACTTTGTGGGCTCGATGTCGCGCAATATTGCCTTCGCGTCACTTTATCCCGGACTGCAGAAGCGCGGGCATCTCTTGGCGCAGGCCTTTGGTGGCAGAGTGACTAAAATCGCTCTGAATATCCGAGCGTTGGACATGTATTGGTCTTCCGTGGCCGCCTACAAGTTCAAACGTGGCGATGACCCTATAGAGCCGGCAAAATGGAAACGCATCGTGCAAAGCAAGCGGAGCTGGCGCGGTGTCGTCACCGACTTAAGTCACGCCTTCCCGAACGTCCCATTGCTCGTTCTGCCTTTCGAGGATTTCGCGGGCTGTCAGCAGGCGCAGCTTGCGGCGCTGATGACTGGCCCCGCGCCCGCATTCAGCGACGGCCTTGCGCTGAATGCTGCACCCATGCCCGCGCCCTATGGACTGAGCGCTGAACAGGCGATGAAGCTTTGGGCCGACTACGCCGATGATTTGGAATGGCTGGCCTCAGGTGCTGATGGGCGGGCCGAACTGATCTGCCGGACAGATGAAAATATGTGCGGGGCCACCCCCGCCGAAACCGGAATTGAACAGAGGAAACCGACATGACCGACACGAAAGACTGGCAGGCGCTGGCCGAGAAAGAGCTGCGCGGACGCCCGTTGAACGATCTGACCAAGGAAACATTGGAAGGCATCGACGTCAAACCGCTCTATACGCAGGCAGATACCGCTGATCTGCCGCATATGGATTCTTTGCCCGGTTTTGGTCCGTTTACACGGGGCGTGAAGGCGACGATGTATACGGGCCGCCCGTGGACCATTCGCCAATATGCCGGTTTCTCGACCGCCGAGGAATCGAACGCCTTTTACCGGCGCAATCTGGCCGCGGGTCAGCAAGGTGTTTCCGTCGCCTTCGACCTAGCGACGCACCGCGGCTATGACAGCGACCACCCGCGCGTGGTGGGCGATGTCGGCAAGGCAGGTGTGGCCATCGACAGTGTCGAGGACATGAAAATCCTGTTCGACGGTATCCCGCTGGACAAGGTCTCAGTCTCGATGACGATGAACGGCGCGGTGATCCCGGTTCTGGCCAGCTTCATTGTTGCGGGTGAAGAGCAAGGGCATGACAAATCCGTGCTGTCGGGCACCATTCAGAACGACATTCTGAAAGAGTTCATGGTGCGCAACACCTATATCTATCCGCCTGAGCCGTCGATGAAGATCATCTCGGACATCATCGACTACACCTCGAACGAGATGCCCAAATTCAACTCGATCTCGATCTCGGGCTATCACATGCAGGAAGCCGGGGCGAACCTGGTGCAGGAACTGGCCTATACGCTGGCGGACGGGCGCGAATATGTCCGCGCCGCAACCGAGGCCGGGATGGACGTGGACAAGTTCGCAGGCCGTCTGTCCTTCTTCTTTGCCATCGGCATGAACTTCTTCATGGAGATCGCCAAACTGCGCGCCGCGCGGACCCTGTGGCATCGCGTGATGACCGAGTTTGGTGCGAAATCCGAACGCTCGAAGATGCTGCGCACCCACTGCCAGACTTCGGGCGTGTCGTTGCAGGAACAGGACCCCTATAACAACGTGATCCGTACTGCTTATGAGGCCATGAGCGCGGTTCTGGGCGGCACGCAGTCGCTGCACACCAACGCTCTGGACGAGGCTATTGCGCTGCCCACTGATTTCTCGGCCCGCATCGCGCGGAACACGCAGCTGGTGCTGCAGGAAGAGACCGGCGTGACCGATGTGGTCGATCCTCTGGCGGGTTCCTATTATGTCGAAAGCCTGACCAACGAGCTGGTCGAAAAAGCCTGGGCCCTGATGGAAGAGGTCGAGGAAATGGGCGGTATGACCAAGGCCGTCGCCAGCGGCATGCCCAAGCTGCGGATCGAGGAAAGCGCGGCGCGCCGTCAGGCCATGATCGACCGGGGTGAAGAAGTCATCGTCGGCGTCAACAAATACCGCAAGGAACAGGAAGACCCGATCGACATTCTGGACGTCGACAACGTGGCCGTGCGCGAAGCACAGGTCGCCCGTCTGGAACGCATCCGCGCCACTCGAGACGAGCCCGCCTGCCAAGCGGCGCTGGACGCCCTGACCAACACCGCCAAAGAAGGCGGCAACCTGCTGGCCGCCGCCGTCGAGGCCGCCCGTGCCCGCGCATCCGTAGGAGAGATCAGCATGGCAATGGAAAAGGAATTTGGCCGCCACCGCGCCGAAGTGAAAACCCTGGCCGGTGTCTATGGTGCCGCTTACGAAGGTGACGAAGGTTTTGCCGCGATCCAGAAATCCATTGAAGATTTTGCCGAGGCCGAGGGTCGTCGTCCGCGTCTGCTGGTGGTCAAGATGGGGCAGGATGGTCACGACCGCGGTGCCAAGGTGATCGCGACGGCGTTCGCGGATATCGGGTTTGACGTGGACGTTGGCCCTCTGTTCCAGACCCCTGCAGAAGCGGCACAGGACGCGGTGGACAACGATGTGCACGTGGTTGGGATCTCATCACAGGCTGCCGGGCACAAGACATTGGCGCCACAGCTGGTCGAGGAGCTGAAAAAGGCCGGGGCCGAGGATATCATCGTCATCTGTGGTGGTGTCATCCCGCAGCAGGACTACCAGTTCCTTTATGACCACGGCGTCAAGGCAATCTTCGGTCCCGGAACCAATATCCCCGATGCTGCGCAAGATATCCTGCGTTTGATCGGCGAAGCCAAAACCTGACGCGGGCCAAGATTTTTCGTACGAAAAATCTTGTGATCCTGCGCCTTTGCGGAAAACATGCGACCAGACCCATGCGGTCTGGTCGTTTGTCTTTGGGAGGCGTCTTCATGTTACTGGATCATCTGGCCGTTGCAGGCGAAACGCTGGAAGAGGCCTCTGCCCATATCGAACAGGCGCTGGGCGTGCGGTTGCAGGCGGGCGGCAAGCACGAAAAATTCGGAACGTATAACCGGCTACTGGGTCTTCGCGACGGGCTTTATCTGGAAGCTATTGCAATCGACCCCGAAGCCCCCAACCCTCAAAGGACCCGTTGGTTCGATCTGGATCGGTTCGCCGGATCACCCCGCCTGACAAACTGGATTTGTCGGGTTCCGGATATTGAGGCATCGCTGACCGTCTTTCCCGATGGTGTCGGCCAGCCTATCGATCTGGCCCGGGGGGCTCTACGCTGGCGGATGGCGGTCCCACCAAACGGACGTCTGCCGTTCGACAATCTCTTTCCCGCGCTCATCCAATGGGAGGGTGATCTGCATCCGGCGCAAATGCTGCAAGACAGCGGCTGCCGGTTGCGCCGCCTGATCGTGTGCCACCCGGATGCTCTGGATCTGGCCAAGAGCTTGGGTGCGCTGGATCATGTCGTGTTTGACAGCGGCCCCGCTGCATTGTGCGCCGAAATTGAGACACCCCACGGGCTGCGCGTGCTGGAATGAATATCCGTCAAGCGGTAGCCGAAGACGCACCCGAAATTGCGGCGATTGCGAATGCGATCATCCGTGACACGCTGATAACCTTCACCACCGATGAGCGTAGCGTCGAAAGTGTGGCCGCAGAGATCGAAACCCGAGGCCCTGCCTTTCTGGTGGCCGAGCGCAATGGCGAGGTTCAGGGTTTTGCGACCTACGGGACCTTCCGCGCGGGTCCCGGATACGCGCAATGCTGCGAACATTCGATCCAGTTGGTGCAGCAAGCCAGAGGGCAGGGTATGGGCCGGGCGTTAATGCAGGCATTGGAGGACATCGCAGCCGTAAGCAAAGTACATGTTCTTGTCGCGGGTATTTCATCGGCTAACCCTGCAGCGATCGCCTTCCATTCGGCGATTGGCTTCGAACAGGTGGGCCGTATGCCCGAAGTGGGGTTCAAATGGGGGCAACGGTTGGATCTTGTTCTAATGCAAAAAATACTCGGCCCGCAGTCATCTGTCGCACCTGACAGTCGCGTCAAGTCACGCTAGGGTGCGCCCATGTCAATCTGGAGCAGAATAGCCGACGCGCTGAACGCGCTGGCCCAAGGCGAAAGCCTGACCGCAGTTTTCGAAAAACTGCGCACGCCGCCCGAGCGCTCGGTGGCCTTTGCGATTGCCGTCGTGGCACTTGGGGCCAAGATGGCAAAGGCCGATGGTCAGGTGACACGGGATGAGGTGACGGCATTCCGCGAAGTGTTTCAGATCGCGCCCGAGGATGAAGACGGCGCGGCCAAGGTCTTTGACATGGCCCGAACCGACGTTGCGGGCTACGAGGACTATGCCCGCAAGATTGCCGGCATGTTTGCCGAAGACAGCACGACGCTCTGCGATTTGATGGAGGGGCTGTTTCACATCGCCATGGCGGATGGGTTTTATCACCCCAACGAAAACCAGTTTCTGGAGGATGTCAGCCGCATCTTCGGCCAGACCGACGCGCAGTTTATGGCGTTGCGGGCGCGTTTCGTGCCGGATGCCCCGAAGGACCCTTATACCGTTCTGGGCGTGGCGCGCGATGCTCCACTGTCGGAAATTCGCAAGGTCTGGCGACAGCTCGTGCGGGAAACGCATCCCGATGCAATGATAGCCCGTGGCGTTCCGGAAGAGGCCGTGCGTTTGGCCGAGAAAAAGATGATCGACATCAACCGCGCCTGGGATGAGATCAACGGCGCCCGGGTCTGAGCCGTGCGTCTGGCGACCTACAATATCGAATGGTTCGCCAACCTGTTTGATCGTAAGGATAATCTCGTGGTTGACGACAGCTGGTCGGGTCGCCACGATGTGACCAAGGCCCAGCAGATCGAAGCAATTGCCAAGGTTCTGACGGCGATTGACGCCGATGCCGTGCTGATCGTCGAGGCCCCGAATACAGGTAAAACCCAGAATACGGTGCGCGCCCTGCAGGGTTTTGCTGCGGCCTTCGATCTGCGCACAAACCATGCGATCATGGGATTTGCCAACAACACCCATCAGGAACTGGCATTGCTCTATGACCCGGAAGTGCTGAAGGCCCGTCACGACCCGATGGAGACCGACGATGCCCCACGGTTTGACCAAGAGTTTCGCATCGATCTGGATGTGGATGCGACCGAGGATCAGGTACAGTTCTCGAAACCGCCGATGGAGATGGCGATTGAGACAACCTCGGGGCAGGTGTTCCGTCTGATCGGGGCGCATCTGAAATCCAAAGCCCCGCATGGGGCCGGGTCGCGCGACGAGATGATCCGTATCTCGATTGCCAACCGTCGCAAGCAGCTGGCCCAGGCGGTTTGGCTGGCCCGGCGAGTCAAGCACCATTTGGCAGAGCAGGAACCGGTTATCCTGTTGGGGGATCTGAATGACGGGCCGGGGTTGGACGAGTTTGAACATCTCTTTGGCCGCTCATCGGTCGAGATTCTGCTGCAGGCGGGATTGTACGACCCCCATGCTGCGCAAGCATTGGAACTGCGCCCCGGTCCGGTTCCGGCAACAGCGCGCTTTGCCCGCCCGAAAGAAGGGCGGTATCTCGAAGCACTTCTGGATTACATCATGATCAGCGATGACCTGCGCGCCTATGAGCCGGACTGGCGCATCTGGCATCCGTTTCGTGACGCTGCCTGTTGGGCCAATCCCGAGCTGCGCGAAGCCTTGCTCACCGCGTCAGACCACTTCCCGGTGACGCTGGATATCAAGCTCTGACCTTTCAACCTTCGCTGCAGCTGCTTATATTCACGATATGAGACATCTTATGCTGATCTCTGCGGCATGCACCGCACTGGCTCTGCCTGCTCAGGCGCAGGAAGATTCGGACAAATCTCTTATGGAGCGGGGCGCCGAGTTGTTCCTGGAAGGCCTGCGCCAGGAAATGGAACCCACGCTCGAAGACCTGTGGGGGCTTGCAGATCAGTTCGGCCCGGCCTTGCAGTCTTTCATGCAGGAAATGGGTCCGGCACTGGCTGAACTGGCCGCTCAGGTGCGGGATTGGAGCGCTTATGAAGCGCCCGAGATGCTGCCGAATGGTGATATTATCATCCGCAAGAAATCCGAAGAAAAACCTGAGGAGCGCGCTCCGCAAGAAGAACCTTCGGACGGCTTCACTGATATCTGATCATCCCCGCAGGATCACGCGCGGTTCGGATTTCAGCGCCGATGCCAGAGAGCTAAATCGTGCCTCGGCCACCTCGTTGAACAACGGGCCAGCTGCTTTGGGCAGGCGCAGCTCAAGCACTTGTTTCTTAGGGTAAAAGCGTAGTTTGCCCATGGTCGCGTCACTCTGCATCCACAACATTGCTCCAAAGCGGAGCGCCTTACCCAGAATCTCGGCCTGCTCCTGCCCGCGCTCGTCGAGCAGTTCATAGAGGTCGATGAAGCGGCTACCCTCGCGCTTGTTGCGATATCTGTGTTGTAGTGCCAGCCCGATGAACACCCGCTCGGAGTGCTTGATCCCGCTCATGTTGGCGCGGGTGACGTATTCGAAACAGGCTTCGGCCCGGTAATCCGGGTGGGCACGCCAGCTTACGTCATGCAAAAGACAGGCGGCCTTGATCAGCCGTATCTTTTGATCGGGGGCCGAACGGAACAGAGGCGTGACAAAATCGAACAGGTGTTTCCCAAAGCCGGGCAGGCGCGCATCCTTGGCCTCGGCAAAACGGCAGGCTTCGATCAGCGGATCACGGTCGCGCAGACGTTGAGGCATCTGCTCATACAGCAAACCCTCGCGAATCCCATAGCTTGAGATCGCGATATCCTTGGGTTTGAACGTGCGAATCAACCGTGTCAGCACATCCATCGCATACGGGATCAACGCCATACGTGATCCCGAAACGCCGGCCTGCGCGCGCAGCGTATCCGGGTCGTTATTTTCGATGAACTTTATGGTTTCACGCACTTGACCTTGAGTCATGCGGTATTCGTGCAGAACGTTTAGCGGATAACCCCGGCGCAGCATGTCCAGCCGGGCAAAGGCGCGCCAGCTGCCGCCGACCAGAAACAGACGGTCGCGCTGGGGGCCCATCCGGTCGCGCATCTCTTCCAGAGTTTTCTTGATATAGGCCTTGCGCGCACGTCGTCCGCCCTTGATATCGCGCAGCTTCAGCGGCCCCAGAGGGGATGTCATGCGCCGCCCGACCTTGCCGCCGCCAATCTCGGCCAGCTCGACCGAAGATCCGCCGATATCACAGATAAGCCCATAAGCGCCCGGCCAACCCAACAACACGCCCTGCGCTGACAGCCGGGCCTCTTCCTCGCCATCGACTACGTTGATGATCAGACCGGTTTCAGCTTCGACTTGGGCGCAGAATTCCGGCCCGTCGCTGGCCTCGCGCACCGCGGCCGTCGCAACCGCATGCAGGGCAGGCAAACCCAGATCGTTGGCGAGAAACTGAAATCTCCGCAAGGCGGCCAATGCCCGTTTGCGGCCTGCCGGGTTCAGCCGGCCCGTTTCAGACAGGCCCGCACCAAGTTCGCACATCACCTTTTCGTTGTAGAAATAGGCGGGCGAACGTGCTGCACCGTCAAAGATCACCATCCGGACCGAGTTCGACCCGATATCGACGACCCCGACCCGAGACAGCGCGCGGGCACCCGGGTCTTCGAACAGAGGCTTTCCGAAAAGCCCGTGATCCGGGAAATCAGTCTCGGCGGTCTTGGTCATGGTGTCCCCAGGTCTTTTGCGCGACAGGATGCGAGATCACCCCGCACCGGTCAATTGTCGACATCCGATTGTTCGGCTTCTGTGTTCAATAGACGCACCGCCAGCGTACGGGTGATGTCACGCTTTTCAGTCAGCGCAATGTCATCGAGTTGCTCGACCATCCGCGCGGCGGCTTCAAAACTGCGATCCATGTGTTTGACGAGATAGGCGATCACATCCGGCCCGGGATTGAGCTGTCGGTCGGTAAAAAGCTTGGCCAGCACCGCGCCCAACAGCGCATCGTCGGGCGCCTCAAGCGCGACGTGATGCGCGCCCTCGACCCGGCTTTGCAGATCGGCCAGGGGCAATTGCCAATGCTTCGGGGCGGCGCGTCCGGTCATCAGCAGGGCGTGCCCTTCTGCGAGCACCAGGTTGTGCAGGTGAAACAGGGTTTTCTGTTGCTCTGCATCAGCCGCGATCACCGGAACATCCTCAACCGCAACGGGCGCGCGGGCCAGATCGGGTACGTCGTCATAGCGCAGGGCGGCTGCCTGCACGATCCGCCCGCCGGTCTCGGCTGCCCAGACATGGGCCAGATGGGTTTTGCCAGATCCAGCAGGGCCGCTTAGCACCAGCTTGTTGCCGGGCCAGGACGTGGCCGAGATCATCGCAACCGCCAGCGCATTGGCAGGCGAGACAAAAAAATCCTCGCGGCCCAAGGCGGTCTTGGACGGCAGATCAAAGCTCAGCTGGGTGGCCATTATTCGTCTTCCTGCGGCAGCCCTTCAAGCCCGGTATAGAGGCGGCTGCCCATATATTGCTGGGTTGCGAACCGCGCCAGCACGCCTAGGGCCGCAGCGACTGGCACCGCAACCAGCATGCCCACAAAGCCAAACAGGGCGCCGAAGACAGACAACGCCAGCAGCAACCAGACGGGATGCAGGCCGACCGAACTGCCAACCAATTTCGGGGTCAGAAAGTTGCCTTCGGTCACCTGCCCGATGGCAAAGATACCCGCGACCATGCCGACATGTGCCCAGTCACCCCAGAACTGAAACAACGCCAGACCGATGGCCAGGGTGCCTCCGATCAATGCGCCCAGATAGGGAATGAACGTCACCAGACCGGCGATGAAACCAACGATCAGGCCAAACTGCAGGCCGACCAACATCAGCGCCACCGCATAGTAGGTGCCAAGGATCAGGCAGACGGTTCCCATTCCGCGCACGAACGAGGCCAGAACCGCATCGATTTCACCCGCCAAACGCTTGATCGTGGGCGCGTGATCGCGGGGCAGCAGCTCTCCGATCCGGGCGATCATGCGATCCCAATCCATCAGCAGATAGACGGCCACGACGGGGACGATAACCAGCAGTACAACAACGTTGATCGCGGATCCCAGCGAGGTAAGGACGGTCTGCAGCACATCCCCGGTCTTGGATTTCAACGTCTCTCCGAACGAGACCAGCATCTGGTGCGTGTTAGATTCGCGGTCCAGCAGGGCCGGGAACTGTTTCTCGATAAAGGCGCGCAGCTGTTTGAAAAGACTTGGTAACGTATCGACAAGATCCAGCAACTGGGTGATCAGCGCGGGAACCACCATCAGGATCATCAGGACAAAGCCAAGCACGCCGACAACTGTAATGATGCCTGTCGCGGCCATCCGTGACAGACCCAGCTTTTCCAGCCGGTCGGCCACGGGGTCGAGGAAATAGGCAATTGCTCCGCCGATCACGAAAGGCAGCAGCACGTCACCCAGAAGGTATAGAATCACCACAAAGATCGCGGTGGCGAAGCCCCAGTATCTGAGCTGATCCTTCACCGGCAAGGCCATGGCGCATTCCCTCGTTGCACAGCGTTGCCGTGTTCTTGGCCCATGACGCCCCATGATGCAAGCGGTTCATCGGGCGCGGTTTTCGTGCGTCAGTCGGTCAGAGTGCCCAGTTCCGGAGTATCCCCCGTGGCCGTTTCGTCAGGCCAGTTGGTGCGCCAGATTTCCGCCGACCAATGTCCGCAATGTACCGACGGCCGGTCAAAGCCTGGCAGGGCGGATAGCAGCGGTGCGACCACCACATCGTGGCGTGGAACAGCGAAATAGGGGAAGGAATAGCGTTCACGCCCGGATCGATTGACGACCCGGTGCGGGGTCGATTTCAACCGCCCGCCTGACCACAGCTCCAGCATGTCGCCGATATTGACCACGAAACCGCCGGGTGGACAGTCTGGCGTAATCCAGCCTCCGGTGCGGGTTTGCACTTCAAGTCCACCGACCGGATCGGGTGCGATGATCGTCAGCGCGTCGGTATCCTTGTGCGGGTGGATGCCATAGCCGCCTTCATCCGGGGCCTGCGGCGGATAATGCAGCAGGGTCATGTTGGTCATCGGATCGCGAAATGCCGCGCGCAGGGTATCTGGCGGTACCGCAAGCCCCACCTCCAACGCGCCCAGCAGCAGATCGGTCACGCCATCCAACTGTCGCCAGTAACTCAGGATCACATCGCAAGCCTGCGGCACTTCGCGAGGCCAGATGTTGGGGCCGTAAAGCGGGCAATCCGCTCGGATCGGAGCATTCTCAGCCGCTTCGAAATGCAGCTTGTATCCTTCGTACTTGTCCGCCGCGCCCGAACCATCATTGGGCGTAAAGAACCCCATCGGGATATACCCGCGATAATTTTCGCGGGTGATGGCCTGATCCCATTTGCTGGTCTCTTCGATATCAAAGATCGATCGCACGCAGTCGCGTACCTGATCAATGCTTTCAGGTTCAATGCCTGTTCCGGTGATCGACAGAAACCCGATGCTTGTGCACGCGTCCATGATCTGCGCGACTGTGGCCTGAAACTGCGGATCAGCAGGATTGGCGAGCGGAGCGATGTCGATGGTTGGGATATGGTCCATCAGGTGATCCTCACGCCTTGTCGCTCCAGTTCCCGATGCACGGGGGTCAGGTTCATATTGTCGAGTTCCTGATTGCTTTTCAAAGAAATAGCCGAGGCAATACCCGCGCCCTGACCCATGACCGCGCAGCAGGCCATATTGCGCGTCGCTGCGTGGGCGACCCGATCCGCTCCATGCGACCGCCCGGCGACCAGAAGGCCCTTGATGCCTTTCGGCAGCATCGAGCGATAAGGGACCTGCATGTAGCGCCCCGTCGTCGGCAGGATCAGAATGCCATAGCCGTCGATGAATTCCGGATAGATACCGATTGTATCCTCGAACCGACCCTGATGGCGAGCATCATCCTCGGTCATGTTGTAAACCGCGTCGATCTTGCGGGTATCGCGAATGCCGATAGTCATTCCGAAATTCCGCAAACGGGCGTTTTCGCAACCGGGCATGAAACGGCGCAGCGCGTCGATGGCCAGCATCGTTTGTCGGCGCCCCTCGATCTCGCCCCGTGTCAGGCTGTCGGGGTCGGTGCCGTCGACCTGATCCAGATGGATCAGGTTCATATAGGTCAGCTCTCCGGTGTCGTGCATCGCGCCCCAGGTGCCCGCGATGGTGTTCAGATGCGCTGGGATCAGACCCTCTTCGATGGCCTGCTGGAAAGGTTTTTTTACAAACGGAGAGAACATGTCGTCCTCTTTGCCCGAGGTTTCGATATTCCACTCACCACCGCCACCCCAGTCCTTGTAGGTTTGCGGATCGGCCTTGATGCCTTCCATAAAGGCGCGTTTGTCCACGCCCGCCAGATGGAACATGACCGAGGCGGCCATCATGTCTTCACGCGGGGTCTTATGTGTCGGGGCACCCGCACGATGGGCCACATCGGCATCGCCGGTGGCGTCAATCACGACACGGGCCAGAATTGCTTCGCGCCCGGCTTTGGATTCGGTGATCACGCCGGTGATCCGGTCACCCTCCATAATCGGAGCTACGAACTGCCGATGCAGCATGGGATGTACGCCCGCCTCTTCGATCAGGCGATCTGCGACCAGTTTGAAACCTTCGCTGTCCAACTCATAACTCAGCGACTGGCTCTCGGGCACGGCAGCGCCCATATCCTTGGCGCGGGTCTCGAACTCCATCCCGATGCCACCCGCTTCGACGGTTTGCTCATGGCGATACCAGGCAAACCCCTCGACACCGACCGCGGTAATGTTGCCGCCCATGCAGCCGAAGCGATCCATGATGGTAACCTCTGCTCCCGCGCGCGCGGCAGCCAGCGCGGCGGCCAACCCGGCAGGGCCTGAGCCGACCACCAGAATGTCGGTTTGGTGGATCACGGGGATTTGGCGGGCGGGTTCCTGGATGGTCTGCATGGGCGCCTCATGAACTTGCGGTCTTGTCAGAATTCAGAACCCTGACTGGCGGGTCAATCAAAAAACCGACTGACCTTGGGTCGCAAAATCGCCAATGCGCGATTGCCCCCGGCGAGGCTTTGGCATAATCACCTTTTGATGTCGAAATTCACCTTTAAAGGTTAAACAATGCGCCTCAGCCGTTACTTTCTGCCCGTTCTCAAGGAAAACCCCTCCGAGGCTCAGATCGTCAGCCACCGGCTGATGCTGCGCGCAGGAATGATCAAGCAGGCTGCGGCCGGGATTTATTCCTGGTTGCCTCTGGGCTTCAAAGTCTTGCGCAAGCTGGAAAACATCGTGCACGAGGAACAGGCGCGGGCAGGGCATATCGCGATCCAGATGCCGATCCTGCAATCGGCAGACCTGTGGCGCGAATCCGGACGCTATGATGACTACGGTCAGGAAATGCTGCGGATGAAAGACCGGCATGACCGCGACATGCTCTATACGCCCACGGCCGAAGAACTGGTGACCGATATCTTCCGCGGTCATGTAAGCAGCTACAAAGATCTGCCGCTGACGCTTTACCAGATCCAGTGGAAGTTCCGCGACGAAATCCGCCCGCGTTTCGGCGTGATGCGGGGGCGCGAGTTCTATATGAAGGACGGCTACAATTTCGACCTGACCAAAGAGGACGCGCTGCACGCCTATAACCGCCATCTGGTCAGCTATCTGCGGACCTATGAACGCATGGGTCTGCAAGCCATCCCGATGCGTGCTGACTCTGGTCCGATCGGCGGAGACGACACCCACGAATTCCTCGTGCTGGCCGATACTGGTGAATCCGAAGTGTTCTATGACAGCGCTGTCACCGATCTGACCTTTGGCGATCGCGAGATCGACTATGACAGCCGCGAGCAGTGTCAGGCGATCCTCGAAGAATTCACCTCGAAATACGCGCGCACCGACGAAACTCATGACGAAGCGCTGTTCAACCAGATCCCGGAAGAGCGTCGCCGCGTGGCGCGCGGGATCGAAGTTGGTCAGATCTTCTATTTCGGCACCAAGTATTCCGAACCTTTGGGCGCAACCGTCCAAGGGCCGGATGGCAAGCCGGTTCCCGTTCACATGGGCAGCCACGGTATCGGCGTCAGCCGCCTGATCGGCGCAATCATCGAGGCCAGCCATGACGACAAGGGCATCATCTGGCCCGAAGGCGTGACTCCGTTCCATTGTGGCATCGTGAACCTGAAGCAAGGTGATGAAGAGGCGGATGCGGCTTGCGAGAAAATCTACGGCGCGCTGACGGCGCTGGGCTTGGAACCGCTTTATGATGATCGGAATGAACGGGCGGGGGGCAAGTTTGCCACCATGGACCTGATCGGTCTGCCGTGGCGGATCACCGTGGGTCCGCGTGGTCTGAAGAATGGTGTGGTTGAACTGACCTGCCGCCGCACGGGTGAAAGCGAAGAACTCAGCCCCGAGGCAGCCGTGACCAAAGTCGCGGAAATCTATCAGGGCATCGCCTGACCAAGGCGATGTAAATCTGATTGCGTGCGTTCAGGGTGCTGGACGCACCGACACGATGTCCCCATCCGCGTCGCTGCCGCGCGCGATGACGATGGGGCGTCCCATGCGCCGGACCAGATCGCGCAGTTCGAAACCAAGGAACCGCAGGCCGCAAATGCGATCTCCGGTCTTTCGGTCCGTGATGCACAGACGTCCCTGACGAAATGCCAGATGATATCCCTTGTCTTTGAGAATATCTGCCAGGCTGGACCAACTTGCTGCGCTGCTGAACAAGGGGCGGATCGCGGCCCTTAACAATGCGGCGCTTTCACAATCCAATTCCGTTGCTGCTGGCCGGGCTATAAACGGGCCCGATCCTTCTATGTGTTCCTGAATACTCATTGAGCGTACCTCCGCTCTTAACTCTTTAAAATGTGTCCCCCAAATATAGGGTACAAAGTTTCTCACAATAATCAATTTGTGAAATAAAATTGCGCGCCCAATGTTGCGATTGTGACTCAGTTGACACGCTAACGTTTCACATTGACTTCATAGCTGAAACAATAAGCCCTTGTCTGTGAAGGGGTTCACAACCACCGGTATAATTGAAATCCGAACCATTCCCGCGAAGACAGAGCCGTCAGACATGAGCTCATATCGATTCGGGTTCCGAGCCGCGCCCAGTGGGCCGCAGATTTGCCGACCCAGGTTCACGAGATGAGAACCGGCTTGACCATTGGACGAAATGCCGAGAGGGTCGCGCCATACCGATCACCGAGGCAGCATGGCCAAGACACCACCGCCCTTCGCCCCATTCGAATGGAAAATCGCCTGGCGCTATCTGCGTGCCCGCCGCGCCGAGGGCGGCGTCAGCGTGATGACGTGGATTTCGCTGATCGGGATCACGCTGGCGGTGTTTGCGCTGATCGCGACGCTGGCGGTGCGGTCCGGGTTTCGGTCAGAATTCGTGGGCACCATTCTGGGGGCCAACGCGCATGTCACCGTTTTCTCGGCAGGTGAGGTCAATGCACAGGGTCGGCTGGATCGCACCATCACTGATTTCGACGGTATGGCGGATCGGGTCGCACAGGTGCCGGGGGTCGAGCGTGCCGCCCCGCTTGTCAAAGGACAGGTATTGATCACCAACGCCGACCGCAGCGCAGGCGTGCAGGTGTTTGGCATCCGCCCCGATGATCTGGCCGACTTGCCGGGTATTGCCGAAAGCGAGCAGGCTTATGGTGACCTGTCACGGTTCGCCGAAGGCATCGCCATTGGTTCGGGCGTGGCACGGTCCATCGGGGCGACGGTGGGGGATCGGGTGAAGCTGACCTCGCCCAATGGGGTGAAAACCGCCTTTGGGACGTCTCCGCGTGTGAATGCTTATGAGGTGATCTATGTCTTCTCCGCCGGGCGCTACGACATCGACCGCACTCGGGTCTACATGCCGTTTGCCGAGGCGCAGAGTTTCTTCAACCGTGAAGGTGTGGCGGATGAGATCGAGGTGATGGTCGAACGCCCCGAAGAGCTGACCCCGATCCTGATCCCGATCCTCGAAGCTGCCGGAGAGCGCAGCCAGATCTGGACCTGGCAGGACGCCTCGGGCGGGTTCTTGCGCGCGCTAGAGGTCGAGGACAATGTGATGTTCATCATCCTGTCGATCCTCGTGCTGATTGCGGCGATGAACATCGTGTCGGGCCTGATCATGTTGGTGAAGAACAAGGGCCGTGACATCGGCATCCTGCGCACAATCGGACTCAGCGAAGGCTCGGTGTTGCGGGTGTTCTTCATCTGCGGCGCGTTCACAGGCATCATTGGCACCGCGATGGGGGTTATTCTGGGGTGTCTCTTCGCGATCTACATCGACCCGATTTTCTCGTTCGTGAACTACATCATGGGTGGTGGCGTCTGGGACCCGTCCATTCGCGGCATCTATGCCTTGCCCGCAGAATTGCATCTGAGCGATGTTCTGAAGGCCATCGGCCTGTCGCTGGGCCTGTCCTTCCTCGTCACTTATTTTCCGGCCCGTCGCGCGGCCCGGCTGAACCCGGTTGAGGCGCTGCGCTATGAATGATGTGACGCTGAGGCTGAACAGCCTGACCAAGACCTATCTTCCGGGCACGCCCGGCGAGGTTCAGGTGCTGCGCGGTGCCGATCTGGAGCTTCGCGCGGGTGAGGCCGTGGCGCTGGTTGCGCCATCGGGCGCGGGCAAATCGACCCTGCTGCATATCGCGGGCCTGCTGGACACGCCGGATACCGGCGAGGTCGAGATCGCAGGGCAGGGGGCAACGGGCAAAGGAGACCGCACACGCACGGCGATCCGGCGGCGCGATGTGGGTTTTGTCTACCAATTCCACCACCTGCTGCCCGAGTTTACGGCGCTGGAGAATATCGTGCTGCCGCAACTGGCCAACGGCGCATCTGAGAAAGCAGCGCAGGCGCGGGCGATGCAGTTGCTTGACCATGTTGGCGTCGCGGCGCGCGCAGATCATCGACCAGCGGCCTTGTCGGGCGGGGAACAGCAGCGCGTGGCTTTCTGCCGGGCGCTGGCCAATCAGCCGCGCGTGCTGTTGGCGGATGAGCCAACCGGCAATCTGGACCCCGAAACCTCGGATCAGGTGTTTGCGGCGCTCATGGCGCTGGTGCGGGACGAAGGGCTCTCGGCGCTGATCGCCACGCATAACCTCGATCTGGCTGCGCGGATGGACCGGATATTGCGGCTGGAGGGGGGCGTGCTCAGGCCAGCTGCGTGATTGCGACCCCGATCGCCATCACCGCAATGCCGCCCGCCCGCATCAGGGTCAGCGGTGTGACCTGAGCGCCGAACAGGCCGAAATGGTCAATCGCTGCTGTGCTGATCAACTGGCCCAGCAGCACGAAAAATACCGCATTGCCCACCCCGAAATGCGGGGCGACATGGGTGATCGAAAGCACGTAAAACGCGATCAGAACACCGCCTAACAGCAGATGTCGCGGGGCTTGCGCAATCTTGGCGAAGGCTTCACCGCCACCGAGCACCAGCAGCGCCAAGGCCGAGGCCACAAAAGCGATGGCAAACAGGACCACCGCCGCCGCATTGGGTGACCCGATCAGCCTGCCCAAGGCAGCGTTCAGGGCGGCCAGGATGGGAACGCCGATCCCTGCGGCCAGCATGATGGCTGCGTATTGTGTCATTGCCTTTGATCCCTGCTCCGGTTTCGTTGATCTGGATCATTGCGCCCGCAAGGCTGTCGGGCAAGTCTCGATTTGCAAGGCAGAAGGAAGAAAAGCATGATCCGGTCGACACTTGGCGCAGCTTCGCTGGCTGCGCTCTTTACGATACCGCAATCCGCATTGGCGCAGGACGTCGAAGCGGGCGCTGAGCTTTATCAGCACTATTGCGCCACCTGTCACGGGTTGGACGCAACAGGGCATGGGCCGATGGCCGGGGTGCTAGTGATCCAGCCAACGAATCTGAAGGTTCTGGCCGATGCGGATGGTGTCTTCCCGACCGCTCGTGTGGTGTCGCGGATCGACGGACGCGATCCTTTGGTCAGCCACGGCAGCCCCATGCCTGTCTACGGCCCCTTTTTTGAAGGCAATGACACCGCGATCAAAACCCCGGCCGGACAGCCCATCCTGACCAGCAAGCCCATCGCCGATCTGGTCGCCTTTCTGAAAACCCTGCAAGAGGGCTGAGCCTCAGCGGCAGATGCCTTCAACCTCTGCCCCCGCCCAAGGCAACTCCACGGCGCTTTCGCGCCTGTTGCCAGGTAAGGTCGAAACATCGAAATGCGCGCTCAGCATATCGTGCAGCCGTTTGGTGCGCGGTGCATCCGGGTCCAGTGCACGACAGCAGACATATTCCTCGACAATGGCACCCTGCTGTTCGAAGCCGTAGGACAGGAAGTCGGGCGACGTCTCCAGATCGAACAGATAAGGGTCGTCGTTGCGCCCGTGCTCAGCCGCGGCGCGCAACGGATGGTAGCCTGTGACCTCGCGATTCTGCCATTGCCATACGTGGGTTAACTCATGCGCCAGCAACATCGCGGCGATCAGGTTCACTCGCTCGGGGTATTGCGACATGTAATCGTCCAGATACCAGTCGCGGGTAAAGTACACCCGATTGAACAGTGCAACGGCTGCGGGCCTCCCGGTGACGATTTCCTCTTTCACCGGCGGCAGAATCCGCTCGCGACAAGCCAACCGGGGGCGGGCCTTGCGTTTATATGTGATCGCCGCGACCGGAGCGCCCTCGACCAGTCGCACCCGATCGAGGTTCAGCGTATCGCCCTGAATGTTCGCGGCAAATGCGCGTTCATGCTCGGTCAGGGGGCGACCGCAGGATGCAAATAGCAACATGATCAAAATCAGCAGGGGGCGGGCCATATTACAAAGCCTAATACGCCCGCCCGTCTCTGCAAGCCGTTTTCACAGGCTCATCGCCAGAACCCGGCTGATTTCGGTCAGTGAGCGCCCGGATTGGTCCATCCAGGTGTTGAATGCTTCCTGAACTGCCGCCATGGCCTTTTTCGATGTGGCAGGTTTATCGATGACCCCTTCGGCGATCAGCCGCGCAGTCACATCGCGGGACAGCATGAAACCGTCCCGTCCGGCAAAGCGCATCGCGAATTGAGCGGTTGTACCGCCCAGTCGAGAGCCGCGTTTGCCCAGCATTGCCAACAGGCCGATGAAATCCGTTGAAGGCCACCCGCCCAGCACCTGCCCAGCACCGCCTTCTTCTCTCAGTTCCAGCAAAAAGGCCGCGTTGTCGCGCACGGCGGCAATCTTGGTTCCGTTGCGCACAATCCGCGTGTCCTGCAGCAAGGCGTCGAATTTCTCGTCATCCATAAAGGCGCAACGCCCGACATCGAATCCGTCGAAGGCGGTCTCAAAGCCCTCCCATTTCGACTCGATGACCTTCCAGTTGAATCCGGCCTGAAACACGGTCTTGGTGATGATGGACAGCCACCGATCCTCAGGCAGTGCTGCAAACTCGGCAGGGGTTTTCGGTTTGCTCAGCTTGGCCTCCAATGCATCGGGCCCGCCATGACGGTTGGCCGCCATATCAAAGATATCGTCAAAATGATGCATTGCCTGATCTCCCTTCGCTCGAAGTTGGTCTTATTTGAGTTCGCGTGACAAGGGTGATTGTGGCGTCGCAGCTGCAGAGTCTTTTTATAATTGACTAGTCAATCAATATCCCTAACCTAGCGACATGAACGGTACCTTGCTTATGCATGAGAAAGCGGTCGGGACTGGATAAGTGGGCTGACTTTGAGCCCGGCGCGGAAACTTGCGGCGGGTTTTACTGTTCCCTTTCCTTTTCCGGTCGAATTTGTGCATGTTGCGTCAGGTGCTATTACCATTGAATTCCCCAGCGTACTTTGGTGCGATGAAGGGCAAGTAGAATAAAACAGGGAGTAAAATCATGAAAAAGCTTAGCGTAAGCCTTTTGGCCCTCGCCGTTGCCGGGTCGGCCCAGGCCGCCGACATGGGCGCGGTGGACGAGCCGATCAAGCTGGCGATCAACGAGTGGACCGGTCAGCATGTCACCACACATGTGGCGGGTGAGATGCTGAAGGCCGCAGGCTACAACGTGGAGTACGTGACCGCCGGTATGATGAATCAGTTCCAGGCGCTGGCGGATGGTGACATCGACGCGACGCTGGAAATCTGGTCTTCCAACGTGTCCGACGAATATGCCAAGAAGATCGACGAGGGCACTGTTGTCGAAATCGGTGATCTGGGCCTGAATGCCAAGGAAGGTATTGCCTATCCCGCACACGTGGCTGAACTGTGCCCGGGCCTGCCCGCCTGGGAAGCGCTGAAAGAGTGTGCTCAGGTCTTTGCAACGGCTGAAACTCTGCCCGGTGGCCGTCTGGTCGACTACCCCGCCGATTGGGGTACACCGGGTGCTGATCGTATGACCGGTCTTGAGCTTCCCTTCAAAGCCGTTCCTGCCGGTTCCGAAGGCGCGCTGATCGCTGAACTGCGTGCGTCGACCGAGCGTAAGTCGCCGCTGCTCATCACCTTCTGGCAGCCGCATTGGGCGATGTCGGCCTACGACGTGCAGTTCGTTGAACTGCCTGCGGGCGAAGAGGCGTGCTTTAACGATCCCGCATGGGGCCCGAACCCCAACGCGGTAAACGATTGCGACTTCTCGCCTTCGCGCATCTTCAAAGCGGGCTGGAGCGGCATGGCAGACAAATGGCCCGCCGCCTATGAGATCCTGACCAACTATCAGCTGTCGGTCGAAGATCAGCAACCGATGATGGGCGCAATTGACGTGGACGGCGGCGCGGTCGAAGAAGTCGTTGCGGCATGGATGGCCGAAAACGAAGACAAGTGGCGTCCGGTCGTTGACGCGGCAACGCAGTGAGCTTGCCTAAGTGACTGACGCTACGACGCCAGCCATCGCCTGCCAGAACCTCTGGCAGGTGTTTGGCACCGGTGCTGACAAAGCCTTGACCGACGCGCTGTCTCGGTCAGGGAATGACGCCGACAAAGCCGCCACCGATCTGCGTGAACAGGGTTTCATCCCCGCCGTTCAGGACGCCAATTTCGAAGTCAAAGAGGGCGAGCTTTTCGTCATCATGGGCCTGTCGGGTTCAGGTAAATCGACGCTGATCCGATGCATCTCGCAATTGCTGCCCGGTACGGGTGGTGAAATCCGTGTGGATGGCGAGAACGTCATCGGCGCGTCCAAGAAGGTGCTGACCGATCTGCGGCGCAAGAAGCTGGGCATGGTATTCCAGCATTTCGGCTTGTTCCCGCATATGACCGTGGCTGAAAACGTGGCCTATCCGCTGCGGGTGCAGGGCGTAGGTAAAAAGGAACGTCTGGCCCGCGCGCAGGAAGTGATTTCTCTGGTCGGTCTGGAAGGCCGCGAAGGCAGCTTCCCCCGGCAGCTTTCAGGCGGCCAGCGCCAGCGCGTGGGGATCGCGCGCAGCCTTGCGGTGAACCCGGACATCTGGTTCCTGGACGAGCCGTTCTCGGCCCTCGATCCGCTGATCCGCCGCCAACTGCAGGATGAATTCCTGCGCATTCAGGCGACGCTGAAGAAATCCATCGTCTTCATCACCCACGACATTCAAGAGGCGCTGAAGCTGGCCGACCGCATCGCCATTATGCGCGACGGCAAGATCGTTCAGATCGGCACGCCGACGGATATCGTACTGCGTCCGGTGGACGACTATGTGCGCGAATTCTCGAAGGACGTGGCCAAAGGTCAGCACGCCAAGGTTGCCTCGGTTATGCGGGACGAGACCGGCTGCGGCCCCGATGATCCCGGCCTGACCACTTCGATGACGCTGGATGCGGCACTTGCGCATTGCATGGAACTTTATGAGCCCGTGCCCGTGCGTGATGCAGACGGCAATGTTGTCGGCACGGTTCATCCGTCCGACCTCGCCGCCGCGTTGCAGGTGGATGAAGCATGACCGCCGTGACGGACATCCCCGCGCAGCAAGCGCGCCTGACCGCAGGGGCGCAGGCTGCACTGATCACCGTGATCGTTGGCGCGGTTTGTCTCGCGCTGGAGGGCGTGGCCCCGTGGCTGGTCAAATGGCCCGCCGCGTGGGAACTGCCTGCAACTCAATGGGTTGGGGCGTTTCTCGACTGGTTTCTGAACGGCATCAAACCGGCCATGCGGCTGTTTTCGGACCTGATGATCTATCCGATGGATGCTGCCAATTATGTGCTGGGCAACACCCCTTGGCCGATCCTGATCGGTATCGTGACCGCCCTCGGCTGGTATCTGGGTGGTTTGCCGATGGCGGCACTGGGCTTTGTCGGTCTCAGCTTCGTGCTGGCCTCGGGTTATTGGGCCGAGAGCATGAATACGCTCGCCCTCGTCGCCGTGTCCGTGCCCGTGGCGCTGATCATGGGCGGCGCGATCGGTATCCTCGCCAACGAAGTCCCGCGCGTGAAGGTGTTCGTGCAGGCGGTACTGGATATCATGCAAACCGTGCCGACCTTTGCCTACCTGACGCCATTGCTGCTGCTCTTTGGCTTTGGTCCGGTGGTCGGCCTGATCGCCTCGGCCATCTATGCGGCGCCGCCTATGGCGCGTAACGTGATGCTAGGGTTGGAACGGGTCGAATCCGAGATCAAGGAAGCCGCCATCATGTCCGGCGGCACTCGGATCCAACAACTGTTTCAGGTCGAAATACCCGCCGCCACAACACAGATCATGGTCGGCGTAAACCAATGCCTGATGGCCGCCCTGTCGATGGTCATCATTGCCGCCGTCATCGGCGGTTTCAACGACATCGGCTGGGAAGTTCTGCTGACCATGCGCAAGGCGCAGTTCGGCGAATCCCTGATGGCTGGTCTCGTTATCGTCGTCTTCGCTGTTGTTATCGACCGGATGAGCGGCACGCTGGCGACCGAGCGCAAACGCTATGACAGCCGCGTCGTCTGGGCGATGCTGGGCTTTGCTGTGCTGTTCACCGCTGCCTTCTGGGCGTGGCTGCCGAACCCGTCCGAGCTTACCGTGCTGGACCCAATGGCCGGGGCTATCGACAGCGGCCTGACCGCGTTCACGCAAGCCAACGGGCCGTGGCTGGATGCGCTCAAGAATAACTCGCTGTTCTATGTGCTCCTGCCGCTGCGGATCGGGCTGGACCAGGCAGTGCTGCCCTTCACCTGGGGCTTCGCATGGACACCCTCGATGAGCTACGGCCTCTTTGCCGTTGGTGCCGCAATCGCACTGCTGATGGCATGGCGTGGGCACCTGACTGGAGGGCTGGTGGTTCTGATCCTGATCGGCATGCTGGAAACCGGCATCGCCAACCTGCCATGGCCCTTTGTTCTGACTGGGGCTGCCGCACTGGGCTGGGTCGCAGGCGGCTGGCGTCTGGCGGCGCTTTCGGTGGGTCTGCTCTGCACCATCCTTGTCTCAGGCCTGTGGGAACGCGCCTTGCTGTCGCTCTACCTCAGCGGCGCTGCGGTGTTCTTCTGTGCCGTGCTTGGCGGTCTGATCGGTCTGGCCAGCGCGGTCTGGTCGCCGGTCTGGACCATCGTGCGCCCGATCTGCGACATGCTGCAGACGATCCCGCTGTTCGTGTTCCTGATCCCGGTTCTGATGGTGTTTCAGATCGGAGAGTTCTCGGCTTTCCTCGCCATCTGCGCCTACGCCATCGTCCCGATGATCCGCTACACGCGGCATGGGCTGGTCAACACGCCTGAGGAAATGATGGAGGCCGCCATCTCCAGCGGCGCGACCGAGTGGCAGATCATGCGTGATGTCCGCGCGCCTTATGCTGCGCCGACCATCCTGCTGGGTCTGAACCAGACCATCCTTTACGCCTTTGCGATGCTTGTGATCGCGGCACTGATCGGTACCACCGGTCTGGGTCAGTCGATCTATCTGGCGCTGGGACAGGCGGATGTGGGGCTCGGCATCTCCGCCGGGGCAGCGATGGCCATTCTGGCCCTGATCGCCGATCGCATGGTGCAGGGCTTTGCCGAGGAGCGCCGCAAGGCGCTGGGCCTGTAAAATAGGGCAGGGGCGGGCAACCGCCCCAGGCCTCACTTGATTTTGGACAAAGACCAGCGCGCATCCATCCCCTAAACCGGGCGCGACACGTTCGGAGATGACCATGACCGGTTGGGGCTTTTTCCTCGCAGCGCTTGCCACCTTTCTTCTCAGCCACATGATCCCGGCGCGCCCGGCAGTACGTGGCTGGCTGATAGGCACGCTGGGCCGTACCGGGTATTTCGCGACCTATTCACTGGTCTCGTTGGCTGTTCTGGGCTGGCTGGTCATCGCCGCCGCCAACGCACCTTATGTCGAGGTCATCCCGCCATTCCCGCTTCTCCGCTGGATACCACTGCTGGCCATGCCCATCGTTTGCTGGTTGGCCATTGTAGGGCTGTCGATCCAGAACCCGTTCTCGTTCGGCGGGCTGGGGCATCGCCCGTTCGATCCCGAAAACCCCGGTATCCTGCGGACCACGCGCCACCCGATCCTTGTGGCGCTGATGCTCTGGGCGGTTGCGCACTTGCTGGCCAATGGCAGCCTGTCGCATGTCATCCTGTTTGGCCTGTTCGCCGGATTTGCCGCGATGGGCATGGGGCTGATCGACCGGCGCACCGCCCGCAACATGGGGCCAGACTGGCCTCGCCTGTCCCGCAACACTGCACGCCTGTCCCTGCGCGCGCCCCGGCCATGGCCACGTCTTTGGGTCTGGCTGACAGCCTTCGCGACTTATGCGGCCCTCCTGTATCTGCACGAAGCTGTGATCGGGCTTTCTCCGCTGCCCTGATGCCTTAGAGTGGCCGAACCACCTTATGCGTGCTATCTGATCTGTCACCATCCGAAGTCTTGAGGTCCCAAAATGCATCTGGCCTATGTCACAACCACCGATCGCGGTGCCACCGACCGCCTGCTCAGCGCCTTTGCCGAGGCTTTGACAGATACGGGCACTGCGCTGGCCGGAGTGGTGCAAACCAACACCGAATGCGCCGAAGGTTACAAATGCGATATGGACCTGAAGGTACTGCCCACCGGCGAGATCATCCGCATCTCGCAGTCCTTGGGCAAGAACGCGCGCGGCTGCCGTCTGGACCCGGCCGAACTTGAGCGTGCAGTCGGTCTGGTCACGCAATCGCTGGACAACGCACCGCAGCTTCTGATCATCAACAAATTCGGCAAGCACGAGGCGGACGGTCGCGGATTCCGCCCGCTTATTGCCGACGCGTTGGAACGCGGGATTCCGGTGCTGGTGGGCCTCAATCAGCTCAACATCGAACGGTTTCAGGAATTCGCAGGCGGCATGGCGGATGCGCTTGATCCCGATCTGGGCAGCCTGACCGACTGGCTCGACAATATCACCCAGACCGGCGCGCAGCGGACGGCCTGAACGCACCGATTGTGCAATTCCGCGCTGCGCTTGACTGTCACGGTTACGGAAGCGTGAAAAAACTGGACTTGTGTCCTTGCTTCAGGTCTAGCTTCGGCAAGCGAAGCACCCGGTGACCTGCAAGTTGCAGACGCGCCGGGCAAGTCGGGGCGCGCCATGACCAATTTTCAGTCGGGCTCTTATCATCCGCTATCTGTCGATGGTGGTTTGAAGCCGCGATTATGGGCAACAGATCGCTTCTGGCTCGGGCTTTTCACCAGCTACTTTCTTCTGCACGTTGTCCTGCGGCTTGCCACCGGCGGTGCGCTTGGGTTGGACGAGGCCGAAATCCTGCTGGACGCCCGTCAGCTGGATTGGGGCTACGGCCCGCAACTGCCGCTTTATGCCTGGCTGCAATGGGCGGTGTTTCAGATCACCGGCCCCGGCCTTCTTGGTCTGTCACTGCTGAAAAACGGAATATTGCTGGCCACGGTGGCCACGCTCTACCTGACCATCCGCACCCGGCAAACGCCACCGATCGCGGGGCTGGCTGTGCTGTCATTACTGATGCTCTATCAGGTCAGTTGGGAATCGCAGCGCGCGCTGACACATACCGTTCTGGCCAATCTCTGTTCGGTACTCAGCATTGCGGCGATTTGGCACCTGATCCGCAACCCTTCGACCAAGGGCTACGTTCTGCTGGGCGTGGTGATCGCGGCGGGTGGGTTGTCGAAGTACAATTACGCCATCGCGCTGCTGGCCATGCTGCTGGCCGCGCTCAGCCATTCTGAGACACGTAAACCGTTCCTGTCGGTCCGCATACTGCTGTCGTTTGGTATCGCGGGTCTGCTGCTGACACCACCGATGCTGTGGATTCTCAACAACCCGGAGCTTGCTTTTGCAAGTTCGCATAAGCTCGACATGACCAGCACCGGGCCTGTCGCCCTGATCGCGGTGCAAGGCGTGGCCGAGCTTCTGCTGGCCGCGCTGAGCTTTGTGGCGCTTCTTCTGGTCGTCCTTGGCGCGCTTTGGCTGATCTACCGCGAACAGGGTGCGGCGGTTCCCGCGGATGACCTGTTGCGCTTGATGGTGCGAACTCTGGTCTGGGCGCTGGCCCTCATGGCGCTGATTGTGGTGTTCAGCGGCAGTACCAATGTGAAGGACCGCTGGCTGCAACCGTTTCTGATTTTTGCGGGCCCTGCCATCGCACTATGGCTCCTGCCGCGGATCGGAGCACCCGGTACCCGCAAATTCGCTCAGTTGATCGCGTGTCTGGCAGGGCTGATCTGCCTCGCGATTCTGCACTATAACCTGGCCGGAGACGCCAAACGCGCAGCACCCTTTGCTGAGCTGACATCGCAGATACTCGCGCAATCTCCGCCCGATGCGTCCATTGTCGCGCAGAATTGGCTGGCGGGTAACATCGCCTATCTAAACCCCGGGCAAGCGATCTATAGCGAGCGCGGCATGCAGCCGTCGGGCCCGGTCCTGCGGGTGTGGGAGGCGGATAGGAAAGCTCCGGAAGATATCGATCCGGCGCGCGTTGTCACGGTGACGGCCCCATATCGTTTTGACGATGGTGAAGAAATGTCGCTGTCTTTCGCGCCGGTCGCGGAATAACCCGGTCCATGGGCCGAAGGTGCGCAAATTTATTGAGGAAGAAGATGGTGGGCGACCCTGGAATCGAACCAGGCGTGCGTCTCCGCGAGGGAGTTACAGTCCCCTGCCACACCTTGCGGCCTGTCGCCCACTGTCAGGCGTTGCACCTGACGTGGAGGCGTGATTACTAGCGCGTCTAAAGGGCGTCAACAGGAAAATACCGCTTTGACGCATGAAACCGAATTCCCGGCCCGGAGGCCCGTGACATGAAGAAACCAAAGTGGGTCGTTGAGAAGGAACAGGCACGCAAAGCAGCGGCCTCGGAGACCGTCTGGCTGTTCGGCCTGCATGCAGTTCGCGATGCATTGATGAACCCGAAACGGCAAAAACTGCGCCTGATCGTCACCCGGAACGCGCGTGATAAACTGGCGGAAGCCATTGATTTTGCTGGGATCGAGGCCGAAATGGTCGATCCGCGCAAATTTACAGCTCCGATTGATCCCGGTTCGGTCCACCAAGGGGCGGCGCTTGAGGTGAAACCGCTGGATTGGGGCGGGCTTGCGGAAAACTGTATCGGGCGGGAAAACCCGCGCGTGCTGCTTCTGGACCGCGTCACCGATCCGCATAACGTTGGGGCGATTCTGCGCTCGGCCGAGGTGCTGGGCGCCAGCGCCGTAATCGGTACGCGGCACCATTCGGCGCCCGAGACCGGCGCGCTGGCCAAAACTGCCAGCGGCGCGCTGGAACGCCAGCCCTATCTGAGGGTGCGCAATCTGGCCGATGCAATCGTGGAGTTGCAGAATATGGGCTTTCTGGTGCTCGGGCTCGACGGCGAGGCGGAGGAAACCATCGAGACCGCTCTGCTCGACAAACGCAAGCAGCCGGTCGCGCTGGTTTTGGGGGCCGAGGGGCCGGGTCTGCGGCAAAAGACCAAAGAGACGGTGGATCAACTGGTCAAGATTGACGCGGCGGGGGGATTTGGGTCACTCAACGTCTCAAATGCCGCGGCGATTGCCCTATATGCGTCACAGCACAGATGACAGGAGGCCCCAATTTCCACCTCGCATAAAATCGCCACCTGCTGCTATTGCGGCACCCGCGCTGCACTGGTTCTGAGGGGCAAGCAGCAGCATGAGCTGAGCTGCTCAAGCTGTGGCGCGCCGCTGCACAACCTCAAGATGGTGCCCAAGGCCAAGCTGGTTGATCGGCCTGATGGAAAATACAAACCCGCACGAAAACCCCAGAAGTATAAGAAAAAGAAGAAGAAAAGCCTGTTTTCACGCGTGCTGGACGAAGCCTGGGATGTGATCGAGGATGTGTTCGACTAGCGAATGTTCACATCGGCGTCATAGGGGTTTCGAAGCAACCAGGAAATATGCATTTTAGAATCTTCGAAGATCAAGCCCATGAATCACCTGATGTTGTCCCGACGTTCCTTTGTAACCAGTTTGACCTGCCTTGCAGCCGCGCCAATGGCTCTGGCGCAGGAAAAATCTATGTTTTACGTCGACAAAGGTGCGGCGGTCTCGGGTTATGACGCGGTCTCTTACTTTCAGGTCGGATCTCCGGTGCCGGGTGATCCGGATATCGCCCTGATCTGGAAAGGTGCCCGCTGGCAGTTCGCCTCCGAAGACAATCGCGATCGGTTTGAACGAAACCCGCGCGCTTTTGCGCCGCAGTTTGGTGGCTACTGTGCCTATGCAATGATCAAGGGCTGGCTCAGCAGTACTGACCCGAAGGCGTGGCAGATTGTTCAGGGCAAGCTCTACCTCACGCATTCCGTAGAGATTGAGCGTATCTGGAAGCAAAACGTATCACAGAATATCAGAAAGGCCGAGGTCCACTGGCCGTCAGCGCTTTACCAGTGACGGGCAGTTTTCCGCATTTCGTGATCTGTCATCACAAAAATGAGCGCACCCTCTTTTTTTTACCGAACTCGTGCTTAAATGTCACAGTGACCGCGGAATGGAACTGCCGCGGGTCATTTCACTGTCCCTCGTTCCAACAACTGGCGCTCAGGTTCTTACCTGGGCGCTTTTTTCTTTCGGCGCTCCTGCTTATGGTGCGGTCATGGCTGACTATTCCGACGAGTTCCTGACCCATATTCTGAAGCGCACCAAGGTGGTGGCCGTGGTTGGCGTATCGATGAACCCGGTGCGGCCCAGCTATTACGTCGCCCGTTATCTGTCGCTCAAAGGCTACACGGTGATTCCGGTCAATCCGGGTCATGCGGGCAAGCTGCTGTTTGGCCAGACGGTGCGGGCCTCATTGTCCGAGATAACCGAGCCCGTCGATATGGTCGATATCTTCCGCCGCTCCGAGGCCGTGCCGCCCATCGTTGATGAGGCGCTGGCCGCATTTCCCGATTTGTGTACCATCTGGATGCAGATTGGTGTTGAACATGACGAGGCCGCAGCCAAGGCACAGGCGCGCGGGGTTGACGTGGTGATGAACCGCTGCCCCAAGATCGAATATCAGCGCCTGTTTGGGGAACTGCGGATGGGTGGGTTTGCCACCGGGGTGATCTCGTCTAAGCTGTAAGCATCCGGCGGTCCGCGCATCTTTGGCCTGACCGCGGTGCGCGGTCCGATCCGCGAACAAATTCCCCGCAAGCGTAGAAACAAACAGAAAATGAGTGATCACCTATGGCATTTCCCCAACCTCCCTACGAGGGTGCCTGCCTGTGTGGGGCCGTGCAGGTCCGTGTAGCTGCGCTACCCCTTCTGACCGTGGCCTGTCATTGTCGCGACTGTCAGAAGCTCAGCGCAAGTGCATATACCTTGACCACCATGTTCCCGGCCGATGCAGTTTCCTGTACCGGCGCATTGGTTCGGGGCGGGCTCCGCTCTGATGGGCGGGCGCATTATTTCTGCAAGTCCTGCCTGAACATCGTCTATTCCCGGCTCGGCCACGCCCCCGAACGCATCAACCTGCGCACATCGATCCTGAACCAGGCCGCGCTATTCGAGCCGTTTGTCGAGGTCATGACCGATGAAAAGATGCCGTGGGCGCAGGTTCCCGCCGTTCACAGCTATGCGCAGGCCCCTGCAAGCCGCGACGAGTTGCAATCCCTCATGGAGGCGTATTCCGAACGCGGGCGTTAGATTGTGGCTCAGTTCGCTGGCCTCAGCTGCGCCGCCTGTTCCTGACGCCGCTTCTCCAGTACTACCTCACGCGGGACCCAGTCATAGCGCGTGTCTTCGACCAACGGTCCCCAATACAGCACGCCGCCATATCGCCACGGGTCCAGTACGATGCCATCATACATGCTCTCACCCTTGCGGCTGATGATGGCGGTGCTGTGGTCGATGCGGAACGGATTGTCCGCGTTGGCGATGGCGCGGTGCATCTCCAGCGTGCGGAACTGTTCCTGATCCAACCGGCGCTCAATATCCTCGGCCCAATGCCAGCACAGGCCACGCGGGCGCAGGCCCTTGTTGACCTTGGCGTTGTGGATCAAGGGCGGGTCGGTGATTTCGTATTCCTGCACCAGCTGAGCGGTATAGGCATAGGTGATACGGGCGGCTCGGGTGGCCTCTTCCGGGTCAACATCGGAGCCGAGGCTTTGGATTTCCGCAGCCAGGCGCTGCACCTCGTCCCCTGTCGACGGCGGAGGCATGGCGCAGGCGGCGAGGGTGGCAAGCACAGTTGCAAACGCCAATATTCTGATCATTCACGCGCCCTTCGCCTCGCTATACTCCGACGTCAGAGTATAACGGGCCGCGCCTGCACACGGAACCCGGATGATCAGCTCTGAGGGCGGGCCGCTTTTTCAGCAATGCCGCTGGTGCCCTGACGGCGGGCCAGTTCTGTCAGCACATCGTCCAGCGCCACATCGCGCGCGGCCAGCATGACCAGCAGGTGATAGAGCACATCCGCCGCTTCGGAGGTCAGCTTCTCCCTGTCCCCCTTGGCCGCTTCGATGATTGCCTCGATCGCTTCTTCGCCGAACTTCTCGGCGCATTTCTCAGGACCCTTGGCCAGCAGCTTGGCGGTCCAGCTGCTGTCAGGGTCTGCCCCTTTGCGGGCCTCTATCGTGGCGGCTAGATCGTGAAGGATACTCATGTCAGCCTCATCGGAATGCCAGCGGCGGCCATGTGCTCCTTGGCCTCGCGGATGGTGTATTCGCCGAAATGGAAGATCGAAGCGGCAAGAACCGCGCTGGCCCCGCCTTTGGTCACGCCTTCGACCAGGTGATCCAGATTGCCGACGCCTCCGCTGGCGATCACCGGCACATCCACCGCGTTACTGATCGCGCGGGTCAGGGGCAGGTTGAACCCGGCCTTGGTGCCATCGCGATCCATCGAGGTCAGCAGGATTTCCCCCGCGCCTTTGGCCACCACGGTTTTGGCGAATTCGACCGCGTCGATGCCGCTGGGTTTGCGACCGCCATGGGTGAAAATCTCCCACTTGCCGGGGCTGACCGTCTTGGCGTCGATGGCGCAGACGATGCACTGGCTGCCGAACTGGTCTGCCGCCTCGGCGATGACGTCCGGATTCGCGACGGCGGCCGAGTTGAAGCTGACCTTATCGGCCCCCGCCAGCAACAGGGCCCGCACGTCATCTTTGGTGCGCACGCCACCACCTACGGTCAGGGGCACAAAGCACTGCTCTGCCGTGCGTTGGACCACATCGAACATGGTGCCGCGATTCTCATGCGTCGCATGGATGTCCAGAAAACAGATCTCATCCGCTCCGGCAGCGTCATAGGCCTTGGCCGATTCCACCGGGTCGCCCGCATCGCGCAGACCAACGAAATTCACACCTTTGACCACGCGGCCATCGGCGACATCCAGACAGGGAATGATGCGGGTTTTCAGCATGGGGTGTCCTCTATTGCGGGCACCCTTACCGGCAAAGCCCTGCCGATGCCAGACTTGTGATTGTGATCTGACGTGAAGCCATGGAAATTAGAGGTGAAATTCATGAAAAGGATTATCGAGATGCGACATCTTATTCTGGCTTCAATACTCACATTCGGAGGCGCACTGTCCGCCATGGCTGAAGACATCATCAAAGTAGAGACCAACAAATCCGTGGCTGAAGCGCTGGACGCGCTCGAAGCTGCCGTTGGCAACGCGGGCGCGACTGTGTTTGCGCGAGTGGACCATGCCGCAGGGGCGGAAAAGGTCGGCACGCCGATCCCGCCCAATCAGGTGCTGATCTTTGGCAACCCAGCTTTGGGTACCCCCGCCATGCAGATCGACCCGCGCGCGGGGCTTTTCCTGCCGCTGAAGGTGCAGGCCTATGAGGACGCGAACGGGCAAGTCTGGCTGGCCTATGAGGACCCGAAAGAGACAATGGACGAGCTTGATGACGTCGAAAACTCACCCGTTGTCGAGAAAATGCGTGGTGCGCTGGCGAAACTGACCGCCGCTGCCGCCCAGTAACTCAGCTCAGGGCGCGAATGGCCTCTTTCAGGTCAATCGCGCCATCATAAAGCGCGCGGCCCGAGATCGCACCGTTCAACTCGACACCGCAATCGCGCAGGGCGATCAGATCGTCCAGAGAACTGACGCCACCCGAAGCAATCACCGGAATCGACACCGCCTGCGCCAGGGCCGCTGTGGCCTCGATATTCGGGCCTTGCATCGCTCCGTCGCGGTTGATGTCGGTGTAGATGATCGCGGCGACGCCTGCGTCCTCAAAGCTGCGGGCCAGATCGGTGACCTGCACGTCGGTCTCTTCAGCCCAGCCCTTGGTGGCGACCATGCCGTTGCGCGCGTCGATGCCCACGGCAACCTTGCCAGGGAAGGCTTTGGCCGCTTCGCGCACCAGATCGGGGTTCTCGACCGCAACGGTGCCCAGAATCACCCGTGCCAGACCTTTCTCGATCCAGGTTTCGATCGTGGCCATATCGCGGATCCCACCACCCAGCTGCGCGGGCACGTCACAGGCTTTCAGAATGGCCTCAACGGGTGCTGCATTGACGGGCTCCCCAGCAAAAGCGCCGTTCAGGTCCACCAGATGCAGCCATTCACATCCCGCCTCGACAAAGGCGCGGGCCTGCGCCGCTGGGTCTTCGTTAAAGACCGTCGCTTTATCCATTTCACCACGCAGCAGGCGCACGGCATTGCCGTCTTTAAGGTCGATAGCGGGGTAGAGGATCATGTCGGGCGGCCCTATATCTCTGTTACACGCGCGGGATATCGCACAGGCAGGGCAGGGGCGCAACGCGACGCTAAGTCAATCTTGCCCGGTGCCGAACGGCAGGTCAGACTGACCGGAAAGACAGGGAGACAACCATGAAGACATATACTCTTGCGGCGGTATTCACCGCGATGGCGACAAGCGCCTTTGCCGCCGATCCGGTGAACGGCCTCTGGAAGACTGCTCCGGGGGATACGGGTGGCTATCTGCATGTGTCGATTTCCGAATGCGGCAGCGCCATCTGCGGCACCATCGACAGCGCCTTTGATGCTGACGGCAACCAGCAGCTGGAATATGAGAACCTCGGCAAGCAGATCATCTGGGACATGATCCCCGAAGGCGGTGGCAATTATGACGACGGCAAGATCTGGGCCCCGGATCGCGACAAGACCTACAGCTCGAAAATGTCGCTGGACGGCCATAACAAGCTGACCGTCAAAGGATGCGTCGCCGGTGGTCTGGTGTGCCGCGGGCAGGTTTGGACCCGCGTGCAATAGCGCTTAGGGCGCCCAGGTCAGGAAGTTGCCGATCATGCGCAGGCCGACATCCTGGCTTTTCTCAGGGTGGAACTGCATCCCAACCATCGTGTCGCGGCCAATCACGGCCGTGACCTCTTGCCCATAGTCCACATAAGCCAACCGTTGCGCCGGATCGGTCACCCGGAAATGGTAGGAGTGGACAAAATAGGCGTGATCACCTGATTTCACCCCATCAAAGACCGGGTGATCGCTTTCCAGCACCAGATTGTTCCAGCCCATATGCGGCACCTTGAGGGCGCTGTCCGAGGGCTCGATCCTCACGACGTCTCCGGCCACCCAGTCCAGACCGTCGGTCTCGGTATATTCGTGGCCTTTGGACGCCATCAGTTGCATGCCGACGCAGATGCCCAGAAACGGGCGGCCTTTCTGCTCGACGGCTTCAACCATCGCGTCATAGATGCCTTTATGGCCGCGCAATTCGGCGGCACAGGCCGGAAAAGCACCGTCACCGGGCAGCACCAAACGATCCGCCCGCACCACAACATCCGCGTCCGAGGTCACAACAACCTCACCTGCACCCACCTCGCGCGCCATGCGCTGAAACGCCTTCTCTGCCGAGTGCAAGTTGCCGCTCTCGTAGTCGATAATGGCGGTGAGCATTTACAGCGCGCCTTTGGTGGACGGAATCGCATCCGCCTTACGCGGATCGGTCTCGACCGCATCGCGCAATGCGCGAGCGGCGGCCTTGAAGGCAGCCTCGGCAATGTGGTGGCTGTTGAAGCCGTGCAACTGGTCGATATGCAGCGTGATACCGCCATGGGTGCTCAGCGCCTGAAAGAACTCGCGCACCAGCTCGGTGTCGAACGTGCCGATCTTTTGCGTCGGCAAATCTACGTTCCAGATCAGGAACGGGCGGCCCGACAGGTCCAGCGCACAGCGCACCTGCGCGTCATCCATGGGCAGATGGCATTCGCCATAGCGCCGGATGCCCTTCTTGTCGCCCAGAGCCTGTGTCAGCGCCTGACCCAGCGCGATTCCGGTATCCTCGACTGTGTGGTGATCATCGATGTGATAATCGCCCTTGGTCCGGATCGTCATGTCGATCAGCGAATGGCGCGCCAACTGGTCCAGCATATGGTCGAAAAACCCAACGCCGGTCTGATTGTCATACTGGCCGGTGCCGTCCAGATTGACCTGAACCGAGATCTCGGTCTCGGCGGTCTGACGGTTGATCTTAGCGCTGCGCATGGGCGAATTCCTTTTGCTACAGGGGCGCTTATAGACGCGGACGGGCGGCCTATCCAGACCGCTTTGAGCCTTCATCGCAAACTGTTGCAGGGGATTGCACCCGGGCGCGGCCCGTGCCAGCCTGCGGTCAACACGAACCAACAAGGCCCGGCCCATGTCCACCTGCGTCTTCATCCAGATCCGCTGTAAACCCGGCTCCACCTACAAGGTGGCCGAAGAGATCGCCCTGCGTGAAATCCATTCCGAACTGTATTCCACTAGCGGCGAATATGACCTGCTGCTGAAGCTCTACATCCCCGAAACCGAGGATGTAGGCCATTTCATCAACGAAAACCTGCTGGTGATTCCCAATATCGAACGCTCGCTGACCACGATGACGTTCAAGGCGTTCTAACCCAGCTCAAACGTCGTCACGCCGAAGATTCGGCTCAGATCAATATCCGGTTCGTGATCGGAGTACATCCGCGCGGTTTCAAAGACCTTGTCCAGCCCAAGCTCGTCGGCCAGCGCAAAGGCCGAGGGGTTGGGTTGAGGCATGTCGACGAATACCTCATGCGCGTTGTGGTCCTCGGGAATCGTCGAAAGGACAGCGGCCAGCAACGCCCTCGCTATTTCTGTCGTGTCCGCAAACAGGGGGCCGACCTTGTAACCCGTCAGACAGGGGCGCAGCGTAGCATAGCCCCTGATCCTGCCATTCTCGGTATAGAGTTTTGAAACGTGGCTGTAAGCGCTCAGCCAGCTTTCCAGAAACAGGTCGCGAGGTGCGGGGAACAGCGCGCGATCATATGCCTTCAATTCATCTGACGCGCGGTTCAGATCAACAATATGATCGTTCGGCCCGGTTTCTAGCTTGGCCAGTATCAGGTGTTTCGTCCCGGCGAAACGATAGTTGTTATAAGCAAAGGTGAAGCCGGACTTGCGATAATTGTCCTGCTGTTCGACCACGCCGTCCAGCCCCATGTTGCGCCCCGTGCAATGGGCCAACGCGTGCTGCGCGATTTCAAGCCCATGGCCATGGTGCCGGAACTCGGGCTTCACGATATAGAATCCCAAAAAGGAAAACCGGTCGTCGTAATTCACGGCTGAAACGGATGAGATCATCTCATCATCCAGAAACCCGCCCAGAAACCCGTCGGGGTCTGTCGGGCGAAAGCACTTCGCATCGTGCACGCCGGGGTTCCAGCCCTCGCGACCGGCCCAATCCACAGCATGTTCGACTTCATCAGCGGTAAGGGGGCGAATGACATAGTCCGACATAGGCGAATTCCGTGCATGATTGAAATCATGGCCAGAATGGCGCATTGCCTGCCAAAGAACCAGCATGTTCGGAGAGTTTGGTATCTGGAGCGGGCGAGGCGATTCGAACGCCCGACCCTAACCTTGGCAAGGTTATGCTCTACCCCTGAGCTACGCCCGCATCAGATACTTATGTGGTCCGAAGACCTCTCAATGGAGCGGGCGAGGCGATTCGAACGCCCGACCCTAACCTTGGCAAGGTTATGCTCTACCCCTGAGCTACGCCCGCGCCGTTGAGTGAGGAGGGATGTATAAATTCCCACACGAGGCTGCAAGCGGAAAAACACAAAATACAGCAAAAATCTTTCGACGGAAATCAGAGGCTGGCGTGTTTAAGAACTATGGCAATGAACGAAACGAGGGGTTGGGCACAGGAAATGACAGATATTGCAGACATTAAAATGGCAGCGCTGGCCGCGTTGATTGTTCTGACCACCCTGATCTGCGGTCAAAGCGATGAAACACTGGCAGAGCTGCAGCCTAACCTCCCGCATGCTCCTTTGATCGAGACGCAGGTTTTGACGGGCTAAATCGCGCGCTCAAACAGCCAAGACGAGATTCGCGATCGCGGCAATCAGAATTGCGGTGAATGTCAGACCCATGCCGATCTGGCGCAAGATGATGATCTGTGGTGTCTTGCCAAAGCCATAAGCGTGCAGCAACCGCCCCGCCAACAATGACAGCCCCAGCAGGTTCACAAACCAGCCGCCAGCACCCTGCAATTCGACCATAGCGATGAGCAGCAAAGCAAAGGGGGCGTATTCGGCGCAGTTCGCATGGGTGCGCATCGCCTTGATCATGGCCTTGTCGCCATGATCCCCGACCGAGATTTTGCCCGCCCGACGTTGCCGGATGACATTCACGCTGAGCGCGACGTACAGAAATGCGATCAACGCGGCGTAGATCGGGGTGATGGTCAGCATGGGGCCTCCTGATGTTGAAAGGGCCGCCCGGTTCCCCGAACGGCCCTTAACAGTTTAGAAGGCTAAACTGGTTATTCCAGTTCGACCAGCAGGTCCTTTGCGTCAATCTGACCGCCGGGCTGGACGTGGACGGCTTTGACCACCGCGTCGCGTTCGGCGTGGATTCCGGTTTCCATCTTCATTGCCTCGATGGTCAGCAGCAGATCGCCTTCCTTGACGTCCTGGCCCGCGACAGCGGCCACGGTGGCGACGACACCCGGCATCGGTGCGCCAATATGGCCGGGGTTGCCGACCTCGGCTTTCGGGCGTTGTATCGTCGAAGCTTTCACCAGACGGTTCGGTACCCGGATCACGCGGGGCTGGCCGTTGAGTTCGAAGAACACCCGGACCTCGCCATTCTCATCCGTCTCGCCGATCGCCTGACAGCGGATTTCCAGCGTCTTGCCCGGATCGATCTCGGCGGTGATCTCCTCACCCGGCTCCATGCCGTAGAAGAACGTGCGCGTGGGCAGGGTGCGGACCGGACCATAGGTGCGGTGGCGACCCATGTAATCCAGGAACACCTTGGGATACATCAGGTATCCGTTCAGGTCCTCGTCATCGATCTCTTTCCCGTCGAGCTGTTTGGACAGATCGGCGCGGGTGGCCTCCAGATCGACCGCTTCGACATGTTTGCCGGGGCGTTCGGTGTTGGGCGCTTCATCCTTAAGAACCTTCTGGATGATAGTATCCGGGAACCCGCCCGGAGGCTGGCCCAGATTGCCGCGCATCATATCGATGACCGAGTCGGGGAAGGCCACGTCTGTTCCGGGATTTTCCACGTCATCGCGGGTCAGGCCCTGGCTGACCATCATCAGCGCCATGTCACCGACCACTTTCGACGACGGCGTCACCTTGACGATATCGCCGAACATCTGGTTCACATCCGCATACATCTGGGCGACCTCATGCCAGCGCTCCTCCAGGCCGAGGCTACGTGCCTGTGCTTTGAGGTTGGTGAACTGACCGCCCGGCATCTCGTGCAGATAGACCTCGGAGGCCGGAGCCTGCAGGCCCGACTCAAAGGCCGCGTACTGACCGCGCACGGCCTCGAAATAATCGCTGATCTCGCGGATCGCCTTGATGTCCAGCCCGGTGTCACGCTCGGTGTGGCGCAGCGCCTCGACCACAGTGCCCAGCGTCGCCTGAGACGTGTTACCCGAGAACGCATCCATCGCGCAGTCCACCGCATCCACGCCCGCCTCGGACGCGGCCAGAATGGTGGCGCTGGCGATGCCGGCCGTGTCATGGGTGTGGAAGTGGATCGGCAAGCCGACCTCTTCCTTGAGCGCGCGGATCAGGATGCGGGCCGAGGCCGGTTTCAGCAGCCCCGCCATGTCCTTCAAGCCCAGCACATGCGCGCCTGCGTCGCGCAGCTCTTTCGCCATGCCGACATAGTATTTCAGATCATACTTGGCGCGATCCGGGTCCAGAATGTCACCGGTGTAACAAACCGTGCCCTCACAGATCTTGCCATTCTCAACGACTGCATCCATGGCGACCCGCATATTCTCAACCCAGTTCAGCGAGTCGAAGACACGGAACACATCGATATTCGTCGACGCCTGACGCACGAATTCCTGCACCACGTTGTCGGGGTAGTTGGTATAGCCAACCCCGTTTGCCCCGCGTAGCAGCATCTGGGTCATCAGGTTCGGCATCGCCTCGCGCAGGTCGCGCAGACGCTGCCACGGGCATTCCTGCAGGAAGCGATAGGCCACATCAAAGGTCGCACCGCCCCAGCATTCGACACTGAACAGCTGCGGCAGGTTGGCCGCGTAGGTCGGCGCCACCTTGATCATGTCGATCGAACGCATCCGGGTTGCCAGCAGCGACTGATGCCCATCGCGCATGGTGGTGTCGGTGATCAGCAGCTGACGCTGTGCCTTCATCCAGTCGGCAACCGCCTGCGGGCCTTTCTGCTCCAGCAGGTTGCGCGTTCCCATTTGCGGCTCAGCCTTCAGCGCGGGCGCTTTGGCTTCTTTCAGATCGGCACGGGGCTCAGGGCGGTCCTTGGTTTCCGGATGGCCGTTCACGGTGATGTCCGCGATATAGTTCAGAACCTTGGTGCCCCGGTCGCGGCGCTTCTTGAACAGGAACAGGTCCGGCGTCTCGTCAATGAACTTGGTGGTGTATTCATTCGACAAGAAGGTCGGGTGTTTCAGCAGATTCTCGACAAAGGCGATGTTGGTGGAAACACCGCGCACGCGGAACTCCCTCAGCGCGCGATCCATCCGCGCAATCGCCTTCTCGGGCGTCGGTGCCCAGGCGGTGACCTTGGTCAGCAGTGAATCGTAGAACCGCGTGATCACCCCGCCCGCATACGCGGTGCCGCCATCCAGACGAATGCCCATGCCGGTGGCCGAGCGATAGGCGGTGATGCGGCCATAGTCCGGGATGAAGTTGTTCAGCGGGTCTTCGGTGGTCACTCGGGTCTGCAGCGCGTGGCCGTTCAGGCGCACCTCGTCCTGGCTGGCTTTTCCGGTGGCCTCGGCCAGAGTCTTGCCCTCGGCAATCAGGATCTGAGCCTGCACGATGTCGATGCCGGTGACTTCCTCGGTGACGGTGTGTTCCACCTGCACGCGCGGGTTGACCTCGATGAAGTAGAACTTGCCCGTGTTCATATCCATCAGGAATTCGACCGTGCCCGCGCATTCATAGTTCACATGGGCACAGATGCGGCGGCCCAGCTCGCAAATCTCGGCGCGCTGCTCTTCGGTCAGATAGGGGGCAGGCGCGCGCTCCACGACCTTCTGATTGCGCCGCTGGACAGAGCAATCGCGTTCATACAGGTGGTAGATCTCACCATGCTTGTCGCCAAGGATCTGCACCTCGACATGGCGGGCGCGGGTGATCATCTTTTCCAGGTAGCCTTCGCCGTTGCCGAAGGCTGCTTCGGCCTCGCGACGGCCTTCCAGCACTTTCTCTTCCAGCTCATCCTCGGACAGGATCGGGCGCATCCCGCGCCCGCCGCCGCCCCAGCTGGCTTTCAGCATCAGCGGATAGCCAATCTCGGCCGCTTCGGCCTTGATGGCCTTCATATCGTCGCCCAGAACCTCGGTCGCCGGGATGACCGGTACGTCTGCCGCGATGGCGACTTTGCGGGCGCTGGCCTTGTCTCCCAACGCACGCATGGTCTCGGCCTTGGGGCCGATGAAGGTAATGCCGTTCTGCACACAGGCATCCACGAAATCCGGGTTCTCGGACAGCAGGCCGTAACCGGGGTGGATGGCATCTGCACCGCTTTCCTTGGCAACGCGGATGATCTCATCAATGCTCAGATAAGCCGCGACCGGACCCAATCCTTCACCAATGCGATAGGCCTCATCCGCCTTGAACCGGTGCAGGCCCAGCTTGTCTTCCTCGGCAAAGACCGCGACGGTGCGTTTGCCCATCTCGTTCGCGGCCCGCATCACGCGGATCGCAATCTCGCCGCGGTTGGCGATCAGGATTTTCTTGAAGTCTGTCATTTCAGGTCCCGGTCATTATAGGTGTGGCCTTGTGATTAGGCGGACAATACGGCCACGTACATCTGTAGTTCTGGGTAGAACCGGCATGTTATCGCTCGCAAACGCCGCCTTTTGGCGCTTTTCTTTTACACATGCTGCGGCGCAGCACCAAATATTGTTTTATTGGCAAAGAAAATGACCAGTTTTCAGCGGTGCTAAGCGCTACCATCCTTCCAGCCGCCCGAAGGAGCGAATACGGCCTGGCCGAATCAAGCGCTACGCAAGTGCAGAGACACGAATCGGCGAGCTTCGGGCTCAAGGCCAGCTCGGGGCCTCGCAATGACGTCGAGCTGACTGCGCAATACGTCCTGCCCGGCCGGGATCAGGCTGCTGGACGCTTGGATGCCCCTTTGGCGGGCCGCGCGGTAGCACCACCCGCCACAGCCGAGGTCTCGGCGATAGCCCCGGATCGCGCGACCTGTACTTGATTGCGACCCTTGTCTTTGGCCGCGTAAAGCGCATCGTCGGCGGCCCGCATCAAATCCTGCGGCATCACGCCATGCATCGGATAATGCGCAACCCCGACCGAGATGGTGATGCGGGGCAGCGATTTCTCACCATATCGAACCGAGACCGCCTCGACCGCCTGCCGCACCTGTTCGGCGCGGGTCATGGCGTCATCCGGGGTGTTGTCGGGCAGGATCAGCATGAACTCCTCGCCCCCTATCCGGCAAGCAATCTCATCACGGTCGCATCCCTGTTCGAGCGCCGCGCCAACCGCGCGCAGCACCATGTCGCCAGCGTCATGCCCATGGGTGTCGTTGAACTTTTTGAAATGATCGACATCCACCGCGATCATGCTGAGCGGAGCACCCGTCTGCTGGCTGCGGCTGATCGACTTGCGCAGGGTTTCAGTCATATGGCGGCGATTGAACAGCCCGGTCAAAGGGTCACGTACCGACTGGTCGTGCAACTGATCACGCATCCGAACATTGGCAATCGCCATGCTGATCTGTTCCGCGCAGAGCTGCGCCAGCTTCTTACTGTCGTGGAACTCCGCGCCGCTGCCTTCATGCGCGCGCAGATGCAACAGGCCTACGGTCTCGCCATGGGCAAGAATGGGGAAGCAGAAATAAGGCCGCCCGTCATGCGGTTCGGCATGTTCGCAGACGAAATCGATCTCGGAGGCTCCGAATTCATATGTTCGCCCACGCCGCAGCCCCCAGCAGCCTTCGGGATGAATATGCGCCTTGTGCGAGCCGCCATTCCAGCTGGCGCATCCATCCAGCACGTCGCGTGAATTGGAATAGACATACACGCTGCCTTCAGCCTCGGGCAGGATATGGGTCATGAAGCGTGAAACCATTTCAAAAAGCTCGTCCAGAGAACGGCTGGATTGCAGCCACTCATTCAACTCGCCCAGCAGGCGCACTTCGCGCGCCAGGCGCAGCTGGTCATCCATCAATTCACGCTCCTTGGCGGCGCGCACCCGCAGATCGCGGACCTGCCTGCGATTCGTGCAATAGATCACCAGAATCACCGCTGTCAGCGCCAGAAGGGCCACACTGCAGAGCACGGCCAACGACCACCGGACGCGGGTGATGAACAGATCACGCTGCGGCGTGATGTCCGAATAGAACTCAATGGCGCCCAGAAACTGGCCATCCTTGATGACAGGCGTATAGATTTCGGCCACGTGACAGGTTTTCTTGCCCGACCTGGCCATCGCTTCATGGTCAAGGGAATTGACCTCAGAGATCGGTTTTTCCTCATGTTTGTAATAGGATCCTCCCGTTGCAACGATTTCCTGAAAGTAGGAATCGGAGTTCACGGCTCCGACATCGCCTGGACGGGTTGACCAGAACACGCGCCCATCGCTGTCGAACAGCTTGAAGCGATAAATGTCCGAGGTTTCGGGCAAAAGCTCCAGAAACTCCTCATCATGTTCATCAAGAACGCCGTATTGGAACGTTGCCTCGACATCGAACAGGTGCGAGGCGACCTGCTGGTTCAATTGCGCCGCACGGTGTCGCAGATCTGATTCCAGCATTCGGTCCACGACCGGGGCTGGAATTGCGTAGATCCCCCAGCCCGCCAGCGCAGTCAGCGCCATCAGCATCAGCGAGATGCCCGCAATTTTCAGGCCCGAGGTTCGGCCTGTCTGATCCATCTGTTTCATAACCCACGCTCCCACAGCAATGGGATCAGGATGTTTGGCAAGGTTTGACAAGGGGTTAATGACGCCGGATGTTTGTTTAGAATTGATCGGATCGGCTGGCAAATTCCCTGTGAACAAGCCGTGAACAAACCCTTTCCCTTCGCGCCCATCCGGCGTAGTTTGGAGCCATGAGCAGTTTTGACGAAATGGACGCCTTCGAAGGCGCATCGCTGTCGGCGCGGGCGATGCCTGCGGCCTCGGCAGAGTACCTCAACGACCTAAATCCGGCGCAGCGCGAAGCGGTTGAGCGGCTGGATGGTCCGGTGCTGATGCTGGCCGGAGCCGGGACGGGCAAGACCAAGGCACTGACGGCGCGGATCACCCATCTGCTCAGAACCCATCGGGTGCGCGAGAATGAGATTCTGGCGGTGACCTTCACCAACAAGGCCGCGCGTGAGATGAAAGAGCGCGTTGGCCGCATGCTGGGCCGACCCGCCGAGGGGATGCCGTGGCTGGGCACCTTCCATGCGATCTGCGTCAAGCTGCTGCGCCGCCATGCGGAATTGGTCGATCTGAAATCGAACTTCACCATTCTGGATACGGACGATCAGAAGCGGCTGCTGAAACAGCTGACGCAGGCGGCCAATATCGATGACAAACGCTGGCCCGCGCGGATGCTGGCCGGGATCATCGATGACTGGAAGAACCGAGCGCTGACGCCCGACAAGGTGCCTGCTGCGGATGCCGGTGCCTATAACCACAAGGGCATCGAACTCTATGCCCAATACCAGACCCGCCTGCGCGAGCTGAACGCAGTGGATTTTGGCGACCTGCTGCTGCACATGGTGACGATCTTTCAGACGCATCCGGATGTGCTGGAGCAATATCAACGCTGGTTCCGCTACATCCTCGTGGACGAGTATCAGGATACCAACGTTGCCCAATATCTCTGGCTGCGCCTGTTGGCTGGGGGGCACAAGAACATCTGCTGTGTCGGTGACGATGATCAGTCGATCTATGGCTGGCGCGGGGCCGAGGTGGGCAACATCCTGCGGTTCGAGAAGGATTTCCCCGGAGCCTTCGTGGTGCGGCTGGAGCAGAACTACCGCTCGACCCCGCATATTCTGGCGGCTGCGTCGAATGTTATTCGTGGTAACGAGAACCGTCTGGGCAAAGAACTGTGGACGGCAGCGCGAGACGGTGAAGAGGTCCGTCTAATCGGTCACTGGGACGGCGAAGAAGAGGCTCGTTGGGTCGGAGAGCAGATCGAAGACTATGTTAGTGGTAGTTCGCCTGTTGCAAAACGAAGGCAAAACTCTCGATCCGATCAAATGATGAGGGAAGTAGAGCGTCTTGATGAATTGGGTGCCTTGAAAGGACTCAATCGAAGAGAGGATGTGCTCGACAAGTTGAAAAAGCACAAAAGCTTTTTGGCTGATGACAGTAGGAAAAGCCTCATTTGGGAATTAACAATGAGGCAACAAGAAGGGCGTTCTTTGGAAGCGGCTTTCCCAAGATTCTATCTCGATGAAATCGCCATCCTCGTGCGCGCCTCGCACCAGATGCGCGCTTTTGAGGACCGGTTTCTGACCATTGGCCTGCCTTACAAGGTGATTGGAGGGCCGCGATTCTACGAGCGGATGGAGATCCGCGATGCCATGGCCTATTTCCGGCTGGTGGTCAGCCCCGAGGACGATCTGGCGTTCGAGCGCATCGTCAACACGCCCAAACGCGGCCTTGGCGACAAGGCGCAGCAGACCATTCAGGTGGTGGCGCGGGAAAACGGGGTCTCTCTGGTCGATGGGGCGCGGATTGCGGTCGATAATGGTCTGATCAAGGGCAAGGGCGGCAAGGCGTTGCGTGAATTGATCGACGGGCTGGCGCGGTGGAATGCGATGACGCGCGGCCCGCGGATCGAAATGGACGACGATTCGGTGATCGATGATGGGGTGTCGCCGATCCGCTATGGCGCGCCTGAGCATACGCATATCGAGCTGGCGCAGATCGTCTTGGACGAATCCGGCTATACCGCGCATTGGCAGAACGAGAAGACGCCTGAGGCTCCGGGGCGGTTGGAAAACCTCAAGGAACTGGTCAATCAGCTGGACAATTTCGAGAACCTGCAGGGGTTTCTGGAACATGTCAGCCTTGTGATGGATAACGAGCAGGATAACGACGGGGCTAAGGTCTCGATCATGACCCTGCACGCGGCCAAAGGGTTGGAGTTTCCTGCCGTGTTCCTGCCGGGGTGGGAGGATGGCTTGTTCCCCTCGCAACGCTCCATGGACGAATCGGGCCTTAAGGGCCTCGAAGAGGAACGGCGGCTGGCCTATGTCGGCATCACCCGTGCCGAAGAGGTCTGCACGATTTCCTTCGCGGCCAACCGGCGGGTGTTCGGGCAATGGCAGAACTCGATGCCATCGCGTTTCATCGATGAGCTGCCCGAGGATCATGTCGAGGTGCTGACGCCGCCGGGGCTCTATGGTGGCGGTCAGACAACGGCTGGGATCGAAAGCCGCGCGGCCGAGGCGAATGTCTATAACTCTCCGGGCTGGAAACGTCTGCAGGCGCGGCAGGGGCAGTACGGGATGTCTCAGCCGAAAGAAAGCCGGAACACGGTGATTGATGCGACCGCTGTCGCCAGTTTCACGCTGGGCGAGCGGGTGTTTCACCAGAAATTCGGGTATGGCGCGGTGATCGGTATCGAGGGTGACAAGGTCGAGGTCGATTTCGACAAGGCAGGGGTGAAGAAAGTGGTCTCGCGCTTTCTGACCGCCAAGGACGACGTGCCGTTCTGACTATTTGCGAGGCTCTGCCTCGCGCTCTGGGATATTTTTAGCCAGGTGAAGTAGGGGGGGCGTTCGCGCCCCTTTTTTGTTGTCGGAAAGAAAAACGGCGGTTCCCAGGGAGGAGGAAGGGGAACCGCCGTTCTTTTCAACTCCGAGGCAGGGAGGAGGAGAGCCCCGAAGTATCCGAATCCGGGTCTGATCCCGGTATGAGGAAGACGCGGCGACGTCTGGGAGGAGGGTGACGTCGCCGCGCGCTTTCAACATCGAGGCAGGGAGGAGGAGAGCCCCGATGTATCAGGTTCCGGCGGTCAGGGCCGGTATAAGGTGCGGCAACGTCAGGGAGGAGGAGAGACGTTGCCGCTGATTACAGACCCAAAAGGGAGGAGGATGGGCCTGATCTCAGTATCTGTGTCGCGCTTACTGCGCGGTTTGCTCTTCGGTGGCCTGCTGGGCCAGCCGACGGATCATCGAACGATGCAGGCCCAGGTCGGTCAGTTCGCGATCCGACAGTGCCGACAGTTCGTTTACCGTCTGACGATACAGGCGGTAGCGCGCAACGCGGGTCTTTACGGTTTCAACCAGTGCTGCGACTCCAAATACCGGAGCGCCTTTCAGGCCTGTTTGTGTGCTTGCGACTGCCATCTTCATCATCCGTTCATTCTTGTTGCTGCCGGCATCGTCCGGCGCTTGCTTGAGACTGAAGATAGGCAAATGCTGCGATTGCACAATAGCTCGCGTCGTCAATGCTGCTATGCAGCAAATGCATGGATTGTCGGGATAATCCAGGCTGCCCCAATAATTGCCTTTAAAATATAGGTTTTCGTATGCGGTTGGCTTTTTGCCAGTTCAGGTGCCGTGATTAAAGGTGCTTATCCCTTAAGCAGGATTGGCGTTTGTTTGGGCATGTTGTGTCAGATCAAGAGGGGGCAGCGCTGTTCTTCTCTGATCCAGCCCGTGGTGTGACAGTGCCATGGGAAAGCATGGGTCGCCTATGGGACTGGCCCCCTAAGCGATCGCGATTCGTCCTGGTCGGCTGGGTTTCATGGGTGCTTGCACCGGATTTACCGCCATTCAGGAAAATTATTGGGAAATCATGGGAAGAAATTTTTCAACGCCGAGTCGCGTATATGTGGTGTTAATGGGTGTCAGAATCACAATCTATGGTGTAATTAATCCGGATTTCGATTGCTTTAATCTTATTTTGAAGCCAGAATCGGTTCTCTTCTTACAAAATTCCTGTTGATTTCCATGATTTCCCATGGCATCCCTTGTTTACCCGATGAGGGCGAGGACAGTTAAGGGGCACCAAACGACCCCGAACCAAAAATACAAAAAACAGGTTTCATACAGGCATCTCGCTTTCATCACTTAACAGATCCGGCGCGCGGGCGAGCAGACATCCCCCCAGGTGGCGCGCGCAGCTGGACATCCCGCTCAGCGGGTCAATGCGGCGGGTTGATCAGTGGCAGCAGATCAACCCGCCGTTTTTCATCCGGGGGGAACGTGAATTTTGAGGTGGGGCGCAAGCGAAAGGGACAGTCGTCTTGGCGCGCAGGTTTAGAGGTGAAAGCCACCATAAGGTGGACACGAAGGGCAGGGTCTCGATCCCGGCCTCGTTTCGCCGTGTGCTTGAAGCCTCCGATCCCAACTGGCAGCCCGGTGACAATCCTGAACTGGTGATTGTCTATGGCGACCACCGCCGCAAATACCTTGAATGCTATACTATGGAAGCGATCGACGAGGTGGACGCCAAGATTGATGCGTTACCGCGTGGCTCGATGCAGCGGCGGATGTTGCAGCGCCTGTTCCATGGTCAGTCCTTCCCGACCAATGTGGACGAGACCGGGCGGCTGGTTTTGCCCGCCAAGCTGCGCAACAAGATCGATCTTGAGAATGAGGCGTTCTTTATCGCCGCCGGTGATACCTTCCAGATCTGGAAGCCCGAGACATACGAGGCCGAGGAACTGGCCACGACCGAGGAATGGCTGGACGATCTGCCGGATGATTTCGATCCGATGCAGTATCTCGACGGCATCGGGGATGGGTGACGGCATGGCCGGCGCTCAGACCCATTCGGACAAACCTCACATCCCCGTTCTGCTGCGCCCGTTGCTGGCTGCCGTGGCACCGGTTTCCGGTGTCTGGCTGGATGGTACATTCGGCGCAGGCGGTTATACCCGTGGTCTGCTCGAGGCCGGGGCCGAGAAAGTCATTGGCGTGGATCGTGACCCGCTGGCCTTTGAAATGGCTGCCGATTGGGCCGGGGAATACGGCGACCGGCTGGTGATGCAGCAGGGCGTGTTCTCTCGCATGGATGAATATGCACAAGGTCTCGACGGTGTGGTGCTGGACCTTGGGGTTTCTTCCATGCAGTTGGATCAGGCCGAACGCGGCTTTTCCTTCATGAAAGACGGCCCGCTGGACATGCGCATGAGCCAGGAGGGCGAAAGCGCCGCCGATCTTGTCAACACGGCGACCGAGGCGCAACTGGCCGATATCCTGTTCCATTTCGGCGAGGAACGAGCTAGCCGTCGCATCGCAAAGGCCATCGTCAAGGCGCGGGCTGAGGAACCGATCACCACGACTCTGCGTCTGGCCGAGATCATCGAATCCTGCCTGCCGCGCCCGAAACCTGGCCAGTCGCACCCGGCGACGCGCAGCTTTCAGGGATTACGGATCGCGGTAAATGCGGAATATGAGGAGCTGTTTCAGGGCCTCATGGCCGCCGAGCGCGCCCTGAAACCCGGCGGGCAACTGGCAGTCGTCACCTTCCATTCCATCGAGGATCGGATGGTGAAGCGGTTCTTCCAATCGCGCGCCGGAAAAACCGGGCGCGCCAACCGCTACGCGCCCGAGATGGCGCAGGATCAGCCGCAATTCACGCTCAAGACCCGCAAGGCTGTGGGTCCGGATGAGCAGGAACTACAGGAAAATCCGCGCGCGCGCTCGGCCAAGCTGCGCGTTGCGGTCCGGACGGACGCCCCGGCGGGGGAAATTGAGGCCCGCGCCATCGGCATGCCGCAACTGGGGGGAAGAGCAAGATGAAGAGCATTCTGTATGTGTTGACGGCCCTTTCCGTGTTCGGGCTGGCGCTCTGGGCCTATCAGGAAAACTACCGCACCCAGCAGGTGGTGAAAGAAACGCAATCGCTGCAACGTCAGATCGGGATGGCGCAGGCGCGGTTGGCCGTGCTGAACGCTGAATGGGCCTATCTCAACCGTCCTGACCGACTGCGCGAACTGGCAGACCTGAATTTCGAACGTCTCGGCCTGCTGCCCCTGCGGGCCGAACAGTTTGGCCGTGCGGATCAGATCAGCTATGGCGAGGACCCGGACCTGCCCATCGTCGACCCGCTTGAACTCGAAGACATCACCGATGTCCAGGCGTTGATCGAGGTGCAGATCCCATGACCCGTACACCGCTCCGCCCTCTGGCCCGTATTCTCGACGCCCGTGCCAAGGGTGAAAACCCCAAGGCGATTGAGCGTGAGAACATCCGCAAACGCCACGAAGACATGAAAGACCGCGCCCGCGCGCGCGCCGAAGGCCGCCTGCTGGTGCTAGGCCTGTTCTTCTTCTGCGCCTTCTCGGTCGTGGGCTTCCGCATGGGCGTTCTGGCGACGTCCGAAGCACAGGAACCTCTGGCCAGCGCGCCGGGCGCCTCCATTGCCATGCAGCGCGCCAATATCGTCGACCGCGAGGGGCGCATTCTGGCGACCAATCTGGACACCTATTCGGTCTATGCGCAGCCGCCCCTGATGATCGATCCTATCGCAGCGGCTGATCAGCTGGTTGCGATCTTTCCCGATCTGGAAAAAGAGCGTCTGGTCAAAGACTTCACCGGCAAGCGCAAGTTCCTGTGGATCAAGAAACGTATCTCGCCCGAGCAGAAGCAGGCCGTGCATGACATCGGTGATCCCGGCATCCTGTTCGGTCCGCGTGAGATGCGCCTGTACCCCAACGGCAAGCTGGGCGCACATATTCTGGGCGGCTCGGGCTTTGGCCGCGAAGGTGTCAGCGCTGCTGAAGTCATCGGCGTGGCTGGTGTCGAAAAGCAGTTCGACGACTACCTGCGTGACCCGGCCAACGGCAACAAACCCCTTCAACTGTCGCTGGACCTGACCGTTCAGGCGGCGGTTGAACAGGTGCTTTATGGTGGCATGAAGATCATGAACGCCAAGGGCGCCTCAGCCGTTCTGATGAACGCGCATACCGGCGAGGTTGTCTCGGCTGCCTCCCTGCCGTCTTTTGATCCCAATGACCGCCCACGCCCGCCGACCTCGGGCTTTGATCCCTCGGACAGCCCGCTGTTCAACCGCTATGTGCAGGGCGTGTATGAGCTGGGCTCGGTGTTCAAAATCTTCACTGCCGCGCAGGCGGTGCAACTGGGGCTGGTGAACTCCAACACGATCATCGACACCTCGGGCCCGATGAAAATCGGACGTTTCCCCATTGGCGAGTTCAACGGCAAGAACTATGGCGAGATCAGTGTCGCCGATGTGATCGTGCACAGCTCGAACCGGGGTACCGGACGGTTGGCGCTGCAGATTGGTGCGCAGCGACAGCAGGATTTCCTAAACGCTCTGGGCATGTTCGACCCCACCCCGTTTGAGATTGTCGAGGCCAAGGGCGGGCAACCGCTCAAGCCCAAGAAATGGGGTGAGCTGAGCACTGTGACCATCTCCTATGGTCACGGCCTCTCGACCAGCCCGATGCATCTGGCCGCCGGTTACGCAGCGATTGCCAATGGTGGGCACTATGTCAGCCCCACCATCCTGCGCCGCAACGGTCCACAATACGGCCCCCGCGTGATGTCCGAAAATACCGCCAAGCAGGCGCAGAATATGTTGCGCAAAGTCGTGACCGACGGCACCGCCAGCTTTGGTGATGTCAAAGGTTATGACGTGGCAGGCAAGACCGGCACCGCCGACAAACCCAAGCCGCGCGGTGGCTATTATGAGGACAAGGTGATCGCCACCTTCGCCACCATTTTCCCGGCCTACGATCCGAAATATGTGCTGATTGTTACGCTCGATGAGCCGTCCATCGTCGCCTACGGTGAAAAGCGCCGTACCGCTGGCTGGACCGCCGTCCCCGTTGCCGCCGAACTGATCGGACGCGTGGCACCCTTGCTGGGCCTCAGACCCCGGCTTGAGCCTGAGGCGCGCGCTGCTATAACGCTGACCTCAAATTAGGCTGTCCGGCGAAAGGTGGGTCATGGGCAATCAGTCAAAGAAACTCAGCGAACTGGCCCTGACCGCACGGGGCGGGGCCAATCCCGACATCACCGGTCTGGCCGTCGACAGCCGTGAGGTCAAAGACGGTTTCCTCTTCGCAGCTCTTCCCGGCACCCGCATCCATGGCGGTGAATTCATCCAGTTTGCCCTACGCATGGGCGCTGCTGCCATTCTGACGGATGCTGAAGGGGCGGAGATCGCCGCCGAAGAACTGGCCGCATCCGACGCTGCCCTGATCGTGACCGAAGACCCCCGTCAGGCATTGGCAGGGGCCGCCGCCCTGTGGTTCGGCGCGCAGCCGAAAACCATTGTTGCTGTCACCGGCACCAATGGCAAAACCTCTGTCGCAACTTTTGTGCGGCAGATTTGGACAGAGCTTGGCTACAAAGCCATAAACATCGGCACCACGGGTGTCGAAGGGGCCTGGACAGCGCCATTGGCTCACACAACACCCGATCCGATCACATTACATCGGTGCCTGGCCCAAGCGGCTGAAAATGGAGTGACTCATGTGGCGATGGAAGCTTCGTCTCACGGGCTTGACCAACGTCGGTTGGACGGGGTGCGGATGAAGGCGGCGGCTTTCTCGAACCTATCGCGTGACCATCTGGATTATCACGAAACGTTCGAAGACTATTTTGAAGCAAAGGCGCGCCTCTTTTCAGAACTGCTCCCTGCGAATGCAGCAGCCGTGATCAACACAGATGATCCTCTAGGGCCAACATTGGTTGAAAGGGCTGAAGAACGTGGCAATACCGTCTACACCGTCGGTGACGGCGATACGGATTTTGGCATCCGAGATCTCGATCAATTTAGCGACACCGGGCAGAAACTACGCTTTTCCTACAAAGCGCCAACCGAGATACGAACTTATGTTAGGTCTATCAATCTGATTGGCGATTTTCAGGCGCACAATGTGATGCTGGCTTGTGGTCTCGTGATTGCATGCGGCGAAGATCACAACCGCGTTTTCGATACTTTGCCGCACCTGATATCGGTGCGCGGTCGGATGCAATTGGTGGCGACTCGTGAAAATGGCGCCACGGTATTTGTGGATTATGCGCATACACCAGAGGCCATTGCTACCGCTTTGAAGGCGCTGCGCCGGCATGTCTTGGGAAGGATAATTGCGATTGTTGGCGCCGGAGGGGATCGTGACAAAGGTAAACGGGCATTGATGGGGCGCGAGGCCGCAAAATTTGCTGACGCCGTCATTGTAACAGACGACAATCCCCGCAGCGAAGACCCTGCAGCCATACGCGCCGACGTGTTGTTGGGTGCGAAAGGTGCCACCGAAGTGGGCGACCGGGCCGAAGCCATTCTGCGCGGCGTTGACGCTCTGCAGCCCGGGGATGCGCTGCTGATCGCGGGCAAGGGCCATGAAACTGGCCAGATTGTCGGCGATCAGATCCTGCCCTTCGATGACGCAGAGCAGGCAAGCATCTCGGTAGCCGCTCTGGACGGGAGGGTCGCATGACGCTCTGGACCGCAGCCGAGGCCGCCGAAGCCACCAAGGGCCGCGCCACCACCGATTGGCAGGTGAACGGCGTCTCGATTGACACCCGCACCCTGCAACCCGGAGACCTGTTTGTCGCGCTCAAAGCTGCCCGTGACGGCCATGATTTCGTCGCACAGGCGCTGGAAAAAGGCGCAGGCGCGGCGCTTGTGTCGCATATCCCCGAAGGCGTGCCCGAGGATGCGCCGCTGTTGATCGTCGATGACGTACAGACGGGTCTTGAGGCGCTGGGGCAGGCGGCCCGTGCCCGAACCAAGGCGCGCGTGGTGGGGGTGACCGGCAGCGTCGGCAAGACCTCGACCAAGGAAATGCTGGCCAGCATTCTGGAAACGCAAGGAAAAACCCATGCCAGCGTCGCCAGCTACAACAACCATTGGGGTGTGCCGCTGACGCTGGCACGGATGCCGCGCGACACCGAATTCGCCGTTATCGAGATCGGTATGAACCATCCGGGCGAAATCGCCCCTCTGGCCCAGCAGGCGCAGCCGCATGTGGGGCTGGTGACCACCGTGGCCGCCGTCCATCTGGAAGCCTTCGACTCGGTTGCGGGCATCGCCCATGAGAAGGCCGCGATCTTCGACGGGCTGACCGAGGGCGGCACCGCCATCGTCAATGCCGATATCGAACACGCGGGCATTCTGCGCGACTGCGCCGCTGCGCAAGGTGTGAAGATTGTCGAATTCGGCCACAAGGCGCGGGATTATGTCCTGACCAACGTGCTCCAGGGCCCCGACTCAGTGCAGGGGCACGGACTTGTTGGCGGCGCCGACATCACCTTCGATGTCCAATCCGCGGGAACCCACTTTGCCATGAACGCGCTGGGCGCTCTGGCCGCTTGCGTCGAACTGGGCGTCGATCTGGATCAGGCGATTGCGGGCCTGCGCGGGTGGTCGCCGGTCAAAGGGCGCGGTGTGCGCGAACTCATAAGGCTGCAATACGGCGGCACGATCAAACTGCTGGACGAAAGCTACAACGCCAACCCCACCTCGATGGAGGCCGCGCTGGACGTGTTGGGAGCCCTTCAGGGCGACCGCCGGATTGCCTTTCTGGGCGACATGAAAGAGCTGGGCGCTGAAGAACGCGCCATGCATGCCGCCATGGCCGAGGTGCCCGCGATGGCGCATGTCGATCAGGTGCACTGCATCGGCCCGCTGATGCAGGCGCTGCATCAGGCCCTGCCCGAGGGCAAGCGCGGGCTGTGGACGGAAACCAGCGATGAGATGGCCGCCCATCTGCCGGAACTGATCCGCAGCGGCGACGTAGTGATGGCCAAGGGGTCGCTCAGCATGGCTCTGGCGCGGATCGTTGACGGTCTGCGGCAAATGGGGCATGGCAGCGCGCCAGAGAGCCGCCGTTTTGTGAGAAAGGTTTTGTAATGTTGTACTGGTTAACCGCCCTGTCGGACGGAGGGGATTTCTGGAACCTCTTCCGCTATATCACGTTCCGGGCAGGCGGAGCCTTTCTGACCGCGCTGATCTTTGGCTTCCTGTTCGGCAAGCCCCTGATCAACGTGCTGCGCCGCAAGCAGGGCAAAGGCCAACCGATCCGCGACGACGGCCCCGAGGCGCATCTGTCCAAGGCCGGAACCCCCACCATGGGCGGGCTTCTGATCGTGGGTGCGCTGGTGACCTCGACCCTGATCTGGGCGCGCTGGGACAACCCATATGTCTGGATGGTGCTGTTCGTAACGCTGGCCTATGCGACCATCGGTTTTGCCGACGACTATGCCAAGGTGTCGAAGCAGAACACCAAGGGTGTCTCCAGCAAGATGCGGCTGGCGCTGGGGATTATCATTGCTGTGCTGGCCTCGCTCTGGGCTTCGCTGCATCACCCCGCCGATTTGCAGAACCAGCTGGCGCTGCCGGTGTTCAAGGATACTCTGATCAATCTGGGCCTGTTGTACATCCCGTTCGCGGTGATCGTGATCGTGGGGGCCGCCAATGCGGTGAACCTGACAGACGGTCTGGACGGCCTGGCCATCATGCCCGCGATGATCGCCGCCTCGACCCTCGGCGTGATCGCCTATGCAGTGGGGCGGGTCGACTTCACCGAATATCTCGATGTGCATTATGTGCCCGGTACGGGTGAGATCTTCATCTTCACCTCAGCGCTTTTCGGCGCGGGGCTTGGGTTTCTGTGGTACAACGCCCCTCCGGCGGCGGTGTTCATGGGCGACACCGGATCTCTGGCCCTGGGCGGCGCACTGGGCGCAATTGCCGTGGCCACCAAGCACGAGCTGGTGCTGGCCATCGTAGGCGGGCTGTTCGTGGTCGAGGCGCTGAGCGTGATCATCCAGGTGCTTTACTTCAAACGCACCGGCAAGCGCGTGTTCTTGATGGCCCCGATCCATCATCACTATGAGAAAAAAGGCTGGGCCGAACCCACCATCGTGATCCGCTTCTGGATCATCTCGCTGATCCTGGCGATGATCGGTCTGGCGACGCTGAAAGTGCGGTAACGAGCGGTTCTTTCTATATTTCTTGCGGGATTGCAAAAAAATCCAACCTTCCAAATGAGCCGCCGTTAGCTAAGGTGGCGCAAATGGAAGGTATTTGGATATGTGGGAACAGGCTCAATTTTGGGTTTCAGTTGTCAGCGCAACTGCTGCGGTTATTGCAGCTTTGGCCGCTGTTGGATTTCTTCGCAAAGAAAAGATCGTCAAGGGCGAGCTTTATACCACACAACAAGAGCGTGATGATCTGAGAAAGCGTCTTGCTCAGGCTGATGCTAGATTGATGTTTGTCGACCCCGAACGATTTCTGGATCAGGCCGATGAACTTGCTGCATCAGGGAAATACGCAGAATTGGATACGCTTGCGACGCGGTTCACAGAACGACAGTCCGAAGCTTTTGGACGGGCCGCTGAAATCCTCACTGAACAGCGCATCTTGGATAGTGAATCGGATCCGCTCGCGATTGAGGACGCGCGGCGGTTTGCGCAAATTGGTCTGGCGGCTGATCCACAGAATAAACGTCTGGCGGAAATGCAGGACCTTGCAACCACCAGAGCGCAAGACATTGCCCGGGGCGATCCTATCGAGGCACTGAACTGGGAGGGGATGTCGGATGTCGAGCTAAATTCCCTTTCCTTGGCTTTGGAAAAGGATGGACACTATGTTCTTGCAGAAGTCGCCGCCAGAAGAAGTGTGCCGCTTGCGTTGTTGCGTACCGGAGAAATGTCGCAAAACTATTCGAGAGCGCTTGGTCATCACGCGAATTGCATCAGGGTTCTTGGGCAAAGTGAACTGGCTGAGCAGATGCATCGCGAGGCGCTGAGGATTGACAAGGAAACACTTGGCACGTCGCATCCAGGCTATGCGATGGAACTCAACAACCTCGCCTCTGCAATCAGGGAGCAAGGGCGATACGAAGAAGCCGAACGTTTGTATCGCGAGGCTTTGGAAATAATAGATGCGCAAAATGACAAAATACGGCCAATCCGCGCCACCTACCTTAGCAACCTCGCAGCAGTAATAGAATTGCAACAGCGTTTCGAGGAGGCTGAAAAGCTGTACCGCGAGGCTTTAGCGATTGATGAAGCTACTATAGGTATCGAGCATCCAGACTATGCGGGGCACCTCAACAATCTTGCCTTGCTGCTGAAAGAGCAGGGTAGGCATCAAGAGGCTAGCGATTTGTTTCAATCGGCGCTGAAGATACATCAAGATCAGATGAGGGAGGAGCACCCCACGACCATCATTATCCAGAACAACCTCGATGCGCTGACAGCAAAGCACGAACCCGAACCGGAGGCCTGAAGTGATTGTCTGGTCAATCCGGGCGTGATCCGTTAGCCATGAAATTCGACGAAACGGATTGGAAACTAAAGGGCGGCAGATGATCCCGGTCAAAGGATTTTCAGGACAGAAAGTTGCGGTTCTGGGACTGGGCCGGTCGGGTTTGACCACGGCGCGGGCGTTGCGGGCTGGCGGGGCCAAGCCGATTTGCTGGGATGACAACCCTGCCGCGCGTGAGGCCGCTGAGGGTGAAGGCTTTGCCTGCGCCGATCTGCGCCGTCACGGGGCGTTTGATGACATAGCCTCGCTGATCGTCTCACCGGGCATTCCGCATCTCTACCCCACGCCTAACCCGGTCGTGGCCGCTGCTTTGGACGCCGGTGTGCCGGTCGACAATGATATCGGCCTGTTCTTCCGCTCTTTTGCGGGGCCTGAATGGCATAACTATGACACCCCGCCTCGGGTGATCGCGGTGACGGGCTCGAACGGCAAATCGACGACTGCCGCTTTGATCCATCATATCCTGACAGAGGCCGGGCGCGACTCGCAGTTGGCGGGTAATATCGGGCGCGGTGTGCTGGATATCGATCCGGGCGGCGATGGATCGGTCGTGGTGCTGGAGCTTTCCAGCTATCAGACCGAATTGGCCCGCGCGCTGACCCCGGATGTGGCGGTGTTCACCAATCTTTCACCCGATCATCTGGATCGGCATGGGGGCATGGGCGGTTATTTTGCAGCCAAGCGTCGTCTCTTTGCCGAAGGTGGCCCGGACCGGGCCGTGATCGGGATAGATGAGGCCGAGGGCGCATTTCTCGCGGGCCAACTGGCCGAGGGGCCATCGGATGACCGGGTGATCCGCATCTCGGTTGCCCGCAAGCTGACCGGGCCAGGCTGGCAGGTCTTTGCCCGCAAAGGCTTCCTGTCGGAATACCGCAAAGGCCGCCAGGCCGGATCGATCGACCTGCGAGCGATCAAGGGCCTGCCCGGTGCGCATAATCACCAGAACGCCTGCGCCGCTTATGCCGCCTGCCGCTCTCTGGGCCTTGCCCCGCGCGTGATCGAGGACGCGCTGCACAGCTTCCCGGGCCTGCCGCACCGCAGTCAGATCATCGCTGAGGCGGGTGGGGTAACCTATGTGAACGACTCGAAAGCCACCAATGTGGACAGCGCCCTGAAAGCGCTGAGCGCGTTCAAGAAGATACGTTGGATCTGCGGCGGGCTTGAGAAGGAAGGCGGGCTTGAGGCGCTGAACGGGGCAGGGGATCAGGTGATCAAGGCCTATGTCATCGGGCGCGAGGCGGCGGGCTTTGCCATGCAACTGACCGCCGAGGCGCAGGTTTGCACCACCATGGCCGCTGCCGTCGAACAGGCCATGGCTGACGCGCAATCGGGTGAAGTGGTCCTGCTGGCCCCGGCCGCGGCCAGTTTTGACCAGTATGACAACTTTGAACAGCGCGGCGATGATTTCGTGGCTGAGGTCAAAAAACGCCTCTGAAAGCGGGGCATTTGCAATAGATTGCCGGTTCGGCGAAGCTGTGGCCTATCTGCTTGACGCGCCATGCGCATTGGTTTTTGCCTTCAGGAAATTCAACACGAGGTCATGAATATGCCAAATCGTAAACTTTTTCTGGTCGTTCCCGCTCTGCTGGCTGTAGCGGCCTGCACCAATACTGGCGCCAGCTATCAGCCGGTGATCGACGGTCCGGTGGGCCCGAACTACAACTCTGATCTGGCGCAGTGCCAGCAACTGGCCGCCTCGCAGCCCGGTGTTGACGGATCGACCGCAGGGAACGCGGCCATCGGCGCGGCAGGTGCTGCTGCCGTCACCGGCATCGTTCAGGACAGCAGCGACAATCTGGGTCGCGCAGCCGTTGCCGGTGCTCTGGTCGGGGCTGGTGCCGATGTGATCAACAAGAACCAGAACAAGGAAGTCATCGTGCGCAACTGCATGCGCGGACGTGGCTACAACGTTGTCGGCTAACGACCTGCGATGGCGCTTCCCGCGGCGTGGCCCGAGGACCACGCCCACTGGAAGTTGTAGCCACCCAGCCAGCCGGTGACATCCACCGCTTCACCAATCGCATAGAGGCCGGGGACATCCCTGGCCTCCATCGTTTTCGACGACAGGCCCTCGGTGTCGATCCCGCCCAGAGTCACCTCGGCCGTGCGATAGCCCTCGGTGCCTGACGGCGTAAGCCGCCAGTCGGACAGCGCAGCGATCAGATCGGACAGCGCCGCGTCGGACTGATCCGCAAGATTGCCCTTCATCGGTATATGATGCTTGAGATGGTCCACCAGCCGCGTGGGCAGGTGGCGCGCCAACTCGGTGGTCAGCGCTTTGCGCCCACCGGCCTGCCGCTGATCGCGCAGCAGATCGAACAGCGGCAGATCGGGGATCAGGTTAACCCTGACCTCCTCCCCCTCGTGCCAATAGGAAGACAGTTGCAGCACCGAAGGTCCGCTCAGCCCGCGATGGGTGAACAACAGAGCTTCGTCAAAGCTGGTGCGCGCATTGGACAGACGCGCGGCCAGAGAGACGCCGGACAGGTCCTTGAAACGCCCGTCCGAGAAGGTGAACGGCACCAGCGCCGCCCGCGTTTCGGTCACCTGCAGCCCGAATTGCTGCGCGATGTCATAGGCCAGCCCGGTCGCGCCCATCTTGGGGATCGACTTGCCGCCGGTGGCCAGCACCAGATTGCGGCAGGTCAGGGGGATGCGCTTGCCCTCGCGTTCGACGTCCAGGGCAAAGCCACTCTCGGTCTTGCGCAGATCGCGCAAACTGGTCTGAACCCAAAACGTGGCCCCGGCGCGCTCCATCTCGTCCAGCAGCATCTGAATGATCTGCTTCGACGACCCGTCGCAGAACAGCTGCCCCAGCGTTTTCTCATGCCATGCAATGCCATGGCGACCGACCAGATCGATGAAATCCCACTGCGTATACCGTGCCAGCGCGGATTTACTGAAATGCGGATTGTTCGACAGGAAATTGCTCGGCCCCGCATACATATTTGTGAAATTGCATCGCCCACCGCCTGAGATGCGGATCTTTTCACCCGGCGCTTTTGCATGATCAATCACCAGCACGCGCCCGCCGCAATGGACGGCGCACATCATGCCGGCAGCCCCGGCGCCAAGGATGATCGTGTCATAATTCATGCCTCCGCCCTTGGCCTGTAATCGGCGCGAAGGCAAGGGGCTGACGTGCTCAAGCCCCGGCGAATTCGGATCTCTGAACAGCCAGTGTTGGTTCGTGGTCGCCCGGAAGGATGTGCATCGGTCACAAGATCTGACGAATTGGTTAGACTCACTTGACCGGTGTGCAAGCTGTCTTTAGCAAAACCTTAGTGCTTTTGGTTAAGAAACAGAGCGCGTGTTTTTCAGTTCTGGTGGAGTTGCCCCCAATGCCGACAACAATCTTTGGTGCGTTTCGCACCGATTCCACGCTGTCTGCTGCAGATGTCACGTTCGACGCGACGGGCACGACCTTCCAGATTTCGAGCTACAGTCAGATCACGATCGAGGATGGGGCGGACGGGACCATTTTCGACGGCGACGACCAGAGCAACGAAACCCCCAACGATCCGACGCAAACCCTTGCGGGAAATGCCATCTATTGGGACTTCACGATTGAGGTGACGGACGGAACCAACACCTATGAGATCGGCGTCTTCGACTACGACATCAACGGTGATGGAAACTCCCTCACGATCAACGAAGAAGCAGGCTTTTTCCTGGCCTTTATCGGGGGCTCTGTTCCGCCTCTGAACACAACGCTCACGATCAATGGCGTTGTTGATAACGGCCCGAACATCGATGTCGATACGGTTGTGCCATGCTTTGTCACGGGCACCCGGATCGAAACCCCGGATGGGCCTCGCGCGATCGAAACGCTCAAGGCCGGGGATGCGGTGCTGACCCTTGACCATGGCCCACAGATCATTCGCTGGATCGGTTCACGCGATCTGGATCGCGTTGATTTAGCAGCCAAACCCAAGCTGCGCCCGATCCGGATTGCCAAAGGTGCGCTGGGCGAGGGCCTGCCAGCACGCGACCTGCGTGTATCGCCGCAGCATCGCATGCTTGTGCGGTCTCCGATTGCGGTGCGCATGTTCGAGACGGGCGAAGTTCTGATCCCGGCAGGGAAGCTTCTGGATCTGCCAGGCGTATCTGTTGACGAAGACGCAACCTCGATCACTTATGTTCACATGCTGTTCGACCGGCACGAGGTGGTCTTCGCCGAAGGCGCCCCATCCGAGAGCCTGTTCACAGGACCCGAAGCCCTGAAAGGCGTCGGCAAAGACGCTCTGGCCGAAATCGAGGCGCTGTTCCCCGAGGTCGCGACTGGTGTTCATGCACCGCAACTTGCGCGTCTGACACCGGCGCGGGGCGGGCAGGTTCGCTCGCTGATCCGGCGTCATGTGAAGAACCGCAAACCGCTGCTGGCCGGGTAGAACATCCTGAACGTCACCTCATCGCCTTGCCGTGAAAGCACCGTGGCGCCCGCATTTCGCAACGAAAATGGGCCTTTATAAAGCGAAGTTAATCACCGCGTTTGGGTCGGTTTCGACGCTTCGACTGACATCTGCAATCTTCAGCCGGAAAGACGGTCGCCTGTGATTGAAACAGTGCCGCTCAGAAATCGCTCAAACGCCGTCATTCCACTGGCCTGAATGCAAAAATCGCTGTAGACTCTCAATCAGATCCCGAAAACGGGACGTGTACGAGGCAGATAGTGGCGGTATCTCATGACTGAGATGGTGTATGGCGCGGTCCAGGACCAGCGCGGCGAACCGATTCTTCCAAAGTGGTGGCGGACGATTGACCGCTGGACGATGTCCTGCGTTCTGATCCTGTTTGTCATCGGGCTTCTGCTGGGGCTGGCCTCATCGCCGCCGCTCGCGGGGCGCAATGGGTTCGATCCGTTCCACTATGTTGAACGTCAGGCGCTGTTTGGCGGGCTGGCACTGGTTGCGATGCTGCTGACCTCGATGATGTCGCCCACGCTGGTGCGACGTCTGGCGATCTTGGGCTTTCTGGCCTCCTTCGTAGCGCTGGCTTTCCTGCCGATTTTCGGCACCGATTTCGGCAAGGGCGCGGTGCGCTGGTATTCGCTGGGCTTTGCCTCGCTGCAGCCGTCAGAATTCCTCAAACCCGGTTTCGTCGTCGTCGCCGCATGGCTGCTGGCCGCCTCGCAAGAGATCAATGGCCCGCCGGGGCGGCTCTGGTCGTTTGCACTGTGTATGTCCATCGTCGCGATGCTGGTGATGCAGCCAGATTTCGGGCAGGCCTGTCTGATCCTCTTTGGCTGGGGCGTGATGTATTTCGTGGCCGGCGCACCGATGTTGCTGCTGCTGGGCATGGCCGGGGCGGTCGTGTTGGGCGGCATGTTCGCCTATTCCAATTCCGAACACTTCGCCCGCCGCATCGACGGGTTCCTCAATCAAGAGGTCGATCCGACCACCCAGCTGGGCTATGCCACCAACGCCATCCGCGAAGGCGGCTTGTTTGGTGTCGGTGTCGGTGAGGGGCAGGTGAAATGGTCTCTGCCCGATGCGCATACGGATTTCATCATCGCGGTTGCGGCCGAGGAATACGGCCTGATCCTCGTCCTGATCATCATCGCGCTTTATTCGCTGATCGTGGTGCGCTCGCTGCTGCGGTTGATGCGCGAACGCGACATGTTCATCCGTTTGGCTGGCACCGGTCTGGCCTGCATGTTCGGCGTTCAGGCGATGATCAATATGGGCGTCGCCGTGCGCCTGCTGCCCGCCAAGGGCATGACGCTGCCCTTCGTCAGCTATGGCGGCTCGTCGCTGATCGCGGGCGGAATTGCGGTTGGCATGTTGCTGGCCTTCACCCGAACCCGCCCACAAGGCGAACTCGGTGACATTCTGCGCGGACGAGGCTGATGGGCAAACCTTACCTTCTGATTGCGGCGGGCGGCACCGGGGGGCACATGTTCCCCGCGCAGGCGTTGGCCGAGGCGATGCTGCTCAAGGGTTGGCGCGTGCGCCTGTCCACCGATCCCCGTGGCGCACGCTATACCGGCGCGTTTCCCAAAGGCGTCGAAATCGTCGAGGCCTCCTCCGCCACTTTCGCCCGTGGCGGTCTGGCCGCCAAGGTGATGGTCGGGCCGAAGATTGCCGCGGGCGTGACCGGCATGGCGGCAGGGATGATGCGTGATAAGCCGGACGTGGTGGTGGGCTTTGGCGGCTATCCGTCGATCCCGGCGCTGGGCGCGGCGACACTGCTGAAAATCCCCCGCATGATCCACGAACAGAACGGAGTGCTGGGACGCGTGAACCAGCTCTTTGCCACCCGCGTGGCACAGGTGGCCTGCGGCGTCTGGCCCACAGACCTGCCCGACGGGGCGCAAGGTCTCCACACTGGCAACCCGGTACGCGCCGCTGTGCTGGAGCGCGCCGCTGCCCCCTATATCCCACCGGGCGATTATCCGATGTCGGTGCTGGTCATGGGCGGCTCGCAAGGCGCACGCATCCTCAGCGACGTGGTGCCCGACGCGATTGCGGCGCTGCCAGAGTATCTGCGCGGTTTCATCCGTGTATCGCACCAGGCGCGCGCAGAAGATCAGGCGCGTGTGGCCGCGTTCTATGCCGAACACGGCATCCTTGCCGATGTGCAGCCCTTCTTCGAAGACGTCCCCCGGCGAATGTCCGAGGCGCAGTTGGTCATCTCGCGCTCGGGCGCGTCCAGCGTTGCCGATATCTCGGTGATCGGGCGACCTTCGATCCTGATCCCCTTCGCCGCAGCCGCCGGAGATCACCAGACCGCCAATGCGCGCGGGCTGGTTCAGGCGGGCGGGGCGATCATGATCCCCGAAAACGCCCTTGACGTTGCCGCGCTGACACAGCAAATGACCACGGTTTTCACCAACCCCGAAGCCGCACAGCAAATGGCCCATGCCGCGCTATCGGTTGGGGCTCCGGACGCGACCGAGCGTCTGGTCGCCCTTGTCGAACAACTGGCGCAGAAGGAGACCTCATGAATCCAGCAACCAAACTGCCGCAGGACGTTGGGCCGATCCACTTTGTGGGCATCGGCGGGATCGGGATGTCGGGCATTGCCGAGGTGCTTCTGAACCTTGGCTACCGGGTGCAGGGGTCGGATCTCAAGGCGTCGAAAATCACCGATCGTCTGGCCTCGCTGGGGGCCGAAATCTTTGTCGGCCAGCGCGCCGAAAACCTGCAGAACGCCGCCGTGGTCGTGGTCTCGACCGCGATCAAGCCGGGCAATCCGGAACTGGACGAGGCGCGCGCTCAGGGCCTTCCGGTCGTGCGTCGCGCCGACATGCTGGCCGAACTGATGCGGCTGCGCTCGAACATCGCCATCGCCGGAACCCACGGCAAGACCACCACGACCACGATGATGGCCGAGCTTATGGTCGCCGGAGATTTCGACCCCACCGTCATCAATGGCGGCATCATCCACGCCTATGGCTCGAACGCGCGGATGGGGCAGGGTGAATGGATGGTGGTTGAGGCCGACGAATCTGATGGCTCGTTCAATCGCCTGCCTGCAACCATCGCCATCGTCACCAATATCGACCCCGAGCATATGGAGCATTGGGGCGATTTCGACCAACTGCGCGACGGTTTCCACGAGTTCGTCTCAAACCTGCCCTTCTACGGTCTGGCCGTCTGCTGCACGGATCATGCCGAGGTGCAGGCTCTGGTCGGGCGCATCACTGACCGCCGTGTGCGCACCTATGGCTTCAACGCGCAGGCCGATGTGCGGGCCGAGAACCTGACCTACAAAGGCGGCGTCGCCCATTTCGACATCCACCTGCAATACGAAGACAAGGTGATCGAGGGCTGTACCCTGCCGATGCCGGGGGACCACAACGTCTCGAACGCCCTGTCCGCCGTGGCCGTGGCCCGCCATCTGGGCATGAAGGCCAGCGAAATTCGCGAGGCACTGGCCAATTTCGGCGGCGTCAACCGCCGCTTTACCAAGGTCGGGGAAATCAACGGTGTCACCATCATCGACGATTACGGCCACCACCCGGTCGAGATTGCAGCCGTTCTCAAGGCTGCACGTCAGGCCACCGAGGGCCGCGTCATCGCCGTCCACCAGCCGCACCGTTATTCGCGCCTCTCCAACCTGTTCGACGATTTCTGCACCTGCTTCAACGACGCCGATGTGGTCGCCATTGCCGAGGTCTTTGCCGCGGGCGAAGACCCGATTGAGGGCGCCAGCCGCGATGATCTGGTCGAAGGTCTGATCCGCCACGGCCACCGTCATGCGCGGGCCATACTGGATGAAAGTGACCTCGAACGCCTCGTGCGCGAACAGGCCCGTCCCGGCGATATGGTCGTCTGCCTCGGTGCGGGTACGATCAGTGCCTGGGCCAACGGGTTGCCCGACCGGTTGATCGCCAAAGCGAGCTGATACGGTGGCGTGGTCGCTCATAATCGCCTGCGGCTGGGTGCTCGCCTCGACCATCGTGGCGATGTTGCCCATGCGCCTGCAATTCCCGCCGGGCCTGGTGCTGTTTGTCAGCGCGCCCGCACTGATCCTGTGGCTGAGCTACGATTATGGCTGGTTCATCGGAGTGCTGGCCATTGCCGGCTTTGCCTCGATGTACCGCAACCCGATCCGCTATTACTGGCGCAAATGGACGGGCAGAGAGGTGTCTGAGTGAACTGGTCAATCACGCTTGCCGGTCTTTGGGGGCTGACCGCCAATATTCTGGCCATGCTGCCCAGCAAAGACAACCACTGGCGACGCGCCTATTTCCTGATCGCTGTGGGCGTTCCCATTTTGGGCTATGTCACCTATGAAAACGGCCCGTGGGTTGGGCTGCTTGTCCTTGCCGCAGGCATGTCCGTGCTGCGCTGGCCGGTGATTTATCTCACCCGTTGGACAAAGGCGAAAATGCAGGGCATGAAGGCGGCCAACAAGTAACCGACCGTTTCAGGAGGTCCCAATGGTCAACGTCGCCACCTTCGCCTATCTGCCACTCATCTGTCTCGTCTTCGGCACCCTTGCGGGCTTTGTCGCCGGGCGCTGGATCGGCACCAAAGGGTTGCTGTGGCTGATCGGGCTGACCTCGGCCGTGGCGTTGGCGCTGATCGTGATGCTTGCGGGCGTCGAAACCGGCGAAGAAGAACAAGCCTTTGGCCCCTTTGTCTGGCTGACGGGCGGTGTTCTGCCCTTCCTGTTCGCAGTGATCATGGGCGGTGTCGGAGGGCGCAGCCTGGCGGCAAGGGCAAACACATGATGAATCTGCCCGATGTTCGGGGCCGCCTGACTCAGGCCCGTCCATTGAATGACCTGACCTGGCTGCGCGTCGGCGGACCAGCCGACTATCTGTTCCAACCCGCAGATATCGAGGACCTGCATGCCTTTCTGCGCGATCTGCCCGCCGATGTGCCGGTCTTTCCGATGGGTGTCGGCTCGAACCTCATTGTCCGTGATGGCGGTCTGCGGGCCGTGGTGATCCGGCTCGGGCGCGGGTTCAACGGCATTTCGGTCGACGGCAACACTGTCACTGCAGGCGCTGCGGCGCTGGATGCGCATGTGGCGCGCAAAGCGGCAGATGCGGGTGTGGACCTGACTTTCCTGCGCACGATCCCCGGCTCTATCGGCGGGGCCGTGCGCATGAACGCGGGCTGTTACGGCAGCTACACCGCGGATGTGCTGCAAAAGGCCACCATCGTCACCCGGACCGGAGAGGTCATGGACCTTACCCCACAGGACCTGAATTTCCGCTACCGCCAGTCCGACCTGCCCGAAGGCGCGGTGCTGGTCTCGGCGACGTTCCAAGGCCCCTCGGGCGATCCTGCTGAGCTACACGCCCGCATGGCAGCGCAGCTGCAAAAGCGCGACGAAACCCAACCCACCAAGGATCGTAGCGCCGGATCGACCTTCCGCAATCCCGCCGGGTTCTCCTCGACCGGGCGCGCGGATGATGTGCATGACCTCAAGGCGTGGAAGGTGATCGACAACGCAGGCATGCGTGGCGCCATCAAAGGTGGCGCGCAGATGAGCCCCAAGCACTCGAATTTCCTGATCAACACCGGCACAGCCACCGCCGCTGACCTCGAAGGTCTGGGCGAAGAGGTGCGAAAAAAGGTTTACGAAACAAGCGGCATCACGCTAGAGTGGGAAATCATGCGGGTCGGTGATCCGCTGAATGAATAAAGCCCCAACCGTCAGACCAAAACAGGCAATTAACGGCGACGGATCAAAGGCATAAACGCAGTACGGACCACCACATAAGGTCCGGGGACATTGAGGCGCACATTGGGTATGTCGAGCAGGACAAACCCCAAAGTGGCGGTATTGATGGGTGGCCCCTCGGCGGAACGCGAGGTGTCTCTCAGCTCTGGGCGCGAATGCGCAGCCGCCCTTGTGGGAGAAGGCTTTGAAGTGGTCGAACTGGACGCAGGTCCCGACCTCTACGCGCGCCTTTCAGAGATCAAGCCGGATGTGGTTTTCAACGCCCTGCATGGCCGCTGGGGCGAGGATGGCTGTGTGCAGGGCCTGCTGGAATGGATGCGCATTCCCTATACGCATTCCGGCGTGCTGGCCTCGGCCCTTGCGATGGACAAGCAGCGCAGCAAAGAGGTCTACGCCGCCGAGGGCCTGCCCGTCGTGCCCAGCGTGATCGTGCCCAAGGTCGAGGTGATCGAGGTCCATGTGATGGAACCTCCCTACGTAGCCAAGCCCAACAACGAGGGCTCCAGCGTCGGCATCTATATCGTGCATGAAAACGCCAACGGCCCGCCTCAGCTGGACGAGGCGATGCCCGATCAGGTGATGGTCGAGAAATATGTCGCAGGCCGGGAACTGACCGTGACCGTGATGGGCGACCGCGCGCTGACAGTGACCGAGATCATGACTGATGGCGGCTGGTACGATTATGACGCCAAGTACAAGCCCGGCGGATCGTGGCATGTGCTGCCCGCCGACATCCCGCAGGACATCTTTGATCGCTGCATGGACTATGCGGTGAAGGCGCATAAAGCGCTGGGATGTCGCGGCGTGTCACGGACCGACTATCGCTGGGATGACAGCATGGGGGTCGACGGGTTGTTCCTGCTCGAAACCAACACCCAGCCCGGTATGACGCCGACCTCGCTGGTGCCTGAACAGGCCGAGTATTGCGGCATGACGTTCGGCCAGCTCTGCGCCTGGATGGTGGAGGACGCCTCATGCGACCGCTGATCGCCACCCGCGCGCCGGTGATCCACCGGACCAAACCGCTGGCCGGGCCGGATGCCGACTTTAATACCGCACCAAGGCCCGAACCCAAGGCGGAGCCCAGGCTGCGCCTGCGTGGAATGCGTCTGTTTGGCCGGTCGGGCCGGTTTGTTGATCCGGCCCCGTCAAAGCTCAGCTACCGGCTGCAGCGCTGGATGCTGACGCCCGGGATTCGCCGGGGCCTGAAGATCGGCCTGCCAATTCTGGCCGTCGTGACAGCCATTGGTCTGTATTTCGCCTCGGAAGATCGCCGCATGGCGCTCGAGACGTATATTGCTGACATCAAGACCTCGATCCAGGAACGCCCCGAATTCATGGTCAACCTGATGGCCATCGATGGGGCAGGGACCACATTGTCCGAGGATATCCGCGAGGTCGTGCCGCTCGACTTTCCGCTCAGCTCCTGGGATCTGGATGTCGAACAGATCCGCGACACGATCACCGGGCTGGACCCGGTGAAATCGGCCACCGTACGCATTCGCCCCGGCGGAATCCTGCAGGTCAACGTGATCGAACGTCAGCCGGTGATCGTCTGGCGCACCCGTGACGGGATCGAGCTATTGGATGAGACCGGTGCCCATGTGGACATGATCGCAGCGCGCGCCGATCACGCGAACCTTCCGCTGATCGCAGGGAAGGGCGCGGATAAACACGTACCGGAAGCGCTGCAAATCCTCTCTACCGCCCGCAGTTTGGGCGAGCGGGTCCGCGGCCTTGTCCGCGTTGGCGAGCGGCGCTGGGATCTGGTGTTGGATCGCAAGCAGCGCATCATGCTGCCGACCGAACGCCCTGCGCGCGCCTTGGAACGCGTGCTGGCGGTGAACGAAGTGCAGGACCTTCTGGAACGTGATGTGGCCGTGGTCGATATGCGCCTCGGTCAGCGGCCAACCATCCGAATGAACGAAACAGCCAGCGCAGACTGGTGGAACACAAAAGTAGATGTGAGTAGCGGGCAGTAACGACCATGATGACCGATCTTTATCAGTCCCAACGCGCCATGCGGCAGATGCGCCGCCAAGCGATGCAACGCGGCGTCGTCGCCATTCTGGATGTGGGCAGCTCCAAAATCGCCTGCCTCGTCCTGCGTTTCGACGGGACCGGGCGGCTGTCCGAGGATAACTCGATCGGCTCCATGGCCGGTCAGACCGGGTTCCGCGTCATCGGTGCTGCGACCACACGCTCGCGCGGGGTGCAATTCGGTGAAGTCACCGCGATGCAGGAAACCGAGCGCGCCATCCGCACCGCGTTGCAGGCGGCGCAGAAGATGGCCGATATCCGCGTCGATCACGTTATCGCGTCGTTTTCGGGGGCCAATCCGCGCTCTTACGGGCTAGACGCGCAGGTTGATCTGGAAGGCCAACTGGTCACCGAAGCCGAGGTCGGTCGTGTCCTGAACGCCTGCGACGTGCCCGATTACGGCGAAGGGCGCGAGGTGCTGCATGCCCAACCGGTGAATTTCGCGCTCGACAACCGCTCGGGCCTGATCGACCCGCGCGGTCAGCTGGGGCAGAGCCTCGCTGTGGATATGCACATGCTTACCGTCGACGCGGTGGCAATCCAGAACATCGTGCGCTGTATCAAGCGCTGCGATCTGGAATTGGCCGGGATTGCGAACTCGGCCTATGTCTCGGGCATCTCTGCGCTTGTTGAGGACGAGCAAGAACTGGGCGCAGCCTGCATCGACATGGGCGGCGGCACCACCAGCGTGTCGATCTTCATGAAGAAACACATGATCTATGCCGATTGCGTCCGCATGGGCGGCGATCACGTGACCAGCGACATCTCGATGGGCCTCGGCGTGCCTGCTGCGGTGGCCGAACGGATCAAGACCTTCAACGGCGGTGTCCACGCAACCGGGGCCGATGACCGCGACCTGATCGATATCGGCGGAGATACTGGCGACTGGGAACATGACCGCCGCACCGTCAGCCGCGCCGAGCTGATCGGCATCATGCGCCCCCGCGTCGAAGAAATCCTCGAAGAGGTCCGCACCCGTCTGGACGCCGCAGGTTTTGACCACCTGCCCAGCCAACAGATCGTTCTGACTGGCGGGGGCAGCCAGATCATGGGGCTCGACGGGCTGGCCAGCCGCATTCTGGGTCAACGTGTTCGTTTGGGTCGCCCGCTGCGCGTGCATGGCCTGCCGCAATCGGCAACCGGGCCTGGGTTCTCGTCAGCGGTGGGCCTCAGCCTGTTTGCGGCGCACCCGCAGGACGAATGGTGGGATTTCGAAATCCCTGTCGACACCTACGCCGCACGCCCCTTCAAACGCGCCGTGCGCTGGTTCCGTGACAATTGGTAAACGTCTGCGCCGGGCAACCCTCAGCGCGGCCTTCTTGCCCGCTGCGGCTGCGGCCCAGACCCTGATCTCGCCCGAGGCGTTTCTGAACGCCGTCGTCGGCAAGACAATCACTTTCCACGAAATCCGCAGCGGCATGCTGGTCGGGGCCGAGGAATTCCTCAGCCCGACTCTCTCAGTCTGGCGGATGGAGGGGCGGGGTTGCGTCTATGGTCAGATCACCACGCCGAACGGCCAGATCTGCTTTCTCTATGACGATGCGCCCGACGGCCTGCCGGTCTGCTGGTGGCCCTTTTTGCATGACGACCGGCTGATGGTCCGTCTGGCGCGCTTCGTTGGCAGTGAAACCCAAGAGGTCCGCAGCATTTCCGAGGACAGCCTGAACTGCCCAAGTGTCCCGATAAGCTAAAGAAATCGGTTGCGGCGACCGCCAATTTCCCGCAAAATACTATCTAAGGCCCGATAGAGGCCCAGCGGTAGGACATTGAGCAGTTTTCCGCGATTAAAACGAGTGATCAATGAGTTTTCGCACCCCCGCAGGGCGGGTGGGGTTTTTCCGTGTGTAGTGGTGCATGAGCCTTTCGCCGCAACATGTCGCGGTAACAGCGAAATGCCGTTGTTCGATGCCTTATTTCCTCCATATTTTGTGGATTCTGGCGATTTTTCTGGTGACGTTTCCGAAATGACACAGTAAAATAATCTGTGGATAGGTCAGAAAAAACCGCATTTTGCGGCAACATATAAACAGGCGGACAGAGCATGACATTGAATCTTTCGATGCCCGGGCACGACGAACTCAAGCCTCGGATTACCGTATTTGGCGTTGGCGGCGCTGGGGGCAACGCTGTCGACAACATGATCGAAAAACAGCTGGATGGCGTTGAATTTGTCGTCGCCAACACCGACGCACAGGCGCTGCAGCAAAGCCGTTCGTCGGCGCGGGTTCAGCTGGGTGTCAAGGTTACCGAAGGGCTGGGCGCAGGCGCGCGTCCGACCGTAGGGGCCGCAGCTGCCGAAGAAAGTATCGAACAGATCGTCGATCATCTGGCGGGCGCGCATATGTGCTTTATCACCGCCGGTATGGGCGGTGGCACCGGCACCGGGGCGGCTCCGATCATCGCGCAGGCGGCGCGGGAACTGGGCGTGCTGACCGTTGGTGTTGTCACCAAGCCTTTCCAGTTTGAAGGCGCCAAGCGCATGCGTCAGGCCGAAGACGGCGTGGATGCCCTGCAAAAGGTCGTCGACACGTTGATCATCATCCCGAACCAGAACCTGTTCCGTCTGGCCAATGAAAAGACCACGTTCACCGAGGCCTTCTCGATGGCCGACGACGTTCTGTATCAGGGCGTCAAGGGCGTGACGGACCTGATGGTGCGTCCGGGCCTGATCAACCTCGACTTCGCGGACGTTCGTGCCGTGATGGACGAGATGGGCAAGGCTATGATGGGCACCGGAGAAGCAACCGGCGAAGACCGCGCCATTCAGGCGGCTGAGAAGGCCATCGCCAACCCGCTGCTGGACGAAATCAGTCTCAAGGGTGCCAAGGGTGTGCTGATCAACATCACCGGTGCACACGACCTGACCCTGTTTGAACTGGACGAAGCCGCCAACCGCATCCGCGAGGAAGTGGACCCCGAGGCGAACATCATCGTCGGCTCGACCCTCGACACTGAGATGGAAGGCGGAATGCGCGTTTCGGTCGTTGCCACCGGTATCGACGCCAGCGAGAAAACCGACGATGTGCCGGTCGCGCGCCGCTCGATGTCGGCACCGCTGACCCGGACGGTATCCGCGGAAGAGCCCGCACAGGAACACGTAGCCGCGGATGAGGCCCCCGCCGCAGAGGATGCAAACATCGCCCCCACGCTGTTTGAATCGATCGAAGATGTTGAGCTGAACGAAGGCTGGCATGAAGAACAACCCGCCGCGCAAGAGGATGACGGCCTGCCGCCGCCAGCCTACCAGCCGCAGGTGGCGCAGTTCGAGCCCCAGCCCGAGCCGGAAGACATCGCAGACTCCTATGCCGCCCCGCGTGCCCAGACCCCCGGCACCCCGTCGCCCGAGGCGATGCAGCGGTTGCAGGCAGCTGTGCAGAAGGTCCCGCAGAACCGTCTGCGGCAGGCCGAAGCACCGCGCGAAGCGGCCCCCGAGCCGCAGCAATCGGCCGAGGAGCGCCCCCGTTTCGGGTTCAATCGTCTGATCGACCGGATGACCGGCCACGCCGCCGATACACCGGCCCAACCCGTACGCCAACAGCCCTCAATGCGGGCAACTGACGCAACGGCACCGGCCCGCGAAGAGGCTGACCCAGAGCAGGATCGCATCGAAATTCCGGCCTTCCTGCGCCGTCAGGCCAACTGATCGCGGTAACAAAATCGTTGGAAAGGGTCGCCATTTGGCGGCCCTTTTCTTTTTAATTACAGGGTTTTGACAGGGGCTAAGCAGGGTTTTGCCGATCTGTCACAATCATGTTTCAATCGGTTGCAAAGAGTGAGTTGAGCCTTAGCGCCCGCTTCCTTAGTTGGGGGTTCAACACAGCCGACCCTAGGCTGGACACCACGCGCTGAGGTTCATTTTGCAACATACGCTCAAATCTTCGGTCACGTTTACAGGCGTCGGCCTGCATGGCGGCAAGCCTGCAACGATGGTCCTGAAGCCAGCCGCAGCCGGTCACGGCATCTGGTTCAAGCGCACCGATATCGAATTGGGCAATGCACTGATCCCGGCGATCTATGACGTGGTCGAGCGCACACCGCTCTGCACCCGTCTGGTGAATGACGCAGGCGTATCCGTTTCAACCATCGAACACATCATGGCTGCGCTGGCCGGATGCGGTATCCACAACGCACTGATCGAGATCGACGGCCCCGAAGTTCCGATCATGGATGGCTCGTCCGTTGAATTCGTGCGCGGCATCATGGCCAAAGGCGTGCGCCGTCAGGCCAGCCCGGTTCTGGCTTATGAAGTGCTCAAGCCGATCACCGTTTCGCGCGAAGGCGCAAGCGCGTCGATTGCCCCGGCCGAAGGGCTCGAGATCGAATTCCACATCGATTTCGAAGACGACGCCATTGGCAGCCAGACCAAGGTTCTGGACATGCGCAACGGATCTTTCGCCCGCGAACTCTGCGACAGCCGCACTTTCTGCCGCCGCACCGATGTCGAGGCGATGCGCGAAAACGGGCTCGCCTTGGGCGGTACGCTGGAAAACGCCGTGGTCGTGCAGGGCGACGAAGTGCTGACACCCGGTGGCTTCCGCCACGCGGACGAAGCCGTACGCCACAAGATGCTGGACGCTCTGGGCGATCTCTATCTGGCAGGCGGTCCGATTCTGGGACGGTTCACCGGTGAAAAGTCGGGCCATTCCATGACCAACACCCTGCTGCGCAAGCTGTTCGAAACACCCGGCGCGGTGCGTCCGGTGCTGTGCACCCCGGAACAGGCTGCGCGTCTGCCCGGTCAGGGCCTCGTCCGCAGCGAAATTCCTCAGGTGGCGTAAGCCGATCAACTCTGGCGACAATTGCGTCACGAGGGTGCATAAGGCGTTTTGCCCCGGAATTTTATGTGCTAGACCGAGGTCCGATCAGGGACAAATCCCGCTAAGTAAGACGACAAGGATGGGCGGAATGGTTGGCACCAAGGCGGCAGTCAGAATCGCAGGCGCGCTTCTCGTGGCAGCAGTTTTGACCGCGTGCGGCGACAATGGCCTGTTCGGCAGCCGCGGCGCAGACCGTAATCAGAACCTCGAAGGGTATACGCCCGAACAGATTTTCACCCGCGGCGAATACGAACTGTCGCAGAATCGCTCGGATGATGCGGCGTGGTATTTCTCGGAAGTCGAACGCCTGTACCCCTATTCTGACTGGGCCAAGCGCGCACTGATCATGCAGGCGTTTTCGTTCCACTCCGACAAGAACTATGCCGAAAGCCGTGCCGCCGCCCAGCGGTATATCGATTTCTATCCGACCGACGAAGACGCGGCCTATGCGCAGTATCTTCTGGCGCTCAGCTATTATGACCAGATCGACGAAGTGGGTCGCGACCAGGGCCTGACCTTTCAGGCGCTGCAATCCCTGCGCACGGTGATTGAGGTCTATCCCGACAGCGAATACGCCACCTCGGCGATCCTGAAATTCGACCTGGCCTTCGACCATCTGGCCGGCAAGGAAATGGAGATCGGGCGCTATTATCTGCGTCAGGATCACTTCACTGCCGCCATCAACCGCTTCCGCGTTGTGGTCGAGGATTTCCAGACCACATCCCACACCGCCGAAGCGCTCTATCGCCTGATCGAGGCTTATCTGGCGCTGGGTCTAGTGGATGAGGCGCAATCCGCCGGTGCGATTCTGGGTTACAACTACCAGTCCTCGGAATGGTACGAAGCAGGGTACGCGCTGCTGACCTCGCGTGGGCTTGACCTCAAGAGCCGTGGCAACAACTGGCTCAGCCAGATCTATCGCCAGACCATCAAGGGTGAGTGGTTGTAACGGCCATGGCTACAGGCGTGGGATGCTAAAGACCCGATGCTGCGCGCCCTTGATATCCGCGACATGCTGATCATCGACCGGTTGGAACTGACCTTCCAGCCGGGTCTGAACGCATTGACCGGTGAAACCGGCGCGGGCAAATCGATCCTGCTGGATTCTCTGGGCTTCGTGCTGGGCTGGCGCGGACGCGCCGAACTGGTCCGTCAGGGCGCGGCGCAGGGCGAGGTTGTGGCCGAATTTGAACTGCCCGATGGTCACCCCGCCCATGACATATTGGCCGAGGCCGGTCTGCCCGGCGGCGAGGAGCTGATCCTGCGCCGCGTCAACACGGCTGAGGGGCGCAAGACCGCCTGGGTCAACGATCGCCGCTGCTCGGGCGAGGTGCTGCGTGCCTTATCGGAAACCCTGATCGAGCTGCATGGACAACATGATGACCGGGGCCTGCTGAACCCGCGCGGCCACCGCGCGATGCTGGATGCTTATGCCGGGGCAGGGGATCGGCTTGCCGCCGTGCGCGCCGCGTGGTCCGAAATGTCTCGTGCCCGAAAGGCGCTGGCCCAGACCGAGGCCACGCTGGAGGCCATGCGCGCCGAAGAGGAATTCCTGCGCCACTCCGTGGCCGAGCTGGATCAGCTTGACCCGCAGCCGGGTGAGGATGCCGAGCTCGACGCCCGCCGCCGCATGATGCAAGGGGCCGAGCGTATCCGCGATGACGTGGCTCGCGCCTTCGCGCTGCTGGGCGGCGACGGGGCCGAGGGCGCGATGGCCGATGCCGTCCGCTGGCTCGAAGGCGTGTCGGACAGTGCAGGCGGTCAGTTGGAAGAGCCTATCGCAGCCCTAGGCCGTGCCCTGATCGAGCTGGGTGAGGCGCAGGACGGTGTGAATACCTGCCTGCAGGCGCTCGACTTTAACCCGGCGGAGCTGGAACAGACCGAAGAACGCCTGTTCGCCATCCGCGCGCTGGCGCGCAAACATGACGTGGCCGCGGATGATCTGGGGACCTTCGCCGACACGCTGCGCGACCGGCTGAACCGGCTCGATGCGGGCGATGCCGACCTCAGCGACAAGCGCGCGGCCGTGACCGAGGCGCAAGCAGCTTATGACGCTGCCGCCAACGCGCTCAGCGAAGCGCGCAATAAGGCGGCTCAGGCGCTGGACAGCGCCGTAATGGCGGAACTCGCGCCGCTGAAAATGGAACGCGCCGTGTTCCGGACCGAAATCACCGCGACCGATCCCGGCCCCGAAGGTACCGACGCGGTCGCCTTCACCGTAGCCACCAATCCCGGCGCGCCGTCTGGCCCGCTGAACAAGATCGCCTCGGGCGGTGAACTCAGCCGTTTCCTGCTGGCGCTCAAGGTTTGCCTGACCGGAGATGACAGCGCCCGCACCATGATCTTTGACGAGATCGACCGCGGCGTTGGCGGCGCCACAGCCGATGCAGTTGGCCGCCGTCTGGCGTCATTGGCGCAGGGGGGGCAGGTTCTGGTGGTGACGCACTCACCGCAGGTTGCCGCCCGCGCGGCGCATCACTGGCGGGTGCAGAAACAGGTGACAGGGGATCAGACGCTCTCGACCGTGATCCCGCTGGCTGAGCCCGACCGGGTGGATGAAATCGCCCGCATGGTCGCAGGCGACACCATCACGGACGAGGCGCGCGCCGCCGCCCGTGCCCTGTTGGATGCATAACGCGCATTCTGTGAACATCTTGTCGTGAACCGACTTTTCTCAGGCCCCCGAGTGGCTTACTAAGGGTCAGGCGACCACGCTAACCGAGGGCCAATGACCCAATCGACCCGCACCGTGCTGCGCAATCAGCTCAACCAGGCCCTCTCGGCGCTGCGGGATGCATGGCGGGTGATGCGCCACCGTGGCCCCAGCCAGATACAATTCTGGTTCATCGCCCTGATTATCGGCGTCGCCGCAGGCTTCATGGCGCTTGGGTTCCGCATGGCCATCGCCGCGTTGCAGGCCTATCTCTACAACACCGACGATATCCTGTACCTCCACAGCCATGCCGAAAAGCTGCACTGGCTCTGGATCTTCCTTACCCCTGTGGTCGGCGGGTTGGTCGTCGGGATCATCCTGAACAGGTACACTGATGATGGCCGCGTGCGTTCGGTCGCCGATGTGATCGAAGGCTCTGCCATCAGCGATGGTCGGGTCGAGAAAAAGGCCGGTATTGCGTCCTTCATCGCCTCGCTGATCACGCTCAGCTCCGGCGGGTCCACGGGGCGGGAAGGGCCGGTTGTGCACATGGCTGGCGTCATTTCGACCTGGGTTAGCGACCGTATCCACGCCGACGGCATCACCGGGCGTGACCTGCTCGGCTGCGCCGTGGCCGCTGCCGTCTCGGCCAGCTTCAACGCCCCCATCGCCGGGGCCTTGTTCGCGCTTGAGGTGGTTTTGCGCCATTTCGCCGTGCACGCTTTTGCCCCCATCGTCATCGCCTCGGTCGCGGGCACGGTGATCAACCGGCTGGCCTATGGCGACGTGACCGAATTCACGCTTGAAACCCCCGGCTCACTGCAATTCTACGTCGAACTGCCCGCCTTCCTGATCCTTGGCCTGATCTGCGGGCTGGTGGCGCTGGTGCTGATGCGCTCGATCTTCTTTGCCGAGGATATCGGCACCCATATCCAGAACCGCCTGTCCCTGCCACGCTGGCTGCGCCCCGGTGTTTCGGGCGCGATGCTGGGCCTGCTTGCGGTCTGGTTCCCGCATATCATCGGCGTCGGCTATGAGACTACGATCCGTGCCCTGACCGGAGACCTTGTGCTGACAACTGCCATCCTGTTCGCCATCATCAAGACCGCCGCTGTGGCGATCACCATGGGCGGTCGCATGGGTGGTGGCGTGTTTTCACCCTCGCTGATGATCGGGGCGCTCACCGGTCTGGCCTTCGGCCTGATCGCCACCGGCCTGCTGCCGGATGTGTCGGGCACCCATACGCTCTATGCCTTTGCCGGGATGGGGGCCGTGGCGGCTGCCGTTCTGGGTGCGCCGATTTCGACCACGCTCATCGTATTTGAACTGACCGGAGATTGGCAGATCGGCCTCGCCGTGATGGTCTCGGTCTCGATGTCCACCGCGCTGGCCTCACGCCTTGTCGACCGGTCGTTTTTCCTGACCCAGCTCGAACGCCGCAATGTGCATCTGGCCGCCGGGCCGCAAGCCTATCTGCTGGCCATGCTGCGCGCGGGCGCGGTGATGCGGCCCATCGGCGATCCGCGTTCGATCACCAAAGAAGAAGCGCAGGCGCTGATCGAACAGGGCCTCTGCGTCAAGGCCAGCGCCACGCTAGAGGCCGCGATGCCCTATTTCGACCGCGATGACATCCCCTGTATCCCGGTGGTGATCATCGACAAGGATGGCTGTGAAAACCCGGTCGGCGCGCTGTACCACGTCGACGCACTCAAGGCCTATAACCGTGCGCTGGCCGCGACCGCGGCCGAGGAACATTCCTGATCAGCGCCCGTAAACGCTGGCTACGTCGCCCAGATAATTATCCCAGGCAAACCAGTACGAGATATGCCCGGCCACACGCGGCAACTCTGCGCCATCCGGGGCAACCAGCGCCTCTTCGGTGACCCGCCAAGCGTTGCCAGCCTCGTCCAGTAACCCGCCATCGGTTGTTGCGCGGAACTGATGCGATCCGCGCTCATAGGCTCGCACGCTACGCTTGTCCGGGTCGCCCATCAGCATTAACGCCCGCCCGCCAATCGCGTCATTGATCACCGGCTTGCCCTTGAATGCCTGCAGCGGCCATGCCCGTGCCGCCCCGAACTGACGCACCGCAAACACGTAATCCTTCTGCCGATGCTGCCTTTGATCCACCAGCGCCGGGAACATCAAATCGGGTGAGGCGAAATACTCGCGATATACCACACCTGAGCCATAGTTGCGCCGATGCCCGGTGCTGAGCGACAGCACCTGCGTATCCGGATGCGACGCCTTCCAGCTGTCCCAGCGGGTGATCACCACCGGACGCTGCTTCAACTCGATCCCGCTGTTGACCAGCGGTCCGACCACCGGCTTGCCCGTGTATTGGTTCCACAGCGAATGCGTCTCGCGGTCGAACATCAGCTTGTTCGAGCGATACAGGAACCCCGACGAGCCAAAGACAAACGGCTTGCGCCGCCCTTCGAGCTGCGTTTCGAACAAAATCCCCGACCCGCAGAGCGTGCAATAGGCCAATGCGACCGGAACTCCTCCGATCACCTCATTGAACATCTCGTGCCAACCCATGATCCGCAGCGGATAAGCGCGCGCATCGCCATTGATCGAGACACCAAAGACCAGATCGTCGTCTTTCATGTAGTCCGCCCGCGCCGCGGGGATCAGCTTGGGATTGTCCAGCGACGGGATGCCGTCCTTGACCACACCGCCCCACGTGATTTCTTCCAGCCGGATCTTCATCTTGTCGCGCTGCAGGTATTCAGGCCGCAGGAACAGGTCAAAGTTCTCGTCGATCCCCAGCAGCACTTCGCGCTTGAACGGCGCCAATGAGGCATGCGGTACGATCTGGGGATTCTTCTCCTGCCACAGCATCCACCCGAACCAATCGGTGCCGAGCGTTTCCCCGGTCAGCGCCTCCATCACTTCGGCAATATCGACCTCGCGCCGTCGCCCGAACCGCATCGCAGTCAGCAGGGCGGGCACGACATCCGGATTGCCACGGTCCCTGAGAAAGGCCATCCCAGCCTCAAAATCTGTGCGTCCGGCATAGAGCGTGGACCGCACCGCCTCCAGCACCGGATCTTCCTGCTGCGCCCAGAGCTCCGAGGGCGCGACGGCACCGGCCCCCAACAAAGCGGTGAAACTGCGACGTGTGATCGACATGGCATCCTCCGATTGGCTGCAACCCCAATCTGCCCGCAATCGCGCTCACATACACGAAACACCCGCGTGAGCAGGGTGTAATATCAAATCCTGGTTTCGAAGGATTGCTCCGCGTCAGGCCTTGTCTTTAACCTCGTCCTCCGCGACGGGCTCGATCTCTTCCGACGCTTTCAGCGTCAGCGGCGGGTCCTGCGGCTCTTCCGGGATTGGGGCCGGGGCGGCAGGTGGCGTGGTCAGAACCTCATCAGGGCCGGGAACCGCACGCGGCGTGACGGTGCTGTCCTCAGGCTCAGGCTGCGCCGCGTTTTCAACGGCAACCGCCCGACGAAACACCAGCACATTGCGCCAGTTGGTGGTCGATCCGGTCAGCCCCGAGCGTTCTTCGCTAGGCAGCAACTCGGCGCGCTGATACTCCCAGCCATCCTGTCCCAACTGGTTCAGCAATTGCTCGATCGAGGTGGCAAACCGGCCTTCGGGCGTCTTCACGCCTTTCGCCTTGGTGCCCTTTTGCGGAGCGGGGACAACTTTGTATTCGTAGCGCTGCATCAACTGGTCCTGATTGCCGTGTCGGGGCAAGTTAACATTTTGACAGACGGGTGAAAGCCAAGATCACGCCCAGGTGAAATTTGTGGGCGAATTTCGGCCCGCACTGTGGCTTTAGCCCCGCGCTGCCTTGCCGACCAGCGACAGGCACAGCTCGGTCGCGACCGCCATATCCTGAACCGAGATCCACTCCAGCGGGCCGTGAATGCATTGCATTCCGGTGAAGATATTGGGGCAGGGCGTCCCGAATTCGGTTAACCGAGAGCCATCAGTGCCACCCCGGATCGGCACGGAAACCGGCTCGATCCCCTGTTCCCGACACGCCTCACGCGCCAGATCGACCGGAGTCATGTCCTTTTCCAGCCAATAACGCATGTTGCGGTACTGGTGGGAGATGTCGCAGGTGATGGTCGCGCGCGGCTCAGTCGCCTGTACGGTAGCGCAGACCTGTCGCACCAGATCGCCCTGCGCCTCCAGCGCGTCCATTTCGAAATCGCGCAGGATCAGCTTGATCTCCATCTCGGACGAGCCGCCATTCATGTCGGTGACATGGATGAAGCCCTGACGTCCGTCAGTGACTTCGGGCGTCATCGTCGCCTGCGGCAGGGTCTGCACGATCTTCGCCGCCAGATGCGCCGCATTCACCATCTTGTCTTTGGCCAGACCCGGATGGATCGACACGCCGGTGATCTTGATCACCGCGCGGTCGGCCGAGAAGCTTTCGTATTCGATCTCCCCCAGTTCCTGACCGTCCAGCGTATAGGCGAAATCGGCGTTCATATCCTTCGGCAGTTGTTCGGTAACACCGCGCCCGATCTCTTCATCCGGGGTAAAGGCGATGCGAATCGGGCCGTGGGGCACATCCTTGTTCTCCAGCAGATGCCGCGCCAGCGTCATCAGGATCGAGACACCGGCCTTGTCATCCGCTCCCAACAGTGTGGTGCCCGACGCGGTGATCAGATCATGCCCGATCTTCTCGGCCAGATAGGGGTGCTCTTCCGGCGACAACACCAGATCAGGATCATCGGGGAAGGTGATTTCACCGCCATTGTACCCCTTGATCACCCGCGGTTTGACACCGATCGCGTTGAACTGAGGTGCGGTGTCCACATGTGCCAGAAACCCGATGGTCGGCCCCTCAGCCGTGCCGGGAATCGTCGCCATGACCACGCTGTCGCCAGTCATCTGCACGTCCTGCGCACCGATTTCGGTCAACTCCTGCTGCAGCAGGTTCAGCATGTCGAACTGGATTTCGGTGCTGGGGGTCGAGGGCGAGGTCTCATCGCTCTGACTGTCGATGGCGGCATAGCGCACCAGCCGGGTTTCCAGTTCCTGATCGAAACGATTTTTCATGACTGCTCACCTCTCTGACTTGGCGAGATGAGAATGCGCATTCGGGCGAGGAGTCAAGCCGATGGCTTGACCCTTTTTCAGGTGCCAGAAATTTACTTTTCGTTATGTACAAGTCGAACAAACCCCTGTCTGGGGTTTGTACAACTCGGAAGATTTACGAACCCAGCTTCTTGCTGACCAATTCGTTAACGGCCTTCGGATTGGCCTTGCCGCCGGTCGCCTTCATCACCTGACCGACGAACCAACCCGCCAGTTTCGGGTTCACCTTGGCCTTCTCGACCTGCGCCGGATTGGCGGCGATGATCTCGTCCAACGCGGCCTCGATGGCGCCGGTATCGGTCACTTGTTTCATGCCGCGCTCTTCAACGATCTGCGCCGGGTCACCGCCTTCGGTATAGACAATCTCGAACAGGTCCTTGGCGATCTTGCCCGAGATTGCATCCGACGAAATCAGATCAATGATACCCGCCAACTGAGCGGGAGACACCGGAGACTCGGTGATGTCGTGGTCTTCTTTTTTCAGGCGGCCAAACAGCTCATTGATCACCCAGTTCGCGGCCAGCTTGCCGCTGCGACCCTTGGCGACTTCTTCGAAATACCCAGCCGATTCCACCTCCGCGGTCAGCACTGAGGCGTCATAGTCAGTCAGCCCGAACTCACTGATAAAGCGTGCCTTTTTGTCGTCAGGTAGTTCCGGCAGCTTGGCGGCGATGTCATCGACCCATGCCTGCTCGATCTCCAGCGGCAGCAGATCGGGGTCAGGGAAGTAGCGATAGTCATGCGCTTCTTCTTTCGACCGCATCGAGCGTGTCTCGCCCTTGTCCGGATCATACAGACGGGTTTCCTGATCGACGGTGCCGCCACCTTCAACGATGGCGATCTGACGACGGGCCTCGACCTCAATCGCTTGCTGGATAAAGCGCATCGAGTTCATGTTCTTGATCTCGCAGCGGGTGCCCAGATGCGAAAAGTCCTGTGTTTCCTGATACTTCTCATAGGCACCCGGCAAACAGATCGAGACGTTCACGTCCGCCCGCAGGTTGCCGTTCTGCATGTTGCCGTCGCAGGTGCCCAGATACCGCATGATCTGGCGCAGCTTGGCAATGTATGCAGCGGCCTCTTCAGGCCCGCGAATATCAGGGCGCGAAACGATCTCCATCAGGCAGACACCGGTCCGGTTCAGGTCGACAAAGGACATATGCGGGTCCATGTCGTGGATGGATTTGCCCGCGTCCTGTTCCATGTGGATACGCTCGATCCGAACCATGCGTGCGGTGCCGTCGCCCATCTCGACCAGAACCTCGCCTTCGCCCACAATAGGCTGATAAAGCTGGGAAATCTGGTAGCCTTGCGGCAGGTCAGGGTAGAAATAGTTCTTGCGGTCAAAGGCCGATTTCAGGTTGATATCCGCCTTCAAACCCAGCCCGGTGCGCACGGCTTGCTCAACGCAGTATTCGTTGATCACCGGCAGCATGCCGGGCATCGCCGCATCCACGAAAGCCACGTTCGCGTTCGGCTCGGCCCCGAATTGGGTCGACGCACCCGAGAACAGCTTGGCATTGGATGAGACCTGAGCGTGCACCTCCATCCCGATCACCAGTTCCCAATCGTGCTTGGCCCCGGCAATGGTTTTGGGTTTGGGCATTTCGTATGTCAGGTCGAGCATGGCGCGCCTCATTTCCGCAGAAGTCTAAGCCTGCGTATTAGGCCCGGCGCGCCAAAGGGGCAAGGGGCAATGGCGCTTTAGCTCTCTGAGAATTGCAGACCTGTTGGTGTGAAGGTGACGCTCTGCCCGTTGCGCAACTCGTCCCGCAGCAGATTGGCGATGGCTTTCAGCGCGTCGCGGCGGCCACGGGCGGCAAACCGCTCAGCCGAGTTAACACACAGGCTGTTATTGAACCCGTTCGCCGCATGGGCCCAGATCAGCGGATGCAGCTCGGTCAGGTGATCGCGGATCAGCCAGTTCGCGGCCTCGCAGATCTGTTTGCGGGCGATATCGGCCTGCGGGTTCTGGCCCATGCCTTTCTGCAACGTGATTGAGCAATAAGCGGCCAGCAGGTTGATCGTCTCCTGATCCGGACGGCGCGCAACAATATCGCGCAGACCTTCGAGGAAATACTCGACATCGACACGCGCGCAGGCCTCGTCATCCAGCGCGATTGCATCGAACTGAGCCCAGGTATAGCCGCCTGCGCCCCAAATTTTCTGAGTGCGCGCGGCATTGCGCAAGGCCTGAACCTCAAGCTGCGCATAGCTGCCGAACCAGCGTGGCAGCAGATGATTACCCATCGCGCGCATATGGCGGTGGTTCTGCGGGTCCAGTGTGATCAGCGCTTCATACTTGTCAGCCACGCGGGTGCGGGGGTCAATGTGTCCGGCCAGCAAGGCGCAGTCCGCAGCAGCGATTGCCGGGCTATCGGGCAGAGCCTCGCGGCATTGCGGCAGCAGGGCGGCGGCGCGGTCGAAATGCGCCGCGCAGCGCGATTGGTGCAGCGCCGGCAGGGCCTCGGGATGCGCCGTCCCGCGCCATGCCCAGGCCAGATCGATATGAGCCAGCGCCACGACCAGTGGAATCATTGGATCATCGGGGTAGTTCTGAATTTCACCTTCCAGCTCAGAGATTCCGCCCAACAGATCATAATCCGACAGTGCTTTGCCGTCAGACAAGGCGTGCTCGGCTGCCAACACCACATCCGAGCGCGCACCAAATGCCAGCAGATCCGTGATCGGCTGTCCGCAGGGTGTGGCTTTGCGCTCGGCATCCGCTTCGCGCATCTCTTGCGACAACTCGGCCCACATATCCTGTCGCGCAAGATAGCGGCCACGCTCGATCACCTGATGCGCGATCACATCATTGGCATTCGGTTCTGCGATGGGAATATTCAGTTGCCCCGAGGCGACAAGCCATGCGGTGGCATCGGCGACTGACGCAGGCAAAGGCGTTGGGGTGGGGGTAGAAGAACCTAATATACGGGCGAAAACTGCCCTGACAGACCAAAACATGGCGAAACTCGAACTGGAACAAACATTTAACACTCTCAGTTTTGCCAAAAATTAAGCGCAAATCAAGGAAACAAAGCGGTGATATGGAGATTCGGTAATCAATCCCGGTCGAGGCGGCGGTATCGTTTCAAAATACTCTAAAATGATGACGTTCAACCTTAAAACCAGCACGTTGCAGGACGTCTTCGAACTGTTTGTGCGGGGGCAATGATTCATCCGGCAGGCGCAGACGTTTGTCAGATTTCAGCATTGCTGACACGCGCACCGAGAAATCCCAGCGGGTGTCGAACCGGAAATGGTCGACCTCGGACAGCAGGAGTTCACCCTGCCTCTGGCCTGTGTGCCAGCGCAGGGTGTCATCAGTCAGCTCCATTCCTGCGCTGGTATCATTGATGACATCCCACAGCGCGGGCAGGGTGGTCAGGGCCAGCAACGCCACCAGCCACCAGACCGCGTCCAACAAGATCATCAGGCCAATCAGCACGGCATAGATGCCGATCAGGATCAGAACCGTGCGATGGTTGCGGTTCTGGCGAGTGAACGTAAATACGGTCATGCGCCAAGGATGCGTGAGACCATTTCGGTCGTGTCCCGCGACAGGTCCGGCGTCTCAGAAATGCGGCTCAGCTGCGCACGCATCAGGGCCTGACGGTCCGTATCGTAGCGTTTCCAGGTCTGGAAGGCGCTGCACATCCGGGCGGTGGTCTGCGGGTTCACCGGATCAAGCCGGATCAGCCAATCCGCGAGCAGTTCATATCCCGCTCCGTCCGGCTGGTGGAAGCCCGCATGGCTGCCGGCCAGCGATCCCATCAACGCGCGGAAGCGGTTGGGGTTTTTCCAATTGAAATCAGCATGTTTGGTCAACCTGCGTGCCATCTCGACGGTTTTGTCTGGCCCGGTCATCGAGACCTGCAGGGCGAACCATTTATCCATGACCAGCCGGTCATGCTGCCACTGTTCATAGAAGGCCGCCAACTCGGCTTCACCTTTGCTGGCGCGCAGCAGGCAGGACAGCGCGGTCAGCTGGAGGGTCATGTTGTCGGCGCGCGCGTATTCCTCTGTCGCCTTGATGCCTCCATCCAGCCGTGAAGTCAGTGCCAGCGCCGCACCACCCAGCGCACGCTTTCCGGATTGCTCGGCGTCTGGTTGGTAGGGCTCATCCACCAGTGTTTCACTGTGCAGCCGTGGTAAAAGGTCTTGAACGTGTTGGGCGGTGGCCTGGCGCAAGGTCTCAACCGCGTTCCAGATCGCCGTCGGATCAGGGGTGATGCCCTTGTCGTGCAACGCTGCAGCCAGTTCCGATTGCGTTGGCAGGCCCAGCATCAACGCCCGATAGGCCGGGTCCAGTGCTTCATCGCGCAACACCGCTAGTAGGCCGTCGAGATAGTCGGCATTCGGTGTTGCCTCATCGGTGATCATGCGCAGCAGAGTGTCTTCGGCCAGCGATCGGCCTGCCTGCCAGCGGTTGAACGGATCGGTGTCATGGGCCAGCAGGAACGCACGCTCGGCATTCGAATGATCATGTTCGAGGATCACAGGGGCCGAAAAATCACGCAGGATCGAAGGCACGGGTTTGGCGGCGAGACCAGTGAAGGTAAAGCTTTGCTCGGCTTCGGTCAGTTCGAGCAACTCGGTCGCGTGCACTTCATCTCCGTTCGGGCCCAGCAGGCCCACGGCGACGGGTATGACCTGAGGCTGCTTGTCTGCCTGACCCGGCGTCGGATCGGTCCGCTGGCTGAGCGTCAGGGTATAGGTGCCCTCGGCCCAGTCCTCAGTAACCGAGACGCGTGGCGTGCCCGATTGGCTGTACCAGCGTTTGAATTGGCTCAGATCACGGCTTGTGGTGTCTTCGAACACTTTCAGCCAGTCCTCAATGGTGCAGGCCTGACCATCATGGCGCTCGAAATAGAGGTCCAGCGCCTGTGCATAGGCCTCATCCCCCACCAGACGTTTCAGCATCCCGATCACCTCGGCGCCTTTCTCATAGACGGTCGAAGTGTAGAAGTTGTTGATTTCCTGAAAACTTTCTGGCCGGACCGGGTGCGACAGCGGCCCGTTATCTTCGGGGAACTGCCGCGCGCGCAGGTCGATGGCGTCATGGATGCGCTTAACGGGGGCCGAGCGCATGTCGGACGTGAACTGCGCGTCACGGAACACGGTCAGCCCTTCTTTCAGGCACAGCTGAAACCAGTCGCGGCAGGTGATCCGGTTGCCGGTCCAGTTGTGGAAATACTCATGCGCGATGATCGCCTCGATCCGTTCGAAATTCATATCGGTCGAAGTTTCGGGGCTGGCCAGAACGGCGGAGGAGTTGAAGATGTTCAACCCCTTATTCTCCATCGCGCCCATGTTGAAATCGTCCACGGCGACGATGTTGAACACGTCCAGATCGTATTCGCGGCCATAGACGTCTTCGTCCCATTTCATCGACTTTTTCAGGGCCTCCATGCCGAACGCACATTTGCCTTCATCGCCGGGGCGGACCCAGAGGTTCAATTCGACCTCGCGACCCGACTTAGTGGTGAACTGACCTGGATGGGCGATCAGTTCCCCGGCGACCAGAGCAAACAGATAGGCGGGTTTGGGCCATGGATCGACCCATTCGGCCCAACCCTCGCCTGTGCCCGTAGGGTTGCCGTTCGACAGCAGCACGGGAAGGTCTCCGTTGATGCGCACGGTAAAAGTGGACATCACATCGGGGCGATCGGGGTAGTAGGTGATTTTTCGAAAGCCTTCGGCCTCACACTGGGTGCAATACATGCCATTGGACATATATAGCCCTTCGAGCGCGGTGTTGTTGCCGGGATCGATCTCGATCTCGGCTTCCCAGACGAAAGGTGTATCCGGAACCGTCGCGGTCAGACCTTCGGAGGTCACATCAGGCGAGATCTCGACACCATCAATCGCGGCGCGGATCAGTTTCAGGTCTTCCCCGTGCAGGAAAAAGGTCCGGTCTTTGGCATCCGGATTCGGGCTGAATGCGATGCGAGAGGTAACGCGCGTCGCATGTTGGGCGAGATCGAAGGTAAGATGCACGCTCTCCACCACATAACCGAACGGCGTGTAGTCTTTTAGGTAGATCGTGGTGGGGGCGGCGTCGCGCATCTGGAGACCTCATCGGCTAGAATTCTGGCGCGACGTTATGGTCTTCACCGCGCGGCTGCAACCGACAGGCCGCTTTCTTTGCTGGCTTGAACCAGCCTATGGCGGGACCCAAAGCCGGTAATGGCGATGCAAAAGTTGCCTATCGGAAACGAACGCCCTAATTGAAGAGCGCATACAACGGCACACAATCTGAGGGGATTCGGAACATGAGCAGTAGAGAGACCCGAAACGGGCTGCAACTCGACCCGGTTTTCGTGGACTTCATCGAACAGAGGGCGCTACCCGGAACACAGGTATCGGCTGAGCAATTCTGGTCGGGGCTTGCGCGTTTGGTCAATGAATTGGGGCCGAAGAACCGCACACTGCTTGAGAAACGCGCCGATATTCAGGGCCGGATTGATGGCTGGCACGCCGCGCGGCGAGGTTTGCCTATCGATGCTGTCGAGTATCAATCTTTTCTGCGTGAGATTGGCTATCTGGTCGATGAGGGCGGCGATTTCGAGATCGAGACCGCCAATGTCGACCCTGAAATCGCCCTGACCCCGGGTCCACAGCTGGTCGTGCCGATCACCAATGCACGCTTTGCGCTGAATGCGGCGAATGCCCGTTGGGGCAGTCTTTATGATGCGCTTTACGGAACGGATGCGCTGGGCGATTTGCCGACGGGTAAAGCCTATGACGCTGAACGCGGTGCCCGGGTCGTCGCGTGGTCCAAGGCGTTTCTGGATCAGGCCGTGCCGCTGGCTTTCGGGTCCTGGGCAGATGTGTCCGGGTTGAGCGTTCAGGACGGGGCATTGATGCCTACGTTGGCCGATGCGTCTCAGTTCGCAGGCTACGGTGGTGCGGCTGACAAGCCGGAATTCGTGCTGCTTCGCAACAACGGGTTGCACATCCAGATCAGGGTTGATGCACATAGCGCAATCGGTGCAACCGATCCCGCGGGCATTGCAGATGTACGTCTGGAATCCGCGCTCTCCACCATCATGGATTGTGAGGACTCCGTTGCCTGTGTCGACGCCTCCGACAAAGTGTTGGCCTATGGGAATTGGCTGGGCCTGATGACCGGTGATCTGACCGAAGAAGTCGCAAAGGGTGGCACAATATTTACCCGCAAGCTTGCAAAGGACATGGCTTTCACAGCGCCGGATGGAGCTTCGGCCACGCTCAAAGGGCGTTCGCTCATGCTGGTGCGCAATGTGGGTCACCTTATGACGAACCCAGCCGTTCTGGACGCTGAAGGTCGTGAGATTGGTGAGGGGCTGATGGATGCGCTATGCACCACTCTGATCGCCATGCATGACCTGCAGCGCGAGGGCGGAAACTCGGTCGAAGGATCGGTCTATGTCGTCAAACCCAAGATGCACGGCCCCGAAGAGGTCGCGTTCTCGGTCGAGATTTTCGACATGGTCGAGGACATATTGGGCCTGCCACGCAACACCGTGAAATTGGGCATCATGGATGAGGAACGTCGCACCTCGGCCAACCTCAAGGAATGTATCCGCGCGGCGAAATCGCGTGTGGCCTTTATCAACACTGGGTTCCTGGATCGCACCGGGGACGAGATCCATACCTCGATGGAGGCTGGCCCTATGCTGCCCAAGGGCGACATCAAGGATACGCCGTGGATTGCGTCTTACGAGGATCGGAACGTTGATATCGGATTGGCTTGTGGCCTGAAGGGTAAGGCGCAGATCGGTAAAGGCATGTGGGCAATGCCCGATCGGATGGAGGATATGCTGGCGGCCAAGATCGGCCACCCTCAGGCGGGCGCGACCTGTGCTTGGGTGCCGTCGCCCACCGCCGCAACCCTGCACGCAACGCATTACCACAAGATCGATGTATTGGCGCGTCAGGACGAGTTGGCCGCTGACGGTGCCCGGGGTACGCTGGATGATCTGCTGACCGTGCCGTTGCTGGGCGGGCGTAACCTCAGCGCCAATGAGATCACCCGTGAGATCGAGAACAACGCGCAGGGTATTCTCGGCTATGTGGTGCGCTGGGTTGATCAGGGCGTTGGTTGTTCGAAAGTGCCGGATATCAACGATATCGGCCTGATGGAGGATCGTGCGACCTGCCGGATTTCGTCACAGGCGCTGGCCAACTGGCTGCATCACGATCTGATCAGTCAGGAACAGGTGATGGCGGCGATGCAGAAAATGGCCGCTGTGGTCGATCGACAGAATGAGGGCGACCCGGCTTACCAACCTATGGCACCCGGTTTTGATGGGATCGCCTTTCAGGCGGCCTGCGATCTGGTGTTCCGCGGGCGGGTGCAGCCTTCGGGCTATACGGAACCGGTATTGCATGCGCGTCGGCTGGAACTGAAGGCCAGCCACGGCTAAGACATCTTGCAGCGGCAGAGCCGTCCGGCTCTGCCGCAAATTCATAACAAAGGACACCCTCATGCTGGTAACGTTGCGCAAAGCCCGAACAATCATTCGACGCACCCTGGAAAAAGGGCGCGAGATGGAGTTGAAGCCTCTCTCGGTCGTGGTTCTGGACGCGGGCGGTCATGTTATCGCGTTCGAGCGTGAAGACAGCGCGGCACCCGGCCGTTTTGCCATCGCTCATGGCAAGGCTTATGGCGCGGTGATGTTGGGCATGGCGGGCACTGCGCAGATGGCACGCGCCGAGGGGCAGGCCTATTTCATGGCTGCGGTGAATGGCGTCTATGGCGGGCAAGTCATCCCCGTACCCGGTGGCGTCCTGCTGCGCGACCGCAAGGGCGTGGTGATCGGCGCGGTTGGAGTGACAGGCGACACCTCGGACAACGATGCGCAGGCGGCGCTGGCCGGCATCGAGGCAGCGGGTTTAACTGGCGAGATTTGATCTGAGGCCGGGTATGCCCCGATTGTGCGTCGTTGAACACGCGCTTGCGCTGACATGCAGGTCCTGTGCCGTTGCGCGGGGCCAAACCTGCCGATAGGTTTTTCCGAATACCACTGAAACAAAGGAAAACGCATGGCGCGCCCTGTCGTCGGAATAATCGGCAACTCTTATCTGATGAACGATCAGTATCCGACGCATGCAGGCGGCACGATGAACTCGGACGCCGTGTCCAACGTGTCGGACTGCCTTCCGCTGCTCATCCCTGCAGACCCGCGTTATGTCTCGGTCGAGGAACTGCTTGAGGTTTGCGACGGCTTTCTGCTCACAGGCGGCCGTCCGAACGTTCACCCCGAGGAATATGGCGAGCCCGCAACCGAGGCGCATGGCGAGTTTGATCGCGCGCGCGATGCGATCACGCTTCCTCTGGTACGAGCCTGTGCTGAGCGCGGCCAGCCGTTTTTCGGTATCTGTCGAGGGTTTCAGGAGGTGAACGTTGCCATGGGCGGTACCCTGTATCCTGAAATCCGCGATCTGCCGGGGCGTTTGAACCACCGGATGCCGCCAGATGGCACTTTGGAAGAGAAATTTGCCCTGCGCCATGTGGTGACGCTGACCGAAGGGGGCGTGTTCCACCAGTTGCTGGGGGCCGCTGAGGTAATGACCAACACGCTGCACGGGCAGGGGATCAAGACGCTGGGCGAGAACGTGGTGATCGACGGCCACGCCCCCGATGGCACGCCCGAAGCAATCTATGTGAAGGATGCGCCCGGATTTACCCTGTCGGTCCAATGGCATCCCGAATGGGACGCGGCCAATGATCCGGTTTCGCGCCCCTTGTTCGAAGAATTCGGCCGCGCCGTTCACGGTTGGGCCGCAGGCAAAGACGCCACGCGATTGCAGCGCTCTGCCTGACGGACGCTGGCGAGGGGGTCAGACCAGCAGGTCGAACTGCTTGTTCAGCGGCAGGCTGCGGGCCCGCTCTCCGGTCAGATCAAACAGTGCATTTCCCAAAGCGGGCATGGATGGAGGCGTTCCGGGTTCACCCACCCCGCCCAAATGCTTGTTGGTCTCCAGCACGCGAACCTCGGTCACCGGGGTCGTGTGCATCCGCAGGGCATCGTAGTCGGGGAAGTTGAATTGCTCGACTTCACCGTCAGAGAAGGTGATCTCGCCGTACGCCGCGGCCGAAAGCCCATAGATCATACCGCCGATCATCTGCGCCTCGACTGTCGCCGCATCCAGCGCCAGACCGACATCGCAGGCGATCCACGCCTTGGAGATGCGGATGGTGCCGTCTTCGTCCACCACCTCGATCACCTGTGCAACCGGCGTGCCGAAGCTGTAGGTCAGCGCCACGCCACGCCCCACACCTTCGGGGGTCTTGCCGGCCCAGCCAGACATCTCTTTGACCGCTTCCAGACACCCGGCTGAGGGTGCGTGTTCGTTTCTGGCCAGCTCCAGCCGGAACTCCAGCGGATCGCGGCCTGCGGCGTGGGCCATCTCATCCATGAAGGTTTCATGGAAGAAACCGTTGTGGCTGTTACCGACCGAGCGCCAGAAGCCCACGGGGACAGCGAGATCGGCAATATGTCCGGCCATGCGATAGTTTGGCACGGCGTAGGGCTGATTGAAGAAGCCTTCGACCAGAACCTTATCAGGACCGCCGCCGGGGAAGCCGGTGTAGCGTTCGACCGCCTGTTGCGTCGGAGATTGCGAGGCGACCTTGCCGTCGATCAAAACGGCCTTGCCATCCTTGACCGCTCCACGCATCCGAGCCATCGCGCCGGGGCGGTAATAGTCGTGGCGCATATCCTCTTCGCGGCTCCATGTGGTCTGGACCGGCGTGCCGGGCACGGCCATGGCAACTCTGGTGGCGATTTCTCCGAAATCCAGCTCACCCCGGCGCCCGAAGCCGCCACCCAGATAGGTGGTGTGGATCTCTACCGCTTCGGTATCCAGACCGGCGGTGTTAGCCACACGCATCTGAATCAGCGTCGGAGCCTGATTGCCGCACCACAGGTCCAGCTTACTGCCGGTATAAAGCGCGGTTGCGTTCATCGGCTCCATCGTGGCGTGGGCCAGATAGGGCACGGTGTAGTCCGCCGTGATTTCGGTTGCACCATCGGGCACGGTATCGACATCGCCGTCGTCCCGCATGGTCGAGTTCGGGGCCTCATCAAACGCTTTGGCGATCTGATCGAATATTGCGGCGGTCTCGGGTGGATAAGGGGTTTCACCCCAGTCCACGTCGATGGCCTCGACCGCTTGCATCGCGAGCCATGTGTTGTTGGCGATCACCGCGACGCCGGTGCCTAGATCAACGATCTTTTCAACGCCTGGCATGGCTTCAGCCGCGCTGGCGTCAAAGCCATTCATCGCGCCGCCCAGCTTGGGGTTCATGCGGACCGAGGCGAATTTCAGTCCCTCGGGCCGTGCGTCGATGCCGAAGGTTGCGGTGCCTGTGGACTTGTCCGGAATATCAACCCGGGGCAGGGACTTGCCGATCAGGCGCCACTCGGTGGGGTCGCGCAGGATGACCTCGGGCGGTTCGATCTGGCCTGCGGCCTCGGCCAGTTCGGTATAGGGAATGCGCGTGCCGTCCGGGGCAACCACCGCGCCGCTCTCAGTTTTGAGTTGATCGCGGTTCACACCCAACTGATCCGCCGCAGCCTGCTTCAATGTCTCGCGCGCGGTGGCACCGGCCATCCGCATCCGCTCGAACCCGTCCTTCATCGAGGTCGATCCACCGGTGACCTGCAGACTGAGCGTGCGGCCCAGAACACCCAGAGCCTCACCCAGATTGTGCTGAAAGTCCGAGATGTCATAGCCTTTGTTCGGCAGACCCTCTCCAACCAGCGCATGGTTGTAATAGGCCGCTGCCGCCGGGCCGTGCAGCACGCGGATATCGTCTAGCTCGACATCCAGTTCTTCGGCAATCAGGGCTGCCCACGTAGTCATGACGCCTTGACCCATTTCGGCACGGGGGGCGAACAGGGTGACGCCCTGCTGGTCGATCAGAACAAAGGGGCTGAGCGCGGTTTCTCCGTCTCGCGGTTTCAGCGGGTTCGCAGCAGGGCGGGTGACGTAGTAGGCGCCGAATGCCACACCGCCCACGATAGCGGCTGATCCGATCAGGAAGGTACGGCGCAGGATTTTTCCGATGCGTGCCATGGATCAGGCCTCCTTCAGCTTGGATGCGGCGTCGTGGATGGCGGCGCGGATGCGGGGATAAGTGCCACAGCGGCAGAGGTTGCCTTGCATCGCCTCGTCGATATCCGCGTTGGTAGGGGTGGGGTTTTCGGCCAGAAGGGCTGCGGCCTGCATGATCTGGCCGGACTGGCAATAGCCACATTGCGCAACCTGATGATCGACCCAGGCCTGCTGGATGGTGGCCATGCTGTCGGGCGTGCCAAGACCCTCAATCGTGGTCACATCGCCCCAGACATCGGACAGCGCGACCTGACAGGATCGCACGGCCTCACCATCGATATGGACGGTGCAAGACCCGCAAGCGGCTACGCCGCAACCGAATTTGGTTCCGGTCAAGCCGATCTCATCGCGCAGAACCCACAAAAGGGGAACATCATCGGGAAGGTCGACCTGATGAGTCTGACCATTGATCTTAAGGGCGGTCGCCATGGCGCACCTCATTTGGCTGTGGCTGGTTCCTGACATAATTGCCGGAAAGTGTCAGTGTGTCAATTGACAAAACTTACAAAAAATGTCAAAGCAGATTTATGAAAGACAAACTGGACGATCCCAAGCAACAAGCGATCCTCGCATCGGCGTTGGAGGCCTTTGCAATCTATGGATTTCGCAAGACATCGATGGATGACATCGCCAAAGGTGCGGGCATGTCGCGCCCGGCGGTCTATCTGCATTACAAGAACAAAGAGGCGATCGTTCGCAGCCTGACACAGGCGCATTATGCCGACAAAATCGACAACGTCGCGCGCGCGCTGTCCGGTGATGGCAGCGTTTCCGAAAGGCTGTCGCGTGCGATTGATGGTCAGATCAAGGGGTTGGCCGAGATCCTCACTTCGCCCCACGGCAGGGAGATGCTGGATACCAGCAAATCAACCGCAGCAGACATACTGGCAGAAGGTGAGGCAGAGATGACCGCCCTCTATGCCGATTGGTTGCGGCGCGAAGACAACGCTGGACGCGTCCGTCTGCCCAACGGGCCGGAGGAGACAGCCAAGACCATCACTGCGACCCTGATGGGCGTTAAGATGACGGCCTCCAGCGCCGAAGAATTCGAACAGCGCACCTCACAACTGGCTGAATTGCTGGGTGCTGGGCTTGAGGTCAGGTGACGCGCTGACGGATCATGTATTCCGGTTTGTCCCAGAGCTTGTTGGCGATGATATCCGCCAGAATCTCGACCGCCTGCTCAACGTCGGTTTCATCGATATAGAGCGGCGTGAACCCGAATCGCATAACATCAGGTGCCCGGAAATCTCCGATGACACCCCGCGCAATCAGCGCCTGCATGGCGGCATAGCCTTCTTCAAACCGGAACGAGACTTGACTGCCGCGCTGCTGCGGATCGCGGGGACTGGCCAGTGTCAGGCCGGGGCAAGTGGCCTCGACCCGGGTGATGAACAACTCCGTCAATTCGATGGACTTGGCGCGGACATCCGCCATGTCGGCCATGTCCCAGATATCCATGGCGGCCGACAGCGCTGCCATCTGAATGACCGGAGGGGTTCCGACCCGCATCCTTTCGATACCGGCGCCGGGGCGATAGTCGAGATCGAAGGCAAAAGGGGCCTCGTGCCCTAGCCATCCCGACAGCGCAGGGCGTACCTTGTCCGACAGCCGCGGGGCGACATAGACGAAGGCGGGCGCACCGGGGCCGCCATTGAGGTACTTGTAAGTGCAGCCCACAGCGAAATCGGCATTGCAGCCGGCCAGATCGACGGGGATGGCCCCGGCTGAATGCGCAAGATCCCAAACTGTAACGACACCGTTTGCGTGGGCCAGTTCCGTCAGCGCCCTCATGTCATGCATGCGGCCCGTGCGATAGTCGACCTCGGTCAGCATTAGCACTGCGACCTCTTCGGTGATATGAGCGGCAACGTCTTCGGGGTCGACCACGCGCAACTCATAGTCCGGGCCAAGCGACCGCAGCAGGCCATCCGCCATGTAGAGATCAGACGGAAAGTTGCCGTTGTCAGACAGAACCACCTTGCGGGTCGGGTTTAGCTCTAGCGCTGAGGCGACCGCCTGATAGACCTTGATCGACAAAGTGTCACCCACCACGACACAGCCAGGCTCAGCCCCGATCAGGCGTCCGATCCGATCTCCAAGCGCCGTAGGCATACCCATCCACCCGGCTTTGTTCCAGCCGGTAATCAGCATCTGCCCCCATTCGTTCTGCATCATGCCCTCTACACGGTTGCTGGCCGATTTCGGAAGCGGACCCAGAGAGTTACCGTCTAGATACAAAACGCCTTCAGGCAGGTGGAACATGGATTTGGTCTTGGCAAAGTCAGTCATAACAGGGCTTTGTCCTTCGGAAGCGGTCAGGTCGTAACCGGCCTATCTGATCCCGCCTGCGCTGTCTATTGCTGTGGATTGTGATGCACCTTTGACCGATGCGACACCCTGCGCTTTTGCCATTGAAGTCAGAAAGCGGTAGGACGTCGATCAGAAGCGACATGTGTCACCGTGTGTCGCCGCACTGGGGGACGGCCATGCGCCTGATCGATATACCGCCTGTCTGGCTTGTGGGCTTCGCCGTGCTTGCGTGGGTACAAGCGCGCATGCTCCCTTTGGGATTGTCGTTGGACGGCGCGGTGACCGATCTTTTCAGCGGCATCCTGATCGGCGGCGGTATCATTCTAGCCATCATGGCCGTCATTGAGTTTCGGCGTCACAAGACGACGGTGATTCCGCACGAAACACCCTCGTCCATGGTGCAAACCGGGATTTACAAGCGCAGTCGCAATCCAATCTACCTGGGCGACGTCCTGATCCTGGCTGGGCTGATCCTGCGGTTTGACGCGGTGTTGTCTCTGGTGTTGATCCCGGTCTTCGTCTGGCTGCTTGAACGGCGCTTTATCATACCGGAAGAGAACCGCCTGCGACGCACCTTCCGCACCGATTTTGCGCGATATGAACGTAAAACCAGAAGGTGGATCTGAGGGTGTGGGCCTCATGACACAACGTAATAATTGCTGCGCTTGCGAAACAATCTTGCGCAAGATAAATGTCTGCTTGTCAATCAATGCCGGATACCCACCTGGCCTGAACCAAAAATTAGGGGGAACCGACTGGTGAAAATTGGAACGCCAAAGGAAATATTCAAAGGCGAGAACCGGGTCGCGATGACTCCGGACTCGGCGGCTCAGCTACAGAAGCTGGGGTATGAGTGCCTGATCGAGAAAGGCGCCGGTGCTGCTGCGGGATTCTCGGACGCGGCCTACGAGGCTGCCGGTGTCGAGGTCGTAAAGACCGCTGCCGCGCTGTGGAAAGCGGCAGACATAATCGCCAAGGTGCGCCAGCCGAACGAGACCGAGCTGAAGCGCCTGACTAAGGACAAGACCCTGATTTCGTTCTTCAATCCTGCCGGGAATGAAGAGGGGATGGAGCTGGCCAAATCCAAGGGCGCGACCGTGATCGCGATGGAGATGGTGCCGCGTATTTCGCGGGCGCAGAAGATGGACGCTTTGTCGTCGATGGCCAACATCGCAGGCTACCGCGCGGTGATCGAGGCCGGTAACAACTTCGGCCGGTTCTTCACCGGTCAGGTGACGGCGGCTGGTAAAGTGCCGCCCGCGAAAGTTCTGATTGTTGGCGCTGGCGTCGCTGGTCTGGCAGCTATTGGCACCTCGACCTCGCTGGGGGCGATCACTTATGCGTTCGACGTGCGCCCGGAAGTGGCCGAACAGGTCGAATCCATGGGGGCAGAATTCGTCTATCTGGACTTCGAGGAAGAACAGCAGGACGGCGCGGCCACCGGTGGTTATGCCTCGGTTCAGTCCGAGGAGTTCCGTGAGGCACAGCTTGCCAAGTTCCGCGAACTGGCACCCGAGATGGACATCGTCATCACCACCGCGCTGATCCCCAACCGCCCGGCGCCGAAGCTGTGGCTGGAGGACATGGTCAAGGCGATGAAGCCGGGCTCGGTCATTGTTGACCTTGCTGCGGAACGCGGCGGTAACGTCGAAGGTACAGTGCCGGATGAGAAGGTCGTCACTGACAACGGCGTGACCATCATCGGTTATACCGACTTCCCAAGCCGGATGGCAGCGCAGTCGTCGTCGCTGTACGCGACCAACATCCGTCACATGATGACCGACCTGACGCCCGAGAAGGACGGTCAGGTCAACCATGACATGGAAGATGACGTGATCCGCGGCTCGACCGTGACCCATGAGGGTGAGATCACCTTCCCGCCGCCGCCGCCCAAAGTACAGGCGATCGCGGCGCAGAAGAAGCCCGAGGTCAAGGAACTGACCCCGGAAGAGAAAAAGGTACAGGAGATTGCAGCCTTCAAGGCTCAGACGAAGCAGCAATTCACTTTGCTGGGTATCGGTGGTGCGCTGATGTTGTTGGTGGGGCTGGTCGCTCCGGCCAGCTTCATGCAGCACTTTATCGTCTTTGTGCTGGCGATCTTTGTGGGTTTCCAGGTGATCTGGAACGTCTCGCACAGCCTGCACACTCCGCTGATGGCGATCACCAACGCGATCTCGTCGATCATTATCGTCGGGGCCTTGATGCAGATCGGGTCGGGGTCTTTCCTCGTTATTCTGCTGGCGGCGCTATCCGTCTTCATGGCCGGGATCAACATCTTCGGCGGCTTCCTCGTAACCCGGCGCATGCTTGCCATGTTCCAGAAATCTTAAGGAGGCCGGGTAGATGGATTTTGGCTTCACCACTGCCGCCTACGTCGTTGCGGCTGTCCTTTTCATCCTTTCGCTCGGCGGTCTGTCAAACCAGGAAAGCGCCAAGCGCGCGGTCTGGTATGGCATCGTCGGTATGGCGCTGGCGGTCTTCGCCACGCTAGTTGGTCCGGGTTCGGGCCTGTGGCTGCTGTCGCTGCTGCTGATCGCCGGCGGTGGCCTGATCGGTCAGTACGTGGCGCAGCGCGTGCAGATGACCGAGATGCCGCAGCTTGTGGCCGCGATGCACTCGCTGGTCGGTCTGGCGGCTGTATTTGTGGGCTTCAACGCGCATTTTGAGATCGGCAATGTGGCGCAGGTCATGGCGATTGCCGACAGCGCGTCTCAGGCGGATCTGTCCGATCTGGGCGCGTTTGCCAAGCTGATCGCGAAGAAAACCGCTGCTGAACTGGCGATCCTGCATGTCGAACTGTTCCTGGGTATCTTCATCGGTGCGATCACCTTTACCGGCTCGGTTGTGGCTTATGGCAAGCTGGCGGGCAAAGTGACTTCGGCGGCGACCAAGCTGCCCGGTGGTCATGCGCTGAACGCGGCGGCGGCGGGTCTCTCGCTGATCTGTCTGATCTGGTACACTTCGACCGGTGGTCTGTTCCCGCTGTTCCTGATGACGCTGGCGGCGCTGTTCATTGGCTATCATCTGATCATGGGCATCGGCGGCGCCGACATGCCGGTGGTTGTGTCGATGCTGAACAGCTACTCGGGCTGGGCCGCTGCGGCGATTGGTTTCTCGCTGGGCAACGACCTGCTGATCGTGGTGGGTGCGCTGGTGGGTTCGTCGGGTGCGATCCTGTCCTACATCATGTGTAAGGCCATGAACCGTCACTTTGTCAGCGTGATCCTGGGTGGCTTTGGTGGTCCGCAGGGTGAGCAGATGGCTGTCGAAGGCGAACAGATCGCGATTGAGGCCGACGGCGTGGCCGCTGCGCTGAACGACGCGGATAGCATTGTCATCATCCCCGGCTACGGTATGGCCGTGGCGCAGGCGCAGCAGTCGGTTTCGGAACTGGTTCGTAAGCTGCGCGCCAAGGGCAAAGAGGTGCGCTTTGCGATCCACCCCGTTGCCGGCCGTCTGCCGGGCCACATGAACGTGCTGCTGGCCGAGGCGAAAGTGCCGTATGATATCGTTCTGGAGATGGACGAGATCAACGACGATTTCCCGGATACGGACGTGGCGATCGTGATCGGCTCGAACGACATCGTGAACCCTGCGGCACAGGAAGACCCGAACAGCCCCATCGCGGGAATGCCGGTTCTGGAATGCTGGAAGGCCAAGCAGGTGTTTGTGTCCAAACGCGGTCAGGGGACGGGTTATTCGGGCATCGAAAACCCGCTGTTCTTCAAAGAGAACACACGCATGTTCTATGGCGACGCCAAGCAGTCGCTGGACAAGCTGCTGCCGATGATCGACTGATCCGAGTGCACAATCAAATTGCAAAGGGCGCCTGCGGGCGCCCTTTTCTTGTTTTGTTTGCAGGAGGCTTTGCCTCCTGACCTCCAGGATATTTGTGGCCAGATGAAGCAGGCGGACTGTGCTACACTGGGTCGCGCGAAGGTGCGCAGGAGGTGAACGATGCAGAAAGTGAACGGCATAGGAGGAGTGTTCTTTCGGGCGCGAGATCCGCAAGCCCTGAGCGCGTGGTATGAGACGCATCTGGGCGTCAATCACTATGATCCGGAGCCCTGGAGGCAACAGGAAGGGTATACGGTTTTTGCTCCGTTCGCGCAGGATACGGAGTATTTTGGCCGGGCCGAACAGCAATGGATGATCAATTTTCGCGTCGATGATCTGGCCGCGCTGATTAGCCAGCTTGGAGCTGCCGGAATTGTGGTCGAGACGAACCCGGATTGGGATAGCGAGGTGGGAAAATTTGCACGCATTCACGATCCGGAGGGCAATCCCATAGAGCTGTGGGAGCCAAATCAATGAGATAGCGGGCTTGTATACCGATGTATTCCTGTAAGTATATGAAATAAAAGATAATTGATGTATTTCACGCGTGCCGTATAGTGCGCCGGACGAAGCGGAGCACTGAATGACGCCAATAGACGACCATCCCCTGCGCTATGCGCTGGCCAATGAACTGCATGCACGCCCTTTTCCGGTGGCGACAGTGCCGTGCACGGTGGTCTTTCTGGCGATCAAGAAACCGGAAGCTGCTGCTGCGCGTGATCGTAGCGAGGATATGGCGCATCTGATCAATCTGCTGGACCGCCACGGGGCATCGCATCCGCAGCCCGAGGCCACGCATTACGCGGGTCAGATCGGCCGACATTGGTTGAAATGGGAACAGCATACCGAATTTGTCACTTACACTGCGATCACTCCCAACGTCAGTGACCGCGCCTTCAATCCGGCTGATTTCGAAGTCTTTCCACAAGACTGGCTGATGGCGAGCCCCGGCCAGCGGGTGACGTCGGCGATGATCCGTGTCGTCGAACGTCAGGAGGACGATGTGGTGCAGGTGTCTTTGGCCGACTGGTTCGAACCTGAAAGTCTGGCGGTGGCGCGCGTCCTGGACGATTCCGCCATCTGTGCCTGCGACTTCCGCATCGACCCGGCGGGGCATATGCGGTTCGCGATGTTCGTCGATAAAGGCACCGGGCGTCGTCGGACCGGGCGGGTTATTCAACGGCTGTGTGAGATCGAGACTTACAAGGCGATGTCCATGTTGGGTTTCGCGCGTGTCAAACAGTTGATGCCCCGGATCGGAGAGCTGGATGGGCAACTGTCCCGGCTGATGGAGCAAATGACCAACAATTCGGTGCACCCAAATGAGCTGCTTCCCGATCTGCTGTCTACCTCCATTGAGCTGGAAACGCTTTCGGCGCGCTGTTCGTTCCGGTTTGGTGCGACGGGTGCTTATGAGGCCATCGTCAACCAGCGCATCGAAGTTTTGCGCGAGGAACGGTTCGACGGCCGTCAGAGCTTTGCTGATTTCATGATGCGTCGGTATGATCCTGCGATCCGCACCGTCAAATCGACCGAGCGTCGGTTGCAGGCCCTGTCCGACAGGGCGATCAGGGCCGGGGAATTGCTGCGGACCCGCGTGGACGTAGAACGCAGCGCGCAGAATCAGGCATTGCTGGAAAGCATGGACCGCCGCGCCGATCTGGCCTTGCGGTTGCAGCACACTGTCGAAGGGCTGTCGGTGGTGGCGATCAGCTATTATGCAGTGTCGTTGGTCAGCTACTTGCTCTATCCGCTGACGCAGGCCGGACTCAGTAAGGGAATGTTGACGGCGGTGGTGACCTTGCCCGTTGTTCTGGCTGTCTGGTTCAGTATCCGCAAAATCCGAAAGCGTCTGGAATAAGCAGCCTTTGCCAATCGACGAATGATCTGTAAAACGGGCAGCGTTTGACTGAATGCGCGAGGGCTGCCTGTGATCGGTATTGTGGCTGCATGGCGGGCTGTCGCCGCCATGTTCATCCTGAACGGTGCGCTATTCGGTATTTGGGCCTCGCGTATCCCGGCTGTTCGGGACAAGCTGGATTTGACGCATGAGGCTTTGGGGCTTGGCTTGCTGTTCATGGCGGCGGGGGCTGTGTGCTCGTTTCCGATCACGGGTCGTCTGACGGATAAGTTCGGAGCGGTGGCGATCACACGGGTCATCGCTGTTCTTTACACGTTTTCGCTCGTTTTGTTGGCCTTTGCGGGGGATTTCTGGTGGCTCGCGGCATTCCTGTTCGTGTTCGGAGCCTTCCATGGCTCGATGGATGTCGCGATGAATGCGTGGGCTGCAGAGGTCGAGCAAGCTTATGACAAGCCGGTCATGTCGTCGTTTCACGCGATGTGGAGCCTTGGGGCTGGGTTGGGGGCGCTTAGCGGATATGCGGCGGTTCAGATGGGCCTGACGGTCCTGCAGCATTTTCTGCTTGCCGGTGGCGTTGTCGTTGCATTTGCTCTCATTTTGTCCTGGGTGCGCTGGACTTCCAAGCGAACGACCTCGAAGCCGGGGTCGGTGTTTGCGTTGCCGTCGGGCGCATTGATCCTTGTGGGGTTCACGGCGCTTTGCGGAGCGCTTGGTGAAGGGGCCGTCGCGGATTGGAGCGCGATATTCCTTCGCGATGTAACAGGCGCGGCTGAAAGCATTGCCGCGCTAGGTTACGCGGTCTTCTCGGTCACAATGGTCGTGTTCCGGTTGGCAGGTGGGGTAGTCATCGCCCGGTTTGGTCCTGTTGCGACCGCACGGTTTGGCGGTGTCAGTGCGGCTTTGGGTGTTTTTGCGGTGGTGTCAGCAGGCGAACCCGTATTGGCGTTGGCAGGCTTTGCCCTGATGGGCGTGGGCTATGCGGTGATCATGCCTTTGGCCTTCAGTCGCGCGGCGACTGATCCGCATGTGCCGCCCGGGCAGGCGATCGCCAGCGTGGCGACTCTGGGTTACGGAGGCTTGTTGATCGGGCCGCCCCTGATCGGTTTTCTCGCTGAGCTGATGACCCTGAGGCTGGCTTTTGCCGTTCTGTTGCCGCTGTCGGTCCTGATCGTCGTGTTGGCCGGCGCGCTGAAGCGCGCCGACTGAATCTGCTTAGCGTCCGCGAATACGCGGATCCAGCGCGTCGCGCAGGCCGTCACCCAGATAGTTGACGCTGAGAACCGTTAGTGAGATCGCCAGTCCGGGCCAGAACACACGCTCAGGGTATTGCTGCAGATAGTCCACACCATCGAACAGCAGGCGACCCCAAGTCGGGAAATCCGGCGGGAACCCGAGACCGAGGAAGGACAGCGCGCTTTCGGTGATGATCGCGGTCGCGATGCCCAGCGTCGCCGACACCATGATCGGGGACAGCACGTTCGGCAGGATGTGCCGCGTGATGATCTGGCTGTTGCTAGTGCCGATGGATCGGGCGGCGAGAACGAATTCACGCTCTTTGATGGCCAACACGTCTCCGCGTACGATCCGAGCTGTGGGCATCCACGAGGTGATGCCGATGGCGCAGACGATCAGGATGAAGATCCCGCGCTCCAGCCCGAAGGCGGCTGACAGAGGTTCGCGGAACAGCAGCATCATAACCAGCAGCAACGGCAGCAGGGGCAGGGCCAGGAACAGGTCGGTCAGGCGCATTAGCGGGCCGTCCAGCCGTTTGAAAAACCCGGCCAGAACGCCGATGAACGAGCCCAGGAACAGGGCCAGCAGCATGGCGGTGATGCCCACCGAGACCGAGGTCTGACCGCCGGACATCATCCGCGCCATGATATCGCGGCCCAGCTGATCGGTGCCGAAGGGATGCGCAAGGCTCGGCCCTTGGTTACGTGACCGGATGTCGATCTGTGTCGGGTCGATGGTCCAAATGTACGGCCCGAGATACACCGCAGCGACGATGAAGATGAAAAGGATGGCTCCGATCATCGCGCCTTTGTGGGTTTTGAACTGATCCCAAACATCGCGCCATTGACTGCGGGGTGGGGTGGTCAGTTCCTCCATCACATCGGCCGTGGGCAATGCGGTCGAAGCAGGCGCAAGACCTTCGTCGGGGATCAGAGTATCGGTACGATCATGATCAGTCATAGCGAATCCTCGGGTCCAGAATGCCGTAGAGCACATCGGCGATCAGGTTGAACAGCACGATCAGCACGGCAAAGATGAAGGTCAGGGTTTGAACCATTGGCAGGTCATTGGCCTGAATGGCGCCGATCAGCAATTGGCCGATACCGTTCACCTTAAAGACCTGCTCGGTAATGATGGCACCACCGAAGATGGCCGGGATACCCAGTGCGATCACGGTGACCACAGGGATCATCGAGTTGCGCAGAACGTGGACCATAACCACGGTATATTCGCTGAGACCCTTGGCGCGGGCAGTGCGGACGTAATCCTGATTGAGGTTGTCCAGCATCGAGGCGCGCATGAAGCGGCTCAGCTGTGCGGTGATCTGCAACGCCAAAACCATGACCGGCATGATCATCTGTTTGAGCTGCACGACAAAGCTGTCCCAGCTGTTGACCGCATGGGTGGTGTCATAGATCGACGGGAACCAGCCCAGCTGGACCGAGAAGATCACGATCACCAATACGCCCGAGAAGAACGGCGGTACCGAGAAGCCGACCATCGACACGAATGTGCCCATTTGGTCGAACCAGGAATACTGGCGATAGGCCGAATAGATGCCGATGGGCAGGGCGATCAGGATGGCGACCACATAAGCGGTGCCGACAACCCACAGGGTCTGCGGGATGCGCTGAACGACGATGTCCATGACGGGTGAGCGGGTCTGCCACGAAATCACGCGCAGGTCACCTTCGGAGAAGGTTGTACCAAAGATCGAGTCGACCAGAACCTGCGGTTCGATCCAGAAGAACTGCACGATCCATTTCCAGAATCGGATATGCATCGGCTGGCCGAGGCCAAGCGCCTCGCGCATCTTCTCTTTGACTTCGGGCGGAACGGTAAGCGGAACCTGCGCCATCGGGTCGCCTGGGGCGAGTTCGAGAAGCAGGAATATGACGAGGCTGATGAACAGCAGCGTGGGTACGGCCAGGATCAGTCGTCTGATGGTAAAGTTGAGCATTAAGAGGCGCCTTTATATGCGTCTTCTTGTTGGAGTGGCGTGCAAATGACCGCGCCCCGATACGGGTCGGGGCGCGGCTTTGCAAGATTAACGCTTAGGAACCGGTTTTGCGGTACCAGTCCGCAATGTTCCACAGCTCGCTGTCCCAAACGTTCAGGACAACACCACCCAGAGTGTTGGCGTGCGCCGACAGACGACCACGGTGTACCAGCGGGATCATACCGCCTTCCTGTACGATGATGTCGTTCAGCTGTTTCGCAATTTCCGCGCGTTGTTCCAGACCGGCCGTTTCGGCAAGTTTTGCGTGCAGCGCGTCAAACTCGTCGCTGCAGAAGCGGCTGATGTTCTCACCCTGCCACTGCGATTCCGGCTTGGGTGCCTTGTCGCACAGACCGTTGCCCAGATAGGACTGCGGGTCGGTGCCGTTGAAGGTGTTCGCATACATTTCAACGTCGGCATAGAACTTCTGGAACGTGTCGGGCGAGCCCGGGTCACCGCCGAAGAAGACCGATGCGTTGATGTTGCGCAGTTCGGTTTCGATACCGATCTGGCTCCACCATTCCTTGATCAGCGCCTGGAAGTCCTGACGGACGGCGTTGGTCGAGGTCTGATAGACGATTTTCAGCGGTACACCGTCTTTTTCACGGACGCCGTCACCATTGGTATCAACGATGCCAGCTTCGTCCAGCAGCGCGTTCGCGCCATCGATATCCTGCGTGTCACAGGTCATCGAGGTCGAGTTGAACGCAGCAGGTGCCGGAACCCAGTTACAGGTCACTTTACCCGCCTGACCATAGCCGATCTCGACCAGCAGCGGGCGGTCGATTGCCATGGACATCGCCTGATAGACAGCCGGATCCTGCAGGAACGGGTGCGGATGCGTGGCTGTCGAACGCTCGCCTTCCGGCAGATCGGGCGATGGGTTGGTCTGGTTCAGCATGATACGCTCGACCAGCGGACCGAAGCCTGCGACTGGAGTACCTTTGCCGCCTTCCTGCATCTGCGCGATGACTTCGGGTGCCAGCTGCAGGTTCCAGGCATAGTCGAACTCGCCAGTTTCCATAACCGCACGACCCGCCGCCGTTGCATCGCCGCCGCCTTTGAAGGTCACGGTGGCAAAGGCCGGTTTCGCTGGATCACGATAGTTTTCGTTCGCAGCGAACGTGATCACGTCGTTCGGTTTGAACTCGGTCACGACAAACGGGCCGGTGCCGATGGGGTTGAAGTTTTGCTCGGTGCACTCGGGGGCTTTTGCGCCCAGGCAATCCGCAAACTGTGCTGCCTGAATGATCGGACTTTCGCCGCCCACGAACGGGCCGTAGGGGAACGGTGTCGGCGCGTCGAATGTGACTTTTACGGTCAAGTCATCCACTGCTTCGACATTGGTGACGCCTTCAAACTTGGTCACCTGCGCACAACCGCCTTCAGGGTCCATGCAGTAGTTCGCAGTGAAAACCACGTCTGCCGATGTGAACGCTGTGCCGTCGGACCAGGTAATGCCGGGCGCGATTTTCCACGTGATCGAGGTCAGATCTTCGCTGACGCCACCATTTTCGACGGTCGGAATCTCAGACGCCAGATAAGGCACCATGTTGCCGTCCTGGTCGTAGCGTGCCAGCGGTTCAATCACCAGCGAGGCAGATTCCACATCCTTGGTGCCACCCGACAGAAACGGGTTCAGGATTGACGGAGCCTGCCAGTAAATAATGCTGACATTGCCGTCCGATCCACGCTCGGCCATGGCCATCGGGGCCATTGCCGTGCTTGCAATCGCACCTAGCAAAAGGGTTTTGATCTTCATCATACACTCCATGTTGGACACTTACGTGTCTCGATTTTCTCCGCGATGCCCGCGGATTGGGCGTTGCCGTTTGGTGAGTTAACGTTTTGATTTAAAACGATAAGAATTTTCACGCGAACGTGTATTCCGTCCTCTCCCAAAAACGGTTACGCGGCGTATCGAAACAGAGTTTTAAAAAATTGCAAGCCTTGGCTTGCGAAATTTGACCAATCGGTTTGACTTTTCCCGTCCTGCCGCCTTAGCGTTTGGCATTCGTTTAGATTTGCCGCGAAGGGGAGTGCACGCGTGCTGGATCAGCCAATTGCCCAGATCAGAAAACTGCGTGTCGAGTTTCAGACCAAGGACGGCCCCGTCGTGGGAGTCGAGGATGTCTCGTTCGAGGTCAACCCGGGCGAAACCGTATGTATCGTTGGGGAATCAGGATCGGGAAAGTCGGTCTCTTCGCTGTCGCTGATGCGGCTGGTGGAGTTTGGCGGCGGTGAGATCGCGGGCGGCCAGTTGCTGTTCGACCGGCGTGACGGGGATGAGTTGAATCTGGCAGGTGCCGACCAGGATCTGATGAAACAGATTCGCGGCAATGAGATCGGGATGATCTTTCAGGAGCCGATGACAGCGCTGAATCCGGTGTTCACCGTTGGCCGTCAACTGACCGAAGGGCTGCGTATCCACAAGAACATGTCCAAGACGCAGGCCGAGGAACGGGCATTGGAGCTGCTGCGCCAGGTTCGAATCCCCGAACCCGAACGCCGCCTGAAGCAATATCCGCACGAACTCTCGGGCGGGATGCGCCAGCGTGTTGTCATCGCAATGGCCATGGCCTGCGAACCGCGCCTGCTGATCGCGGACGAACCCACAACCGCGCTGGACGTGACCATTCAGGCCGAGATTCTGGCACTGATGGATCGACTCAAGCGAGAAACCGGCACGGCGGTGATGTTCATCACCCATGACATGGCAGTGGTGGCCCAGATGGCCGACCGCGTTGTGGTCATGTTCCGGGGCAACAAGGTCGAAGAGGGCACGGTCAACGAAATCTTCGAGAACCCGCAGCATGATTATACCAAGGCTCTGCTGGCGGCGGTTCCGAAGCTGGGTGAAATGCGGGGCAAAGCCGCGCCTGAGCCGATGAAGCTGCTGGGTGTCGAAGGTCAGAACATCGCACCCATTCCCGGCACCGAAGAGGTCTTGCTGACAGTCAATAATCTGACCACGCGATTCCCCGTCAAAGGTGGTCTGCTGCGGCGGACGATTTCCAACGTTCACGCGGTCGAGGATGTCTCGTTCACCATCAATCGGGGTCAAACGCTCAGCCTCGTAGGGGAGTCAGGCTGCGGAAAGTCCTCGGCCGGGCGGTCGATCCTGCGGCTGGTCGAGCCGATGGCAGGTGAGGTCAATCTGGACGGTCTCGATATCATGGGTCTGGACCCGGCGGGTCTGCGTAAGGCGCGGCTGGACATGCAGATGATCTTTCAGGATCCGTTTGCCTCGCTGAATCCGCAAATGCAGTTGGTTGATCAGGTGGCGGAGCCGATGCGCAACTATGGTGTTGCTTCTGGTTCTGAGCTGCAGGATCGGGTCGCGCAACTCTTCGACAAGGTGCAATTGCCGCGCAGCTTCATGCGCCGCTTCCCGCACGAGATGTCGGGTGGTCAGCGTCAACGGATTGCGATTGCCCGCGCGTTGGCGCTGAACCCCAAGCTGATCGTGGCGGACGAGGCGGTCTCGGCCCTGGATGTTTCGGTGCAAGCACAGGTTCTGAACCTGATGATGGAGCTGCAATCGGAACTGAACCTTAGCTACCTGTTCATCAGCCATGACATGGCCGTGGTCGAACGGGTCAGCCACCATGTCGGCGTGATGTATCTGGGCCGGATCGTTGAACTCGGACCGCGCGCACGGGTGTTTGAGAATCCTCAGCATCCCTATACACAGGCTTTGATGAAAGCGGTTCCGATTGCTGATCCGAACCAGAGAAAGTCGGAAAAGGATCTGAACTTCAAGCCGATCCCATCGCCGATACATCCAATCGGCTATGCGCCGGAACCCTCGAACTATAACGAGGTTGAGCCGGGACATTTCGTCCTGACGACCGACAGCGGATACTGAGCTTTATGTCACATCGTCTGACCCCGCTTGAGATCATGACCAAGCTGATCTCTTTCCCAACGGTAAGTCGCGAAACCAATCTGCCATTGGTTGACTGGGTTGAGGGATATCTGAACAGCCATGGGATAGACTCTCATCGCTGGCCGGATCCGGATCAGCCGCATAAGGCGGCTTTGTTCGCGCATGTCGGCCCGTGGGAAGACGGCGCGGTGGTTTTGTCAGGTCACACGGATGTTGTGCCTGTCGATGGCCAGCCGTGGGATACCGATCCATTCACCGTCACCGAGAAAGACGGCAAGTATTTCGGGCGCGGCACTTGCGATATGAAAGGCTTCGACGCGTTGGCAATCTGGGCACTGGTCGAGGCGCATCACGCCGATGTCAAACGTCCCCTGCAGCTGGCGCTGAGCTTTGACGAAGAGGTTGGATGCACCGGCGCACCACCGATGATCGAGGCGATGCAGGCGACGCTGCCCAAAGGCTCGGCAGTGATCGTGGGAGAGCCATCTGTGATGCAGGCGGTCACCGGCCATAAAGGTGGCTTCGGTTTTGACACGCATATGATTGGATTCGAAGTTCACAGCTCGATCATGCATACGGGCGTCAACGCGATAATGGAGGCCGCGCCGCTGATCGACTGGGCCAACGAACGCAATGCCGAGAGCAGGGCAGCACAGCCCTCGGACATAGCCGCCGTGTTCGATCCGCCGTGGACAACTTGCCATGTGGGTATGATCGAAGGCGGCACTGCGCATAACATCACAGCCAAAGACTGCCGCTTCATGATGGATTTCCGCACCGTCCCGGACGAGAAAAAAGCGATCTGGCAAAAGGCCTATTTCGATAAGGTGCGAGAGGTCGAGGCACGGATGCAGACGGTTCATCCCGAAGCGCGGATTGAACTGTCCGAGCATTTCTCGATCCCCGGTCTTGTGCCCGAAGAAGATGGCGAGGCCGAGACGCTGGTGCGCTCGCTCACCGGTGACAACGCATCACATGTGGTCAGCTATGGCACCGAGGCGGGGCAGTTTCAGGAAGCGGGCTATTCCGCTGTCATCTGTGGCCCCGGCGATATTGCGCAGGCCCATCAGCCAAATGAGTTCATTACGATTTCTCAATTCAACGCAGGCCAAAAATTTATGGAACGTTTGGTAGAACGGCTCTGCGAATAGCACCTCGAAGGGGAGGTTAAAGATGCCCGTCAAGAATCGGCTCGCCGAAATGCATGGCGAGATCACCAAATGGCGACGTCACCTGCATATGCATCCCGAGCTGATGTATGATGTTGAAGAAACTGCGGGGTTCGTGGTTGATCGTCTGAAGGAGTTTGGCGTTGATGAGATCACGCCGGGGATCGGCAAGACCGGAGTGGTTGCCGTCATCAAAGGGCGTCAGGATACGCAGGGCCGGGTGATCGGGCTGCGCGCTGACATGGATGCTCTGCCGATTGAGGAGGCAACGGGGCTGGACTACGCCTCGACCGTTTCTGGCAAGATGCACGCCTGTGGCCATGATGGGCATACCTCGATGTTGCTTGGGGCGGCTCAGTATTTAGCCGAGACTCGGAACTTTGACGGCACCGTTGTGTTGATTTTCCAGCCTGCCGAAGAGGGTGGTGCAGGAGGCTTGGCCATGTGTCAGGACGGGTTGATGGACCGCTGGGGCATTCAGGAAGTCTATGGCATGCACAACATGCCAGGGATGCCGGTTGGTGAGTTTGCCATTCGACCAGGCGCATTGCTGGCTTCTTCGGATGAGTTCGAAATTGTTGTGACGGGCAAGGGTGGTCATGCCGCCGCCCCGCATGAAGCGGTGGATACAACGCTCGTGGCATCTCATATTGTTGTGGCCTTGCAATCGGTTGTGGCGCGTACTGTGGACCCGATCAAACGGGTGGTGCTGACGGTCGGGACCTTTGAAACCGATAGTGTGGCCTCGAATGTGATTGCCCATACGGTGCGGTTGCGGGGCACCGTTCGCACGCTTGATCCCGAATACCGAAAGATCGCCGAAGATCGCGTGCGCCGGATCGCGGAAGACACGGCCTCGGCCTTCGACGCGTCTGCCGAAATGACGTGGACGCCGGGCTATCCGGTGACGGTAAACTCCGAGATCGAAACCGGATACGCGGCTGAGGCGGCCGAGGCGGTGTCGGGCAAGGTCAATGACAGCACTGATCCGATCATGCCGTCAGAAGATTTCGCCTACATGCTTGAAGAACGGCCCGGAGCCTACATCTTTATCGGAAACGGGGACACGGCGATGTGCCACCACCCTGAATACAACTTCGACGACGACGCCATTCCCGCCGGCTGCAGCTGGTTTGCCGAGCTGGTGGAACGACGATTGCCCGTCGCCTGATTTGGGAGGATCAGATGCCAATCAAGAACCGACTTGCCGAAATGCACGCAGAGATCACCGGTTGGCGACGGGATATCCATCAAAATCCTGAAATCCTCTATGACACTCACCGCACCAGCGCCTTGGTAGCTGAAAAGTTGAAAGAGTTCGGCTGTGATGAGGTTGTGACGGGCATTGGCCGCACGGGTGTTGTTGGCGTCATCAAGGGCAAGACCGACACGCAGGGCCGCGTGATCGGGCTGCGCGCCGATATGGACGCGCTGCCAATGCAGGAGCAGACGGGCCTCGACTATGCCTCAAAAACCGAAGGTGCCATGCATGCCTGTGGCCATGATGGCCATACGGCAATGGTTCTGGGCGCGGCGAAATACCTGTCTGAGACGCGCAATTTTGATGGTACGGCCATTGTGATTTTTCAACCAGCGGAAGAGGGCGGCAACGGGGCCGAGGCGATGTGCAAGGACGGTCTGATGGATCGGTTCGGCATTCAGGAAGTCTATGCCATGCACAATGTGCCCGGTGTGCCGACGGGTCAGTTCGCCATCCGGTCCGGACCACTGCTGGCGGCTGCGGATGAGTTCGATATACATCTGGAAGGTCGAGGCGGTCACGCGGCCAAACCGCATGAAACAATTGATACGACTGTGATGTTGTCGCAACTGATCGTAGCCTTGCAGACCATTGTGTCGCGCAATGCGGACCCGATCTTGCAGGCGGTTTTGTCTGTGACCTCGGTCGAGACCTCGTCCAAGGCGTTCAACGTGATCCCGCAATCGGCGCAGGTGAAGGGCACGGTGCGGACGCATTCGAACGAAATGCGTGACCTGATCGAGGCGCGGCTGACCGAAGTGGCTGAGGGCATCGCCGAGACCTTTGGCGGCACCGTCAAAGTCACCTACACGCGCGGGGTGCCGGTGACGATCAACGCTGAAGAACAGACGGGATATGCCGCCGAGGCCGCCATTTCCGTGGGCGGCAGCTGCGGCGAGGCGCCGATGGTAATGGGGGGCGAGGATTTCTCGTTCATGCTGGAGGAACGCCCCGGGGCCTTCATCGTGCTGGGCAATGGCGACAGCGCCGGGTTGCACCACCCCGAATACAATTTCAACGACGAGATCATCCCGATGGGGTGTTCATGGTTTGCCGAAATGGTCGAGCGCCGGATGCCGGCGGCTTGAATTAGGAGAGAGAAGAGATGCCAGTTAAGAACCGCTTTGCCGAATTGCAGGATGAAATCACCGAATGGCGACGGGATATTCACGAAAATCCTGAGATCCTGTTTGAAACCCATCGCACCAGCGCTTTGGTCGCTGACAAGCTGAAAGAGTTCGGCTGTGACGAGGTTGTTACCGGGATCGGTCGTACTGGCGTTGTTGGTGTGATCAAGGGCAAGTCCGACTCGAAAGGGAATGTCATTGGTCTGAGGGCTGACATGGACGCACTGCCGATCCATGAGGCGACGGGGCTGGATTACGCCTCGAAAACCGATGGGGCGATGCATGCCTGTGGCCATGATGGCCATACCGCGATGCTGCTCGGTGCGGCGAAATACCTGTCGGAAACGCGCAATTTCGACGGCACCGTGGTGGTGATCTTCCAGCCCGCCGAAGAAGGCGGCGGTGGCGGTCGCGAGATGTGCGAAGACGGCATGATGGAGCGTTGGAACATTCAAGAAGTCTACGGCATGCATAACTGGCCGGGACGTCCGGTGGGCAGTTTTGCGATCCGTCCGGGCTCGTTCTTTGCAGCGACCGATCAGTTCGACATTACCTTTGAAGGCCGTGGTGGTCACGCTGCGAAGCCGCAGGAGACCGTAGACACGACCGTGATGACGGCGCAGGCGGTTCTGGCGTTGCAGACGATTGCCTCGCGCAATGCCGACCCGATTGATCAGGTCGTGGTGTCGGTGACCTCGTTTGAGACCTCGTCCAAGGCGTTCAATGTCATTCCGCAAACGGTCCAGATCAAAGGCACCGTGCGTACGATGAGCAAAGAGATGCGCGATCTGGCAGAGAAGCGGATTAACGAGATTTGCGCAGGAGTGGCGGCGACCTTTGGTGGCACAGCGGATATGACCTATATTCGCGGCTATCCGGTCATGGTGAACAGCGACGAGCAGACGGATTTTGCAGCCGAGGTAGCGAAGTCGGTTTCTGGCAGCTGTGATGAGGCACCTCTGGTCATGGGAGGTGAGGATTTTGCCTTCATGCTGGAGGAACGTCCGGGCGCCTATATCCTGGTCGGCAATGGCGATACGGCTATGGTTCACCACCCTGAGTATAACTTCAACGACGAGGCCATTCCCGCCGGATGCAGCTGGTGGGCCGAGATTGTTGAACAACGGATGCCCGCCGCTTGACGGAGTGAAGCGAGGGGCCAGCCCCTCGTGCTCCCCGAGATATTTTTAGCCAGATGAAGAGGGATCCCGTGCGCTCAGGTTGAGTTGGGTGCACAGGGTTCCGATGACGGAATTCAGGGCGTTGGACTGTGTGTTGACGCAGGATTTTGCTGCATCGCGCGCGCTTTGAAGTGCTTGTGGGTCTGAGAGCCAGTGGGCAACAGCTGCTGAGAGCTCGGACGCGGTTTCGACCTGCACTGCACCGCCGGTTTCGATCAGGGGGGCGAAGGTTTCGGCGAAATTGAAATATCCGGGGCCGGTGAGGACGGCGGCACCGGCTTGGGCAGGTTCAAAGGGGTTGTGGCCTCCGATCTCTTTCAGAGAGCCGCCGAGGAATACGATGGGACAGAGCGCATACCAAGTGCCCAATTCGCCTAGCGTGTCTGCCATATAGACCTGTGTCTGTGCAGCGATCGACTGGTTTGTACTGCGCTGTGCATGGGTGAGCCCCTCAGTACCGATCAGCTTGCTTAGCTCATCTCGACGCTCGGGGTGGCGCGGGATCAGCAGCAGCAACAAGTCGGGCCAACGGCTGAGCAGGGCTTTGTGCGCTGCGAGCACGGTTTCTTCTTCGCCTTGATGTGTAGAACTGGCGATCCAGATTGGGCGGTCGCCGATCTGGTTTTTGATCCAAGACAGGGCCTCAGTATCTATGGGTAGCGGATCGGACATGGCCTTGAGATTGGTGCCGGGTCTTACTTTATCTGGCGACGCGCCCATAGCGATCAGATTGCTGGCGGTCCTGTCGTTCTGGGTCAGGAACAGGTTGAAATGGCTCAGGATGAAGCGCGCAGTTTTGGGTCGTTTGATCCAACCGGCCACAGATTTCTCGGACAATCGGGCGTTCAATAAGGCCAGTGGGGTTCCGCGCTTTGCCGTCTCAACGATCAGGCGGGGCCAAATCTCGCTTTCGACGAAGATTGCCGCATCCGGTTTCCAGTGGTCCAGAAACCGGCGCACCGGGCCTTCGCTGTCGAGCGGCGAATATTGATGACGCGTACGCGGGGGCATGCGTTTGGCGATCAGTTCGGCCGAGGTTGGCGTGCCCGAAGTGATAAGGAATTCGACGTCGGGCAAGCGCTCCGCCAATCGCTTGATCAGGCTAAGGACAGACAAGCTTTCGCCAACGCTGGCGGCGTGAAACCAAATCAGGCGGGTGTTGGGGCAGGGTAGGCTGGCGTGGCCCAGCCGCTCTTGTTGGCGGGTTTCGGGGACGTCGGCAGCCTGCAACTTGGTGCGTACTTTGCGCCAGATCAGTGGTCCGACAAACGAGGTCAGGCCGCAGTACAGGTTGTACAACAGTGTTGGCTGTTCGTCGGGGCCAGGCAAGTCAGCCGCCTGTGTGGCTCATGTGGCGGCTCATCTGGCCATCGACGGCTTGCCGGGAATAGTCGAAATCATGGCCTTTGGGCTTGAGATTGATCGCCGCGCGGATCGCGTCTTCGAGCGGTTTCTCGGTATCGGGGTGGTCGCGTAGCGGCGCGCGCAAGTCAGCCATATCTTCCTGTCCGAGACACATATACAACTCGCCGGTGCAGGTCAGGCGTACGCGGTTACAGCTTTCGCAGAAATTATGGCTCAGCGGCGTGATGAAGCCGATTTTCTGACCCGTTTCCTCAAGCCGGACATAGCGGGCCGGGCCGCCAGTGCGTTCGGCCAGATCGGTGACCGAATAGTGGTTCTCATATTCCTTGCGCACGTCTTTAAGCGACCAATATTGATCCAACCGGTCTTCGTTGCCGATATCCCCCATGGGCATGACTTCGATCCAGGTCAGATCCATGTCACGTTCGGCGCACCATTCGGTGATGCGGGGCAGTTCAGGCTCGTTGAAGCCTTTTAGCGCCACCGCGTTGATCTTGATCCGTAGCCCGGCCTTTTGGGCGGCATCAATGCCGTTCAAAACTTGCTTCAAGCGTCCCCAGCGGGTGACCTTGGCAAACTTGTCATCGTCCAGCGTATCGAGCGAGATGTTCACACGACGTACACCGGCCGCATAAAGATCATCTGCAAAGCGATGCAGTTGTGAGCCATTGGTGGTCAGCGTCAGTTCTTTCAACGCGCCGCTGTCCAGATGCCGCGTCATGCTGTTGAAGAAAGACATAATATTCCTGCGCACCAATGGTTCCCCCCCGGTGATGCGCAGTTTCTGCACCCCGAGGTTTACGAAGGTCGTGCACATGCGGTCCAGTTCTTCCAGCGTCAGCAGGTCTTTTTTGGGCAGGAACTTCATGTCTTCCGACATGCAGTAGACACAGCGGAAATCACAGCGGTCCGTGACAGAAACGCGGAGATAAGTGATGGCGCGGGCAAATGGATCGATAAGCGGAGCAGTCATGCTGGTATAGGTAAAGCGCGGGTGGCCTACCGGCAAGGGCGATTTGTGTTTTTGGCTGGCACAGATCGGTGCGGCGCTCTAGATGTTTGAGCATGAGATATGCGTTGCTATTGGTTTGTGGCCTTGTCGCGGGCTGTGATGCGGTTCGGTCCACGACCGACCGGGTTTTTGGAGGTGCGCCGACAGAGCCGGAGCCTGCACCCGCCGTTGCTGAACCTGTAGAAGCGGCACCCACCGAGGTGGTTGCCAATGCGGGCTGGGCTGGTGCGAAACGTACCATCGCAGGTTTGGGTGACCCAAACACACCGGGACGCTGGCTGCAGACACCTTTGGTTGAAACCGAGATTAATGGTCGCGTTGTTGTGCCTCGGACAGGTGCGCAGGCCTATGTGACGCTTGTACCCGCGCCCGGGCCTGAGGGGGGCGGCGGACGATTGTCGCTTGAAGCGATGCGCGCCCTGCTGATCCCGTTTGATGAGCTGGTTGAGCTGGATGTTTATTCAGACTGAAGGTATTTCCCGGCCTCTTTGCGGGCGAAAGGTTTCATCGCTGCGCCGTGCTGATCGAGGAAATCTGTCACGCGTTTGGGGTCATGCTTGGAAAGCTCGCGCAGCCACCAGGCTATGGCTTTCTGAATGAACCAGTCCCGGTCAGGCACATATCTCGCGGCCCAGCTCAGCACGCGGTCTCGGCATGCCAGCTCCTCGGGCTTCGGGTGGTTTTGCTTGGTCCAGGGCAAGGTGGCGACCAGCGCCGCGCGCCGGGTCCACATGTGGTCGGACTGGGTCCAGTTTTCAACTTGATCCAGCCGCGAAGGATCGGCAGCGAGCCGCTTTTGCATTGCCATGCAGGCATGGTCCGCTATGGCCCATGCGTCAAAATCGGGTAGCCAGCTTTGTAACAGATCCCATACGACATCATCCGGGCGGATGCGTGCTTGCGTCAGCAGCTTTGCAGCGGCTACGCGGGCCTCGTGTATGTTGGTTTGCCAAAGGGCCGATGCCAGCTCGACCCGTCCGGGCACGTCGAGTTCGCGCCGCCAACCTTTGGTCAGATCATTCAGGATCGGGTTAGCGACGCCAAGATAGGTGCGGTCGGCCTTGTGATAGTCCGCCACCTGTGCCGCCCGCATTGGGTCGCTATGGATTTTGATCTGATCCAGATGAGTCTTTAGCAGAGCGTCGCTCATTCGACAGTCACGGATTTCGCCAGATTGCGCGGCTGATCCACATCCGTCCCCTTGGCGACGGCAGTATGATAGGCGAGCAATTGTGCGGGAACCGAATAGAGGATCGGCGTAAGGCTCGGGTGCACATGCGGCATGCGGATCGTGCTCCAGGCTTCATCTCCGGCTTCGGCGATGCCGTCATCGTCGGACACAAGAATGACTTTGCCTTTGCGTGCCATGACCTCTTGCATGTTGGACACGGTTTTGTCGAACACCGTGTCGCGTGGGGCCATGACCACCACTGGCATGTGCTTGTCGATCAGGGCGATGGGTCCATGCTTGAGTTCACCTGACGCATAACCTTCAGCATGTATATAGCTGATTTCCTTCAATTTTAGCGCGCCTTCCATGGCGAGCGGATACATCAGGCCACGCCCCAGAAACAGCACATCACGCGCCTCGGACAGGCGTTGGGCTGATTTGCGGATGGCGCTATTTTCGTCCAGTGCGGTATTCAGAACCGAAGGCAGCCCGCGCAGCGCCGCTGCGTGGTCTGCCAGTTCTTCGTCGCTCAGAGTACCACGATCCGCCGCGGCTTTGAGCGCCAGCATCAGCAAAATGCTCAGCTGACAGGTAAAGGCCTTGGTCGAGGCAACGCCGATCTCGACACCGGCGTGAATCGGTAGAGTAATATCGCTTTCCCGCGCAATCGAGCTTTCAGGAACGTTGACGACAGAAACGATCTTGTCTGCCTTGCCTTCGCAATAGCGCAACGCGGCGAGCGTATCTGCGGTCTCACCCGACTGGCTGACAAACAGCGCCAATGTGCGGTCGGTGATCGGAGGTTCGCGATACCGAAACTCGCTGGCGATATCGACCTCGACGGGCATTTTGGCCAGTTGTTCGAACCAGTACTTGGCGGTCAGGCAGGCATAGAAAGCGGTGCCACAGGCCACCATGGTCAGGCGGTCGAGCTTGGTGAAGTCCAGTTCTTCGGGCAGAACCACCTGGTCGCCGCCAGTCGGCAGATACGACCGGATCGCCTCGGCTACCACAACCGGCTGTTCGGCGATTTCCTTGGCCATATAGTGCTTGTGCCCGGCTTTGTCAGCGCGCGACTGATCCACCTTGATCTGGCGCATCTCGCGATTGGCGATCTCACCAGCTTCGTTGCGGATTTCAAGCGATGTGCGGGTTAGCACCGCCCGGTCGCCTTCTTCCAGATAGGTGATGCGATCAGTCAGCGGCGCCAGGGCAATCGCGTCCGAGCCCACATACATCTCACCATCTCCATGCCCGATGGCCAAAGGCGATCCCTTTCGGGCAGCGACAATCAGATCGTCCTGTCCGTTGAACAAGAAGGCGAGCGCAAATGCGCCCTCAAGCCGATCAATCGTTTTATAAGCAGCGTCAACCGGGTTCAAACCTTGTGACATGTAGTGCTCGGTCATCAAGGCGACGGTTTCCGTGTCGGTTTCCGTTTGAAAGCCGATGCTGTGTTCGGCCAATTCTGCGCGCAGTTCGCGATAATTCTCGACAATGCCATTATGCACAACAGCGACAGGTCCGGCCTGATGCGGATGCGCGTTGCTGATCGAAGGCGCACCATGCGTAGCCCAGCGGGTATGACCGATTCCGGATTTGCCGGGTAGGGGATCGTGAACCAAAAGGTCGCTTAGATTGACGAGTTTGCCTACAGCTCTGCGCCGTCCAAGCGTTCCATCATTGACCGTTGCAATCCCGGCGCTGTCATAGCCGCGATATTCCAGCCGTTTCAGCGCCTCGACCAGAATGGGGGCTGCTTCGTGACTGCCCAGAACACCAACAATTCCACACATAAATCAGGCTCCTTTGTCGCGGCGCGCTTTCTTCGCCCTCAACATATCAAACAATTTACGGGCATAGCCGGGCTTGTTTTCCTGCTTGGCGCGCGCAACGGCCAGTGCGTCCGTTTCGACATCCTTGGTCACCACGGTTCCCGTTGCGGTCATCGCTCCGTCGCCCAGCGACACCGGAGCGATCAGCATCGTGTTTGAGCCGATGAACACATTCTCGCCAATCGTGGTTTTGTGTTTCATCACGCCGTCATAGTTGCAGGTGATCGTACCGGCCCCGATATTTGTTGCCGCCCCGACCGTGGCATCGCCGATATAGCTGAGGTGATTGACCTTCGCGCCCTCGGCGATCTCGGCATTCTTGATCTCGACGAAATTGCCGATGCGGGTGTTTTCGGCCAACTCGGTTCCCGGGCGCAAGCGCGCATATGGGCCAACAGTGGCACCTCGGCTGACGTGGCAGCCCTCCAGATGCGAAAACGCGCGGATCGTGGCACCGCTTTCGACGGTGACACCTGGGCCGAAGACAACATGTGGTTCAATCACGGCATCGCGCCCGATGACGGTATCTGCGGCAAGATATACGGTCTCGGGGGCCATCAGCGTGACGCCAAGATCCAACAGATCGGCCCGCGCCTGCACCTGAAAGATTGCATCCGCCGCCGCCAGGTCGGCACGAGAGTTCACGCCCAGCGTTTGTGCCTCATCGCAGGCGATTGCGGTCACGCGCAAGCCGCGGTCGCGCGCGATTTCTACCACGTCGGTCAGGTAGTATTCGCTTGAAGCATTATCGTTGCCCACCGCATCGATCAACGAAAACAGCGTTGGCGCATCACACGCCATAAGACCCGAGTTACAAAAGGTTATGGTGCGCTCTTCATCTGTCGCGTCCTTGAACTCGACGATCCGCTCTAGCGTATCGCCCTGCATCACCAAACGACCATACCGTGCGGGATCGGCAGCCTCAAAGCCGAGAATGACCAGATCATTCTCAGCCCTCGCAGCGATCATCCGCTCCAGCGTCTCGGGTTGCAGAAAAGGCGTATCACCGAACAACACGACCGCATCACCCTCGAACCCGTCCAACGCATTGCGCGCCTGCGCCACTGCATGTGCGGTTCCAAGCTGTTCTTCCTGCACAGCGATCTGTGCAGTCTCGTCTTCGGCCTTCGCAACCTTCGAGACAGCCTCGGCCCCGTGGCCCGTGACGATCACGGTGTGTTCGGGCGACAGGACGGCTCCGGCGCGCATGGCGTGGATCAGCATCGGTACCTGTGCAATCGGGTGCAGGACTTTGGGAATGTCAGAGTTCATTCTTGTGCCTTTCCCGGCGGCAAGAATGACAAGGGCGGTGGTCATGAAATCGTTTTCTCTTTGTGTTTTGTTGCGCCCCGTTTTATCCGCTGAGGTCAAAGGCGCAAGCGGTTCAGCCATCAAACAAGATTGCCGTTTGCAACATGGGGCGGCGAAAAACCGCTGAGGCAGGAGGCAACATGCGTACGGTGATCTTCGATCTGGACGGGACTTTGGCGGATACCTCCGGTGATCTGCTGGCAGCGGCCAACCACTGTTTCCGGCAGATGGGGCATGGGGATGTGCTGGTTCACGAGCAGGATGCCGGGGTCGCCCTGCGGGGCGGGCGGATGATGCTGACGCATGGGCTCAGGCGCGTCGGAGCCTATGCCGACGATACAGTTCTGGCTTACTATCCGGTCTTGCTTGAAGCTTATGCTGAAGCGATTGACACGCACACCCGGTTCTATCCTGGTGCTTTGGATGCTGTCGAGCGTCTGTCGCAAGCGGGGTATGGCGTAGGTATCTGCACCAACAAGCCCGAGGGTCTCGCAGATCTCTTGCTGACTCGAATGGGCGTGCGGGACAAATTCGCCTCGCTGGTGGGGGCAGACACACTGCCCGTGCGCAAACCCGATCCCGAGCCGCTGCGCGAAGCGGCACGGCGCGCAGGGGGGCATCCGGACCATTGCGTTCTGATCGGTGATTCAGATACGGACCGAAATACCGCACGCGCTGCAGGTGTGCCCTCGGTGCTGGTCACTTTTGGCCCTTCCGGGGAGGATATGGCCACGCTGGAGCCCGAGGCGCTGCTGCATCATTTTGATGATTTGCCGAAACTGGTTTCCGATTTGATCGGAGCGGCGGCGTGATCTCTTGACCCTTGATCATTTCGGCCTCAGAACCAATCCATGACCGAGATTTTCACTGGCAGTTTCACCCAACAGGAACCTATCCCCGATGAAGCGATCGAGGCCGCATTGGCCGTGATGCGCCATGGGCGCTTGCATCGCTATAACGTCGCGCCTGATGAATTAAGCGAGACGGCATTGCTGGAACAGGAATTTGCCGCTCAGATGGGGGCGAAATATTGTTTGGCCGTCTCATCGGGCGGTTACGCTTTGGCCACCGCGTTGCGGGCCGTGGGGATCGGGCCGGGTGATCCGGTTTTGACAAACGCGTTTACGCTGGCCCCTGTGCCGGGGGCTATTGCGTCGGTCGGGGCGAAACCAATTTTTGTCGGCGTGACTGAGGCACTGACCATTGATCTCGATGATCTTGAGGCCAAGCTGGATCAGGCCAGGGTGCTGATGCTCAGCCATATGCGTGGGCATCTGTGCGATATGGATCGGTTGATGCAGATGTGTAACGCGGCCGGGGTGATTGTGATCGAGGATTGCGCGCATACGATGGGGGCGGCCTGGCAGGGTCAGCTCTCCGGGCGACAAGGGGCAATCGGCTGTTATTCGTGCCAGACCTATAAGCATGTGAACTCGGGCGAGGGCGGATTGTTGGTTACGGATGACCCGGAGCTGGCTGCAAAAGCTACCATGTTGTCCGGGTCATATATGCTCTATGAGCGCCATCTGGCCGTGCCTGGTCCGGAGGTGTTTGAGCAGATCAAATACACCACACCCAACGTTTCGGGCCGTATGGACAATCTGCGTGCTGCAATCCTGCGTCCTCAATTGCGGGTGCTGGATCGCCAGGTTGCACGCTGGAACGAACGGTATGATGAGATCGAGCGTGGGTTGCGCGAAACACCGGGTCTTACGGTTGTCGAGCGTCCTGCCGGGGAAACTTATGTCGGCTCGTCTATCCAGTTTCTGTTGTTGGATTGGACTCCGGAGCGCATTGCCGAAGTCACCCGCCGCTGCGCCGCACGCGGGGTCGAATTGAAGTGGTTTGGCGGGGCAGAACCTTCGGGCTTTACCTCGCGCTATGACAGCTGGCGGTATGCGGACAGTGCGCCGATGCCCAAGAGCGACAGGATTCTGGCCGGGATCATGGATATGCGTGTTCCGTTGACGTTCTCGCTGGAGGATTGTCGCCTGATCGCGCGGATCATTCGGGCCGAGGTGGGCGCGGTTTATCAATCGTAATCCAGCGGAGCGCGCTTTCAGCGCACGCTCGGTTTTTTATGAAAACGCCGCCCTTGCTGGGCGGCGTTTTGCGTTGATCCGCGCGGCGTCGTTGACCGGACGTGGAATCGCTGCTATCTGTTTATTGAACACTTGTTCATTAACGCTGCTAGAGGAGCCCCGCATGTTTATGGCCACTATGCAATTCGATCTGGGTGAGGATGTGAATGCCCTGCGTGAGATGGTCCACCGCTGGGCGCAGGAACGCGTGAAGCCGATGGCGGCTGAGATTGACGCCTCGAACGCCTTTCCGAATGAGCTGTGGAAAGAGATGGGAGAGCTTGGGCTGCTGGGCGTCACTGTGCCCGAAGAGTATGGCGGGGCGGGGATGTCCTATCTGGCGCATACCATCGCGGTGGAAGAAGTGGCGCGGGCCTCGGCCTCGGTGTCTCTGTCTTACGGGGCGCATTCGAACCTCTGCGTGAATCAGATTAAGCTGAATGGGAATGACGAGCAGAAACAGAAATATCTGCCACGTCTGATCTCGGGCGATCATGTAGGGGCGCTTGCTATGTCTGAGTCCTCAGCCGGGTCGGATGTGGTGTCGATGAAGCTGCGTGCTGAGAAGCACAACGATCACTACCGACTGAACGGCAACAAATACTGGATCACCAACGGGCCGGATGCGGACACGCTGGTTGTTTATGCCAAGACCGATCCGGAGGCAGGATCCAAGGGGATTACCGCCTTTCTGATCGAGAAAGAGATGAAGGGATTCTCGACCTCGCCCCATTTTGACAAACTGGGGATGCGAGGGTCGAATACGGCAGAGCTGATCTTTGAAGATGTAGAAGTGCCGTTTGAAAACGTGCTGGGCGAAGAGGGCAAAGGCGTCGCGGTTCTGATGTCCGGGCTTGACTACGAGCGCGTCGTTCTGGCCGGAATCGGTACGGGCATAATGGCCGCTTGCCTGGATGAGGTCATGCCTTATCTGGCCGAACGCAAACAGTTTGGTAAGCCTATTGGATCATTCCAGCTGATGCAGGGTAAGATTGCGGATATGTATACCGCAATGAACTCGGCGCGCGCCTATGTCTATGAGGTCGCTAAGGCTTGCGACCGAGGGGATGTGACCCGTCAGGATGCGGCGGCGTGCTGTCTTTATGCCTCGGAGCAGGCGATGGTGCAGGCGCATCAGGCCGTGCAGGCGCTGGGCGGGGCCGGGTTCCTGTCGGATGCGCCGGTCAGTCGGATTTTCCGCGACGCAAAACTGATGGAGATTGGCGCAGGTACCAGCGAAATCCGCCGGATGCTGATCGGTCGCGAAATGATGAACGAGATGCTGTGACGGAAAACCCCGCGATTCAGTGAGCCGCGGGGCTTTTTACGATTGGATCAGAAGCGATGGACGTAGGAAACGCCGATCAGCCAGGGATCAATTTCTGCGGTGCCAATATCGGCTCCGTCAAGTTTGACGTCCGAGTCGATGTCGAACCAGCGCACGTTCAGGCGAATGGCACCTTTTTCGGTGACCATGTAATCCAGACCGGCCTGCAGCGAGACGCCGAAGGAATTGTCCAGGTCCAGATCGCCCAGGGGCGAATCTTCTTCGAAGAAGATGGTGTAGTTCATACCGGCGCCGACATAAGGCTTCCACGCGCTGTTGGTCGGGAAGTGATAGTTCAGCGACAGGGTGGGCGGCAGGTGTTTGACGCTGCCCGCATCGACGCTGCCGCCGAGGGTGACGTCATGCTTGTAGGGGGTCGAGGCCAGCAGTTCGATCCCGAGGTTGTCCTGGATGAAATACTCGACAGTGAAGATCGGGCGGGTGTCCGAGTCGACATCGGCGTCAAATCCGGCCAGAGAGCCGTTGTTGGATTTGGGATCCAGATAGCCGACACCGACACCAACGGTCCAGTCGCCCTGGGATTGGGCGAAGGCCGGGGCAGCCAGCGCAACAAATGCGGTAGAAAGGGTCAAAGCGGCGAGTTTCTTTGTCATATTCATGCCTTTGGTTCTGTTGATGCACGTGTTGTGATGACTCCGCGGACGCAGAACTCTGATCTGCATCAAGTTTCTGTGATTTATGCGTCGGCCGATGGGGCGCTAAATCACTGCAAAACAAAGAGAAATATGCATGTGTCCCGCTGAGGTCATACCGGGCCTGCGCTCTGATCAAAGCTGGGAGCTTCCCGACCGGCTGAACATGGCGCGCCAATGCTTGTCCCAGCCCGCTGACCGGGTCGCCATCCTTGATCTGACTGCATTCGAAAGTCGCGCGATCCGTGTCGCCGATCTGCATGAAATGGTAGATGGCATTGCCCGGGTGTTACTAGACCGTGTTCAACCGGTCGAGCGGGTGGGGGTGCTGCTTAGCCAATCACCCTGGTGCGCCGCAGCGCATCTTGCGATCTGGAAGATCGGTGCGATTTCGGTGCCGCTGTTCAAACTGTTCAAGCGCGATGCCTTGGCCTCTCGTGTCGGCGATGCAGGCGTGCGGCTTGTCCTGACGGACGCCGAAGGTGCCGCGTTGCTGGGCGATCTGGCACAGCCGCTGCTGGCCGATCAGATTGGGCAACAGGGCGAGGCGGTCCCCTTCGCAGATACGGGGCCCGAGGATCCGGCGGTGCTGATCTATACGTCCGGCACCACCGGCAGCCCCAAAGGCGCATTGCACGGGCACCGGGTGCTAATGGGCCACCTGCCGGGCGTCTCGATCAGTCACAACCATCTGCGAGACGATGATTGTCTGTGGACACCCGCTGACTGGGCCTGGATCGGAGGGCTGTTCGACGTGCTGATGCCAGGGCTTGCGCTAGGAGTTCCTGTGGTAGCTGCACGCTTGGACAAATTCACCCCCGAAGCCTGCGCCGAGGTCATCGCACGAGGCGGGGTGCGCAATGTGTTCTTTCCCCCAACCGCGCTTCGCATGCTGAAGGCTGTGGATCAGAGCGTCCCCGGCTTGCGCTCCGTCGCCTCGGGCGGAGAGCCTTTGGGGGCCGAGATGCTGGCTTGGGGGCAGCGGGCGTTTGGCCTGACGATCAACGAGTTTTATGGCCAGACCGAGTGCAATATGGTCGTGTCTTCTTGCGCCGAGGACTTCCCGGTGCAGCCCGGCTGTATCGGCAAGCCGGTGCCGGGGCATGATGTGGCGGTGATCGACTCTGACGGCAATCCGACGACTGAGGAAGGCGATGTTGCCATCCGGCGCGGCTCGGCCTCGATGCTTCTGGAATACTGGAACCGGCCTGAGGCCACCGCAGAAAAGTTCCGCGACGACTGGCTGATCACCGGAGACCGCGGCAAGTGGGAGGGCAACTATCTGCGCTTCGTGGGCCGCGATGACGACGTGATTACTTCGTCGGGCTACCGCATCGGCCCCGCCGAGATCGAGGATTGTCTGCTGACCCACCCGGCGGTGGCGACAGTGGGCGTGGTCGGCAAACCTGACCCGCTGCGAACTGAGATCGTGAAGGCGTATGTGGTGTTGAAGCCGGGCGTTGAGGCCGCGGAGCAGGAGTTGCAGGATTGGGTCAAGGACCGTCTGGCACAGCATTCCTATCCGCGTGAGGTCGCGTTTCTGGACGAGTTGCCGATGACGGTGACGGGTAAGGTGATCCGCAAGGAATTAAAGGCGCGGGCGGCTGGGGAGGTTCATGAATGAAGCGACTTCTGACACTGTGTGTATTGTCCTTTGGCGCTGCCGCTTCGCTAACTGCTGAGGAAACGATAGAAACGCTGGATGTCCCTGCTTGGTTTGACGGTTGCACAGCGCTTTCCAGCACCATCATAGCGGGCGAAATGGATACTCGATGTATGTCTTCAGCATATGATTATTGCGAACTTGGACATTCACCCGAGGACCGGCGTGTTTGTATAGAGAAGTTAAACGCTCATCTTCTGGCAAAGACCCTAGAAATCGGGGAGGGCTTGCCAGATCAAGTAGCGGGTTTGAGCGGCTTTAAGAAATGGTCTTACCCGCGTCGTTTGGAGAAATTCAGAAATGATGAATTCGATCCAGACTGCTCTCAAATGACAGAGTTTATGTGTGAGACTATTAATATCGTAGTGCGATGGAGCGTAGCCAGAGATCTTGAACGCTTGTCAGATGCGCCCGGAGGATCGGAAGTAGAATGAAACTCACATCCAAAGCCATGCCCACCTCAGAGGGCTTCAAGGCCAACCGTACAGCCCACCTCGACGCGCTGTCACAAATCTCCGCCGCCGCCGAAGCCGCCCGCATGGGGGGCGGTGAGAAATCCCGCGCGCGGCATGAATCTCGGGGCAAGATGCTGCCTCGGCGTAGGGTGGCGAACCTGCTCGATCCGGGGTCTCCGTTCCTCGAAATCGGCGCGACGGCGGCGCATGGGATGTATGGCGATGCTGCGCCCTCTGCCGGAGTGATTGCCGGGATTGGTCGGGTACAAGGGCGCGAGGTCATGGTGGTCTGTAACGACGCCACCGTGAAGGGCGGCACTTATTACCCGATGACCGTCAAAAAACACCTCCGCGCGCAGGAGATTGCCGAGGAAAACCATCTGCCTTGCATCTATCTGGTCGATAGCGGCGGCGCGAACCTGCCCAATCAGGATGAGGTGTTTCCCGACCGCGACCATTTTGGCCGCATCTTCTACAATCAAGCGCGGATGAGCGCGAAGGGCATCCCTCAGATCGCTGTGGTGATGGGCTCATGCACGGCGGGCGGGGCTTACGTACCCGCGATGTCGGATGTGACGATCATCGTGAAAGAGCAAGGCACGATCTTTCTGGCCGGACCGCCTCTGGTGAAAGCGGCAACCGGAGAGGTTGTTAGCTCCGAGGATTTGGGCGGAGGTGACGTCCACACCCGCCTGTCTGGTGTGGCGGATTATCTGGCCGAAGATGATGCCCATGCGCTGGCTCTGGCCCGTCGTGCGGTCGGGTCCTTGAACCTGCGCAAGCCGCAGACGGTGGATTGGGCCAGCCCCGAAGACCCGGCCTATGACCCCGAGGAAATCCTTGGCGTCGTCCCCGCCGACCTACGCACGCCCTATGACATCCGTGAGGTGATTGCGCGTTTGGTTGATGGCTCTCGGTTCGATGAATTCAAGCCGCGCTTTGGCGAGACGCTTGTCACGGGCTTTGCCCATGTCAAAGGCTGTCCAGTCGGAATCATCGCCAACAATGGCGTGCTGTTTTCCGAGGCCGCGCAGAAGGGCGCGCATTTTGTTGAGCTGTGCTCGCAGCGTCGCATACCGCTGGTATTCCTGCAAAACATCACCGGATTCATGGTCGGTCGCAAATACGAAAACGAAGGCATCGCGCGGCATGGCGCCAAGATGGTGACGGCGGTGGCGACGACTTCGGTTCCCAAGATAACGATGCTTGTTGGTGGCTCATTCGGGGCTGGAAACTACGGAATGGCAGGTCGCGCGTACCAGCCGCGGTTTCTGTGGACCTGGCCGAATTCTCGGATATCGGTGATGGGCGGCGAGCAGGCGGCGGGCGTTCTGGCCACCGTCAAACGCGACGGGATCGAGCGGCAGGGCGGCACTTGGTCAACCGAAGAAGAGGCCGAGTTCAAACGCCCAACGCTGGAGATGTTCGAGGAGCAGTCGCATCCGCTCTATGCCTCGGCCCGTCTCTGGGACGATGGCATCATCGACCCCCGTAAATCGCGCGACGTGCTGGCCCTGTCACTCAACGCCGCGCTGAACGCCCCGATCGAGGAGACACGTTTCGGCGTGTTCAGGATGTAAGATGAGCGTTTCATTGAATGATGTCATGGTCCGCTATCCAGGCGCGCAGACCTTCAAGTTTGGGGACAGCGCAACGCTGAGTGCAGAGTTGTTGTCGTTGGTGCGTTCAGGTCGGAAAACGGCAACCTGTGGTGCTTTGCGCGACTACCCAGAGGGCAGCGTTGACACTCCGGTCGTTGGGCGACGGGATATTGCGTTGGAATGGGATGATCGTCCGGCTTTGGTGATCGAAACGGTCGAGGTGTCGACCTGTCGATACTGCGATGTGACCGAAGATTTTGCATTGGCGGAGGGTGAAAACGAAACGCTTGAGGGATGGCGCGAAGATCATCGCCGGTATTTTGAGCGCAATGGCGGGTTCGATCCAGAGATGGAATTGCTGTGCGAACGATTCCGCCTTGTCGAAGATCTGGCGGCTGAGGGGTAAGCTATGTTCAACAAAATCCTGATTGCCAACCGGGGCGAGATTGCTTGTCGTGTGATGGAAACTGCTCAGAAGATGGGCGTATCCTGCGTGGCTGTTTATTCCGATGCGGACGCTTCGGCCAAGCATGTGCAGATGGCGGATGAGGCTGTACATATTGGCGGTGCGGCCCCGGCTGAGAGTTATCTGAAGGGCGATGTGCTCATTCAGGTGGCGCTCGATACGGGGGCACAGGCGATCCATCCGGGCTATGGCTTTCTGTCCGAGAATCCTGACTTTGTGGACGCTGTTGAAGCAGCCGGTCTGACCTTCATCGGGCCATCGGCAGGAGCGATCCGCAAGATGGGCTTGAAGGATGCGGCCAAGGTACTGATGGAGGAAGCGGGGGTACCTGTGGTGCCCGGTTATCATGGCGACAATCAGGACCCCGAACATCTGGCCGGGGCGGCGGATACCATTGGTTATCCCGTCCTGATCAAGGCCGTTGCAGGTGGCGGCGGCAAGGGGATGCGGCTGGTCGAGAAGCCCGAGGATTTCTCGGCTGCTTTGGACAGCGCGCGCGGTGAGGCGAAGACGGCGTTCGGTAATGATGCTGTGTTGGTCGAGAAATTTGTCGCCAAGCCCCGCCATATCGAAGTGCAGGTGTTCGGCGACGGCAGTCATGCAGTGCATTTGTTTGAACGCGATTGTTCGTTGCAACGGCGGCATCAGAAGGTGATCGAAGAGGCCCCGGCCCCCGGCATGACCGTTGAGATGCGCGAGGCGATGGGGCAGGCGGGCGTGCGTGCGGCTGAGGCGATTGGCTATAAGGGCGCGGGCACGGTTGAGTTCATAGTCGATGCCTCGGACGGGCTGCGGCCTGATCGGTTCTGGTTCATGGAGATGAACACGCGCCTGCAGGTGGAACATCCGGTGACTGAGGCGATCACCGGCATTGATCTGGTCGAGTGGCAGTTGCGCGTGGCGGCGGGGGAGAGCCTGCCGAAACAGCAGAATGATCTATCGATCAATGGTCATGCCTTTGAAGCACGGCTTTATGCCGAGGACGTGCCTAAGGGCTTTCTGCCAGCGACGGGTACTCTGACCCATCTGCGCTTCCCGGAAGGCTGCCGCGCCGATAGTGGCGTGCGGGCCGGGGATACGATCAGCCCTTGGTACGATCCGATGATTGCCAAGGTCGTGGTGCATGGCCCGACCCGCGCGGTTGCTTTAGAAAGCCTGCATCGCGTCCTGCGCCGGACCGAGGTTGCCGGGACAGTGACCAACCTTGCATTTCTTGGTGCTCTGACGCGTCACAGTGGGTTTGCATCTGGTGACGTGGATACGGGTCTCATCGGTAGAGACCTTGATGAACTGGTGAAAGAAGCCGGCACGAATAACGTTTCGACAGTAGCTGCCGCGATGACGGCGCTTGGTCTGGTCGAGACGGATCCAGAGACGGGCTTTACCCTGTGGGGGGCACTGCATCGAGCGGTGCAGTTGTTGCGGAATGGAGAGGTCGTTGATCTGGATGTGCAGGTCGAAAGTCAGGACCGGCAGATTTGGCAGGTCGAGGGCGCGCAGCTGATCGCGCAGCGCCGAAACGGCTGGGTCCTTGATGGGACACCCATGCCCAAGGTCGCTATTGCCGGGTCCCAGATCACCGTGTTCGACGATTACGGGCAGGTGTTCGAGATTGTTGACCCTCTGGACCGCGATGCAAGTGCCGCGGGCGATACAAATGTAATCGAAGCGCCGATGCCCGGTTTGGTCAAGGCCGTCTTTGCCTCCGCAGGGCAGGCGGTGAAGGAAGGCGATCGTCTGGCCATTCTGGAGGCCATGAAGATGGAGCATTCTCTGTTGGCTGCTCGAGATGGGGTGGTGGCCGAGGTGCTGGCCGAGGCGGGTGCTCAGGTCGAGGCCGGCGCGGCGCTGGTTCGCTTGGCCGAGGATTGATCTGTTCGGCCCGTGCCTTGCGTGGCACAGTCGGGTCATATCCTACTTTGAAACAAGAATAAGCCGGGGAGGGACGCGCTGATGAAGGAACGGGTCGAGATATTCGAGGTCGGGCCGAGGGATGGGCTTCAGAACGAGAAGCGCGAGATCCCGGTGGCCGAGAAGGTGGCTTTGGTCGATTGCCTCAGCCGCGCCGGGTTTAACCGGATTGAAGTCGCAAGCTTTGTCTCACCGAAATGGGTGCCACAGATGGCAGGCAGCGGTGCGGTTCTGGCCGGGATCACGCGGGCCGAGGGCGTACGCTATGCAGCGCTGACGCCGAATATGCGTGGATATGAGGATGCTTTGGCAGCCAAGGCAGATGAGATTGCGGTGTTTGCATCAGCGTCCGAAGGGTTCTCGAAAGCCAACATCAATGCGACCATTGCTGAGTCCATCGAACGCTTCGTCCCGATCCTTGAGGCTGCGCGCCACATCGATCTGCCGGTTCGAGGGTATGTTTCTTGCGTGACCGATTGCCCGTATGACGGCCCAACCCCTCCCGAGAAGGTGGCCGAGGTGGCAGACGCCTTGTTTGCCCACGGCTGCTATGAGATTTCGCTGGGCGATACGATTGGACAGGGAACCCCGGACAAGATCGCGCATATGTTGCTGGCAGTTCGTGAACGGGTGCCGGTGACTCGGCTTGCGGGTCATTTCCACGACACCAACGGGCGTGCGATTGATAATATCGACGCCTCGCTGGCGCTGGGCGTGCGGGTGTTTGACGCCGCCGTGGGCGGGTTGGGGGGGTGCCCCTACGCGCCCGGAGCGGCAGGCAATGTCGCGACCGAAGCGGTGGCTGCGCATCTGGAACGGCTGGGATATGAGACGGGTCTGGATGCGTCTGTTCTGGAACAGGCGGCGGACATGGCGCGGGCAATGCGGACGGAATAAGATATGTTCGAGACTATAACTCTGAAAACAGACGAACGCGGCGTGGCCACTCTGACGCTGGATCGTCCGGAGAAGCATAACGCGTTGTCGGCGCAGATGATTGCAGAACTGACACAGGCCACCGGGCAATTGGCCAGTGATGACTCGGTGCGGGTGGTCGTTCTGGCCGCATCGGGCAAGAGCTTTTGCGCCGGCGGTGATCTTGGCTGGATGCAGGCACAAATGGCGGCCGATCCCGAGACGCGCTTTGTTGAGGCGCGCAAGCTGGCCGAGATGCTGAACGCCCTGAACACGCTGCCCAAACCCCTGATCGGCGCGTTGCAGGGTAATGCGTTTGGTGGCGGCGTGGGGATGGCCTCGGTCTGTGATGTGGCAATTGGAGTGGACGGCCTGAAGATGGGTTTGACCGAGACCCGTCTGGGCCTGATCCCAGCCACGATCGGCCCCTATGTCATTGCCCGCATGGGAGAAGCGCGGGCGCGGCGTGTCTTTATGTCCGCTCGCCTGTTCGACGCCGCAGAAGCAGTGGAACTGGGCCTGCTGGCCCGCGCCGTGCCCGCCGACTCGCTAACAGACGCGGTTGAGGCGGAAATCCAACCTTATTTGTCCTGCGCGCCGGGCGCAGTCGCTTCGGCCAAGCAGATGATCCAGTCGCTTGGGCCGCGCATTGACGATGCTGTGATTGATCACACCATTCAACAGCTTGTCGCGCGCTGGGAAACCGACGAAGCAAAAGAGGGAATCGCAGCCTTCTTCGACAAGCGAAAACCTGTATGGAATAGACAGGTTTAACCGGTCAGGCGGATCGAAGAGCCTTCGTAGCCATAGCCGGTTGAGGAATGGTAATATTGCCTGCCTGCGCGTTTCTGTTCGGTTGACCCTCTGACCCCACAGGGATAGAGAATGTCCAGTCAAATCGCCAATTGACGGCGCACCCTTCCGGGACATGCGCAGGAAAGGAGCTATACGTGGAAGACCTGCTGCGGGAGTACCTCCCGATTCTGGTGTTTCTGGCCGTTGCCGTGGGCCTTGGAATCGTGCTGATTCTGGCTGCTGTGGTCCTGGCTGTCCGCAATCCAGACCCCGAAAAGGTCAGCGCATATGAATGTGGCTTCAACGCCTTCGACGATGCGCGGATGAAATTCGATGTCCGATTCTATCTGGTCTCGATTCTTTTCATCATCTTCGATCTGGAAATCGCCTTCCTGTTTCCCTGGGCCGTTGGCTTCAAGGACATCAGCGATGTTGGGTTCTGGTCGATGATGGTGTTCCTGGCGGTGCTGACCATCGGCTTTGCCTATGAATGGAAGAAGGGGGCCCTGGAATGGGAGTGATGACGGGTGCAAACACCGCAGGCGTCGACAAGGAAGTCGCCACCCAGGCCCTGAATGCTGAGTTGCAGGACAAAGGGTTCCTGCTGACCTCGACCGAGGACATCATCAATTGGGCCCGGACAGGGTCATTGCACTGGATGACCTTTGGTTTGGCCTGCTGCGCGGTTGAGATGATGCACACTTCGATGCCGCGTTACGATGCGGAACGGTTTGGCATCGCTCCGCGCGCCTCCCCACGTCAGTCGGACGTGATGATCGTGGCCGGAACCCTGACCAACAAGATGGCCCCTGCGCTGCGCAAGGTCTACGATCAGATGCCCGAGCCGCGCTATGTGATCTCGATGGGGTCCTGCGCCAATGGCGGTGGCTACTACCACTATTCCTATTCTGTTGTGCGTGGGTGCGACCGCGTTGTGCCCGTCGACATATACGTACCCGGCTGCCCTCCAACCGCTGAGGCGCTGCTTTATGGTCTGATGCAGCTGCAACGCAAAATCCGCCGCACCGGCACCATCGTACGCTGAGGAGAGGGCAGATGAGCGAAGCACTCAAGGAACTCGGCGCGCAGTTGGAACTGAAGCGGGCAGATTGCGTTCTGTCCTGGGACGTGACCTATGACGAGTTGAACGTGGATGTTGCCCCGTCGAATCTGGTGGAATTTGTCGAATTTCTGAAATCCGACCAGAACTGCAAGTTCTCGTCTCTGGTCGATATCACCGGAGTTGATTATCCCGAGCGCGCCAAACGGTTCGACGTGGTCTATCACTTCCTGTCGATGTACCAGAATCAGCGTATCCGCTTGCGGGTCTCGATCCGCGAGGATGACATGGTGCCTTCAATTGTCGACATCCATCCTTCGGCCAACTGGTTCGAGCGTGAGGTGTTCGATATGTTCGGCATCCTGTTCTCGGGCCACCCGGACCTGCGGCGTATCCTTACGGATTATGGCTTCAGGGGTTACCCGCTGCGCAAGGATTTTCCGACCACCGGCTATACCGAGGTTCGCTATGACGAGGCGCAAAAGCGCGTGGTCTATGAGCCTGTCTCGCTGGTGCAGGAATACCGTCAATTCGATTTCATGTCTCCGTGGGAAGGTGCGAACTACATTCTTCCGGGGGATGAGAAGCAGGAGTCGTAAGTCATGGAGTTCCTGATCTGGATTGCCGTCACGGTTGCCACGATTATCCCGATGCTGAAACTGCTACCGCATTTCGGGATCGAGAAATACTGGGTCGTCGCCTGCGTCATACCGATCGGAACGCTGATCCTGATCTGGATCATGGCCATGAAACTACAAGAGATGGAGCGCCGTTGATGGGGCTTGGGGAACTGATCGCGCTTGGGGCGCTGGGTGTTCTGCTGGCCGGTGCCGCTGCCAAGGCGGCTGAAGCGGAAAAGGTCCGGGTTCGGGCCGAAGCGAAAAAGAAACGAGGGCGTTGATGGACGGCTCAAGATATGATGACGGCAGCACGGATGCGCTGAGCGGAGAACAGAAGATCCGCAACTTCAACATCAACTTCGGCCCGCAACACCCTGCGGCGCACGGGGTTTTGCGTTTGGTACTCGAACTGGACGGCGAGATCGTCGAGCGTTGCGACCCGCATATCGGCCTGCTGCACCGTGGCACCGAAAAGCTGATGGAAAGCCGGACGTATCTGCAGAACCTGCCGTATTTCGACCGTCTGGATTATGTGGCGCCGATGAACCAGGAACATGCCTGGTGTCTGGCCATCGAAAAACTGACCGGAGTGGAAGTGCCGCGCCGGGGCTCTCTGATCCGCGTTTTGTATTCCGAGATTGGCCGCATTCTGAACCATCTGCTGAACGTGACGACTCAGGCAATGGATGTGGGCGCGCTGACACCTCCTTTGTGGGGTTTCGAGGAACGCGAAAAGCTGATGGTGTTCTATGAGCGTGCCTGTGGTGCCCGCCTGCACGCCGCCTATTTCCGCCCCGGTGGCGTTCATCAGGACCTGCCGCCGGAACTGCTGGACGATATCGAGGTGTGGAGCCACGAATTCCCCGCCGTTCTGGACGACATCGACGGTCTGCTGACCGAAAACCGCATCTTCAAACAGCGTAACGCCGATATCGGGGTCGTGACCGAGGATGACATTCAGAAATACGGCTTCTCGGGCGTCATGGTGCGTGGGTCAGGCCTGGCATGGGACTTGCGCCGCGCGCAGCCCTATGAATGCTATGACGAGTTCGAATTCCAGATCCCCGTTGGTAAAAACGGCGACTGCTATGATCGCTACCTCGTACGCATGGAAGAGATGCGCCAGTCGCTGCTGATCATCCGTCAGGCCATCACCAAAATCCGCGAATGTCCCGGAGACGTTCTGGCGCGCGGCAAGATCACCCCGCCGAAACGCTCGGACATGAAGACCTCGATGGAAAGCCTGATCCATCACTTCAAGCTCTACACCGAAGGCTTCCACGTCCCCGCAGGCGAGGTCTACGCCGCCGTCGAAGCCCCCAAGGGCGAGTTCGGCGTTTATCTGGTCGCCGACGGAACCAACAAACCCTACCGCGCCAAATTGCGCGCGCCGGGCTTCCTGCACCTGCAAGCCATGGACCACGTCGCCGGAGGGCACCAACTGGCCGACGTCGCCGCCATCATCGGCACCATGGACGTCGTATTTGGAGAGATTGACCGCTAATGCTCCGCCGTCTTCATCCCGAACAACCCGATAGTTTCGCCTTCACCGCTGCAAACCAGCAATGGGCCGAAGCGCAGCTCACCAAATACCCCGAAGGCCGTCAGGCCAGCGCGGTGATCCCGCTGCTGTGGCGCGCGCAGGAGCAGGAGGGCTGGCTGAGCCGTCCGGCGATTGAATCTGTGGCTGATATGCTGGGCATGGCTTACATTCGCGTGCTTGAGGTGGCCTCGTTCTACTTCATGTTCCAGCTACAACCGGTTGGGTCTGTGGCGCATATTCAGGTCTGTGGGACGACCTCCTGCATGATCTGTGGGGCCGAGGATCTGATTGCGGTCTGCAAAGAAAAGATTGCCGCCAAGCCGCATCAACTTTCTGCTGATGGCAAGCTGAGTTGGGAAGAGGTGGAATGCCTTGGATCCTGCACCAATGCGCCTATGGCTCAGATCGGCAAGGATTACTACGAGGACCTGACTGCCGAGAGTTTTGGTAAGGTCATCGATGATCTGGTCGCTGGCAAAGTACCGACCCCGGGTCCGCAAAACGGGCGCTATGCGGCTGAGCCCCTGAAAGGGCTGACCAGTCTGACGAATTATGACAGTGGCAGAACGCAGTATAACGCTAGTGTTCAACTCGCTTCCGATCTGGGCGATACGGTCAAGCGCATCGACGGCACCGAGGTACCAATCCTGACACCTTGGCTGGGCAAAGACGGCAAGGCGGCGGCAACCAAAGCTGCACCGAAACCGCCTAAGGCTCCGGCCCCGGCGAAACCTGCGGTGAAACAGGCCGCCGAGGCGAAGGCGGCTAAGGAAGATCAGCCCGAGACCCTGACCGATGCGCGCGATGGTAAGCCGGATGATCTGAAGATGCTGAAAGGCGTTGGGCCGAAACTGGAAGAAACGCTGAACGGCTTGGGCTTTTTCCACTACGATCAGATCGCTAAATGGACGCCCGAGCAGGTGGCCTGGGTTGATGCTCGGCTGAAATTCAAAGGCCGGATCGAACGCGACGGTTGGATCGAACAAGCGGCCAAGCTGGCAGCGGGTGAAGAGACAGAATTTGCCAAACGTGCCAAGGAAGATGGCACATACGACGACTAGAACAGGTGCCCCTTTAGGGCATCGGGATGAGATGGATAAGGACAAGGAACAGGCCATAGCCCGCAAGGGCCGCCATATCGGCATCGTCATCGCGGTGACGATGATCCTTTGGCTTGCCATGTCCTTTGTCGGTCCGCAACTGGGATTGCCGGGCCGCTATGCGCTGCTTTTTGATTTTGCCGCTCTGGCAGGGTTCATTTATGCGGGCGTCAACATTTTTCAACTCTGGCGCATGCGTCAGGACAGCTGAAGGTAACACGCGATGCTGAAGGATCAGGACCGGATCTTTACCAACATCTACGGGATGCATGAGCGCACGCTGAAAGGCGCGCAGGCCCGCGGGCATTGGGACGGCACCGCTGGCCTGATCGGCAACGGGCGGGACTGGATCATCCAGACGATGAAGGATTCAGGTCTGCGTGGCCGCGGCGGTGCGGGCTTCCCGACTGGTCTGAAATGGTCGTTCATGCCCAAGGAAAGTGACGGACGTCCGGCCTATCTGGTTGTGAATGCGGATGAATCCGAGCCCGGCACCTGCAAAGACCGCGAGATCATGCGCCATGATCCGCATACGCTGATCGAAGGGTGCCTGATTGCGTCCTTCGCGATGAATGCGCACACTTGCTACATCTACCTGCGCGGTGAATACATCCGCGAGCGCGAAGCGCTGCAGGCCGCAATTGACGAAGCTTATGACGCTGGTTTGCTGGGCAAGAATGCGGCTGGCTCTGGATGGGATTTCGACCTGTTTCTGCATCACGGGGCTGGGGCCTATATCTGCGGCGAAGAAACCGCCCTGATCGAAAGCCTTGAGGGCAAGAAGGGGATGCCGAGGATGAAGCCGCCGTTCCCGGCAGGGGCAGGTCTTTATGGCTGCCCGACCACCGTGAACAATGTGGAATCCATTGCCGTTGTTCCTACCATCTTGCGCCGTGGCGCGGACTGGTTTGCGGGTTTTGGCCGTCAGAACAACGCAGGCACCAAGCTGTTTGCGATCTCAGGTCATGTGAACAACCCGTGCGTCGTCGAAGAGGCGATGTCGATTTCCTTCGAAGAACTGATCGAAACCCATTGTGGCGGTATTCGCGGCGGTTGGGATAATCTGCTGGCCGTGATCCCGGGCGGTTCGTCCGTGCCGTGTGTGCGTGGAGAAAACATGCGCGACGCGATCATGGATTTCGACTATTTGCGCGGTGAGCTGGGCTCGGGTCTTGGCACGGCTGCGGTCATCGTGATGGACAAATCCACCGATATCATCAAAGCGATCTGGCGACTGTCCAAGTTCTACAAGCACGAAAGCTGCGGTCAGTGTACACCGTGCCGCGAAGGCACCGGCTGGATGATGCGTGTGATGGACCGATTGGTGCGCGGCGAGGCCGAACTCGAAGAGATCGACATGCTGTTCGACGTAACCAAACAGGTCGAAGGGCATACGATCTGTGCGCTGGGTGACGCGGCGGCGTGGCCGATCCAGGGCCTGATCCGCAACTTCCGGGAAGAGATCGAAGATCGCATCAAAGCCCAGAAGTCGGGCCGTATGGGCGCGATGGCGGCGGAGTGATCATAATGGGGCAGGCTGTCGAATACTTGCACGCTGTCACGTTTGTGATGACGTATTGATGGGGGAAAAGATGCGCGTGAAACGATCCCTGATCTTTTTTTTGGCTGCAGCGACGGTTGTGTCGGCTTGCGGTGAGGCTCCTTCTCGGGCCAATCGAGTGGCCTTTGACGGACAGTTCTTTAACGCCAAGGCCAAGCCGGTCAACAAACGCGTGTCTCCGACCGATTTCACGGTCACGGTGAATGGCGTCTCTGCTTCTGTGGACGGCGCGCGCGAGGCTGGGCGATTTGAGGGCACCAAATACTGCGTGCAGAATTTCGGGTCGTCGCGCATCGACTGGGCGGTAGGCCCGGATACAGAGCCGCAGAAGCTGCGGATCGAGAAGGACAAGCTGACTTTTGCAGGAACGTGTCAGCGTCCATGATTCGTGTTATCGGATATCACGACGCGGGTCGCGTGGCGTTATTGACTAGCGCATCAGACGGGGTGCGTCTTGGGAAACCCAAGACGAAAGGAAAATCCATGTCTGTTCTGAAGAAGCTTGCGCTGGCCACAGCACTGGTTGTCCCTATTGCCGCCGAGGCGAAGCCGCCTTTGCGCGAAGTCAAAGAGATCGACAACGAACTCTACTACATCGCAATCGCAAACGAGATTTCCGAATATTGCTCGTCGATCAGCGGGCGCCGGATGAAGGCGATCGGGGTGATGTGGGGCTTGAGGTCCAAAGCAAACAAACTGGGATATTCGGACGGTGAAATCCGCGCCTACGTGGATTCGGATGCCGAAAAGGACCGGATGCGCGCCAAGGGCGAAGCGTATCTGGCGCAGAACGGCGTATCCTATGAAAATCCCAATTCTTTCTGCACGTTGGGCAAGAAAGAAATCGAAAGAAACAGCGCCATTGGCGTGTATTTGAGGGCGAACTAGACCATGTCTGACCTCCGCAAGATCAATATCGACGGGCAAGAAATTGAAGTCGATGGGGCGATGACCCTGATCCAGGCTTGTGAACAGGCCGGGGTCGAGGTGCCGCGCTTCTGCTATCATGAGCGTTTGTCGATTGCCGGGAACTGCCGGATGTGTCTGGTGGAGGTCGTTGGTGGCCCGCCGAAACCGGCGGCCTCTTGCGCGATGCAGGTGCGTGATCTGCGCCCAGGGCCTGAGGGCCAACCTCCGGTGGTCAAGACGAACTCTCCCATGGTCAAGAAGGCCCGCGAAGGGGTGATGGAATTTCTGTTGATCAACCACCCGCTGGACTGCCCGATCTGCGATCAGGGCGGTGAATGCGACCTGCAGGATCAGGCGATGGCCTATGGCCTGTCCGGCACGCGCTTCAAGGAAGCCAAGCGCGCGGTCGATGATCTGGATCTGGGGCCGTTGGTCGGTACTGCGATGACCCGTTGTATCTCCTGCACCCGCTGCGTGCGGTTTACCACCGAGGTGGCCGGGATCACCCAAATGGGTCAGACCGGTCGTGGTGAGGATGCTGAGATCACGTCGTATCTGAACCAGACGCTCGATTCGAACCTGCAAGGCAACATTATCGACTTGTGTCCGGTTGGGGCGCTGACGTCCAAGCCCTACGCCTTTACCGCCCGTCCATGGGAGCTGACCAAGACTGAGTCCATCGATGTGATGGACGCATTGGGCTCGAACATCCGCGTGGATACCAAGGGGCGTGAAGTTATGCGCTTTTTGCCGCGTAACCATGACGGTGTGAACGAGGAATGGATCAGCGACAAGACCCGCTTTGTCTGGGATGGGCTGCGTCGTCAGCGACTGGATCGGCCCTACGTCCGCGAGAACGGCAAGTTGCGGCCCGCGACTTGGCCTGAGGCGCTGACCAAAGCCGCGGAGGCGCTGAAAGGTGCCGAGAAACTCGCCGGTATCGTGGGTGACCTGGCTCCGGTTGAGGCTGCCTTTGCGCTGAAACAGATGATCGAAGGGCAGGGCGGTGTTGTTGAATGCCGGACTGATGGTGCCAAGCTGCCTGCTGGTAATCGCGGGGCCTATGCCGGGACTGCTGCTATCGAGGACATTGATAGCGCCGAGCGTATTCTGCTGATCGGCACCAACCCGCGTGATGAGGCTCCGGTTCTGAACGCGCGTATCCGTAAGGCATGGGCGCATGGGGCCGAAGTGGCTTTGGTTGGGCCTCCCGTCGATTTGACCTATGCGTATCATCATATGGGTGACGATCGCGCTGCGCTGCAAAAAGTCGTCGACATGGGGGGCGATGATGAGATCAAAGGCAAGTCGTCGTTGGTCATCGTTGGTCAGGGCGCGCTGCAAGAGGCCGATGGCGCTGCGGTTCTGGCCGCCGCGCAAACCATCGCAACGAATACAGATAGTGGTCTGATCATCCTGCACACTGCCGCTTCGCGTGTCGGTGCGATGGAGGTAGATGCGACAAACGAAGGCGGTATGGACGCCGTGAGTGCGGCTGATGTGATCTACAACCTTGGTGCGGATGAGGTTGAGATCGGCGAGAGTGCCTTCGTGATCTATCAAGGCAGCCACGGTGATCGGGGTGCCCACCGCGCTGACGTGATCCTGCCGGGCGCCGCCTATACCGAGGAAAACGGCCTGTTCGTGAACACCGAAGGTCGTCCGCAACTGGCCATGCGTGCAGGCTTCGCACCGGGTGAAGCCAAGGAAAACTGGGCGATCCTGCGGGCCTTGTCTGCTGAATTGGGCGCGACGCTGCCCTATGACTCACTGGCACAACTGCGCACGGCTCTGATTGAGGCGGTTCCGCACCTGGCCCAGATTGATGAAGTGATCGAGAACGAAGTTCAGGCGCTGGAGGCTGGCCCGTTGGGCAAGGCCACTTTCCGCTATGCGATTAAGGATTTCTACCTGACCAATCCGATCGCGCGCGCCTCGCAACTGATGGCCGAGCTTTCGGCGCAGGCGCAGTCCCGCAAATCCGAGAAGATTGCGGCAGAATGAACCCAACCTGTTTCATATCACAGACAAACGCGGCGGCTGGGTGGCAGTTCGCCGCGCCTGATTTGTGTGTGAAACCCAAGATTAAGGGTGGCGCAATGGCGGCAGATGCTGTTTACACCAACGCGCCGACCCAGCCGCAGATTGCGCAGGCATCTGGCCTTTGCATCGCACGCGGAAAACGGAATACCCACGGTGTGAGGACCAATGGCAGATTTCTTTAACACCCCAGGCGGAATAGCCATCATCATTCTGGCGCAAGTGCTTGCTGTTGTGGCCTTCGTAATGATCTCGCTGTTGTTCCTCGTGTACGGAGACCGCAAGATCTGGGCCGCTGTCCAGATGCGCCGCGGCCCCAATGTGGTGGGCGTCTACGGTCTGCTGCAATCGGTGGCGGACGCGCTGAAATATGTGGTGAAAGAGGTCGTTATCCCTGCTGGTGCGGATCGGACAGTTTTCATCCTCGCGCCGCTGACGTCCTTTGTTCTGGCGATGATCGCTTGGGCGGTGATCCCCTTCAACGACGGTTGGGTTCTGTCGGATATCAACGTCGCAATTCTCTATGTCTTCGCCGTATCCTCGCTGGAAGTTTATGGAGTGATTATGGGCGGTTGGGCGTCGAACTCAAAGTATCCGTTTCTGGGTTCGTTGCGCTCGGCCGCGCAGATGATTTCCTATGAGGTTTCCATTGGTTTGATCATCATCGGTGTGATCATCTCGACGGGTTCGATGAATTTTGGCCACATTGTCGAGGCTCAGGACGGTCGTTTCGGCTTCTTCAGCTGGTACTGGCTACCGCATTTTCCGATGGTTTTCCTGTTCTTCATCTCGGCTTTGGCGGAAACGAACCGCCCGCCGTTTGATCTGCCCGAGGCGGAATCGGAACTGGTCGCAGGCTATCAGGTCGAATACTCGGCCACACCCTTCCTGCTGTTCATGGCCGGTGAATACATCGCCATCTTCCTGATGTGCGCGCTGACCACGCTGCTGTTCTTCGGCGGCTGGCTGTCGCCAATCCCCGGTCTGCCCGATGGCGTGCTGTGGATGGTCGCCAAGATGGCGTTCTTCTTCTTCCTCTTCGCGATGGTCAAGGCGATCACGCCCCGCTACCGCTATGACCAACTGATGCGGCTGGGTTGGAAAGTGTTCCTGCCGTTCTCGCTGGTATGGGTGGTGTTCGTGGCCTTTGCGGCGAAATTCGACTGGTTCTGGGGCGCGTTCGCCCGTTGGAGCGTAGGAGGCTGATTATGACCCAAATCGACTACACCCGCGCCGCCAAATACTTCCTACTGCAGGACTTCTGGGTCGGTATGAAACTGGGGCTTAAGTATTTCTTCGCCCCCAAAGCCACCGTGAACTACCCACACGAAAAGGGGCCCCTGTCTCCGCGCTTTCGTGGCGAACATGCCCTGCGCCGGTATCCCAATGGCGAAGAACGCTGCATCGCTTGTAAACTGTGCGAAGCGATCTGCCCGGCCCAAGCGATCACCATCGACGCCGAACCGCGCGAAGACGGCAGTCGCCGCACCACGCGCTATGACATCGACATGACCAAGTGCATCTATTGCGGTTTCTGCCAAGAGGCCTGTCCGGTCGATGCGATTGTCGAAGGCCCGAACTTCGAATTCGCGACTGAGACCCGCGAAGAGCTGTTCTACGACAAGCAAAAACTTCTGGATAACGGCGAACGCTGGGAAGCAGAGATCGCCCGCAATCTGGAAATGGACGCGCCGTACAGATGAGTGACAGCCCGACAAATCCGTTCGAGCTGATGATGAAGCAGGCTCAGGACATGGCCAAGGCGATGAACCCGGCGATGGAGAATTTCTCGCCCAAGGGGTTCGAGGCGCTGTGGCCGACCATGCCCAAAGAGGTCATGGAGATGATGTTTGGCAATACCGTCAACAAAGATGGTCTGGATGCCAAAACGCGCCTGCTACTGACGCTGGCTGGGTTGACCTGTCAGGGCGCGCAGGCCGATAGCGCCGTGCGCCAGACGGTGCGCCATGCGCTGGAAGCAGGTGCGAAGAAACAAGAGATCGTGGAAACGATCGGTCAGATGTCGGTCTTTGCCGGCATCCCGGCCATGACCCGCGCGCTGGATCTGGCGCAAGAGGTCATGGACGATAACGAGGATGAGGATCAATGACCGTCTTTGCCTTCTACCTGTTTGCCATCAGCGCCATCACCGGCGGGCTGTTTACGGTGATCAGCCGCCAACCGGTGCACTCGGTGCTATGGCTGATCCTGTCGTTTCTGTCTTCGGCGGGGCTGTTCGTTCTGCTGGGGGCCGAGTTTGTGGCGATGTTGCTGATCATCGTCTATGTCGGCGCGGTCGCGGTCCTGTTCCTGTTTGTTGTTATGATGCTGGACGTGGACTTTGCCGAGCTCAAGGCCGAGATGGCGCGCTATATGCCGCTTGCCCTGCTGATCGGTCTGGTGATCCTGATGCAGTTTGTCATGGCCTTCGGGGCCTGGGACAGCGCGCAAGGAGCCGCGGCCAATCTGGCCCAGCCGGTCCCGACGGACCGTCATAACACCGAGGCGCTCGGCGTTATCCTTTACGATCAATACTTCCTTCTGTTCCAGCTGGCAGGCCTGATCCTGCTGGTGGCCATGATTGGCGCCATCGTGCTGACTTTGCGCCACCGTCAGGACATCAAGCGTCAGGACATCATCGGCCAGATGATGCGCGACCCGGCCAAAGCGATGGAGTTGAAGGACGTGAAACCGGGGCAGGGGCTATAAGACGATGATCGGACTTGAACACTATCTTACGGTCGCGGCGACGCTGTTTGTCATCGGCATCTTCGGTCTCTTCCTGAACCGCAAGAACGTCATCATCCTGCTGATGAGCATCGAACTGATGCTGCTGGCGGTGAATATCAACCTCGTGGCATTCTCCAGTTTCCTCGGCGATCTGGTCGGGCAGGTGTTTACGCTGTTCGTGCTGACCGTTGCGGCGGCTGAGGCGGCGATTGGTCTGGCCATTCTGGTCTGCTTCTTCCGCAACCGCGGCACCATCGCGGTTGAAGACGTCAATATGATGAAGGGCTAAGAGAACTATGGAAACCACCATCCTCTTTGCCCCGCTTGTGGGCGCGCTGCTCTGCGGATTTGGCTGGCGCTTTATTGGCGAGAAGGCGGCCATGTGGACTGCGACGGGCCTGCTGTTTCTGGCCTGTCTGCTGTCATGGATCGTGTTCTTCACTTTTGACGGCCACACCCAGCAGATTGAAATCATGCGCTGGATCGAGAGCGGATCGCTGTCGACAAGCTGGGCCATTCGTCTGGACCGTCTGACGACGATCATGCTGATCGTGGTGACGACCGTTTCGGCGCTCGTGCACCTTTACTCCTTCGGATACATGGATCACGACCCGCAATGGCGTGAGGGCGAAAGCTATAAGCCGCGTTTCTTTGCGTATCTGTCCTTCTTTACTTTCGCCATGCTGATGCTGGTGACTGCGGACAATCTGGTTCAGATGTTCTTTGGCTGGGAAGGCGTGGGTGTCGCATCCTACCTGCTGATCGGGTTCTACTATCGCAAGCCAAGCGCCAATGCCGCGGCGATGAAAGCGTTCATCGTAAACCGCGTGGGTGACTTCGGCTTCGCGTTGGGGATCTTCGCGCTGTTCTTCCTGACTGACAGCATCAATTTCTCGGATATTTTCGCGTCGGCTCCGGCATTGGCGGAAGAAAAGCTACACTTCCTCTGGGGTGAGTGGACCGCAATCGAAGTGATCTGTGTTCTGCTGTTCATCGGCGCCATGGGCAAATCGGCTCAGCTGATCCTGCACACCTGGCTACCGGACGCGATGGAAGGTCCGACCCCGGTGTCGGCGTTGATCCACGCCGCAACCATGGTGACCGCAGGTGTGTTCCTCGTCTGCCGCATGTCGCCGCTGATGGAGTTCGCACCGGGTGCGACCGGGTTCATCGCCTTCCTTGGGGCCTCGACTGCGTTCTTCGCGGCTACTGTGGGTCTGGTGCAGACCGATATCAAACGCGTGATTGCCTATTCGACCTGTTCTCAGCTGGGCTACATGTTCGTGGCGGCTGGTGTCGGCATGTATTCGGCGGCGATGTTCCATCTGCTGACGCACGCGTTCTTCAAGGCGCTGTTGTTCCTTGGTGCCGGTTCGGTGATCCATGCGATGCATCATGAGCAGGAGATGACCGAATACGGCGGCCTGCGGAAGAAAATCCCCTATACCTTCTGGGCGATGATGATCGGGACGTTGGCCATCACCGGTGTGGGTATCCCGTTGACCACGTTCGGCTTTGCCGGGTTCCTGTCCAAGGACGCAATCATCGAAAGCGCTTTTGTGGGCGGCACGGGCTATGCCTTCTGGATGCTGGTGATCGCGGCGATGTTCACCTCGTTCTATAGCTGGCGTCTGATCTTCTTGACCTTCTACGGCGAGCCGCGTGGCGACAAGCATACGCATGAGCACGCGCATGAAAGCCCGATGAGCATGCTGATCCCGCTGGGTGTGCTGTCACTGGGCGCGGTGTTCTCGGGGATGCTGTGGTACAACCAGTTCTTCGGCTATACCGATAAAGTGGCCAAGTTCTATGGCATTCCGCTGGCGGAGGAGACCGGCGGTCATGGTGAGGTCGCCGCGGACGCAGGCCATGGCGAGGCCAAGACAGATGACGGCCACGGTGAACCCAAAGCCGACAAAGGCGAGGGCGACTACAAGGCCGACAAAAAGCACGCCAGCTTCGGTGGTGAACCGGGTGATGGTGCGCTGTACATGGCACCCGACAACAACGTGCTCAACGATGCGCACGAGGCTCCGAAATGGGTCAAAGTATCGCCCTTCGTCGCGATGCTGCTTGGGTTCATCGTGGCCTATTGGTTCTACATCGTGAACACCTCGCTGCCCGCACGTCTGGCGGCGAACCAGCGACCGCTGTACCTGTTCCTCAAGAACAAGTGGTACTTTGACGAGATATACGATGCGATCTTTGTTAAACCTACCGTTGCACTCGGTCGGTTCCTGTGGAAGCGCGGTGACGGCAACACGATTGATGGCTTCCTGAACGGGGTTTCGATGGGCGTGGTGCCGTTCTTCACTCGGCTCGCAGGCAAAGCTCAAACGGGTTACATCTTTACTTACGCCTTCTGGATGGTTTTGGGCATCGCCGCTCTTGTCACCTGGATGTCGATCGGCGGAGGCGCACACTAATGGACAATATCCTATCTATTGTCACCTTCATCCCCGCCATCGCCGCAGGCATTCTGGCCCTGTTCCTGCATGGTGAGGACGTAGCCGCGCAGCGCAATGCGAAATGGGTCGCGCTGGTTGCAACAACTGTAACCTTCCTTGTCTCGATCGGCATCTACACAGGGTTTGACCCGTCCAATACCGGCTTCCAGATGGTGGAAGAGGGTGAGTGGCTGCTTGGTCTGAAATACAAGATGGGTGTCGACGGCATCAGCGTTCTGTTCGTACTGCTGACCACCTTCATCATGCCGCTGACCATTCTTGCCAGCTGGAACGTGACGGACCGCGTCAAGGAATACATGATCGCCTTCCTGCTGCTGGAAACGCTGATGCTGGGCGTGTTCATGGCGCTGGATCTGGTGCTGTTCTACCTGTTCTTCGAGGCCGGTCTGATCCCGATGTTCCTGATCATCGGTATATGGGGCGGGGCGAACCGGATTTACGCGAGCTTCAAGTTCTTCCTGTATACCTTCCTCGGCTCGGTTCTGATGCTGGTGGCGATGGTGGCAATGTACGCCGACGCGGGCACCACGGATATCGAGGCGCTGATGAGCCATCAGTTCTCGTCGGATGGGTTCAGCGTGCTGGGCATCTATATCGTCGGCGGCATGCAGACGCTGATGTTTCTGGCCTTCTTCGCGTCCTTCGCGGTGAAGATGCCGATGTGGCCGGTCCACACTTGGTTGCCGGATGCGCACGTTCAGGCTCCGACGGCGGGCTCGGTCGTTTTGGCAGCGATCCTGTTGAAGATGGGCGGCTATGGCTTCCTGCGGTTCAGCTTGCCGATGTTCCCTGTGGGCTCAGCCGTAATGACCGATCTGGTGCTGTGGATGTCGGCGATTGCGGTGGTCTACACCTCGCTGGTAGCGCTGGTGCAGGAGGATATGAAGAAGCTGATCGCTTACTCCTCGGTCGCGCATATGGGCTTTGTGACCATGGGGATATTCGCGGCAAACCAGCAGGGCATTGATGGGGCAATTTTCCAGATGCTCAGCCACGGGTTCATCTCGGCGGCGCTCTTCCTCTGCGTCGGCGTGATCTACGACCGGATGCACACCCGTGATATCGAGGCCTATGGTGGCTTGGTCATCCGGATGCCGGCTTATGCGTTGGTCTTCATGCTGTTCACCATGGCCAATGTGGGCCTGCCGGGTACGTCCGGTTTCATCGGAGAATTCCTGACCCTGATGGGTGCCTTCCAGGTTAACACTTGGGTTACGGCGGTGGCCGCGACCGGTGTGATCTTCTCGGCAGGTTATGCGCTGTGGCTGTATCGCCGCGTGGTATTCGGTGACCTGATCAAGGAAAGCCTGAAAGCCATCACCGACATGAGCTCGCGCGAGCGGTTGATCTTCGCGCCGCTGATCGTGATGACCATTCTGCTTGGGGTTTATCCCTCGCTGGTGACCGACGTGATCGGGCAATCCACCGCTGCGCTAATCTCGAACTATGACACGGCTCTGGCCGCGGCTGAGGCCGCGACCCAGACGGCCGCCTCGCATTAAGGGAGCTTTGGAGACATGATCCAGGCTGATCTGACAATCATCCTGCCGGAAATCGTTCTGGCAATCTATGCGATGGCGGCGCTGATTGGGGCTGTCTACACCACCAAGGACGCGCTGGCGCCGGTTCTGGTCTGGGCCACTTCGGGGCTGATGGCGGTCCTGGCGATCTGGATTGCGATGAATGGCGACGGGACCAACGTGGCCTTTAATGGCATGTTCGTGGATGACGGCTTTGCCCGGTTCGCGAAAGTGGCAATCCTGCTGTCTGCTGCAGCCGTATTGCTGATGAGCCAGGAATACATGGCGCGCCGTGATCTGCTGCGCTTTGAATATCCGCTGCTCGTCGCGCTTGCAGCTGTGGGCATGATGATGATGGTCAGCGCGGGCGATCTGATGTCGCTTTATATGGGGCTCGAACTGCAATCGCTGTCACTTTACGTTGTGGCCGCCCTGCGGCGCGATAGCGCCAAATCCACCGAGGCCGGTCTGAAATACTTCGTGCTGGGCGCGCTGAGTTCGGGTCTTCTGCTTTACGGTGCGTCGCTGGTTTACGGCTTTACGGGAACCACTTTGTTCTCTGGCATCATTCAGACCGTACAACACGGGGAAATATCGGTTGGCCTGCTGTTTGGTCTGGTCTTCATGATCTCTGGTCTGGCCTTCAAGGTCTCGGCTGTGCCGTTCCATATGTGGACGCCGGACGTGTACGAGGGCTCTCCGACCCCGATCACGGCGTTCTTTGCTACGGCGCCGAAAGTGGCAGCTATGGCCCTGTTCGCGCGCTTGATGCATGACGCGTTCGGAGGCGTGATCAAGGATTGGCAGCAAGTGATCGTGCTGCTCTCGGTCCTGTCGATGTTGCTGGGTGCGGTCGCGGCCATTGGGCAGCGCGACATCAAACGGCTGATGGCGTTTTCCTCAATTGCCCATATGGGCTATGCGCTGATTGGTCTGGCCGCCGGTACCGAGATGGGTATCAAGGCGATGCTGATGTATCTGGCCATCTATGTGACGATGAATATCGGCACCTTCGCCTTCATCCTGATGATGGAGCGTGACGGCAAACCGGTAACAGATATCGACGCACTACGGCAGTTCTCGAAACGGGATCCGGGCAAGGCGCTGGCTGTCCTGATCCTGATGTTCAGCCTTGCGGGTGTACCGCCGATGCTGGGTTTCTTTGCCAAGTTCGGCGTTTGGCAGGCGGGTATTGACGCTGACCTGTTCGGGCTGGTGATCGTGTCGGCTATCGCTTCGGTCATCGGTGCATTCTATTATCTGCGGATCGTGTTCTACATGTATTTCGGCGCCGAGAATGAAGACCCGATTGAAACCCGTTCGACACCTGTTCTTTGGGCGGCGCTGATGGGATCTGCGGCCCTGATGCTGATCGGCGTGTTCTACCAATTCGGCGTGGAAGGTGCAGCAGCAGCTGCGGCGGCGACGCTTGTCAACTGATCTTGTCGCACCCCAATCACCTGAGGCTCGGTCGCTTGACCGGGCCTTTTTGACATGAGCGACTGGCCGCAGGGATATGGCCTGCACGTTCTGCAAGAGGTCGACAGCACGCTGAATGAGGCGGCGCGACTGGCACCGACTGCGACAGGCCCCGTCTGGATCATGGCACATCACCAGACCGCAGCACGCGGACGACGTGGCAGAGTTTGGGCCAATCCGAAAGGAAATCTGGCGGCGACGCTTCTGATGCGGCCAGCTGGAAACCCTGAACAAGCGGCGCTGCGCAGCTTCGTGGCTGCGTTGGCGTTGTTTGATGCCTGCGTGGCAGTGACAGGGCGTGCGCAGGGGTTGTCTCTGAAGTGGCCGAACGATGTTTTGCTGAATGGCGGCAAACTCGCAGGTATATTGCTGGAAAGCACCGGGCAAGGCAGGGGTGTCGCGCATCTGTCTATCGGCATCGGTGTCAACCTGTCCGAAGCACCCACGGCGGATAAGGTCGAACCGGGTGCGGTGCGCCCAGTTTCATTGATGTCCGAGACCGGCGCTCAGGTCACGCCCGAGGATTTCCTGACCGAACTGGCCGCATCTTATGCGCGGTATGAGACGCAGTTCACCACCTATGGGTTTGAGCCTATTCGCACCGCCTGGTTGTCCCGCGCCGCCAAATTGGGAGAGGTCATAACCGCCCGTACCGCAACGTCGGAAACGGTCGGAACCTTTGAAACGGTGGACGCGACCGGCAACCTTGTCCTAAACACCGCCAAGGGTCGCGTCAGCATACCTGCCGCGGATGTCTATTTCTGAAGGGGGCGCCTATGCTTCTGGCTATTGATTGCGGCAACACGAACACCGTTTTCTCGATCTGGGATGGCGAGAGATTTCTGTGCACCCTTCGTACTTCGACCCACCACGCGCGCACAGCGGATGCGTATTTCACATGGTACTCGACTTTGGTGAAACACTACGGGATCGAGGCTGACATCTCGGATGTGATCATTGCCTCAACCGTGCCGCGTGTGGTGTTCAACTTGCGGGTTTTTGCAGACCGGTTTTTCGGATGTAGGCCACTTGTTGTCGGCAAGCCCGATTGCCTGCTGCCCGTGAACCCGCGTGTGGATGAAGGAACCGTGCCCGGCCCGGACCGTTTGGCCAACGCGGCGGCTGCGTTTGATCGCCATGGCGGAAACGTGGTGGTGGTTGATTTTGGTACGGCAACAAATTTCGACGTGGTCGCGGCGGATGGTGCCTATGTCGGCGGTATCATTGCTCCCGGCGTGAACCTGAGCCTTGAGGCATTGCATCAGGGTGCAGCGGCGCTGCCGCATATCGACATTACAAGACCCGAAAAAGTGATCGGAACAAACACGGTTGGCTGTATCCAGTCTGGCGTGTATTGGGGATATTCCGGTCTGATCGAAGGGCTGATCTCGCGCGTGAAGGCCGAATACGGAATGGCGATGAAGGTCGTCGGCACCGGTGGGCTGGCGCCTCTGTTCGATCAGGCAGATGTGGGCTTTGACGCTATCGAGGATGATTTGACGATGCACGGGTTGACCGTGATCCATCGCTATAACAAGGAAAATGGCTCAACATGAGCAGTGAACGACTGATCTATCTGCCGCTGGGCGGTGCAGGCGAAATCGGCATGAATGCCTATGTCTACGGCTATGGCGCGCCGGGAAAAGAACGACTGATCCTCGTCGATCTGGGCGTGGCGTTTCCGGACATGGATACCTCGCCCGGCGTCGATCTGATCTTTGCCGATATCAGCTGGTTGAAAGAGCGTGCCGACCAGCTTGAGGCCGTCTTTGTCACCCACGCGCATGAGGATCACATCGGAGCCGTGGCCCACTGTTATGAAGCATTGGGCGCACCGATTTATGCCCGTGCCTTCACAGCCAATATTGCGCGGCGCAAGATGGATGAACATGGCCACCCGACCGAGGCGGTGCGGACGGCTTCGGCCTGGCCCGAACAGATCAAGGCGGGTCCGTTTACGGTAGGTTTCCTGCCCGTGTCACACTCGATCCCCGAAAGTGCAGGGCTGGTGATCGATACGCCTGAAGGCCGTGTTGTGCATTCTGGAGACTTCAAGCTGGATGCAGACCCGGTTGTGGGCGAGCCCTTTGACCCTGATCTGTGGGCTGAGGTTGCCAAGCCGGGTGTCAAGGCGTTGGTCTGTGACAGCACCAACGTGTTCTCGTCTCATCCCGGACGTTCGGAATCCGAAGTGGGTCCCGAGATCACGCGTCTTGTGCAGGGCGCAAGCGGTATGGTGATCGCGACGACCTTTGCATCGAATGTGGCGCGCGTAAAAACACTGGCCGAGGCCGGGCAGAAAGCCGGACGCTCGGTTGTCTTGCTGGGTCGCGCGATGCGGCGGATGATCGAGGCTGCGACTGAGACCGGTATCCTGACCGATATCCCCAAGGTTATCAGCGCTGAAGAGGCCGTCGATGTGCCGCGCCAGAACCTGATGCTGATCGTCACCGGCAGCCAAGGCGAACGCCGTGCAGCCAGCGCACAACTCGCGCGCGGCAAATATCGTGGGCTTGAGGCGAAAGAGGGCGATCTGTTCCTGTTCTCGTCCAAAACCATCCCCGGAAACGAGCGTGGGGTGATCCGTATCATCAACCAGTTGAGCGAGAAGGGCGTCGATGTGGTCGATGACAGCTCGGGGCTTTACCATGTCTCGGGTCATGCCAACCGGCCTGATCTGGAACGTGTTCACGCGTTGGTCGATCCCCAGATGGTTATTCCGATGCATGGCGAACATCGTCACCTGCGTGAGCATGCCAAGCTGGCCGAAGCGGGCGGGCGCACCGGGGTTCTGGCAGTGAACGGCACCATGCTGGATCTGACTGGCAATGCGCCCAAGGTGGCAGATTATGTCGAAACGGGTCGGACCTATCTGGATGGTTCCGTGAAAGTGGGTGCATTGGATGGTGTTGTGCGCGACCGTATCCGTATGGCGCTGAACGGCCATGTTACGATCACGGTCATTCTGGATGAAGAGGACGAACCTTTGGGCGAACCCTGGTGCGACACCATGGGGCTGCCCGAGATGGGCTCGTCCCGTGCGGGGCTGGTCGAGGTGTTCGAAGAAGACCTCAATCAGTTTCTGATGCGTGCTGGAGCCAAGACCCTGCGTGATGATGACAAGCTTGAGGAAGGCTTGCGCCGGATCGCGCGCCAGACTGCGCAGGCCGAGATCGGAAAGAAACCAGAAGTGACCGTGGTGGTCAGCCGGATGCGCTAATCCGCGTAGGGCATCGGATAGCCCCGAAGCTGCAGGAAAAGGCTGGCCTCTTCGTTGTTGAGAAAGAAGGGCACGGTTTCAGGCGGGTTCGGGTCCGCCGCGCGGGCGGCGATTTCGGCCAGAACGACCTCGGTGATGAAGGGCAGATCGTATTCACGGGCTTGCCGGACTTTCACCCATTGCAGATGCGACAGCTCGTCCGACGCGTGGGTGAAGTCATCCAGATCACCTTGTATTGCATCGGCATCAACCAGAAAGAACCGGGCATCGAACCGGCGTGGTCGTCCGGGTGGTGTCACCGCGCGGAACACAAATTGCAGAGCTGAGGCGGAGGGGAGGAAACCCATCTGAGCAAAGCTCTGCCAATCCGGGGGCACGGCACCTTTCCAGACGCCCGGTTGCCCAAGGATCAACCCGGTTTCTTCCCACAATTCGCGGATCGCAGCGGCAGCGAGAGCACCTTGCAGCCCGGCCTCGGACTGCTGCGACAGACGCTCGTTGCACAGATCGGGTAGGGCGGACACCAGGGGTACATCTGCATCCGCCGGGTCAACCGCTCCGCCGGGAAAGACAAACTTGTTTGGCATGAACGCGGCTTTTGCTCCGCGTTGCCCCATCAGGATCGAGGGATCGCCAAGCCTGTCACGCAGAACGATGACGGTCGCGGCGTTGCGAATGGCGGTCTTGTCCGCACTCATGCGGATCTGCCGAACCCATGCATGCGGCGTGCCCATTGATAGGCGACGACTGCCCCCTTAAGTCGCGGCAATAGATACAGCGACAGGACGACACAAGCGATCGAAAACCCGATTGCCATGGTCCAGGGGCCGGGCCGCCAATGCACGTAAGAGACATGCAATGCTGGTGCCAGAAGATGCCCAACGATCAGAATTGTCAGATAGGCCGGTCCGTCATCGGCGCGATGATGAAATAGCTCCTGCCCGCAATTCGAGCAACTATCGTTCACTTTGAGATAGCTGTGCAGCAACTTGCCTTCGCCACAATTCGGGCATTTGCCCCGAAATCCCCGGATCAATGCGGGTTTGGTCGGGCGTTCTTCCTCGATCGTCGTCTCAACAGTCTGATCAGTCATATGAATCTCGCGCGTTTATCCTGAGGTCATATAGGCTTGGCCAGGCCATGCAGGAAAGGGGGGTGCGTCGCTTTGCGGCGGCGAAGCCGAACCTAGCAGGAAATGCCCCGCATTCAAACCGGGTGGAAAAAAGTTGATCAGGCGGCGACGGAAACCCGCACATGCAGCGTTTGAATTGGTATCAGCAGCGGCAAGGGGCCGCGCATATCAGGGGAATAAGTTATGAACAGAAAAATCTTCATCTCCGGCGTCGTTGGGGCCGCACTAGTCATCACCGCAACTTCGGCATTCGCCAAAGGGCCGCGGGCGACGTTTGAAGAGCTGGACATTGATGGCGACGGTCAGGTGACGCTGACCGAGATCACCGAGCATCGCATGAAGAACTACACTTCGGCCGATACCGATGGGGACGGGCAACTGAGCGTCGAGGAAATGCAGGCCGCCGCTCAGGCCAAGGCTGCGGATCGGGTAAAGGGGATGTTTGAAAAATATGATGCCAACGCGGACGGGTTTCTGAGCGAAGATGAATTGCCCAAACCGCGCCGGGCCTCCAAGATGTTCGAGCGTATCGATGCCGATGGTAACGGGTCGATCTCGGAACAGGAATATGCGGATGCAAAGGATCGGATGGGTCGTAAGCACAAGCGACATCACAAGTCGGATTCTAACGACAACTGATGCAGGATGGAGGATCTGACCTCTTATCCGGACATGGTGCATGGCGGTTCATCCGCCATGCCCGAGCCCAGCAACGAAGCGTTGTTGGACCTGTTCGCTGATGGCGATGCCCATGCCGCTCGTCTGCTGACAGACAGGCTGGGGCCGCGCTGCTATTCGGTGGCATTGCGAATGCTGGGCAATCGGGCCGAGGCCGAAGACGTCACACAAGAGGCGTTGATGCGCCTGTGGAAGATGGCCCCGGACTGGGTACACGGGCAGGCGCAGATATCGACCTGGCTTTATCGTGTGGCGCTGAATCTGTGCGTGGATCTGCGGCGCCGAAAGCGGCCTGATACGTTGGAAAATGCGCCCGAACCTGAAGACGGCTCTGCCAGTGTGGTCGACAAGATGCAGGAGGACGCGCGACGGGACGCGTTGCAGAATGCCTTGGATCAATTGCCGGACCGGCAAAGACAGGCCGTCGTTTTGCGGCATATCGAGGAATTGTCCAATCCCGAGATCGCAGGGATCATGGAGATTTCTGTTGAAGCGGTTGAAAGTCTGACCGCGCGGGGCAAACGGGCTTTGACGGCGATACTGGCTGGGCGCAAGGATGAACTGGGGTATGAACATGGCTGATCATGGCAAGGAACTGGAAGGTCTGTTTGCGCAGGCGCGCGCCACGCGTGACGAGTTTCCTGACGATCTGGCGGTTCGGATCGAAACTGACGCCGAAGCGCTGCGATTGGCGCGTGTTGCACAGGCGGCGCGACCGACATGGCGTTGGCGCATGGGGTCGATCGGCGGCTGGCAAGGGGTGGGCGGACTTGTGGCCGCCAGCGCGGCGGGCGTTTGGATTGGGTTCTCTGCACCATCTTTCCTGCCGGACCCGGCAGAGTATTTTGTGTCATCAGAGACGACTTTTCTGATCGCCGACCTGAGCTTGGATGATAACTTTCTGGAGGATGCGGAATGACAGATGCGCCTGCACCCAAACGTCGATGGATGCCGATTCTGCTGGTTGTTTCGCTGGCTCTGAACTTGATGGTGGCCGGGGTCGCCCTTGGGACAGTCCTGAGATTCAAAGGCCAGGACCGCGTCGCTGCCCCTCCTGGTTTCGGGCCGTCGCTTTATCATGCACTCCCGAAATCAGAGCGCAAAGCGCTGCGGGGTGAGTTGTCAGCTCTGCGTGGCAAAGGCTCGCACCGGCGCCAGCAGGATTTTAGCGCGCTCAGTCAAGCGCTGAGGGTTGTCCCATTTGAACCTACTGCGGTCCAGGGGCTTCTGGAACAACAGGCGCAAGCAACTGCGGCTCTTCAAGAAGCGCTTCATCAACAATGGCTGGCGCAGATCTCGGCCATGAATGACGAAGAGCGCACAGCCTATGCCGATCGGCTGGAGGAAGTGGTCAAGCACGGGGCACGCAAACACAAGAAGCGGGACTGATCCGTCAGGCTGCGGATTGCCGGATATGCACTTGATTTCGGCCTGCTTTTTTGGCCGCATAAAGCGCCTTGTCAGCAGATCGGATAAGTTGATTGACCGGATCAGCTGTGCTGGGCTGGCTCAGATCTCTGGGGGCACACAAGTTGAGGCCGACGCTGATCGTAACCGGGATCAACGTGGGGTGATCGGGCAATTGGAAGGGTGTGCTGCAAATGCTTTTGCAGACGCTGTCAGCCTGCTGCAAGGCTTGCTTGGTCGAGGTTTCGGGCAGGCCAATCATGAACTCTTCTCCGCCAATGCGGGCGACGAATCCAGTAGGACCCATTGCGGTCCGAATCCTGCGCGCGGCCTCGCACAGCACACAATCGCCTGCGGCATGACCAAAACGGTCGTTTATGGATTTGAAATGATCAAGGTCGGCCAGCATGACGGCAAAACCACGCCCAGTGCGCAGTGAATCATGCGCAATCTGGTCGAGCGCGCGCAAGGCATAGCGTCGATTGTGCAGACCCGTCAGAGGGTCAGTCAACGCCTCCGTCAGACCCTGTCGCAATGTGTCGCGCAGCCTGTCATCGCGGGTTTTACGGGCAATCTGCGTCTCAAGTCGCAGGGATATTTCGTCGGCGTTGAAGCCTCCAATGCAAACGGCGTCCGCACCTCGGTCAAGCGCTTCGGCGGCAAGGTTTGCGTCATTGTCCTTCAGTACCGCGATCAATACCGTGTGCCGCGTGCCACTGCGCGAGCGTAAATCGGCAAGCAACTTGGATGCAGAGCTGTCCGCTCCAAGTTCGACGACGATGGCATCCGGAGGCGCTTCGCCGAGGACACCCTGCAGGTTCGGCAAGGTATGGATGCTCAACCGATGTCGGGTTTGAGCACACAGTGCTTTACTCCACAGCGCTCCGGTACGGGGCGTATGTGTCAGAACCGCGATGTGAGCCGCAGGGTGAGGTGCGATCAACGTGGCAGCGGGTTCGGCAAACCCGATCGACTGCGATGCGTCTTTGACACTGAGATCTTGTCTATCAGCGCGCGCGCGCAAAAGGCTGCGGACACGGGCCAGCAAAAGCGTATCTTTCAGAGGATAGCCAAGCACATCGTCCAACCCGTCTGAAAGCGCGCGAAGCCGTGCTGCCTTGTCATTTTGTGGAGCGATGGCCACGATCGGCACGTCCGCCAAAGCAGGGTCCGACTGCATCAACCTTTTGACATCTGCTGCTGATCCATCCGGCAGAGTTTGAGCAGTCAGAACAAGATCAGGCCGCGTACGCCGCAGCAAAGCGGACAGGCCCGCCACTTTCTCGCCCTGTACGACGTGATACCAAGCCGCTGTCAGCTGCACCTTGAGCATGATGCGATTGGTCGAAACGCCATCGAGGACGAGTATGGTGCCTTGCTCGGACATGGCCGTTCACCGTTTGATTGCATGCATTGCCAAAGTGTTTATGAGTCTGGTTAACAAACCCTTTCCAAGAGACGATCCGGGACCAGATAATGCCGATATCTGCCGATGCCGCCGAAACCCTGGCCTTGAAAGTTCTGAGCTGGCTGGTTGGAAATGATGAGCTGTTGCCCGTTTTTCTGGGAGCCAGTGGGGCATCCACCGAAGACCTGCGCGCGCGTGCGGGTGAGGCGGAGTTTCTGACCTCGGTTCTCGATTTCCTGATGCTTGACGATTCGTGGGTGATCGCCTTTTGTGACGCCAATTCCGTCCCTTATGATCAGCCGGGTCAGGCCCGTGCGATGCTGTCGGGACCATCGGAAATGCACTGGACTTAATTTGTAGGAGCCTCTTTGAATGCCTATCGATGCCTTATTGTTCGACAAGGACGGAACACTTTTTGACTTTGCCGCCACATGGGGTGCTTTCGGGCGCGTCGCACTGGAGCGCTTGTCGGTAGGCGACACGCAGCTTGCATCCGAAATGGGTAAAGCCATCGGATTTGATTATACTGAAGAAACCTATGAGGCGGACAGCATCGTAATCGCCGGAACGGTCGATGAAGTCGCCGAGGTTTTAAAGCCTCATCTGCCCGAGACACCTAGGTCAGAGCTTGTTGACACCCTAAACCGAGCCTCGGCAGAGGCGCGGCAGATTCCATCTGTGCCACTGGCGCCGTTTCTTGAAGGTTTGAGGCAGGCTGGATTGAAGCTAGGCGTTGCCACAAATGATGGAGAGATGCCGGCGCTGCAGCATCTCGACTCGGTTGGTGTGCGGGATCACTTCGATTTCGTCGCCGGATATGACAGTGGCCATGGGTTCAAGCCGGGGCCGGGGCAGTTGCTGGCCTTTGCCAAACATATCGACATCGACCCGTCGCGAATTGCCATGGTGGGTGACAGCCTGCATGACCTCGAGGCCGGGCGTGCAGCGGGCATGGTGACGATTGGTGTTTTGACGGGAATGGCCCCGGCGCAGATGCTGGAGCCGTTGGCGGATGTTGTGCTGCCCGATATCGGGCATATACCCGGCTGGTTAGCTAATTGCTGAACAACTGAGTTGAAAATCGCCATGATATAGGGTGAAACCGACATCTATTGTCGCAGACAGAGCGGCCATTACTCGGTGTTCGGGGCTTGCTTGAAGAAAGCAGCGTCCGGAGGATAGCCATGGCCGACAGCAGAACTCGCAAACGACGCAGTGGCGGTCGCGCTGGCGCTGCCGCACGTCGCGGCAGTGCCATTATCGATCAGATGCCTTGGAACCCGCCGATAAACATAGATCGACCGACCGAGCCTTTGGGACCCGACGGGGTTGAGGCGATTCATGAAGGTGCGATGCGTATCCTCGAAGAGATCGGGATCGAGTTCTACAACAAGGAAGCGCTTGATATCCTACGGGAGGCTGGTTGCACCATCAACGGCGACAATGTTCGGATGGGCCGCGATTTCGTCATGGAAATGGTGCGCAAGGCCCCGAGCAAATTCACGATCACCCCGCGCAACCCTGATCACAAGATCGAGGTAGGTGGTCGTACACTGCTGTTCGGAAACGTGTCATCTCCGCCGAATTATTGGGATATGGAGATCGGCAAGAAGGTCCCGGGTACCAGGCGGATGTGTCAGGACCTGCTAAAACTGACGCAATATTTTAACTGCATTCATTTTGCGGGCGGTTACCCGGTTGAGCCGGTCGATATCCATGCCAGCATTCGTCATCTGGATGTGCTCTATGATAAACTGACGCTGACCGATAAGGCCATGCACGCCTATTCTCTGGGCAAAGAGCGCGTTGAAGATGTGATGGAGATGGTGCGTATCGCCGGCGGTCTCAGCCACGAGGAGTTCGAAGCCGCGCCGCGGATGTACACCAACATCAATTCGACCTCGCCGCTGAAACACGACCACCCAATGATCGACGGCTGTCTGAGGTTGGCGCGGCGCGGGCAGGCGATCGTGGTGACACCTTTTACGCTTGCCGGGGCCATGGCACCTGTGACCATGGCGGGCGCGGTGGCGCAATCTCTGGCTGAGGCGCTCTGCGCAATTGCGTTGTTCCAATACGTCCGGCCCGGCATTCCCTGTGTGATTGGGACGTTTACCTCGAATGTGGACATGAAATCCGGCGCGCCTGCGTTCGGGACGCCGGAATATATGCGCTCGACTCAGATGACGGGACAGATGGCGCGGTTTTATGGGCTGCCTATGCGTTCATCCGGAGTATGCGCGGCCAATGTGCCTGACGGTCAGGCGATCTGGGAGACGTCGAATTCGCTCTGGGCGGCAGTGCAGTCGGGGACCAACATGGTCTATCACGCAGCGGGATGGCTAGAGGGCGGATTGATTGCCAGCCCTGAGAAATTTATCATGGATTGCGAAATATTACAGCAAATTCAGCGATATATGCAGCCAGAGATAAACGCGACCGGACCGGATGAGATCGCGCTGGATGCAATACGTGCCGTCGGGAACGATGGGCATTTCTTTGGCATCCAACACACGCAGGATCGTTACTCCACCGCGTTTTATCAGCCCTTCCTGAGTGACTGGAAGAACTTCGAGGCCTGGGAAGCGGCTGGCGGTGTATGGACTGCAGAACGCGCGCATCACATGTTCAGGGAGATCGTGAACACCTTCGAGCCCCCCGCGCTGGACGAAGCGATCCGCGACGAGTTGGCTGATTTTGTCGCCCGCCGAAAATCGGAAGGGGGCGCACCGACCGACTTCTGATGCCCTTTGGTTTCAAGCTGAGATTACAACGCATTGTCTCAATCCAGTCATGGATTTTGGGCTTTTGTTAAGCTTTCTGGGGTCATCTAGACCGGATTTCTGATCCGGGGCTTTTCATGCATGGACTGATCAACAGGGCGATCCAATCCTTTGTTTGCGCCACCTATGGCCGTCACTGCTGGCTGCGCGCGATGCAGGCCGCAGGGTTGGATTTCGACGAATTCGAAGCGATGTTAATTTACGAGGCGGATGTCTCGGCGCGTGTTCTGGATGTGTTGTGTGCAGATCTGGAGCGTTCGAAGCCAGAATTTCTCGAGGATCTGGGCACCTATCTCGTTTCGCACCCAAATATGGAAGGGTTGCGCAGGCTTTTACGCTTTGGCGGCGTGACCTATGTCGAGTTCCTGCATTCATTGGATGATCTGTCGGATCGGGTTCGGCTTGCCGTCTCAGATCTTGTTCTGCCCGCGCTGGAGTTGCAGGAACACTCACCAGCTGAATATCGTTTGCACTGCTTTTCCGGCCTTCCGGGTTATTCAAGCGTCATGACAGGGGTCCTGCGGGCCATGGCAGATGATTATGGTGCATTGGTAATTCTCACCCATGACGGACACCAAAGCGGTGCCGAGGTCATTTCGATCACCTTGGTAGAGAGTGCGTTTGCTCAGGGCCGTCATTTCGATCTGGGAGCACGGAGCGGATGACGTGTACGCGCGCTCTGACCTCGTTGCTGGAAACCCTTTGTCCGATGTTCGTGCTGGTGGATGATGCGGGACGGATCATTCAGGCTGGGCCAACACTTCAGAAGTTGCGACCTGAACGTCAAATGGCGGGCGAGAGTTTTCTGGATATCTTTGAGCTCTTGCGGCCCAGATCGGTTACCAACATCGCGGATTTGATAGCGACGCCGGGAACCAGGTTGCATCTTAGGTTCAAAGACATGCCTCGAACTGCGTTGAAAGGTCTGATCGCGCCGATGCCAAATGGCGGAGGGACAGTTGTTAACTTGTCGTTTGGCATATCCATTCTGGATGCGGTTCGGGACTATGCTCTGACAAGCGCGGATTTCTCGGGCACCGATCTTGCGATTGAGCTTTTGTATCTGGTCGAGGCGAAGTCTGCGGCGATGGATGCTTCGAGGTCGCTGAATTTGCGGTTGCAGGGGGCCATGCTCGCGGCGGAAGAACAAGCATACACCGATACGCTGACCGGATTGAAGAATCGTCGAGCAATGGATCATCTGCTGGGCCATTTGATCTCGATGAAGGCGACCTTTGCGCTGATGCAATTGGATCTGGACTACTTCAAATCTATCAATGACCGTTTGGGCCACGCCGCCGGGGATTATGTATTGCAGCAGGCTGCCCGTATCATGCTTGCCGAAACGCGCGGTGACGACACGGTTGCCCGGGTTGGCGGGGATGAGTTTGTGTTGATTTTCAAAGGTATGACCGATCGCGATAAACTTGGCAGGGTCGCTGGTCGACTGATTTCGAGCTTATGCGAACCGATGCAATTCGACGGGACAGAGTGTCGGATCTCCTGCAGTATCGGAACCGCTTTATCAACTCAGTTCGAGGTGCCCAGAGCAGTCGATATCCTGCATGCTGCCGATCTGGCGCTTTATGCCGCGAAGCGAGATGGTAGATCTTGTCACCGTTTCTATTCGGAACTGTCGGGCGCGCAGTAACCCGGTTGAACGCAAAGCTGCATGGTTGGATTCAGAGCTGATCCAAAACTCTGGCGATGTGGCGTTGGACCTGTGGCAATTCGGAGATCACCGGCATGACATGGCCGGTAAAGGTGGCGCGCTTCAGCTCTTGCGGTACATCTTCCAATACGTGTCCGCCGGTACAGGCGAAGAATGGTAGGCAGATTGCTTGCCCTTCAAGATCGGTCGCCGCATCCGCAATGGAAGGCGATTGCTCTACAAACCCCGTATGGACGGATTTGAACGGAATATGCTGGACCAATGCGCAGGCAAAATCCTGTGCAACACGGGCCGGATTGGGGCTGCGACCAGATCCATGGGCCGCGATGACAAGATCGATGTCCTCAGGGTTCCAGCCTTTGTCGATCATCACGTCGCCTAGAGACCCAGCTACCAGCAGAGGCAGTTCCGGATCAGTGCCCAAAGGGTCGAGAATTCTGACCGGTCGATCACCGATCCGTTTCGGGAGCGCGCTGGTTACAAACCAGCCACGCGCCATGAAGAGTGGATAAACAGCGGTATTCGTAGGCAGGCCATCAAGGCAGGCTTCCAACGCGCCCGGAGCTGCCAGAGTTGCCGAACAAACTGAAACGTGTTCACACAGAGCGTCGACTTGCGCAGCCAACGTTGCCAGCGCCGCCTCGGCGGGGGCTGGGTCAGAAGGTTGACCGTGGGCAACAATGACTGCGTTTGGCATATACGGGCTCCAGTTTGGTCCTGCGATAGGTGTCTCGATGGTGGGCAAAGTCAATGCTTTCGGTCAGCTCAGAAGGGTCAGCCATAGCCAGACCGTCAAAATCGAAACTCCGGTTCCGATCAGAACCGACGAGGCGGCGACCCGATTTGCCCGGCCATACATGTTAGCGAAGATATAAGCGTTGAAGCCCGGTGCCATCGCGGCGGTCAGGACGCCTGAACGAAACAGGTCCTGCGGCAGAGAAAGCGATGCGCCGAACAGCCACACGAGGCTGGGATGCAGGATCAGCGAAACGCCGCAGACAAACATGATTGCGCGCAGGTCACCTTCGGGGCGGTATTTTACCAAGACGCCGCCCAAAGCGAACAGGGCCCCCGGCAGCGCAGCACTTGTGATCAGGTTCAGCGCGTCATCTACCACCGTGGGGATGCCGACACCTGACAGATTGACGATGAAACCCAGGCCAATGCCCAGGATCAATGCGTTCTTGAACATCGCGGTCAGCACCGATCTGATCATCCTTGCGCCACCGTGGCCGCGGTTCCGGAAGACCTCCATCACCGTGATGCCGACGCAATAGCAAAAGGGGGAATGAAAGGCGATGATCGCGAAGTTGCCGGTCAGATTCTCGGGGCCATAAGCGCGCTCGGTGATCGGCAGGCCCAGCAGAACTGAGTTTGAGAACAAACAGCAAAAGCCGATTGCGACGCTATCTTCCCACTCACGACCGAAGATCAGGCGTGCACCGAGCATACCGGCCAGAAAACACAATCCTGCGGCAGTATAGAAGCTGCCTAGCAGGCGAGGATCGAAACTGGCGCTCAGGTCCAGATTGGCAATTGCCAGAAATAGCAGGCATGGGATCGCAAAGCCCTGCGTGAATTTCATCAGCCCGTCGATATGAACTTCGCGAAAATATCCCAATCGGGTCGACAGATACCCGGCTCCGATCACCAGAAAGACTGGTAGGACAACATCGATCAGGCTTTGAAACATGGCGAGGCCATAGCGGAGGGGATGGGGGCAGGCAGCGGCCCGGCTCTCAGAGCGCTTGCCGGATCACCATCCCGTCAAACGCGGGCGTGATGTGGTCCGGGGTTTCGGCCTCGACCGTGGCATAGTCCATATCGATATGCATGTTGGTCAGAATGGCGCGTTTCGGTTCCAGTTGCTTGATCCAGCCCAATGTCTTTTCCAGATGTGCATGGGTTGGGTGGGGCGTGCGGCGCAGAGCGTCAATGATCAGGCAATCGAGCCCTTCCATTGCCCGCCAGGCCTCGTCATAAATCTCGGCAACATCGGGAAGGTACGCGAGGTTTCCCATCTTGAAGCCCAGTGAGTCAATTCTGCCGTGATTCACTACAAACGGCTCTAGCGGGATCGCACCGCCGGGCCCGTCGATTTCAAACGGTCCGTCAATTGTGCGCAGATCGAGAATAGGCGGATAGGGCGAGTCCTCGGGCTGCACGAACGCATAGCCGAAGCGGTTGAGAAGGTCGTTTTGCGTATCGCCATCCGCCCAGACCTGAACGCGCGCCTTCATGTTGAAGAAGATCATCCGCAAGTCGTCCAGACCGTTGGTGTGATCGGCATGGGAGTGGGTGTAAACTACCCCATCCAGACGGCCTGTGCCGCTGCTCAGCAACTGGCTGCGCATGTCGGGTGAGGTGTCGATCAGAACAGAGGTCGTGCCATCCGGCCCGTCCCGTTCAACCAGCATTGAGCATCGGCGGCGCGAGTTCTTTGGATTGTCGGGGTCACAAGCCCCCCAATGACCGCCCAGCCGGGGAACACCGCCGGATGATCCGCAGCCCAGAATAGTGCAGCGCAGTTCAGTCATGCGGCGGCCTTGTATGTCGCGGCCTTGGTGAACAGCCGGTCGAAATTTTCCTGCGTCTGGGCGGCGAACTCGGCGTAGTCCATCCCGAATACTTCGGCCCCCTTGCGAGCGGTGTGGGCGGTATAGGCGGGCTCATTGCGTTTGCCACGATGTGGCGGTGGGGCCAGATAAGGCGCGTCGGTTTCCACTAGAATGCGGTCGACAGGGGCAGCGGCGAAGATATCGCGCAACTCCTGACTTTTGGGGAAGGCGGCGATGCCCGACATGGACAGGTAAAAGCCCAGATCCAGCGCGGCCCGGGCCAGCTCCGCCGAAGACGAGAAGCAATGCATCACGCAGGAATAGGGTGCATTGCGATGTTCTTCGGTCAGAATGCGGGCCATGTCGTCATCGGCTGCACGCGCATGGATGATCAATGGCAGGCCAGTTTGCTGCGCCGCCTGGATATGAACGCGCAGCGATTGTTTTTGAATCTCAGCTGAGTCGGCGGTGTAGTGGTAATCCAAACCGCTTTCGCCGATGCCAACAAATTTCGGATGACGCGCCAGTGTGACCAGTTCGTCAACCGTAGCCATGGGTTCGTCCACTGCGCTCATCGGGTGCGTGCCAGCGGCGTAGAAGACCGAAGCGTGAGCTTCGGCGATGGCGCGTACGCTGGGTTCGTTGCGAAGGCGGGTACAAATCGTCACCATCCGCGTCACGCCTGCTTCGGCGGCACGGGCTACGATCTCGTCCAACTGGCCTTCGAAATCCGGGAAGTCCAGATGGCAATGGCTGTCGGTAATTTCAGGGGTGGGGCTCATCACTAATGACCGGCGGTTTCCTGTATCTTGAACACCGTATCTAGGACAAGCGAGGCAGGGTCAAGGTTCACCGCCTGCCCATGCCGCGCGCGTGACGTGATCAGGGCGGCAGCCTCGGCCCATTGGCGGGCCTTGTGCGGTGAACCGGAGAGGCGCGCCAGCGTTTCGGCCTCGTTCGGAGCGGCTTCGGGCATCGGGGCCGCGCCTGTTGCGCCGGTCAGGGCGAGGCGGGACAGGGCTATGTCGATCAGGGACAAAAGCAGGTCGAACCGTTCAGCCGCACCGCGCTGTGCGGCTGTTTCTGCCAACTTCAGCGCACGTTGCCGGTCGAGCCGGGGCAGGGTGCCCACAATGGCGATCAGCTCGGCGTAAAGCTCCAACCCACCCAGATTGATCAGGCGCACGGCATCGCCGACCGAGCCTGCTGCCAGAGCGGCCAGATGGTCCGCTTGTGCAGGCAGTTCCGCCCCGGTTTGCGCAAGTGCCGCCTGCATATCTTCGACCCCCAAAGGCGATAGGCGCAGAGTTCGGCAACGAGACCGGATGGTGGGCAATAAGCGCGAGGGTTGATGTGAGATCAGCAATAGCGTCGTGCGCGCCGGAGGCTCCTCGAGCATTTTCAACAGCGCGTTGGCAGCGCTGGTGTTCATCTCATCTGCCGAGTCGACAATGACAACCCGCCGACCGCCATCCGCCGAGGACAGACCAAAGAAGCGCCCTAGCTTGCGGATGTCGTCAACCACGATTTCATTGCGCAGACGCCCCTGATCGTTCACGGATCGGGTGATCGCGGCTAGTCCGGGCTCGGCTCCTGCCAGAATGCGATGCGAGACGGGGTGATCCGTGTCGATGTCTAATGTGTCGGGCGGAGGGGGGGCACCGAACAACCCACCGTCATCTGTCGGAGGTGTCGCGAGCAAAAACCGGGCAATGCGCCATGCCAAAGTTGCTTTGCCAACCCCGCGGGGGCCGGTCAGCAACCAGCCGTGATGCAGCCGGTCCGAGTTATAGGCGGTCAGGAAGGCTTGTTCGGCGTTGTCCTGCCCGAACAGCCGCTCCGTTTCGCGGGGGTGCGGGGCGCCGGGGGCCTGATCCGGGTTTGGAGTATCGTTGCTCATGTCTCGTCTATCGCAGGGCTGTTGAGACGAAATCTGTCACATCCTGCGCGACGCTGTCCATGTCTCGGTTGCCATCGACGACGCGGAAACGGTCCGGAAACTCATCTGCGAGCGCCAGAAACCCGGCGCGCATTTTTTGTTGCAGGTCGACGCCGAAATCCTCGAATCGCTCCTCGGTGCCCTGACGTTCTTTGGCGCGGGACAGGCCCGTTTCGGGGTCCATATCGATCAGCAGTGTCAGGTCCGGTTCGCGTTTGATCATCAGCGCATGTAACTGGTCGACCAACCCGCGCAGATCTCCGCGCGACAGGCCTTGATACATGCGAGTGCTGTCGGCGAACCGATCACAGATAACAACCTTACCCGCAGCCAGAGCCGGCTCAATCGTACGCTCCAGATGATCGCGACGGGCGGCGGTGAACAACAGAATCTCGGTCTCGGCAGACCAGCGATCCGGATCGCCCTGCAGGACCAGACTGCGGATTTCCTCGGCCCCGGCTGAGCCTCCGGGCTCGCGGGTCAGAACCACATCTCGGCCTGCGTTGTGCAAATGTTCGGCCAGCAGGCGCGCCTGCGTGGATTTGCCCGATCCGTCAATGCCTTCAAAAGTCAGGAACATTCCGCGCGGCGTCACATTTGTTCCAGCGGGATATTGATGACGTCTTTCAGAACGATGCCGCCAACGGTCATCATTCGCACAACAAACCCGCCCTGTGCGACGTCCCTGTCAGCCACGAGAGGGCGGCGAATTTCCGGCAGGCCTTCCGGCTGAATCACCAGTTCGGCAAGCTGCTGACCCTTCGATACCGGAGCATTGATCGGGCCGTCATAGACCACCTCGGCTTTGATTTCCTTGCCGCCCAAGACCGGAAACAGCAGTGTCAGGTCCTCTTCAGGCACCAGTCCAACTGTCTTTTCAGCCCCCATCCAAAGCTTTGCCTGGGCTACCGGTTCTTCCGCTTTGGCAACTGTCCTCTCGACAAAATTTCGAAACGACCAGTTAACCACGGCCTCAGCCTCCTCTGCACGGGCGCGGGTGCTGTCGAGACCCGTGAGGACAAAGACGACCCGACGATCACCCTGTTTGGCCGATCCGACCAGACCATACCCGGCCTCTTGCGTGTGGCCGGTCTTGAGCCCATCCGCCCCAATCCCCAGCTTCAACAGCGGATTGCGGTTGCGTGAGTTTGATGGCGCGCGACCATCGAACTCGAACACCTCTTCGGCGAACAGCGGGTAGTATTCCGGAAAATCGGTGATCAGACGATCGGCCAGAATGGCCAGATCATGCACCGACATCATGTGCCCCGCAGCAGGCCAACCGTTGGAATTGGCGAAGTTCGAGTTGTTCATGCCCATTTGCTGCGCGCGCTGGGTCATGAAACGAGCAAAGCCTGCTTCGGTTCCATCGGGGCTGAGCGCTTCGGCGATCACCACACAGGCATCATTGCCCGACAGCACAATAATGCCACGCAGAAGATCCTCGACCGTCACGCGGTCCTGCGTGTTCAGGAACATGGTCGAGCCACCATAGCTCATCGCGTGTTCCGAGACGGGCAGTGTTTCCTGCAAGGTCAATCGCCCGTCACGCAGCGCCTCGAACGCCACGTACAGAGTCATGAGCTTTGACATCGAGGCCGGAGGAAGCGGCTGATCGGCGTCTTTCGATAGCAACACCGTTCCGGTTCCCTGGTCCATCACATAAGCCGCCCGCGCCGTTGTATCAAAGGCGTAAGAGGGCAGGGCCAGCACAGTCAGGCCGATGGCCAGGCATGTGGATCTGAATGCAGACAGCATTTTGGGCTTCCTCATCTCAATTCTTGGCCGTGAAGGCATCGGCAAAACCGAGGTCTTTGACATCGTTCAGCAAGGCGCGACGCTCGGCCCGAGTCGAAGCCGGGCCGACGAGCACGCGCCAAACTGTATTCTCGTCGCCTTTCAACTCTGCCACCTCAGCGGACATTCCGTTGCGATGGATCTTCTCGGCGGCGCTTTTGGCGTTTGCTTCGACACTGAAGGTGCCGGCCTGAACAAACGGCTTTGCCAACCCGCCAGTTGTCTCGGGGGTGGCGGCGGCAGCTGCGGCTGCGGTGGTCGGCTCGCTTGCCTCAATGGCTGCGGCTGCACCCGCGATCGGGTCCAGCGGCGTCTCGGTGATGGCGTTGGGGTCTTTCTTCTGCCACCATTTCCGTTTGGCGGGTTTCTCGGCCGGAGGTGTGATCTCTGGGTCCGACAAGGCTGCAGTCTGGGCACCGGCCAATGCGGCCTCGTTCCCGGTCTCGGCAAGCGGAGCGGTCGCCACTTCGGCTGCTGCGGCGTCTACCTCTTCAGGTGTCTTCTTTTGCCACCACTTGCGTTTCGCAGGCTGTTCAGGCTCGACGGCCTCAGTGGCTGCGTCAGCCGTCTGAACGGCGGTCTCAGCAACATCATCCCCGGTCGAGGCGACAACCGCGCCCGCGGCAGCCCCGGCAGCTACAGCTGCACCGGCGGCGTTGGTCTCGTCAGCAGGTTTCTTTTGCCACCATTTCCGCTTTGCGGGTTTCTCGGGTGCATCTGCTTCGGTCGTGTCTACGGCTGCAATCTCAGTGCTGGTCTCGGCTGTCTCTTCCTCAACGGGTTCTTCCGCAATCGGCGGTGGAGCAGGCGCGATCTCTTCTCGTCGCAGCGCAACCACCTCAATCCGGGTCGGAGCACCGGCCAGCATTCCCAGCTGCGATGCTGCCGACGATGACACTTGCAGCGCGGGCCCCGGCAGGTTCCGCTCGCGACGGAACAACGCGCCGGTGACGGTTTTGTTGTTGGTTGTATTTTTGATCAGTACCCGCTCGGGTTGTGAGACATCAGGGTGCGCCACCCAGACGCCGCCCAGCGACGGACGCCCGTCCCAAAGACCCGCCTCGGTCACCTGAAACACCTCGGGTGCCTCGACATCGCGCTGGTTGCTGGCACTGGCTTCGGGGAACAGCTCAAACCTGTTGGTGTTGTCCGCATCCTCACTTGCCGTTTCTTCGGTCGAGGGTTCCTGCAGATTGAACCCTTCTTCGCAGCCCGCCAAGGCCACCATACTCACGGCCAGAAACGCCAGCCGCTGCGGCCCAAAGCGTGTGCCAGTCGCTCGCTTCATTGTCTCATCCCTTGCCTGACAGGCCATATCGGCCGCGCCCCACCGCATGCGTGCTGGTTCTTTTTGCCAGTCTCCAGCGGTTTCTTGAGCGGATCATAGCGCGGGCACCGGGCCATGGAAAGACTGCTGCTTTCGCTTCGGCAAGATTTCCCGCTTTATGGCTTGCCTCTGCCAACAACTCGCCTTAGACCCTGCCCCACGCGGGGAGGTGGCAGAGTGGTCGAATGCGGCGGTCTTGAAAACCGTTGAACGTGAGAGCGTTCCCAGGGTTCGAATCCCTGTCTCCCCGCCACTCATACCTGTCTCACTTCAGTTGTGTTTTCTGACCCGGAATTGTGCCGCAATTCCCGCGAGTTGGCGCATGCGCTTTCAATCAGAGACGGAGCAGATCGCACACTCAGAGCGCAATTCCGGCCGCAGTCTCAGTGGCGCATTTTGGCGGGGTCGCTTTGGGCGGGATTTCCCTGATACCCGGCAATTTACAGGGAATTTTCGTGAAACAGGTCTGAGTTCCGTCATTTCTCCTATCGGAACTGCATGTTTTCCAGAGGTTTATGTTGCAAATTCCGTAAAAGGTGGAACAGGGAATTTTCTCGTGGGAACAGGGAATTGTGCCTGCGGATCAGGGAGGGCAAACCCTGTAACAGGGACGAAGGACTTGGAGATGTCAGAAGCCGAACAGGCGTTCCTGTTCAGACCAGTCTAGTGGGTGGGTCACGCTGACAAGACGCTTGAGTGTGAAATCGGTCGGCTGAGCGCCGTCGAGAATCGCGACCTGAATCTTCGGTGAAAGAAACGCGAGCTGAGCACGGGTACGGATGAAGGCGCCGGGGAGGTTTTCGCGGCGGGCAATTTCCATCAGTTGAACGCCGGCTTTTAGATCACGCGCCCAGCCATGAGCGCGGATCAGCATGGACCGGAGGTGGGGATCGGGTTGGGGTGCCATGTCTCCAGCGATGACTTTGGCCTCAACGCCGCGTCGTCGCAGATCGAAGGATGAGGTGATGTGTGTGAGATCCGGGTTCAGATGATCGGCCGCGATGCCAAGTGCGCTTGCCAGATTTTTAGGGTTCAATTCGAGGTCGATCTGTCCGCGTGCAATTCTGCCGTTGGCCAGAATATCAGCGCCGACCTGAGCGCCTTGGCCTCGAAGCCGAGTTACTAAATCCGCAGCTGAAGTCTGAACTGCCTCCGTTGACCCGGCCTCCGGTTGCGCCAGCACCTGGTGCGCGGCGGCGGCGTCTTGCAGATGTCTGACGATGACATCAATGACTGCGTGTTCCAGCGCCGGGCCGGGCAGTCGCCAGCCGGAGATATCCTTGCCACCCGAGATCAGTCGATTGGAGACGTAATAGCGCAACCGTCGGCCTTCTCGATCTTGGTAACCTACCGATTCAGAAAAGTTGGCAATGAACTCCGCGTTCGCAGCGAATGGCGGCTTTGGCTGGCTACATCGCAGCATCGTCGGCCCTCGGACAAGGTCGGCTTTGGGCCGAGGTTCAGAAAAACTGTAGACTTCTGCACGGCTCATCTGCACGTTTCAAAAGTATTTTTTTAAACTCTATTAAGGAGATCGCTGTGAAAATTATGAACTGGAATATCGAATGGATGAACCGCTGGTTTTCCGGTAATCACAATCCTGCCTGGGGTGGCAACTCAATGGATGCGCCAGATGCACGGATCGTAGCTCAAAGAGTTGCCAACATAGTCACGGCAATCGATCCGGATATCTTGTGCATCCAAGAGGGACCAAGCGCCATCCAGGAAATGAACTTATTCATCTCTGATTTTCTTTCTGTCAACGGCGACCCGCTTTACGAGGCGCTGATTGGAAAAGCTGGTGGTTCGCAAAAGCTTTATGTGCTCAAAAAAATAGGAGGAGCTGTTGCTGATATTGATCATGCAACCGACGCCTTGACGCATGAGTTAGAAGACGTGTGGCAGGCGGATGTCGACGGGGATCTGCTTTTACAGCCCTATGATTTTACGCGAGCACCTATGGTTGTCGACATCAATCCAGTTGCTGGTGATCCTATTCGGATTGTCAACCTACATACCAAGTCAAAATATGTTCATAACGGCGAAAGCCTATTCAATAATCCTGCACGCCGCCACGAGTTTATCGCCTCTGCGATGAAGGCACGGCGCCGTATTTCTGCTGAAGGTTTCCGCCTCAGAACGTACCTTGATCAATTGGTTCAGAATGAGCCATCAGAGCGTATCATTGTAACGGGCGATTGGAACGATGGTCCTGGCCCGGACTTCTTCGAACGACAGTATCTTACCCACAATGTGGCAGATATCGTGCTAGGAAGTACGTTCTACCCCGACTTGATATTTCGTCATCCGGTATTGGAAAGGGTGCCAGTAAATGCCTTGTTTACCTCACGCTTTGACGATTTTGTAGATGGGATACAAGATCGCCCCCTATTGTTGGATCACTTTGCGGTATCGCCCGGTTTGTATGATGATGTTCAAGATGCGGGTATCGCGCATTCCGAATTTGAGAGTGAGTTAGAAGGAAGCGGGGTCAGCCGCACCCAAAGGGCAAGCGACCATCGTCCAATCTGGCTGGAGATATAACAAATAGAGTTTAGCTTGGCCCGGTTTGAAGCAACCAACCAAATCCGTTGCCTTTCGCAGATGCCAAAGAGGTAACAAACCGAGATGAATTTCCATGTCGTCAAGCTAAGTGTTCTGCATCCGCGATGAATGTCCGGAAGGCGGACTTCAGGCGCAGCGTTGGACGGTTTTGCAGCTTCACTAAGGTTTATCAGCTTTAGGTGTCATGCTGCTTTTTGTCTTACCAAGCCGAACCAATATGCCCGGTCCAGGGTTTGCCTATGATATGCCGAAAACACCAATTTGGGTGGCGGAACATCCCGCCGCCCTATATTTGTGTAGGTGCTCTGATGCGGTCAGACCGGTGCAGCAAGCACCTCTCGAATGACGGATAGAGCCTCTTCGGGCGCTCCCTCGTCATCCTCGAAAGGCCAGAGCGCCACAGGCCATTCTTCGGATGATCCATACCTCTGCGTGGCTTCGTCAATGGCCCGGATATGGGAAGCTGCGGTGCAGCACAGGATCGTACGGTCAAAGTCCGGTGTGGGGTGGTAATTCGGGGCAGGGCCCATGCTGCGTTAGCTCTAAGGTTTGCAAAGAGCCGAGAGTGTGTGAAAACTCCAGCCCACGAGCTCTCTCGTCGCGCTCGTTTTAAGTGCCTGTGTAAAATCTTTCCGAGAAGCGCCAGAGTATGCACATTGAGGGTGTTTTCGGCGGTTTTGCCGGATAGCCAGAGATTTCACACACCCTCAGCCCGAAGCAGACCCAAAGCGAACTGTCAGAGCAGGATTAGTCGGTTTCTGCTCAGCTACTGTCCGCTACTTTGAACTGCACTGAGACACGTTTGTTGAGAACTGTGAACCTAAGATATATTTTGATCGGATTGCGAACGAAGGGAAATGTTCATGATCAGGACTTCTGCGCTGATGCTCTTTGCACTCTTCTCGGCAACCTCGGCATTCGCAACTGTTGAGTTGTATTGCGAAGCCCCCGA